>DASXAF010000055.1:0-17034 GCA_036406955.1 Casimicrobiaceae bacterium
GTCAAGACCGTGGACGACCTCAAGGGCAAGCGCGTCGGCGTGCCGCGCGGGGCGATGCAGGACCTCATGCTCACGCCGCTCGCGCAGGAAAAGGGCTTCACGCTCCAGCGCTTCGACGACGAGGCCACCGAGCTGCAGGCGCTGATCGCGGGCCAGATCGACATCGGCGGCACCGGCCTGCTGGTCAACGATCGCCTGAACCGCAACAACCCGGGCAAGGACTACCAGGTGAAGATCGTGCTGCGGCCGCTGCATTTCGGCATCGGCATGCGCCGCGGCGAGATCGACAAGCTGCAGTGGCTCAACACGTTCGTCTACACCATCAAGAACAACGGCGAGCTCAACGCGATCAGCCTCAAGTGGCGGCAGCGGCCGCTCGAGGATCTGCCGGTCTTCTGAAGGGTCGCTCGCGGCCTCGGAACGGCCCTGCACGCAGACATGCCCATCGCGCGTCGCACGCTAGGTCGCAGCGGCCTCGTCGTGTCCTCGCTGTGCCTCGGCGCCATGATGTTCGGCGACCGCTCCGACGAGGCGGAGGCCCTGCGCATCGCGGGCCGGGCACGCGACGCGGGCATCAACTTCATCGACACGGCCGATGCCTACAACGGCGGCCGCTCGGAGCAGATGGTCGGCAAAGCGGTCGCGCCTGATCGCGACGGCTGGATCGTCGCCACCAAGGTCGGCACGCGTTTGCCGCCGCCGGAAGCGAACCGCGGCGGGATCGGTCGCCGCTGGCTGCTGCGCGGCGCCGACGAAAGCCTCGCGCGGCTGCGCACCGGTCACATCGACCTGTATTACCTGCATCTCGACGATCCGGACGCGCCGCTCGAGGAGACCGTCGACGCGATGGGCACGCTCGTGCGCAGCGGCAGGATCCGCTACTGGGGCGTCAGCAACTTCCGCGCGTGGCGCATCGCCGAGATCCTGCGGCTTTGCGACATCGGAGGCGTTCCGCGGCCGATCGCCGCCCAGCCGTATTACAACGCGATGAACCGCATGCCGGAGGTCGAGTACCTCCCGCTGTGCGCGCATCACGGCATCGGCGTGGTTCCCTACAGTCCGCTCGCGCGAGGCGTGCTCACGGGCAAGTACGCGCCGGACGCGGAGCCCGACCCGTCGACGCGCGCCGGACGCAAGGATAGGCGCATGATGATGACCGAGTTCCGCAGGGAGTCGCTCGTCATCGCGCGCGTGATCAAGGACCACGCGGAGTCGCGCGGGCGCAGCGCGATCGGCTTCGCGCTGAACTGGGTCCTCGCGAACACGATCGTGAGCTCGGTGATCATCGGGCCCAACTCGGAGGCGCAGCTCGCGACGTACCTCGACGCCGTCGAAGAGCCATACGACGCCGAGGACGAGGCGCTGCTCGACCGCCTGGTCGCCGCCGGGCATCCGTCCACGCCGGGATACACGGATCCGCTGTTCCCGGTGAGGGGACGGCGCGTCGCGCTCGCACCGGCACCGCCGACTGGATAGCGTGGACTACGTCTTCCAGTTCTCGGTGGTCGAGCGCGAATTCGACCACCTGCTGCTCGGCGCGTGGCTGACCATCAAGCTTTCGGCCGGCGCGATGCTGCTCGGGCTGATCGTCGGAATCGCGTGCGCGGTGGCGCGGCAATCGCGCTTCGCGCCGCTCCGCGCCACGGTGCAGGCGTACGTCGAAGCCGTGCGCAACACGCCGTTCCTGGTGCAATTGCTCCTCGTCTATCTCGGATTGCCTTCGATCGGCATCCGGCTCTTGCCCGGCGAGGCAGCGCTGCTCGCGATGGTCGTCAACGTCGGCGCCTACGCGACGGAGATCGTGCGCGCCGGGATCGAATCGGTGCCGCGTCACCAGGTCGAGGCCGCCCGCGCGCTCGGGCTCGAGCCGTGGCAGGTGCTGCGCTTCGTGGTGCTCGTTCCCGCGTTGCGCGCCGTATTCCCGGCGCTCGGCAGCCAGTTCATCCTCATCATGCTCGCATCGAGCGTGGTATCGGTGATCTCCGCCGAGGAGCTGACCGCGGTCACCGACATGATCGTCGCGCGCAACTTCCGGTCGTTCGAGTTCTACCTCACGGCGACCGCGATGTACCTCGCGATGGCATTCGGGTTCCAGGCGATCTTCGCCATGATCGACCGCTGGCTGTTCGCGCCATGGAGCCGTCACGCATGATCCGCGAGTTCAGCCTGAACGAGCTCTGGTACCTGCTGCTCGCCACGCGCTGGACGATCGCGCTCGCCGCCGTCGCGTTCGCCGGCGGGGCCCTCGCGGGCGGGGTCACGGCGCTGATGCGCATCGCGCACGCCGGCGCGCCGCGGCTCCTCGCGACGAGCTACATCAAGGTGTTCCAGGGCACACCGCTCCTCATGCAGCTCTATCTCATCTACTTCGGCTCGACCATGCTCGGCACGCAGGTCGAGGCCTGGACGGCGGCCGCGCTCGCGTACACGCTCTACGCGGGCGCGTTCCTCGGCGAGATCTGGCGCGGCTGCATCCAGGCGATCCCGCGCGGGCAGTGGGAAGCCGCGCGCTCGATGGGGCTCGGCTACTTCCAGCAGCTTCGCTTCGTCGTGCTGCCCCAGGCGGCGAAGATCGCCGTGCCGCCGACCGTGGGGTTCATGGTGCAGTTGCTGAAGGGCACGTCGCTCGCGTCGATCATCGGCTTCGTCGAGCTGACGCGCGCGGCGCAGGTCGTCAACAACTCGACCTTCCGCCCCTTCACGGTGTACGCGCTGGTTGCCCTCATCTATTTCGCGCTGTGCTGGCCGATGTCGCGGCTGGCCGACCGCTTCGAGCGCCGCCTTGGCCGCCACGACGTGCGGCAACCGATGGGGCAGGTGTGATGCCGCCCGATGCGGGTGAAGGCAATCGAACCGTTATCGCAGCTTGGCGAGATTCTGCTCTACCATTGAGCGAGACCCGCGCGCCGGCGGGCACGACAAGGCGTCATCTTCAGGGAGGACGATCACCATGAAGCTCTACTATCATCCGGTCTCGACCACGAGCCGTCCCGTCGTGCTGTTCGCGCACGAGTCCGGCATCGATCTCGACTACCAGATCGTCGACCTGATGACCGGCGCGCACTATCAGCCGGAGTACGTCGCGATCAATCCGAGCCGCCAGGTTCCCGTGCTCGAGGACGGCGACTTTCGCCTTACCGAAAGCTCCGCGATCCTCAAGTATCTCGCGGACAGGATCGGCTCGCCGGCTTATCCCAGGGACCTGCAGAAGCGCGCGCGCGTCAACGAGCGCATGGACTGGCTCAACACGGGTTTCTACCGCGACTTCGCGTACGGGATGGTGTACCCGCAGATCTTTCCGACCATGCGCCGAGCCGACGACAGCGTGCAGGCGGGAACGCTCGCCTGGGGGAAGGACAAGGCGCTCGCGTGGCTCAAGGTGCTGGACGAAAACCTGATCGGGCCGCGCAACGCGTTCCTGTGTGGCAACGACATCACGCTGGCCGACTATTTCGGCTCGGCGCTGGTCTCCGGCGGCGAGGCGATCGAGTGCCGGTTCGAGGCGTATCCCAACATCTGCCGCTGGCTCGGCAACATGAAGAAGCTCGCGAGCTGGCCCAAGGTGAACGAGGCGTTCTACAAGTACCTGGTCGATCCCAACAAGGGCAAGGAGTTCGTGCGGGTCTGAGCGCCCGCGCGAGCGGCCGGCCGCCGGGAAGGTTGCCCGGTCGTCGTCTCAGAAGCGCTCGACCCACGGCCGCAGTTCGACCTCCCAGGTCCAGGCGCTGCGCGGCTGCGCGAGCACGTCGACATAAGTGCTCGCGATCGCGTCCGGATCGAGCATCGAATCGTCCGGATCGCTGCGGCCTCGCGGCCGGATCGCGCCGTCGATCACGAAGTGCGCGACGTGGATGCCCTTCGGCGCCAGCTCGCGCGCCATGCTCTGCGCGAGGCCGCGCAATGCGAACTTGCCCATGGCGAACGCGGCCGACTCCGGGTATCCCTTGACGCTCGCCGACGCGCCGGTGAGCAGGATCGTGCCGAATCCTTTGTCGAGCATGGCGGCGGCCGCGCGCTGCGCGACCAGAAAGCCGCCGAACGCGCTGATCATGAGCGTGCGCCGCACTGCCTCGGGATCGAGCGTGACGAGCGCGCCGCGAGCGCGCGCGCTCGCGTTGTAGATGACCGCGTCCGGTGAACCCACGCTCGCCTTCAGCGAGTCGAACAGCGCAGCGACTTGCGACGGGTCCTGCGCGTCGCACGCATGCGCCTCGGCGCCGGTCTCCTTGCATAGCGGCGCGAGCTTCTCCGGATGGCGCGACGCGAGCCTGACGTCGAGGCCGCGCTCGCGCAGCAATCGAGCGAGCGAGGCGCTCAGCCCCTCGCCGGCGCCGACGATCAATGCGCTCCGGTAGCGTGCGTCCATGTCCGTTCCCTGGAAGCATAGCGAATCCCGAGCTCGCGCGTCGAGCGCGATTACGGAACCGGCCGACGCAGGCGTCCCGCCACGATGAGCGCCAGGAACGCGGCGATCGTCATGGTCGGCGTGGGCGGCTCCGGCACGCTCGCGACGGGAGTCGCGATGAACCCGTGCGTGCCCGTGGCATCGGCGAATCGGCCGACGATCGTGCCGCTGTCGTTGAGGCCGAAGACGGTCGTCGACCCGATCGTGCCATCCGGCTCGTCGAACGGGGTGACGCGCACGCCGTCGTACACGAAGCCGTGGTCGCCCGAGGCGTCCGAATAGTATCCGGCAACGAGGCCCGTATCGTTGATGGCTTGTGCGGTGGTGAAGTCCGTCGAATCGGTTGCATCGAATCCGGCCCACGTGGCGCCGTCGAAGACGAAGCCATGTCTTCCGAGATGGTTGCCAAAGGGCGTGGTCAATCCACCGTTGTAGTAGCCCGCGAGATGGCCGGCGTCGTTCAGTCCCCACGCGATCGTCTGCCCGTCCGACGCGTCCGGATCGTCCAGCGGCATGAACGTCGTGCCGTCGAACAGGAACGCGTGATAGACGAAGGCCGCATCGTGGAAGAAACCGGACAGCACGCCGGCATCGTTGATCCCCGTGTAGTTCGTGGAATTCGACGCGG
The DNA here is from genome assembly GCA_036406955.1 of Casimicrobiaceae bacterium. Classification (GTDB taxonomy): domain Bacteria; phylum Pseudomonadota; class Gammaproteobacteria; order Burkholderiales; family Casimicrobiaceae; genus VBCG01. The sequence goes on from DASXAF010000055.1 coordinate 5,034, forward strand.
CGTCGGGGTCCTCGCCGAGCGGCGTCCATGTCGTGCCGTCGAACACCGCGTAGTGCCCGCCGGTGGCGTCGAAGTAGTTGCCGAGTATCCGACCCGCGTCGTTCGGCACGTACGCGAGAGTCGAGCCCGTGTTGGCGAGCGGATTGTCGAGCGTCGTCCAGCTGCCGTGGTCGTAAAGGAAGCCGTGCGAGCCCGACGCGTCGTCGAACCAGCCCGCGACCTGCCCGGCATCGTTGATGCCGTACGCGAACGTGTGACCGGGAAGCGCGCCGGGATCGTCGAGCGTGGTGAACCGGTACGCGCCGAGCGCAGGCGTTGCAAAGGCCAGCACGGCAAAGGCCGCAATGAGCAAACGACCCGACATGACGGCCTCCCCCGGCTGCTGTGCGCCAGCGACGATTGTGCGCCACGCGCATCGCGGCGTACATTGTTCCCGAGGACGATCCCGCGATGACGCGTTCGACGCAGGCAAGGGCGGCAGCCATGGCGGCGTGGCTGCTCGTCGTCTGCGGCGTCCTGACCGCGTGCACGAGCACTCCTGCCTTTCCGCCGGCGGCGCCCAATACCGGCAAGCGGGCGGCCCCGGCCGAGCGCGGTTTCGGCGCCGCGGACATCGCGAAGTCCGACGTGGACGCGATCGCCGAGCTTCACGTCCAGGAGTGCCTGGCCTCGGCGCGGCTGCTGATGGAAAAGCTGTATCGGCGCAATCCGCGCGAATGGCACAAGGGTCACTACACGAGCCTCGACGCGGCGGTGTCCCGCGCATTCGACCCGCGCTACGAATTCCGCTTCGCGGACCTCGGCAACGCGCGCGGCACCGACGCGATCGTGCTGGCGCTCAATCCCGAGTATTCCGGCGATCGCGTGTTCGCGTTCGGCGTTGGCCTCGCCAGCATGGTGTTCCTGTCGTACAACGGCAAGACCGAGTTCTACCTCACCGACAGCCTCGACCCGCAGAAGTTGTACAACTCGGCGCGCAACATCGAGATCGCGGCGTGGAAGCTCGCCAACGGCCGCGACGCGCACGGCGAGCCGCTTCTGCTGTCGAACGAGATCGCGGGCGACGCGCGCAATCTGTCGTTCGAGCGCGAGTTCGGCAAGATGATCGCGTATCAGGACGTGATGGCCCGTACGGCGGCGCAACGCACGAACAGGACGATCCGCCGTGTCGTGCAGACGCTCGCCACCGCGGCGTTCCTGCCGATCTAGGAGCGCAGGCCCTTGGCGCCGCGGAACGTCCCAACGTCGATCTGTTCCGCCGGCGAAATTGCACAAACCCCCGCCGACAACCTGGTCGAGGAGTTCCGCGTCGTTCACGACGCCGAGCCGCTCGACGCGCGCCTCGAGCCGGCGCGCAGCGAATCCGACATCAGGGTGGCGCACTTCGAGGCCGGCACGACGGCGCTGTGTCTCTCCGGCGGCGGCATTCGCAGCGCGAGCTTCTGCCTGGGTGTGGTGCAGGGCCTCGCGAAGCGCAACCTCCTGTCGAAGTTCGATTACCTGTCCACGGTATCCGGCGGCGGTTATCTGGGCTGCATGCTCGCCGCATGGACGTATCGCACGCCGAACGGTGCGTCCGACGTCGAAGCGGCGCTCACGACGGGCGAGCGCGTGGAAGGCGATGCGCTCGACACGCTGCGTCGCTACGTCCGCTACCTCGCGCCGCGCAAGGGCTTCTCGTCGATCGACACGTGGACGCTCGTGTCGACCTACGTGCGCAACTTCACGCTGAACGCGCTCATCTGGCTGCCCGCCCTGGCGCTCGTGCTGATGCTGCCGCTGCTCGCCGGCACGTTCGTGGACTGGATCAACGCCGCGGTCGGCAACAAGGACGCGCTGCGTGCCGCGTCGATCGCCGGCAGCGGCGCGAGCCTGCTCGCCATCCTCTACGGCATCTATGCCCTGCGCAACGCGATCAGCGGCAAGCCTGCGCTTGCGCCGTCCGACGATCCCCAGGTCGCGCGCGTGCTCCGCGAAGCGCCGACCACCAACCGCCGCATCCAGCAGTTCCTCTGCGGCGGCGCGGCGCTGCTCAGCGCGTCGACGTACTGGCTCGCGTTCGCCGAGCCGGATGCGTTCTGGACGCTGCTGACCGATGCCGTCTCGACGCACGTTCCGCTCCTGCCGATCTCGGATGCGACGCCGCCGCCGGTGGTGTCGGGCCTGCTGTTCGTGATCCCGTATGCATACCTCGGCTTTCTCTATCGCAGCCCGCTGCTGGTGCGCATCGAGCATCGCGTCGCCGTCGCGCTCGCCGGCGCGGTGATCGGGTTCATCACCGGCTTCCTCATCGGCTGGATCATGACCGCGCTTGCGCATCACGGCGTATTCCAGCTGAGCATCGCGGGCTATCTGACCCTGACGCCGCCGGCATTCCTCGCCGCGGTGGCGCTGGGGGAGATCCTCTTCGCCGGCGCGATCAGCCGCTTCTCGACCGACTTCGACCGCGAGTGGTGGGCACGTGCGGGCGCGTCGAGCACGGTGCTGTGCATCGCCTGGGCCGCGCTCTGCGGCCTCGCGTTCTTCGGCCCGCGCGCGCTCGATCGCGTGCGCGATGTCACGCTCGGCGTGCCGCTGTACTGGCTGCTGGTGGCTTTGGGCGGCGTGGTGACGCGGGTCCTGCTGCAGCAGGAACGCCCTTCCGCGCGCGACGGCGAGCCGCGGCCGCGCCTTCGCATGGCCGACCGCGCGATCGACATCGCGGCCGCCATCGCGCTCGCCGCCATTCTCGCCGGCATCGCGTGGCTCGTGTGGCTCGCGCTCGTCGATCTCTCGACGGTCTCCGCGCGCATCGGCTGGAGCGTCGCCGCGGACGAGCTGCCGTTCGCATCGAGCGACGTGCTCGCGCTCGCCGCGGTTCTCGCCATCGTGCTGGTCATCGCGGGATTGTGCGTGGACGTGAACCGTTTTTCGCTCCACGGCATGTATCGCGACCGGCTGATCCGCACGTTCCTCGGCGCGACGCGCCGGCGCTATCCGCCGCCGCCTTACCCGCCCGACGACACGGAGCGCTACCGCGAGTCGAGCCAGTTCGCGCCGCGCAATCCCGAGGCGTTCATCCAGTTCGATCGCGACGACAATCCGATCCTGCGCTGGCTCGCGCCCGATCGCGCGCCGGCCGCGCCGGCGCCGCTGAAGGGGCCGTTCCTGATCGTCAATGCGGCGCTCAACCTCGTCGCGGGTCGCAACCTCGCCTGGCAGGAGCGCAAGGCCGCGTCGTTCACGTTCACGTCGCTCGCGGTCGGCAGCCCGCTGCTCGGGTACCGCCGCAGCGTCGACTACGCGGGTGACGCGGGCGGCATCACGCTCGGCACCGCGATGGCGGTGTCGGGGGCGTCGGTCTCGCCCAACGCGGGTGCGTTCTCCTCGCCGGTACGCACGTTCCTTCTCACGCTGTGCAACGCGCGGCTCGGCTGGTGGCTCGGTCATCCCGGCGACCTTTCGCGCGTGCGCCGCAGCAGCCCGCAATTCGCCGTGTATCCGCTGGTGAGCGAGCTCCTGGGACGCACGGACGAGCGCCATCCGTGGCTCTTCGTCTCCGACGGCGGGCATTTCGAGAACCTCGGACTGTACGAAGCGGTGCGCCGGGGGTGCCGCGACATCGTGGTCGTCGACGCCTCGAGCGATCCCGATCGCAACTACGACGACCTCGGCAACGCAATCCGCAAGATCCGGATCGACCTCGGCGTTCGCATCGAGCGCGCCGGGCCACTGCGCATCGGGCCGCGCGACCTGCAGGCCGAAGGCCGCTACTGCGCGCTGTTCGACGTGACCTACGACGAGCAGCACAGCGGCAGCCTCCTGTACATAAAGTCGGCGGTGTATCCGAAGTCCGCGAACCTGCCGATCGACGTGCTGCAATACGCGGGGCGCTCCGAAACCTTCCCTCACGAATCGACCGCGCGCCAGTTCTTCACCGAATCGCAGTTCGAGAGCTACCGCGCGCTCGGCGAGTTCGAGCTGGACGCCATCGTCGAAGGCGTGGAGATGGCGAATCGGCCGGACCCGACGCATCCGGTGTCGATCGCCGAGTTCATCGAGATCGCCGCGATCCGCATGACGGAGTAACATCGCCCGACCCGCTCGCCCCATGGCCAATTCCCGACCCAGCGTCTTCGACGCGCTGGCCAGCGACAGCAGGATCGACGATCCGCTGGACCAGCGCCTGATCGGGGATCTCGCCGAGCGCCTGGCTGCACAACCGAACGCACTCGCAACGCTGCTCGGCGATTTTCGCGTCGCCGGGTACGAGGCCGACGTTCGCGCCTGGCTCGCGCCGGGGCAATCCTCGGCGCCGCCGCCGTTGCCGCTCGAGGCGATCGAGCGCGTCGCCACGATCGGTCACGTGCTCGATCACGACTGGCTCGCGCAAACCGCCGTGCGCAACGGGCTCGACAAGGACACGGCCGCACGCCGGTTGGGCGCGCTCGTACCGAAGCTCGTCAAAGCGCTCACGCCGCGCGGCGAGTTGCCCACGGCACGCGCGCTTTCCATCGGCCTCGACGGCCTGCGCCGCAAGGCCGCGCGCTGACGCTTCGGCGACTACGGCGCAGCACCGCGCCGGCGCCCGCGGAGCCCGCCTGCAGCATATTTCGCGGGGCGGAAGCCCTGCAGGCCGCGGCGGGCAGACGACGCGGTTGCCGCGCGGCGGCGATTGGCGTACCGTTGCAGCTGACGCTAGGGGTCCTTCCGCGCACCGCACCGGTGCGGGATGGTGAGATCAAACCCTTCGAACCTGTACGGATAATGCCGGTGCAGGGAAGCGTGAAGGCCTGCCTTCCGCTCCTTGGGCCGCACATCGAGGAGCTCCATGAACGCCAACGACCAGTTCTTCGCGCGCGACGCGAAGGTCGACGCGGCCGCGGTCGAGCCGCTGCCCGCTTCACGCAAGGTCTACGTCGAGGGCTCGCGCCCGGACGTCCGTGTGCCGATGCGCGAGATCGCGCAAACGGACACGCCCGCCTCGTTCGGCGCGGAGAAGAACCCTCCGCTGGTCGTGTACGACACGTCGGGCCCCTACACCGACCCGGCCGCGCGGATCGACGTCCGCAAGGGCCTGCCTGCGCTGCGGGCGCCGTGGATCGCCGAGCGCAACGACACCGCCGACCTCGACGGCCCGACGTCGTCGTTCGGACGCGAGCGCCTCGCGGACGCGAAGCTCGCCGGCTTGCGCTTCGACCTGAGACGCAAGCCGCGGCGCGCAAGGCCGGGTGCGAACGTCACGCAGATGCACTACGCGCGCCGCGGCATCGTCACGCCCGAGATGGAATTCATCGCCATCCGCGAGAACGTCGAGCGCGAGGAAATGCTCGCCCGCATGCCCGAGATCGTGCGCCGGCAGCATCCCGGCCAATCGTTCGGGGCGGCGATTCCCGCGAAGATCACGCCCGAGTTCGTGCGTGACGAAGTCGCCCGCGGGCGCGCCATCATCCCGAGCAACGTCAACCACCCGGAAAGCGAGCCGATGATCATCGGCCGCAACTTTCTGGTGAAGATCAACGCCAACATCGGCAACTCGGCGGTGTCGTCGTCGATCGGCGAGGAAGTCGAGAAGATGACGTGGGCGATCCGCTGGGGCGCCGACACGGTGATGGACCTGTCCACCGGCAGGAACATCCACGAGACGCGCGAGTGGATCATCCGCAACTCGCCGGTTCCGATCGGCACCGTTCCGATCTACCAGGCGCTCGAGAAGGTCGACGGCAAGGCGGAGGCGCTCACGTGGGAGATGTATCGCGACACGCTGATCGAGCAGGCCGAGCAAGGCGTCGACTATTTCACCATCCACGCGGGCGTGCTGCTGCGCTACATCCCGATGACGGCGAGACGCATGACGGGCATCGTGTCCCGGGGCGGCTCGATCATGGCGAAATGGTGCCTCGCGCATCACGAGGAGAGCTTCCTCTACACCCGCTTCGCGGAGATCTGCGAGATCATGAAGGCGTACGACGTCGCGTTCTCGCTCGGCGACGGCCTGCGCCCGGGCTCGATCTACGACGCGAACGACGAGGCGCAGATGGCCGAGCTCGCGACGCTGGGCGAGCTCACGAAGATCGCGTGGCAGCACGACGTGCAAGTGATGATCGAGGGCCCCGGTCACGTGCCGATGCACCTGATCCAGCACAACATGACCGAGCAGCTCCGTTTGTGCGACGAGGCGCCGTTCTATACGCTCGGGCCGCTCGCGACCGACATCGCGCCCGGGTACGACCACATCACCAGCGCGATCGGCGCGGCGATGATCGGCTGGTACGGCACCGCGATGCTGTGCTATGTCACGCCCAAGGAGCACCTCGGCCTGCCGAACAAGACCGACGTCAAGGACGGCATCATGGCGTACAAGATCGCCGCGCATGCCGCCGATCTCGCGAAGGGCCATCCGGGCGCCCAGATGCGCGACAACGCGCTGTCCAAGGCGCGCTTCGAGTTCCGCTGGGAGGACCAGTTCAACCTCGGGCTGGATCCCGAGAAGGCGCGCGAGTTCCACGACGAGACGCTGCCGCAGCACGGCGCCAAGCTCGCGCATTTCTGCTCGATGTGCGGGCCGCATTTCTGCTCGATGAAGATCACGCAGGACGTGCGCGACTATGCGGCGCGCGAAGGCGTCACCGAGCGCGACGCACTTGCGCACGGCATGCAGCAGAAGGCCGTGGAATTCGTGAAGAAGGGCAGCGAGGTCTACAGCAAGGCGTGATCCGCGCCGCGCAGGGCGTCGGGCAACCTTACAGTCGAGCGGCTTGGCGCAGACCCTCCGCCGCCCGGCGAAGTTGATATTGCAGGCGTTTTCGATCCTGGCCTGCTTCATGCCTGCGGCGCAATTCGTCGTCGCAGCCTCATGGCACTGGCCAACGCTTTGGATTCGGGGGAATCATGAAGCGAGGATTGCTCGTCGCCCTGCTGCTCCTGTTGCAGGTCTGCGCCGCGCGCGCGGATGTCCTGACCTTCGCCTTTTCCGGCGTGATCGACAACGATCCGTTCGGGGTCTTCGGCGACGCCGCTTTCAGCGGCAGCTATACCTTCGACACCGGCATGACGCGCGTGCTCGACACCCCGGAGAGCGGGGGCTACGCCGGCAGCGGCGGCGTCTTCGACATGAGGGTGTCGTTCTCGGGCACGCTCGACCCGTCGGTCGCCGGACCCTACGTCGCCGACACGCTCAATATCACGGTCGTGAACGGCTTCCTCGACGAGTACCTCGTCACCGGCACGTCGAGCAGCGACGGCATGCTGGCCATCGAGCTGACCTTCGACGATTTCACCGGCACGGCCTTCAACGACACGGCGCTGCCGGTCGCGCCGCCCGGCCTCGCCGGATTCACGTCGATTCGCTTTGCCCTGTTCGCCGGCACGCTCGACGTCCCGATCGAGGCCGAAGGCCAGCCGGAGAGCCTCGTCTGCGCCGTCGGTTGCGCCGCGGTGCCCGAACCCGGATCGTTGCTGCTCTGCGCAGCGGCAATGATGGGCCTCGCGCTCGGGCGGCGGCGCGGGACGCTTCGCTGACGCCGCATCGACTCGTCGCTGGACGCCGCGCTCCGCCATGCGCCGTGTCCGGCTTGCGGCTGCGTTTACGTCTTTGCATTTGAACGACCGGTTTCGGGTCGACTCGCCCGAGCCGCAGGTGTCGGGCTCGAGTCGTTGGCATTCTTCTCGTGGAGGAGGTCCCCATGCGCCGCATGCTCCTTGCCGCCGTCGGAATGCTGTGCGAAATCGCCGCGCCTGCCTGGGCCGTCGACGGAATCGTCCTGATCGACCAGAACAAGGCAATGGCGGGGAATGTCACGCCCGGCGACACGCCGGGGTTTCCCGTCACCATCACGCGCGCGGGCAGCTACCGGCTCGCCTCGAATCTCGTGGTGCCCGACGCGAACACGTCGGCGATCGTCGTCGCGGCCAACGCACCCGGCGTTACCATCGACTTGAACGGGTTCTCCATCCTCGGCCCGACCAACTGCGTCGGTTTTCCGCTGACGTGCACGCCCCTGGGCGTCGGAATCGGCGTGCACTCGCAAACTCCCGGGACGACGGTGCGCGGCGGAACCATCGCCGGAATGGGCTCGAGCGGCATCTTCGTCACGGGCGCCGCGGCAACGGTCGAGGACATGAACATCCTCACCAACGGCGGCGACGGCATGATCGTGCAGCTCGGCACGGTGCTGCGCAACAAGGTCTCGAGGAACGGCCTCAACGGGATCAACGGCGGCAACGCGGTGATCTCGTACAACTTCGTGACGGGCAACCGCTTCGCGGGCATATCGGTCAACGACAGCATCGTGACCAACAATACGCTGGTCGTGAACGGATCCGTGGGCCTCGCGGCGTCCAACACCGGGTTCGCGTCCAACGCCTTCTCGTCGAACAACGGCAGTTTCGCCAACCCGCAGTTCACCGGCCGCACGCCGATCGGCCCGAACGTCTGCGACGGAAACATTTGTCCGTAGATCGAGCCATGTCGTCCTGAGCGAAGCGAGGCACCTGCTTTTGCTACGATGCACGGCAGGTCACTCGCCTCCGGCTCGGGATGACAAGCGATTTCCTGGATTCTGCCGGCGTCCCGATCCACTACGTCGAGCGCGGCGCCGGCGAGCCGGTCGTGCTCGTGCACTCGTTCACCGGTACGTTCCAAAGCCAGTTCGTCGACACCGGTCTTGCCGATGCGCTCGCCCGGCGCTATCGCGTGGTCGGCTTCGACCTTCGCGGCCATGGTGCGAGCGGCAAGCCGCACGATCCCGCGCAGTACGGCGTCGAGATGGCGCTCGACGTCGTGCGCCTGCTCGACCATTTCGCCCTCGATCGCGCGCACGTGGTCGGCTATTCGCTCGGCGCGCACATCGTCGCGCAGCTCCTGACGCTGCATCCCGAACGCCTGCTGACGGCCGTTCTGGGCGGCGCGTGCGGACGCCGCCGCTGGACGGCGGCGGACGAGGCCCGCGTGGCGGTCGAAGCGGACGAGCTGGAGCACGGACTGCTGAACACGCAGCTCCTGCGCTTGTGGCCGCACGATCGCCCGTCCCCGGACGACGCGCAGCTCCGCGCACTGTCGGAGAAATATTTGGCGGGCAACGATCTGCTCGCGCTCGCGGCCATCCGCCGGTCCAATCGCGCGCAAGTCGTTCGGGACGAGGCGCTCGCGGCACTGCATGTGCCAACGCTCGGCATCGTCGGAAGCGAGGATCCGTATGTCGGCAGGTTCCGCGACCTGCAGCCGCGGATGCGCGCCATGTCGCTGGTCGTCATCGACGGTGCGCGCCACGACGATGCGGCGAAGCGGCCCGAGTTCCTTCGCGCGGTGCGCGACTTCCTCGCCGCGCACGCGGTCTAGCGGTGTCGCACGGCGCCGGAACGATCCGCATCGGCATCTCGGGCTGGCGCTACGAGCCGTGGCGCGGCGTGTTCTATCCGCCGACGCTCGCCCAGCGGCACGAGCTCGCCTATGCGTCGCGGCGCCTCTCGACGATCGAGATCAACGGCTCGTTCTATTCGCTGCAGCGGCCCGAGTACTACGCGCAGTGGCGTGACGAAACGCCGCCGAACTTCGTGTTCGCCGTGAAGGGCGGGCGCTTCATCACGCACATGCTGAAGCTGCGCAACATCGAGGCGGCGCTCGCGAATTTCTTCGCCTCGGGCATCGCCAATCTCGGCGACAAGCTCGGCCCCTTCCTGTGGCAGCTTCCGCCGGTGCTCGCATTCGACGCGCAGCGCCTGCGCACGTTCTTCGAGCTGCTTCCGCGCGACACCGACCAGGCGTCCGCGCTCGCGCGGCGACGAAACGAAAAGGTGCGCGGGCGCGCGCGCCTCGCCTACGGGCCGAATCGCCCGCTGCGCCATGCGCTGGAGGTGCGCCATCCGAGCTACGACACGCCGGCGTTCATCGAGCTCCTGCGCGCGCACCGCATCGCCCTGGTCGTTGCGGATACCGCGGGGAAGTGGCCGTACGCCGAGGACCTCGCCGCCGACTTCGTATACGTGCGCCTGCACGGCGACAAGGAGCTCTACGTCAGCGGCTACACGCCGCGCGCATTGGCTCGATGGGCCGAGCGCATCCGCTGCTGGAGCGTCGGCGCTCAGGCGGCCGATGCGCGGCTCATCGCACCCGGCCTGGCGTTCGAGCCCGTTCCCCGCGACGTGTACGTCTATTTCGACAACGACGCCAAGGTTAAGGCGCCGCGCGACGCGCTCCGTCTCGCGCGCCTCGTCGACGCGATATGGACGCCGTCCCAGGGAACCGCCGACCTCTTGCCGCCACGCCGGCGTTCTGTTCGATAATCGCCGCTTCGGCCGCCGAACCGCCATGGCGGCGTACCCTCGCACCGGAGGAACGACCATGATGCGCGCATGGATTGCAACGCTCGCCCTGGTTCCCGCTGCCGCATTCGCGTTCACGCTCGACAGCGCGGAGGTCAAGCCCAACGCGACGATCGCCGAAGCCCAGGTGTTCAAGGGCTTCGGATGCAGTGGCGGCAACGTCTCGCCTTCGCTCACCTGGAAGAGCCCGCCTGCCGGCACGAAGAGCTTCGCCGTAACCGTCTACGATCCGGATGCGCCGACGGGCAGCGGGTGGTGGCACTGGGTCGTGTTCAACATTCCTGCGACGACCACGTCGCTTCCCGCCGGCGCCGGCGATCCGGCCGGCAAGATGCCGGCCGGCGCCGTGCAGTCGCGCACCGACTTCGGCAAGCCCGGCTACGGGGGGCCGTGCCCTCCGCAGGGCGACAAGCCGCATCGCTACGTCTTCACGGTGTATGCGCTGAAGGTCGACAAGCTGGACGCCGACGAGAACGCGCCTGCCGCGATGGTGGGATTCATGATCCACGCCAACCAGATCGGCAAGGCAACCTTCACCGCCAAGTACGGTCGCAAGTGAACGCAGGGCGCGGCGCATGCCGATGCGAGCGCGCGAACGCAGGAGGAGCAACCGATGAACGTCGACAGGTGGACGCGCGTGCTGTTGCGCCCGACCCTCTACGCGGGGCCGGCGGGCCCGCAGGCCTCGCGCTTCAGGCTGCACAGTCCCGACATCAAGGCCAACGAGACGATCCCGATGGCGCATGTGTACGGCGGCTGCAACGGGCAGAACATCTCGCCCGCGCTCGAATGGACCGACCCGCCGTCGGGGACGCGCGGCTTCGCGCTGACCTGCTACGACCCCGACGCTCCCACCGGCAGCGGCTGGTGGCACTGGCAGATCTACGACATTCCGCAGACGGCGACGGGCCTCGCACGGAGCGCCGGCAATCCCGAAGGACGGCGCCCGGACACGGCGATCCAGTCGCGCAACGACTACGGCGAGGTCGGCTACGGCGGACCCTGCCCGCCCGCCGGGGACAAGCCGCATCGCTACATCTTCACGGTCCATGCGCTCAAGGTCGGCAAGCTCGACGCACCGCGCGACGCATCGTGCGCGATGATCGGCTTCATGATCAACGCGAACAAGATCGAGGAGGCGAGCTTTACGGCGTTGTTCGGGCGCTAAGCCTTGGTGTGATCAGGATGACGGGACCATCGGATCACCGCACCGGCGCTCTCAATCCTCAGGGATCAGCAGGCGCACACGGTAGTTGCCCGATTTGTCATCGCGTACGAGGTCGACGAGGCTCTCGCGCTTCGCGTCCTCCAGCAACGCCCCGAACGACCGATAGCCATAGAACGACTCGTTGAAGCCTGGGTCCCGCCGCTTCAGCGCCTGCTTGACCATCGAGCTCCACACCGCTTCATCGCCACCGCGCTCGCTCTGTAGCGCCTCGATGGTCTCGATCACGAGATCCAACGCCTGCTGTCGCCGCTCCTCATCGCTTTTCTTGGGCGCCGGCTCGCCTTCCGCCGGGGCTTTCGCCGCGCGCGCCTTTTTCGCCGCGGGCTTCTTACGCTCGCGCACGAGGTCGTCGTAGTAGATGAACTCGTCGCAGCAGCCGATCAGCAGGTCGGACGTGGACTGCTTCACCCCGACGCCGATGACCGTCTTGTCGTTCTCGCGCAGCTTGGAGACGAGCGGCGAGAAATCCGA
>DASXAF010000056.1:0-20696 GCA_036406955.1 Casimicrobiaceae bacterium
CGCCCATGCCGATGTCGCCCGACTGCGGCACCCAGAACATCAGGCGGTCGATGCGGCTGCCCGCGAGATAGAGCGGCTGCGCGGGACCCGGCACGTTGGTCATCACGGCGGTCGCATTGCGCGCGAGCGTGACGAGCAGCGATTCCTGCAATGCGCGCGGTCCCGCGCCCATCGCGGCGAGCAGGCCGAGGGCCACGAGCGGCTGGTACGAATCCTTGAGCGCGCGCATGTTGGCGCGAACGGCGTAGAGGCGCTCGACCGGATTGGCGGCGCCCAGCGGCAGCTCGAGGAACACCAAGCCGAAGCGATTGCCGAGCTTCCATGCCTGCTCGAGGGGACGAAGATTGACGGGCACGAGCGCACGCACGGTCACGCCGTCGACCGGATCTCCGTGCTCGACCAGGTAATCGCGCAGCGCGCCGGCGACGCACGCGAGAAGCACGTCGTTCACCGAAGCGCGTAGCGCCTTGCCCACCGCCTTCACTTCGTCCAATGAGAGCGGATCCGCCCACGCGACGCGCTTCGCTTCGCCGACCGTACCCTTGAAGCGCGTAGGCGAATCCTGGCCCATCGACGTGAGGCGTGCGATCTCCGCGGTCAATGCCGAGCCTTGTTGCGCGAGCGCGACCGCTCGCGCGGGGTCGTTCCACACGGCGGCGCCCTTCTCGATCAGCGTCGCGCCGATCCTTCGAGCACGTTCCATCACGTTGCCGAGCGGCGCGAACAGTGGGTCGAGCGGATCGTCGGTTTCCACGTCGGGTTCCACGTCGCGAGCGCGCCTCGCGTTGCGCGCGGCGAACGGCATCGCCGGCGGCCCGTCGGGCCCGTCATCGGTCATCGAAAGCATCACCCGCACCAGCGCGATGCCATCGGCGTAGCAGTGATGCACGCGCGCGATCAACGCGCTGCCGCCCTGGTAGTTCGTGACGAGATGGAACTGCCAGCGCGGACGATCCGGCGACAGCGGCGTGGCCATGAGCTGCGATACGAATGCCTGGAGCTCGCGCTCGCCCGCGTCGCCCGGAAGCCGCGTCACGTGCACGTGATCGGCGAGCCGGAACGGCGTCGCGGGTTCCCAGTATGCCGCGCCGTCGCGCTCGACCGGCCGCTCGCGAAAGCGGTCGAAGCGCAGGAAGCGCTCCCGAACCATCTTGCGCACGCGCGCGGCAGCGAGCGGCCGGCGGAACAGCAGCACGCCGCAGATCATCATGAGATTCGCCGGCCGGTCCATGCGCAGCCACGCGTTGTCGACCGGCGACAGCTTTTCGCGTCGTGCGCTCGTCATGACGTTGGCGGATCGCGGCGCGTTGGCGCGGCCATGGCTTCGCGCTAAAGTAGCACGAACATACGAACGATCGCAGCCGCGAGAAGGAGCGAGATGGCCGCCACGCCGAAGAAGGGAGCCGCCGCAAAGTCCGCCGCCCGGTCCGCGCCCGCGGCGAAGAAGGAAGCCTCGTCCGGCGGAACCGATCTCAAGACGCGCTTCGAGGCTGCCGCCGCGCAAGCCAAGCAGACCAAGCGCCGCCCGGACAACGCGACGATGCTGAAGCTGTACTCGTACTACAAGCAGGCGACCGAAGGCGACGTGCGCGGCGACCGGCCCGGCGGCCTCGACTTCGTCGGCGCTGCGAAGCACGACGCATGGGCCAAGCTCAAGGGCGTGTCGCGCGACGAGGCGATGACCAGCTACATCAAGCAGGTGGAGCGGCTGAATCGCGAGTGAGCGAGGCGGGGAGCGCAGCGAGCCGAGACCCGAAGGGCCGGCGCCGAGCGACCGAGCCGCGGCCGACACTCGATCTCACGGATGTTCGTGCCTTTGGGGAGGGCCGCGAGTGAGCGGCCGCTCGACCCGATAGGCCAATTGCACCACGCCCGAGGGATGGCGCCGCTCCGCCGCGAGCGCGAGCTCGGTGCGGCGCGTGCAGGCCGCAACGAGCGGCGTGCCGCTCCCGAGGATCAGCGGATGGATCGCGACGATGACGTCGTCGACGAGCTCGGCATCCAGGCAGGCGCGAACGAGCTCGCCTCCGCCGACCAGCCAGAGCGATTTGCCTTCGCGAGCCCGAAGCTCCTCGACGACCTGGGCGGGTGGGCGCGACGTCGCAATCGTGTCCGGCGAGGCGACGACACGATCGCCGCGACGCGTGAACACGATCGCCCTGCGGCCGGCGTACGGCCATCGCGCAAACGACAGCGCCGTCTCGTACGTGCGCCGTCCCATGAGCACCGTGTCGACGCGCTCGTAGAACGGCGTGTACCCGTAATCGGCGTCGGGAAACAGCCACGACAGGTCGCCGTCGGGGCCCGCGATGTAGCCGTCGAGGCTCGCCGCGATGAAGAGCTGGAGGCGGCGCACGCTCGTCATTCCCGCGAAAGCGGGAATCCGGCGGCGCAACTGCGAAAGTCGCTGGGTCCCTGCTCGCGCAGGGACGACGTGTTCACTTGCGTGCGCCCTTGACCGCCTTGCGCTTCGCCGGCGCGGCCTTGCGCACGCGCGTCGACGCGCCGGTGGACTTGATCAGCTCGTTGACGGCCTCGGACAGCGCGTCGACGCGCTCGGCCAGGCGCTCGACGTCGTTCTGCGTATGCACACCGAGCCGCGACAATGCGCGCGCGACCCGGTCCTCGAACACGTGCTCGAGCTTGTCCCACGTCCCGCCGGCCTTCGCCTGCATCTCGCGCGCCTTCGCCTGGGCGGCCTCGCGCGCCGCCGCGGCCGTATCGCTCGCCGCCTGGCGTGTGCGCGCCTCGAGGGCCTGGCCCTGTTGCACGAGCGCCTCGAAGACCTTGCCGCCCTCGGCCTGCGCGCGCGCGAACGCGCCGAGGCCGGCGAGCCAGATCTGGCGCGACGATTCGAGCACCGTATCGGCCAGCGCCCTGGCTTGCGCGTCGGACTTGCCTTCCTTCCCGGCTTGCGCCTGCGCTCTCGCTTTCTTCAGCATTCGAATCGCTCCCGGCATCGCGGCACGTGGCGACGGCCACGCCAGATCTTAAGCGATTCTAGGTAGCGCGATTAGAGCGCGCGCTCTAAAGCGGCGACGCGCGCCTGCGCGGAATCCGACGGTTACAATCCCCGGCCCATCACGATCGGGGAGCATGCCATGGCCTACTTCGTCACCGGCGCAACCGGCTTCATCGGCGGCTTCCTCGTCGGCAACCTGCTCGCGCGCGGCAAGCCCATTTTCGTCCTCGTGCGCCGCGGCTCGCAGAAGCGCCTCGCCGCGCTGCGCGAGCGCCACGGCGCCGACGAGCGCCAGATCGTCGCGGTGATCGGCGACCTGGCCAAGCCGAACCTCGGCATCTCCGACGCGGACATTCGCAAGCTCAAGGGCAAGGTGGAGCACTTCTTCCACCTCGCCGCCATCTACGACATCGAAGCGAGCGCCGAAGCGCAGCGGACGGCGAACGTCGACGGCACGCGCAACGCCGTTCAGCTCGCGCAGGCCGTCAACGCCGGCTGCTTCCATCACGTGAGCTCCATCGCGGCGGCAGGCCTGTACGAAGGCGTGTTCCGCGAGGACATGTTCGAGGAAGCCGAGGAGCTCGAGCACCCGTACTTCCGCACCAAGCACGACGCCGAAGGCATCGTGCGCAACGAATGCACGCGGCCGCTCCGCATCTATCGGCCCGGCTTCGTCGTGGGCCACTCGAAGACGGGCGAGATCGACAAGATCGACGGGCCGTACTATTTCTTCAAGGCCATCCAGAAGATGCGCAATGCGCTGCCGCCGTGGATGCCGACGATCGGGATCGAGGGCGGGCGCATCAACATCGTTCCGGTGGACTTCGTCGCCGGCGCGATCGATCACATCGCGCACAGGAAGGGCCTCGACGGCAGGTGCTTCCACCTGACCGACCCGGAGCCCTACCGCATCGGCGAGGTGCTCAACATCTTCGCCAAGGCGGGACACGCGCCGCAGATGACGCTGCGCGTGAACGCGAAGCTGTTCGGCTTCATCCCGGCGCCGATCCTCTACGGCCTCGGCTCGCTCGCGCCGGTGAAGCGCGCGATGAAGGCCGTCCTCACCGACCTCGGCATTCCGCGCGACGTGTTCCCGTTCGTGAACTGGCCCACGCGCTACGACAATCGCGAGGCGACGAAGGCCTTGAAGGGATCGGGCATCGCGGTCCCCGATCTCGAGAGCTATGCGTGGGTGCTCTGGGACTACTGGGAGCGCCACCTCGACCCGGACCTGTTCGTCGATCGCTCGCTCGAGGGCCGCGTGCGCGGCAAGGTCGTCGTCGTGACCGGCGCATCGTCGGGCATCGGGCGCGCCACGGCGCTGCGCCTCGCGGAAGCCGGCGCGAAGGTGATCCTGGTCGCGCGCGGGGAGGAGAAGCTCGTCGCGACCAAGGCCGAGATCAACGCGCTCGGCGGCACGGCATTCATCCAGACCGCCGACATCTCCGACATGGCGTCGTGCGACGCCCTGGTGGCGCGCGTGCTGAAGGAGCACGGCGGCTGCGACTTCCTGGTCAACAACGCCGGGCGATCGATCCGCCGCAGCATCGTCAACTCGCTCGACCGCTTCCACGATTTCGAGCGCACGATGCAGCTCAACTACTTCGGCGCGATCCGGCTCATCATGGGTTTTCTGCCCGCGATGATCGAGCGCAAGAGCGGGCACATCGTCAACATCTCCTCGATCGGCGTGCTGTCGAACGCGCCGCGCTTCTCGGCCTACGTGGCGTCGAAGTCGGCGCTCGACGCCTTCTCCGCCTGCGCGGGCTCGGAGTTCCTCGACAAGAACGTGAGCTTCACCACGATCAACATGCCGCTCGTGCGCACGCCCATGATCGCGCCCACCCGCATGTACGAGAACATTCCGACGCTGTCGCCGGAGGAAGCGGCGGGCCTCGTCGTCGACGCCATCGTGCGCAAGCCAGTGCGCATCGCCACGCGCCTCGGCGTGTTCGGCGCAATCTGCCATGCCGTCGCGCCGCGCCTCACGCAGGTGCTGCTCAACACCGCCTTCCACATGTTCCCCGATTCGGCCGCGGCGCAGGGCCGCAAGGAGGAGCCGCAGGCGCTGTCGCCCGAGCAGATGGCCTTCGCCCAGCTCACGCAGGGGATACACTGGTAGCGCAGGCCTGCAGCGCGCGGCGGTACTCCTCGAGCACGAGGTCGAACACGCCTGCGTCGTGCAGCAGCGCGTTGTGGCCGATGCCGGTCAGCGCGATGTTCTTCGCGCCGGGAAGCTCGGACGACGTCTGCGGCGCGACCATCGAATCGTGCCGGGACCAGATCGACACGATGGGCGGCGAGGCGCGCGGCGCCGCGACGTCCAGGGCGGCGAGCCATGCGTTGTCCGGGCGAAGCTGCGACAGCGACGTGCCGAAAAAGCACCGCGCGAGCACGCTGCCCCGAAACGGCGCCGCGATGGCGACGAGGCGCCGCACGCGCGACGCGCCGTGGCGGCGCAGGTACGCGAGCGCGACGAGCCCGCCCATGCTGTGGGTCGCCACGAAGACCTGTTCCGCGCCCGTCTCCGCGCACATGCGCTCGACGCAGTCGTGCACCTGATCGGCGAACAGATCGATGGAACCGAGCGGCGGGCCGTACGACGGGGCATACACCGACTCGATGCCCGCGCGCCGCAGCCAGCGCACGAACGTCGACCACACGCCCGCATTGCACAGCACGCCGTGCACCAGCAGCACGGGCAGGCGCGCGGGCTGCGGCGCGGGATCGGGCACCCACCAGCGGTACAGCAGGATGCGGAACATGTCGCCGGCAACCGTCCAGTATTCGCCGGCGACGAGTCGCAGCGTTTCAGTCGGGCCGATGCGCGCGTGGGGCGGTCGCGGCGCGCGGTAGATCCATGCGATCACGAAATACGCGGCGACGAAAACGGCCAGCACGCCGAGATAGATCAGCGGCACCGCGGCGAGGTACGGCCAAACCGGCGCGCCGTGCGCGATCGCCGGCGCCACGAGCACGACGTAGCCTGCGCAGGCAGCGATCAGCACGATCGCGACGGTCCAGGCGCTCCACATCACGAGGATGGTACTGCGTGCCCCTCATCCGTCCTGCGGGCACCCACTCCCTCACGCGAGAGGGCTGGGGTGAGGTGCGCTCTCGTGGCTGCGCCAGCTCTTGAGCGCGCTCTGCGCGGCCGCGAGGTCGGCGATGAGCATCACGCCGGGCAGCGACTTGCGCACGCGCCGGGTCATCTCGCCGCCCGCCCACAGCGTCACGTGCGAAGGGAGCTGACGGCGCAGCGTCACGAGCGCATCGCCCGCCTGGCGGACCGGGAACGCCGCGGAAAACGAGAGCGCGACGATGTGCGCCTTGTGCGCGATCGCGGCACGCCGGATGTCCTCGAGCGGCGTCTGCGGCCCGAGCGAGATGCACTGCACGCCTTCCGGCACGAGCAGCGCCTCGACCATCAGCAGGCCCAGGCCGTGCTGCTCGTTTGGAAACGTCGTGAGCAACACGCGCGGCACGCCGGTCTGGCGAGGAAACGCGTTGATGGCGGTGCGCAGCGCGACCTGGAGCTGCTCGGTGTACAGATGCTCCTCGAACACCTGCAGCTCGCCGCGCATCCATGCGTCGCCGACCGCGCGGTTGAGCGGCGTCACCGTGTCGAGCACGAAGCGTTGCAGGCCCTGGCGCATCACGAGATTGGCGAGCGTGTGCTGCACGGCGGTCACGTCGTGCCCGTGCAGCATCGCGAGAACGTCGCGCTCGAGCGCGGGAGCGAGCGCGTCACGCGGATTGCTCGCACGCGCGTCGGCAAGCGCGTTGAGCTCGTCGCTCGACAGCGGAATGATCCTGCCCGGACGCATGCCGACGTCCATCAGCCGCTTGATCGCGCGCAGCTTGCCGACTTCCACGACGGAGTACTGACGCTCGCCGTTCTCGTCGCGACGCGGCTTGGGGAACCCGTAGCGGCGCTCCCACATGCGCAGCACGTCCTTCGACAGGCCCGTCTCCCGCTCCACCGCGCTGATGTTCAGGAACAGGCCATCGAGGTCGGCGGGCGGGTTCACATTGTCCCGGACTGCAGGCGTAGAATGCGCTAGTCTAAAGCTGGCGCGGGTCATTTGTCCAAGACAATGGACTGGCGACGTCTCCTCGACAAGCTTCGTCCGACGCACCCGGATCGCGACGGGTCGGAGCCGCGCTCGCCCCGGCCCTCGCGGGATGCCTTCGCGCCACTCGTCATTCTGGTTGCGGCCGTGGTCGCGACCGCGGCGCTGTGGCATGTCGTCGAAGGCGGCCTCCCCGGCAGCACCGTGGCTCCCGTCGCCGCCATTCCCGACTCGCAGGACGACGGCGCCGGCGATGCGCTGACGCCGTCCGCCGAGGGCGAGACCTCGCTCCCCGTTCCCGGCGTCCTGGACGACGAGCGCGTCGCATCGGCCCTTGGCCCCGTGGCGAGGCTGTCGTGTCGCAAGGGCGATCCGCCGGCATTGGACGACCGCGTGGCGGCCGACCAGGCGCGCGTGCTGGGCGAGCCGCTGGCGGCGACGGGCGCGGACGCGGACGTGGTCGCCGCCGAGCCGTTGCTCGCGGCGGCGAATGCACCCATCGCGATGGTGGCCGTCGCGCCCGAGCCCGTGTCGGTCGACGGCGTGTCGTGTCCTGCGCTGCTGCACTGGACGTTCAATCGATTGCAAACCGGGAAGCCCGAGTCGTTGTGCCAGTTCGAGGGCAAGGTCGTGCTGATCGTCAACACCGCGAGCTATTGCGGCTACACGCACCAGTACGAGGGGCTCGAGGCCATGTACCGCAAGTACAAGGACCGCGGCTTCGTCGTCGTCGGCTTTCCGTCCAACGACTTCGGCAACCAGGAGCCGGGCACCAACAAGGAGATCGCGGAATTCTGCCGCCTCACGTACGGCGTGCAGTTCCCGATGTACGAGAAGTCGAGCGTGACCGAGCTGCGCAGCAATCCGCTGTTCGCGGCGCTCGCGGCGCGCACGGGCAAGGCGCCGCAGTGGAACTTCCACAAGTACGTGATCGATCGCAACGGCCAGGCCGTTGCCAGCTTCACGAGCCAGGTCGAGCCCACCGACCGCGCGCTGCTCTCGCTGATCGAGCGGCTGCTCGCCGAGCAGCCGCGCAGGGGCTGACGGCGCGGCCATCGGGCGCCGCGCTCCCGCATGGCCGGCTCAAACGTCGCCGCCGCGATATAATCGCGGGTTGCGGCGAGCTAGCTCAGCTGGTTAGAGCAGAGGAATCATAATCCTTTGGTCGGGGGTTCGAATCCCTCGCTCGCCACTCTCGACAACAAACGGGGCCGCGCGCAGCGCGGCCTTCGTGTTTTCGCCGAGCGTGCATTTGTAGGAGTGGCATGTGGGACAAAGCCGTATATCCGGAACGCGGTTCGTCCGATTGAACGCATGCACGAATCCCGTAATCTCGGTCCGGTCATCGCATTCTCCGCACGCGATGATCTCGAAAGGGATCCGGTCATGGTCGTGCTGTGTGGCAACCCCGAGTGCGGCGCCGTGCTACGCGTAGGCGCCCGCGAAAGCCTGGTGGAAGTGACGCTCAAGCCGAGTGACGCCGGGGACTTCTTCATTTGCCCGCGCTGCGGCATCAGCACGCTCGCGCCGGGCGCTTCGCATTCGAGGTCGCGCTTCGAGGTCGTGCAGCGCAGCGTGGCGTCCTGACGACGCCGGTGGCGCTGCGCCGGCCGTCGCGCCCCGTGCGGCGTGCCACCGGGCACAGTCGCGCGCCGCATAGCCTCCTTTCCCAAGTCGTTACAACGGCTTGTCCAAGCCCCCGACGAGGCGCGCGTCCGCTCCGCGGGGCCCGCTCGTCGGTACCGCTGCAGCCGCCGCGCGCTTGGTCGATAACCCGGATGTCTCGAACGTCCGGTCCTGATCATGAGCAGCGGTGCCCTTTCCACCTTGACCTTCGGCGTCGTGCGCGCCGCCGTGGTGGTCGCCGTGCTGATCCTGATCGTCGGCGTGGTTGCGCTCGTGGTCGCGCGGCGCGTCGCCACGACGCGGCGCGTACAGCAGGGCATCTTCCTCGGCATATCGGGCACCGGCCTCATCTTCGTCGCCTTCCTCGCCTGGACCTGGCTGCAGTCGGCGCGCTGAGACGTCCCGCTCGGCGTTTCGGCTACCATTCGCGGTTGCCGAACCGCTGCACCATGGACGCCACTGCCTTCGTCGCGGAGCTCGACACGCATCGACGCTACCTGCTGCGCGTCGCCCAGCTCCAGCTTCGCGACGCCGACCTCGCCGAGGACGTGGTGCAGGAGACGCTGCTCGCGGCGCTGAAAGCGCGCGAGGGGTTCACCGGCAAGTCCACGGTGAAGACGTGGCTCACGGGAATCCTGAAGCACAAGATCGTCGATGCGATCCGCCAGCGGCAGCGCGCCCCCGTCGTCATGGCGTCGCTCGACGACGAGATCGATCTCGACGATTTCGATCCCCTGTTCAAGGGGAACGGCGGCTGGGCCGAAAAGCCCGCGGAGTGGGGCGACCCGGAGGACGCGCTGTCGCGTCACGAGTTCTTCGACGTGATGGACATGTGCCTCGAGAAGCTGCCCCCGAACACCGCGCGCGTGTTCGTCATGCGCGAAGTGATGGACCTCAGCACCGAGGAGATCTGTAAGGAATTGGCCATCACGGCGAATAACCTCTGGGTGATCCTGTACCGGGCCAGGATGGCGCTGCGCATGTGCCTGGAGCAAAGCTGGTTCACGAGCGCCCGGCGCACCTGAGGGCGACGGATCCGGGCGAGCCGCCATGCTTTTTCGACTGACTCACGTGCTGACCTGCAAGGAAGCGAGCCGCCTCCTGTCACAGAGCCTGGATCGGCCGCTCGGCCGGTTCGAGGGATGGAAGCTGCGCATGCATCTGCGCCTGTGCGAGGTTTGCACGCGTTTCGGCGAGCAGCTGCGCTTCATGCGTGAAGCGATGCACCGCTATCGCAGCTGACCATGGCCGCCATGAGCGTCGTCGTCAACGGGCAGGCGCGCACGGTCGATGCGCCGCTGTCGGTCGCCGAGCTCGTCGATGCGCTCGGTCTTTTCGGCAAGCGCATCGCCATCGAGCGCAACGGAGAGATCGTGCCGAAGAGCGCCTACGCGCGCACGCTGGTCGACAGGGGCGATCGGCTGGAGATCGTGGCGGCGGTCGGCGGCGGCTAGGCATTCGCCTTCGGGCCCAGGCGTAAAATCGGCCCATGAACGCTCCCCTCGAACCGGCCGCGCTGGCCGATCCGCTGATCGTGGCGGGGCGCGCCTATCGCTCGCGCCTGCTCGTCGGCACGGGCAAGTACCGCGACTTCGAGCAGACGCGCGCAGCGATGGTGGCGAGCGGCGCGCAGATCGTGACGGTCGCCATCCGCCGCACCAACATCGGCCAGGACGCGGGTGCGTCGCTGCTCGACTTCCTGCCGCCGTCCGAGTTCACGTACCTGCCCAACAGCGCGGGCTGCTACACGGCCGACGAGGCCGTGCGCACGCTGCGCCTCGCGCGCGAGCTCCTCGACGGCCATCCGCTGTGCAAGCTCGAGGTGCTCGGCGATCGCGACACGCTCTTTCCCGACGTGCGCGAGACGATCAAGGCCGCGGAGCGCCTGGTGGCCGACGGCTTCCAGGTGATGGTCTACACCTCCGACGATCCCATCGTCGCGCGCGAGCTCGAGGCGATCGGTTGCGTTGCGATCATGCCGCTCGCCTCGCTCATCGGCTCGGGCATGGGCATCCTCAACCCCTGGAACCTGCGACTGATCCTCGAGCAGGCGAAAGTGCCGGTGCTGGTCGACGCCGGCGTCGGCACCGCGTCCGACGCCGCGGTGGCCATGGAGCTGGGCTGCGCAGGCGTGCTCATGAACACCGCGATCGCGCTTGCCAGGGACCCGGTTCGCATGGCGAAGGCGATGCGCCTGGCCGTCGACGCCGGACGCGAGGCATACCTCGCGGGCCGCATGCCGCGCAAGCTCTACGCGGCGAGCGCGACCTCGCCCGCCACCGGCCTGATCGGCTGACCCTCATGCGTGCGCTCGTCGCCGGCCTCTTCGCGGCCACGGTCGCGGTCGAGACTGCGAATGCAGCGCCCTTGACGCCCGCGGACATCGCGAAGCTCTGCGCCGACGCCGAGGACCAGGCGCATTGCGGCCGCCTGATCGAGACGCAGCAGATCGCGCGCCTGCCCGGCCTCGCGGTGCGCGACGGCGACGAGTTGCGCGTCGCGCTCTATCCTTCGGGGACGGCGACGTTTCGCGATGCCGTGCGCATCACCGGCGCACAGACCTACGCGCTGTGGGATGCGTTGAGCCCGATCAACGCCGTGGTGCTGTTCACCACCGACGGCGACCGCTCCGGCTATCTGCTGGTGACGCGCAACAATGGGCGGCAGTACCGGCTGCCGGCCGTGCCCTCGCTCTCGCCCGACAGGCAGTACATCGCGACGGCCGACTTCTGCGCCGCGGATTGCGACAACGAGGTGGCGCTCTGGCGCGTCACGCGCGACGATGTGCGCAAGGAGCGCGCGCTGCGGCCCGATGCGGCGTGGCGCGATGCCTCGGTGGAATGGAATGCCGACGGCGCGATCGTCATCGACTACCAGCGCGCGGCGTCGGATCAGCGCGAGCGCATGCCGGTTTCGCTGGCCGATCCCCGCTGGCGCCCCGCGCGCTGATGTCCCCCGCACCGGACGAGCCGTGCGCGCCACCCGCGCGGCGCGGCATCCGAAGCTTCGTGCTGCGGCAGGGACGTATGTCCCCCGCGCAGCTGCGCGCATGGCAGGAGCTGTTTCCCCGCTATGGCGTCGACTTCACGCCGCGACTGCTGGATTTCGCCGCGCTGTTCGGGCGACGCGCGCCGGTCGTGCTCGAGATCGGCTTCGGCATGGGCGAGACGACCGTGCACATCGCGGCAGCGCATCCGCACATGGATTTCCTCGGCGTCGAGGTGCACCTGCCCGGCGTCGGCGCGCTGCTGCGCAGGGTTCACGACGCGGGCCTTCGCAACGTTCGCGTGATACGGCATGACGTCGTCGAGGTGGTGCACACGATGATCGCCCACGACGCCCTCGCCGGCGTGCACGTCTATTTTCCCGACCCGTGGCCCAAGAAGCGCCATCACAAGCGGCGCCTGCTGCAGGCGCCTTTCGTTCATGCCCTCGCCGAGCGCGTTGCGCGCGGCGGCTATCTGCACGTGGCAACCGACTGGCTGCCGTATGGTGAGGACATGCTTGCCACGCTGTCGGCCGAGCCGCTGCTCGTGAACCGTGCCGACGGCTACGCCGAGCGCCCGCCGTGGCGGCCGGAGACCAAGTTCGAGCGCCGCGGGGTGGCGCTGGGCCACCCGGTGATCGATTTGCTGTTCGAGAGGAGATAGATCGCTACGCGGCCCTGCGAACGCCACGTGCACGCAGGCGCGCGATGAGGCGCGTGAGCGCGCTCCGCGCGACGTCACGCGAGAAGTGCGTGCGGACGTTCTCGCGTCCTCCCGCGGCAAGTCGCTGCCACAGCGCTTCGTCGTTGTAGACGCGGGCCACGCTTTGCGCGAAAGCGTTCGCGTCGTCGGCCACCAGCACGTCGTTGCCCGCGTCGAGGTGCATGCCCTCGATGGACGACGACGTCGCGACGACCGGCATGCCATGGCTCATCGCGAGGTTGATCTTGCCTTTGACGCCGGCGCCGTAGCGCAACGGCGACACCGACACGCGGCAACCGGTGAAATACGCATCGACGTCCTTCACGTAACCCGTGACGATGAAATCGTCCGCGACGAACGCCCGCACCGTCGCGGGCGGGCCGCTGCCGATGACGTACGTCGGCACGCCGGGCAGGAGCTCGCGCAGGCGCGGCACGATCTCGCGTGCATACCACAGGACCCCGTCGACGTTCGGCGGGTGCTGGAAGCTGCCGATGAACACGAGGCCGCTGCGCTCGGCGAAGGGCTTGCCTTCGGGCATCGTGTCGTGGATGGTGGGCAGCACCAGCACGGGCGCCTGCGGCACCAGCTCGGCGAGCAGCGCTTCCTCCACCGGCGAGACCACGAGCGTGACGTCCGACTTGCGTATCAGCGCGAGCTCCTCCTCGCGCTTGGCCCGCGCCGAAGCCTTCGCGGCGATGCCGCCTTCGAGCTCGGCGAGCCGTTCCTCGCGCAGGAAGTGCAGGTCGACGGTGTCGAACGCGATCATCGCGTCGCCGGCCAGCGCGCGCAACGCGTCGACGTGCTTCGCCGCGATGTAGTGGCGCGACAGGATGACGAGATCGAATCCGCGCCCGCGCCGTGCGAGGAACTCCGTGATGGAGCGCGCATACGGATGAAAGACCACTTCGACGCCGCGCTGGGTGAGCTGGTCGACGTAGGGCTGGCGGTATTCCAGGTTGTCGGCCGCGAAGGTGACCTTGCACTTGAGGGCGGTCAGGATCTCGACGATCGCCAGCATGCGCATCGATCCGGCATCCTGGTCGGGTGTCAGCATGCAGGCGTCGACGACCAGCACGCGCAGCTGTGCCCAGCGGTCGCGCTCGATTTCGGGCCGCACGCCGTTCGGCCCGTGCGAGGCGAGCTGCGCAGACCATTTCTGCGCGAACGTGGCCTGGTTGACGACCTGATGGCGCTTGACGCCGCTGGTCGTGTCCGTTCCCGAGGTCCGCCCTTCGAAGTGGACGATCGTCGCGAGCGGCTGGTAATACACCTTGCGCCCCGCGGCACGAACGGCAAACGCCAGATCGACGTCTTCGTAGTACGCGGGCGCGAAGCGCCGGTCGAAGCCGCCGAGCGAGGCGAACAGCGCGCGCGGAATGGCGAGGCAGGCGCCCGAGCAGTAGTCCACTTCGCGGAGATAGTTGTACTCGGGACGGTTCGGATCGTCGTCGCGGCCGTCGTTCCACGCCGACCCGTCGCGCCATACGATGCCGCCGGCCTCCTGCAGGCGCCCGTCGGGATACACGAGCTTCGCGCCGACGAGACCCGCGTCTGCATGGCGCTCGAACACCTGCACGAGCGCGTCGAGCCATCCCGGCGTGACGATCGTGTCGTTGTTGAGGAACACGATCACGTCGCCGCGTGCGACGGCCGCGCCGCGGTTGCAGTTCTCGACGAAGCCGACGTTGACCGCGTTGCGCTCGAAGCGCACGCCGGTCACGTCTTGGAGCTGGGCGTCGACCGGCTCCGGCGAGGCGTCGTCCATGACGATCACCTCGTACTCGCCCTGCGTGTGCGCCTGGATGCTCTTCAGGCACGTGAAGGTCATCAGCGCATTGCCGTAGACGGGAACGACGATCGACGCTCGCGGCGTCGCGCATGGGCGAAACGACAGCGGATGGATCTCGGTCTCCGGCACATACGCGACGGACGGCGGCGCCACGTACCTGCGGCGGGCGAGCTTGCGCGCGACGCGGTGCGCCAGCGCCGTCACACCCTCGTCGCGCATGATCGAAAACGCGAGCGCGCCTTGCCGCGGCAGGTGGCGAACGCCGATCCATCCGGCGTGCGTGCGCATCCGCGCATGCCTCAGGTAGCGATACGTGGCACGCAGCGGCGCGCTCGCGCGCCATGCGAGCGACCCCTGGATCTGCTCGATGCGCGCGCGCGCCCTCACCACTTCGGTCTCGAGATGCCCGGCGTGCGCCTGCATCTCGGCCGTCTGGAGCTGCATCGTCACCAGCGCGCGCTGCGACAGCAGCAGGTCGGAGGCGAGGTGCTCGCGGTCGTCCTGCGCCTTGTCGCGCACGCGGCGATACTCCTCGAGCTCTTCGTTCACCAGCACGACGCGCCGCCTGAGCTCCACGCGCGCGCCGGTGTGACCGCATTCCACCCCCGCGCGGTAGAGCTCCGGCAACGACATCGGCGGCGACTCGACCTCGTGCGCATCGAGGTACCAGTTGCGCTGCTCGAGATTGGGCGGCGACGCATCGGCTGACGGCGGCACCGGCGCGATCGGCGCGAGATACAGCGCGAGGTAGCGTGACGGTTCCATCAGGACGCGAGCACGTGCTGCGCGGCAAGCACGCGCGCATCGGCCGGCGCGGCGCGCGACGGCGCATCCGCCGCAGCCATCAGCGCGGCGTTCCATTCGGATGCGGATGCGTTCCACGGCACCGAGACGGCGCGCGGGTGCTCTGCCAGCCGCTCGGGCAGGGCGCCGAGCGCGGACGCGACGATCGGCAGGCCCGATGCGAGCGCGACCGACAACGTGTACGAGAACGTCTCCGGCACCTGTGCGGGAAACCACACCACGTCGGCCTTTTCCGCCGCGAGGAGGCGCGCGAGCTCGGCATCCTCGTACTGGCCGTGGATCGTGAGCGGCGCATCGGGCCATTGCGGCACGGGCTCGGTGGTCGAGCCCACCACGCGAAACGTCATGGGCAGGCGCCGGTCGCGGGCGTCCTCGGCGCATGCGGCCACGACGTGCAGGCCCTTTTCGCGTGTCAGATTGCCGAGGACGACGACGCGCAGCACGCGCGGCAGCGGCGGCGGCGCGGGCTCGGGGTGCGGCCACACCGATACGGAGACCTCCGGAACGTAGCGCGCGATGCGCTGCGCCACGTCTTCCGACGGAGCGATCACGCGATCGGCGCCGCGCAACAGGCGCGCGAGCGTGCCGCGCCACGCCGCGATGTCCAGGCCCCATTGCGCCGGGCGGCGCGCGAGGCACGCGGCACATCCCGCCGCGTCGGGCTCGCCGCAGTAGCGGCCCTCCTCCGTCACGAGGTGATACTGCGGACAGATCGCGTAGTAGTCGTGCAGCGTGCAGTCGTACGGAACGCCGGCGGCCGCAGGCAGGTCGAGGATCGCGCGCGGCAGGCGGTGCACGTGATGGAAATGCAGGCGCGCGACGCGCATGGCGCGCAGCGTCTCGGTGAGCGTCGGCAGGTCGTGCGGCAGGCGGAAGTACGCCGCGAACGATTCGCCGGCGTGCGGCCGGTAGAGCTTCACGGTGTCGTCGAGCGCGGGCTCGAGATAGAGCACCGTTGCGCGCTCGGCGATGAGCGCCGTGAGGTCGTCCATGTGGCGCCGGATGCCGCCACCCCAGCCATGGGAGACGAACACGAGCACCGGCCGCGCGCTTTCAGAGATTCGAAGCAGGTCGACGCGGCGTGCATACGGCCGGCCCGGCTCCTGCCGCAGCATCTCGACGCGGCGCGCCAGGTATCCCGGATAGAGCCGATCGAGCGCGGAAAGCGCGCGCTCGCGCAATGCCTCCGCATCGGCGCCGAACGACGTATGTCCCGCATGCGCGACGAAAACGTCACCGGCGAGCTTCAACCGGAACCCGGCGCTCGCGGCACGCAGGCAGAAGTCGGTGAGCACCGCGTAGTCGCTGCCGAGCGGGCCGCCGTCGAACAAGCCGACGGTGGCGAGGCATTCGCGGCGCAGGTACAGGCACGGTCCCTCCAGCGCCGGCATCTCGACCGACTCGCCGCGGTTGGCCCGGGCGAAGAGCGCATCGAGCGACGCGAGCGTCTGGTCGGCGGGAATCGGGTTGGCTGCGCCCGGCAACGGATACGTCGCGGTGCCGTGCGCGTTCGTCATGGTCGCGACGGCGCCGACCCCTTCCAGCGCGTGCGCGGACAATCGGTCCAGCCAGTCGTTCGCGACTTCGGCGTCCGCGTGCAGCACGACGGCGTCGCGGTCGCGGTGCAACGACACGCCGCGATTGAGCGCCGCGGCGAAACCCTGATGCGTCGCCTGGTCGATCAGCGTGATGCTGCGTCGCTGCGCGAGCTCGCGCACGTAGCGCGCGACTTCCGGCTCGGGCGAGGCGTCGTTGACGACCACGACCTCGAACGGCGCGCGCGCCGTCGTCGCGAGCACGCTCTCGAGGCAGCGGCGCGTGGCGTCCACGCCGCGATACACGGGCACGACGATGTCGATGATCGCCATCAGCTCGCCCCGCGCAGCCGCCGCCGCGCCACACCGAGAGGCCAGCGCACCCAGCCGGCCGGCGTCTCGCGATAGGCAAGCCGCGCGTGCGTTTCGGCATGCGCGGCTCGCTCCTGTGCAAGTGCGGCGCGCAATTCGGCCATCTCGCTCCTCTGCTCTTCGTTGACGACGGCGAGCGCCGCGGCCTTGTCACGCTCGCTCGACAGCGCATCGACGGCGGTGACGACGTCGGCGAGTCGATCCTCGGCGATCGTGCGCGCATCGAGCTCGTCCCACGCGAGCTGGCGCTCGCGCAACACCGCACGCGCGTAATCGCGCCACAGGCCGAGCGAGCCGTCGTCGAATACGGAGAGCGCCGGAAGCGTCGGCAGAACGGCGTCGCGCGCGCCGGCGATCACGATGAAATACATCGGATCGGCGGGCGCGCTGCGCCGCTGCACCGCATCGTTCGCCAGCATGTCGTAGGCGACTTCGCCGGCGTTGCTCTGTGCGGACCACAGCAGCGAGTGCGCGGCGACGCGCTGGCCGTGCCAGCTTTGTTGCGGAAAAAGCGGACCGAGCAGCGCCGCGAGCTCGTCACGATCGAGCTCCTTCACGTGGAAATGGTTCGCGATGCCGCCGGCTTCGTTGTAGACGGGGCGATTCGGCGACGAAATGACCAGGGCCCCGTCGTGTGCGAGCACCCGCCTGAACTCGGCCAGCATCTCGCGCTGCCCGGCAAGGTGCTCGATCGTTTCGAAGCTCACGACCAGGTCCACGCTGCCGTCGGCGAGCGGGAGCGCGGTCACCGAACCGGACAGGTATTCGAGGTTGGCAGCGCGATAGCGCGTGCGCGCATGCTCGATCGTGGCGGCATCGATGTCGACACCCACCACGTGCTTCGCCGTGCGCGCGAGCAGGTAGCTGCCATAGCCTTCTCCGCAAGCTGCGTCGAGCACGCGGCGGCTCGCGGCGAGCGAGGCGACGGCCGCATAGCGATGCCAATGCTCGTAGCCGATCGCCCCACGCACTTCCGGTGTGTAGCGTTCGCCGGTGAACGTGAGCGCGCTGTCGGGAGCAGCCTTCAAGGGGACATCGTCGTATCGGGCCACCCGACATTGTAGCGGGGCGCCCGTGACCGAAATTCGGGGTCAGAGTCAAACGACTCCGACCCCGGGGTACGACCCGGGGTACGACCCCGGGTACGCGACTTACTCCGACCCCAACGTCAGTATCACCGGCTGATGATCCGACGCCTGCGTCTTCTGGTCGACGTCGAGGCCACGCACGCGCCCGCGCAGCTCGTCGCTGACGAAGATGAAATCGCAATGCAGCTCGCCGCCCGACGGATCGGTCTTCTGGTAGATGCAGAACGTCGACGCGTGCGGCTCGCCCGGATGCGCGAGCTGCCACGCGTCGTGCAGCGGCGATGTGCCGTCGTCGAACGGCGCGAGCATGCGTGGATGCTCGGGACCGTCCGGCTCGAAGTTCAAATCGCCCGTGATGATCGTGGCGCGCGGCCGCGCGAACGTATGGAACGGCCCGCCATCGTCCATGGTGATCTGCGCGTCGCGCGCGTAGGCGTGGCCTTCGGCGTAGATGGCGCGTAGCGCAAGCGCCTGCGCCATGCGCTGCTTCGCGGAGTAGTACTCGAGGTGGGTCGTGATCACGCGCACGTCGCCGAATGGCGCGCCGACCACTGCCTCGAGCGCGATGCGCGGCATGGCCGGCACGCCGGGATCGAGCGGATAAGGCAGCAGGTGCCGATACACCTGTCGCACCGGCAACCGCGACAGGATCAGGTTGCCGAATCGCCGCCTGCGACCGTCGCGCCCCGGTTGATCGACCGCGACGCCGGAAACGGCCGTATAGCCGGGGAGAAGACGGGCGAGCTCCGCGAACTGGTCGTCGCCGCGGCTGCCGGCGAGCTCGGGATCGGGAAAGTTGTCGGCGATCTCCTGCAGGCACAGCACGTCGAAATCCGCGATGCGCCGCGCCTCCGACACGATGCGCGCGGGATCGACGTTGCCGTCGACGCCGCGGCACCATTGGACGTTCCAGGTGACGAGCTTCACCCTAGCGTATCCCCGCGCGCATGAACGATTGCACGAACTGCCTCTGGAACAGCAGGAACGCGATCAGCAGCGGTCCCGTCGACAGCAGCGTTCCGGCCGTGATGATCGACCAGTCGATGCCCTGGTCGGTGGCCGAGAAGACCTGCAGCCCGACGGTGACCGGACGCGTCTCCACCGAGTTCGTGATGATGAGGGGCCAGAGAAAGTTGTTCCAGTGATACGACACCGAGACGAGCGCATAGGCCAGATAGGTCGGGCGCGCGAGCGGTACGTACACCTTCCACAGCGTCTGCAGCGGCGAGCAGCCTTCGACGCGCGCGGCCTCGTCGAGCTCGCGCGGCACGGTCTTGAAGGTCTGGCGCAGCAGGAAGATGCCGAACGCGCTCGCCATGTAGGGCAGGCCGATCGCCAGGATGGTGTCCTTGAGGCCCAGCGCGGTCATGGTGCGGTAGTTCTCCACGATCAGCACGTCGGGCATGATCATCAGCTGGACCAGCACCAGCGCGAACGCGACGTTGCGGCCGGGGAAATCGAAGCGCGCGAACGCATAGGCGGCCAGCGTCACGAGCACGAGCTGCGCGGCGAGCACCATGGTGACCAGCATGACCGTGTTCGCGAAATAGCGCGCGAACGGCGCCGCGTTCCACGCCTTGACGAAATTGTCGAGCGTGAGCGGCGCGGTGAGGGAGAGGCGCGTGGAGAATTCCGGGGCGTGGAACGCCGTCCAGAATGCGTAGAGCAGAGGCAGCATCCACAGCAAGCCGAGCACCCAGGCCGCGAGCGTCTCGAGCGCGCGGGAAGCACCGGTCGGATCGTAGACGTGCGTCTGGACGGCGGACATGCGCTATCGGTAATGCGTGCGCCGCTCGAGGAACATGAACTGCGCGAGCGCGGCCAGCGCGAGCAGCACGAGCAGCACCATGGTGAGCGCCGCCGCGTAGGCCGAGTCCCAGAAGCGGAAGCCGGTCTCGTAGATGTAGTACAGCAGGAGCGCCGTCGCGTTGTCCGGTCCGCCGCGCGTCATCACGACGATGTGATCGACCAGCCGGAACGCGTTGATCACCGCGTTCACCAGCACGAACAGCGTGGTCGGCATGAGCAGCGGAAACGTGACGCGGCGGAAGAAATACCAGCGGGATGCGCCCTCGATGGCCGCCGCTTCGGCGAGATGCGGCGACATCGACTGCAGCGCGGCGAGGTAGAAGATCATGAAGAAGCCGGCTTCCTTCCAGATCGCGACGACCATCACGGCCGGCAACGCCGTATCGCGGCTGCCGAGCCAGTTGTGCCCGGGGATGCCGAGCGCGCCGAGCACCTGCGCGAGCAGACCGTATCCCGGCGTGTAGAAGAACAGCCAGATGTTCGCCACTGCGATCATCGGGAGGATCGTCGGCGTGAAATACGCGAGCCGCAGGAAGCCGCGGCCCGGCAGGCGATCGTTGACCCAGAGCGCCATCGCGATCGCGAGCGCGATCGACAGCGGAATCGTGCCGACGGCGTACCAGAGATTGTTCGCGAGCGCCTGCCAGAAGATCGGGTCGTCGACGAGCTGCCGGTAGTTGTCGAGGCCGATGAACACCGACTCGCGCGCACCGCGCGGCGTCGAGAAGAAGCTGTGCCACAGGTTCGCGATCGCCGGATAGTGCGTGAACAGCGCGAGGAGCACCGCGGCGGGCAACAGCAGCAGCCAGGCGTAGAGCCATTCGCGGGTGCGGGTGAGCGACGAGGCGTTCACCACAGGACCCCTCTCCCCGGAGGGAAGAGGGGCTGGGGTGAGGGGCGCCGTTAGAGATTCAGGAGTATCGATTGCAACACCTGTGCGGTGTTC
>DASXAF010000057.1:0-13074 GCA_036406955.1 Casimicrobiaceae bacterium
GTACGCCGTCCTGGAACACCGAGACCCCTTGCGGCGTGCCGAGTATCGGCGAGGCCGAGAAGCCGCGTATGTCGAGCGATTGCTGGAACGGGTTGCCCTGCGCGGAGCCGGCATTCGTGCTGTTGGCGTTGGCGTCGAGGAACTGCGTCAGGGTCGGCGGACGCTGACGCCCCAACGCGCGGCTGCCGAACATCTGGACGTTCGCGGGCACGTCGCGCAAGGGAATGCCCAGCCCGGGCAGCGGCGTGGTGCCGACGACCTCGACCGCGGGCAACTCGAGCGCCTCGGCGGGATTGTCGCCGCGCGCCGGGACGGCGGCCAGCAGCGCGATGGCGGTGGCGAGGGCAGAGACCGGCAACGGCTGTCGGAACCTCATGCGCGGCATCGGGCGAGTCGGCAGGTAGAATCAATATGCACCGTCCGGCATGCGCTGCGCGTCATCTGCAGGCCAAGTCGGGAAAAAATCCCGTCCGGTGCGGGGAGGAGGGGAGGCTTATGCGGTCGGTGTTCAAGAGCCGCGCCGCGCTGCGCGACGGCATCGCGGTGGCAGTCGGCACGTCGGCCGTTGCGGCGTCGTGCGTCCAGCTCGAAATGAGCGAGCGGCTGCTGGCGTGGACGCGTCCTCTCGAGCGCTTCCAGCTCGACGAGGCGCCGCTGGTCCTGGTGTTCCTCGCGTGCGCGCTCGCATGGTTTGCCTGGCGCCGGATGCGCGAGGCCCGCCGCGAGATCGCGCGGCGGCGTGAAGCGGAGGTCTCGCTCACGGCCGCGCTCGGCGCGAATAGCCGGCTGGTCGTGGCCGGTGCCCGGGCGCAGGAGGACGAGCGGCGCCGCCTCGCGCGCGAGCTGCACGACGAGCTTGGACAATGCATCAATGCGATCAAGCTCGACGCCGTGTCGATCCGTGATCGCAGCGCCGAGCCGGAAATGCGCCGCGACGCCGCCGCGATCGTCGACCTGGCCGACCGGGTGCAGCAGACCACGCAGGACATCGTGCGCCACCTGCGCCCGCCGGGACTCGACGAGCTCGGGCTCGTCGCGGCGCTCGAGCATTGCGTCGATGGCTGGCGCCGGCGATTGCCGGACGTGCGCTTCGCGCTCGACGTGCCGAAAACGCAGCTTCCCGATCTTGGCGAGGCTACGAACATGGCGATGTTCCGTCTCGTGCAGGAAGGGCTCACCAATGTCGTACGCCACGCGCGCCCGAGTCGCGTCGACGTCGAGCTGGCGTGCCGGTCGGACGCAGGCGGATGCGAGCGCGAGATCGTGCTTCGTGTCGTCAACGACGGCGTCGCGGCGGCACGCCGCGAGGCGTGCACGGGGCTCGGCATCGCCGGCATCCGTGAACGCATCGAGGCGCTCGGCGGGCGCGTGCGCGCGGATTCGATCGCCCGTGCGTCGTTCGTTCTCGAGGCGCGGCTGCCGCTGCGCGCGGCATAGGCCCATGGCGCACGCGACGCGCGTCCTGCTGATCGACGACCACGCCGTCGTCCGCGAGGGCTATCGGCGCCTGCTCGAGCGCACGCCGGGGCTCGCGGTCGTCGGCGACGCGGCGACCGGCGCCGAAGGGTATCGCCGCTTCGTCGAGCTCGCGCCCGATGTCGTCGTCATGGACATCTCGCTGCCCGACGTGAGCGGCATCGAGACCTTGCGGCGCATGCGGATGCGCGAGCCGCAGGCCCGCGTGCTGGTGTTCAGCATCCACGACGAGCCGATCTTCGCGCGCCGGGCGCTCGACGCCGGCGGGCGGGGCTATCTTTCCAAGAGCAGCGCGCCCGATCTGCTGGTCGAGGCCGTGCGAGCCGTCGCGCGAGGCGAGCTATTCGTCGGTCCGGATGTCGCGAGCGCGCTCGTGCCCGGCCAGGGGTCGGCGGCGCAAGAGCCGCTGGATGCGCTCTCGGTGCGCGAGTTCGAGATACTGCGTCTTCTCGCGGGCGGGGAATCGGTCGAAGAGATCGCGCACCGGTTGTCGCTGAGCGTGAAGACCGTCGCCAACTACCAGACGGCGATCCGGCACAAGCTCGGCGCGCGCACGCCCACCCAGCTCGTGCACCTCGCGCTGCGCAGCGGCCTGGTGTCCTGACCCGCGCTGTGACTACGGAATCGCCACGCCCCAGGGCAGCTCGCCGACCGGAATCTCCGCGATCTTGGCGTTGCGCTCGGTGTCGATCACCGCGACCGCGTTAGACCGGCCGCACGCGACGTACAGCTTGCGCCCGTCGGGTGTGAGCGCCATGTTCCACGGCCGCTTGCCGACGGGAATCGTCGCGACGATCGTGTTGCTCGAAGGATCGATCACCTGCACGGTGCCTTCGCCGCCCGAGGTGACGAACACTTTCTTGCCGTCCGGGGCGACCATCACGCCGTTGGATCGCTTGCCCGCCTTGATGCGCGCGATCACATCCTGCGTGCGCGTATCGAATACGTTGACCATGTCGGCGTTCTCGGCCGCGACGTAGGCGCGGCTGCCGTCGGGGAGGAAGCCGATGCCGCGCGGGCGATCGCCGACCTTCACCGACTTGACCACCTCGCCCTTGTCGAGGTCGACGATGTCGACGCTGTCCGCTTCCTCGGCGCTCGCGTACATCCAGCGGCCATCCGGGCTGAACACCGCATGCTCCGGATTCTTGCCGCGCATGCGAATGCGCTTGGCGATCGCGAGCGTTTGCGTGTCGACGATCACGACCTGGTTGTCCTCCTCGACCGCGGCGGACAGCCACTTGCCATCGTGTGACAGGTAGATCGCCTCCGGTGAGCTTCCGAGCGCCACTTTGGCGAGCTGCTTCTTTTGCGCCAGATCGACCACGACGAGCGCGTTGGCGGTCTGGTCGCTGATGTACAGACGCTGGCCGTCGTGCGAGGCCGCGATGCCTCGCGGGCGCTCGCCGAACTTCAGCGTGTCGACGACCTTGTCCTGCCCGGTATCGATCACGGAAATGCTCGCCGAGCCTTCGTTGGACACGTACGCCAGCGGCGCGGCAGCCGCCGCGACGCTCCATCCGAAGCACAGGATGATCGCGCGGACGAAATGTTGCATGATGTTGCCTCCTGCCGCGATGCTGCGGCGAAGGCTATCGTAACCGAGTTTGCGGGCATAATGCCGCGCATGGTGCGGACCCTTTCCTTGCGCCGAACCGCCACGCGGCTCGCGGCGTGCGCGGCCGTGCTCGCGTCCGCGTCGGCCACGGCCGAGGAGGCGGTCGAGCCGCTCGGTCCCGTCGTGGTCACCGCGACCCGCAGTGCGGCCCGCGCATTCGATCTGCCCGCTTCGGTGGACGTGATCGACGCGAGCACGATCCACGACGGCCAGCCGCAGGTGAACCTCTCGGAGACGCTGAACCGCGTCCCCGGCGTCTTCGCCGCCAACCGGCAGAACTATGCGCAGGACCTGCAGATCAGCTCGCGCGGCTTCGGCGCGCGCGCGCAGTTCGGCGTGCGCGGCGTACGGCTCTACCAGGATGGCATCCCGGTCACGATGCCCGACGGCCAGGGCCAGACCGGCAGCTTCAGTCTGCTGTCCGCGCAGCGCATCGAGGTGCTGCGCGGGCCGTTCTCCACGCTCTACGGCAACGCCTCGGGCGGCGTGATCGCCGTGTTCACGGAAGACCCGCGCGAGCCGCCGTTGCTGGACTTCACCTTCGGCGGCGGCAGCTACGGCACCTGGACGGCGGGCACCAAGCTGAACGGCGTGGTGCGCGGCGTGGGCGCGGTCGTCGCCGCCACCCACTTCCAGACCGACGGCTTCCGCGACCACTCGTCCGCGCGCCGCGAGGTCGGCAACGCCAAGCTGGTGTTCGACGCCGCGCCGGCGACGCGCGTGACGATCATCGGCAACACGCAATACCAGCCCGAGACCCAGGATCCGCTCGGCCTCACCCGTGCGCAGTGGGAAGCGAACCCGCGCGGCGTGGATCCGTCGGCCATCCAGTTCAACACGCGCAAGACGATCGACCAGATCCAGGGGGGCGTTTTCGTCGAGCATCGGTTCGACGACAACCTCACGCTGGACGTCGACGGCTATCACGGCACCCGCACGATCCGGCAATACCTCGCGCTCGCCGGCACGCTGCCGACCTCGTCGGGCGGCGTGACGGACCTCGATCGCGATTTCGGCGGCATCGGCGCGCGTCTCATCTGGCGCGGTCAGTGGTTGTCGCAACCGCTGTCGCTGATCGCCGGTGTGGACACCGATCGACAGCACGAGCGGCGCCGCGGCTACGTCAACAACAACGGCGACCTCGGCGACCTGCGCCGCGACGAGGACGACGTGGTGCGCAGCTTCGACGCGTACGTCGAGGCGCAGTGGTCGCCGTGGCCGGTGCTGACCTTCACCGCCGGCGTTCGCACGAGCAAGGTGTGGTACGGGTCCGACGATCACTACATCACGGCGCAGAATCCCGACGACAGCGGCGCGCTGCGCTTCGCCGACACGAGCCCCGTGCTCGGCGCGGTGTGGCACGCGCGCGACAACGTCAACGTCTACGCGAGCTACGGCGAAGGCTTCGAGACGCCGACCTTCGCCGAGCTGGCGTATCGGCCCGGCTCGACCGGCCTCAATTTCGGGCTGCAGCCGGCGACGAGCCGTGCGACGGAAGTCGGCGTCAAGGCCTACGTGACGCCGCAGCACCGCGTGACGCTCGCCCTGTTCAACATCGACACCCGCAACGAGATCGTGGTCGACCAGGCGACCGGTGGCCGCACGACGTACAAGAACGCCGGGCGTACGCGCCGCCGCGGCGTCGAGGCGGAATGGGACGGACAGCTTCCCTACGACCTGCGCGCGCACCTCGCGTACACCTACCTGCGGGCGGAGTTCGTCGATGCGTTCGTGAGCAGCGGGCAACCCGTGGCGGCGGGCGCGCGACTGCCCGGCGTGCCGTCGCAGCAGGCCTACGGCGAGCTCGCCTGGCTGCCGCGAAACGCCTACGGCTTCAACGCCGCCGCCGAGGTGCAGTTCGTCGACAAGCTCTACGTCAACGAGCGCAACAGCGATGCTGCGCCGGCGTACACGATCGCCAACGTGCGCATGGGCTTCGAGCAGAAGCGCGGGCCGGCGTCGTGGCGCGAGTTCGTGCGGGTCAACAATCTCTTCGACCGAAACTACGTGGGATCGGTGATCGTCGGAGACACCAATGGACGCTATTTCGAGCCGGCCCCGGGTCGCAACTGGTTTGCCGGCGTCAGCGTCGACATCGCGCTCTGACGAGGCCGCGCTCCGCTACACGACGGTCGCGGTGACGCTGCATTGGCTCGTCGCGGCGCTGGTGATCGTGCAATTCGCGTGGGGCTGGTCGATGCAGGAGATCCCGAAGCAGCCGCCCGGCCTGCGCGCCGACGCCTTCAACGCGCACAAGTCGATCGGCCTCGTCATCTTCAGCGTGATGCTCTTCCGGCTCGGATGGCGCCTCGGCCATCCGGCGCCGCCGCTTGCCGGATTGCCCGGCTGGCAGCGCGTGCTCGCGCGCGCGACGCACGCGACGCTCTACGCGGCGCTGTTCGTCATGCCCATTGCCGGTTACCTCGGGTCGGTGTTCAGCGGCTATCCCGTGAAATGGTTCGGCGTGACGCTGCCGGCATGGGGCTGGAAGGACGACTCCATCAAGCAGACGATGAGCGCCATTCACCTCGGCACGAGCTTCGTGCTTGCCGCGGCGGTGCTGCTGCATGTCGCCGGCGCGGTGTCGCACGCGCTGTCGCGTGACGGCTACGTGCGCCGGATGTGGTGGCCCCGGGCAGGTCCTTCGCTCCGATCAGGTTGAACCTCAGGGCTTCACGACGGCCTGCAGCACGGCTGCGGTCTCGTCCTGGTGCTGCTCGCGCGCGATGTCGAGCGCGGTCTTGCCGCGATTGTCGCGGCGGTCGGCGCGCGCGCCCGACGCGAGCAGCAGGCGCACGGTCTCCGTGCGGCCGTAACCCGCTGCCCACATGAGCGCCGTGAGGTCGTTGTGATAGACGGCGTCCGCGTCGACACCCGCGGCGAGCAATGCACGCACGACTTCGGTGCGGCCTTCCCCGGCGGCGTACGTCATCGCGTTCTTCTTCACGCGATCGACCGCGCCGACGTCCGCGCCGCGTGCGAGCAGCGCGCGCACGACGTCCGTGTTCCCGGCGTAAGCGGCGGCCATCAGCGGGGTCACGCCGTTGATGGCGGGCTGGTTCACGTCGGCGCCCGCGTCGAGCAGGGCAGGCGCCAGCTCGGGATGCTC
The DNA here is from genome assembly GCA_036406955.1 of Casimicrobiaceae bacterium. GTDB lineage: Bacteria > Pseudomonadota > Gammaproteobacteria > Burkholderiales > Casimicrobiaceae > VBCG01. The sequence goes on from DASXAF010000057.1 coordinate 6,204, forward strand.
GTTCTTCAGCACGATCACCAGCGGCGTCTCGCCGAGCCGGTTGCGCGAGTTGACCGCGGCGCCGCCCCTCAGTGCCCGATCGATGGCGCCTGCGTCCGCGGCGCGTGCCGCCATGAGCAGGCGCGCGTTGATCGACACGTCGTCCTCGGCGCGGGCCGGCGCGGCGAGCAGCAGAATGAGAGCGGCAGCCGTCGTCCCGGCGGCGCGCAGGCAGATTGAAAGCTTGAAGCGGTTCATGGGGTCATCCGGGCTTCGACCGAGGCTTTGCGCAGCGCACAAGAGCTTGTAGATTGCAAGGCGCAACGAAACTGACTATAAACGATCCCGCACCCGAACGGCCCGCCCGCAGCGTCGCAGGTCGGCGCAGCGGCCGATACTCCAAACAGATCAGGGAGCACTCCATGACCACGCGCAGCAAATGGCTCGGAGCGGTGGCATTCGCGGCGTCGGCCTTCGCGCCGGCCGCACTCGCACAAGGCGCCGAGGTGTCCGGACCCGCGGGCACGAGCTCGGCCAAGGCGATGCCCTCGTTCACGTCCGTCACGCAGGCCATGCTGGAAGGCGCCGGCAACGACGCGAAGAACTGGATCCACCCCAACGGCAGCTACGCGCAGACGCGCTACTACCCCGGCAGCCAGATCAACGCCGGCAACGTCGCCCGGCTCAAGCCGGCGTTCGTGTTTCAGACCGCGGTGACCGAGTCGATGGAGACCGCGCCGATCGTGCAGAACGGCGTGATGTTCCTCACGACGTCGTTCAACCACGTGTACGCCATCGACGCGGCGACCGGTGAGGAGTACTGGCACTACAAGCACAAGATGGGTCCGATCACCACGTTCTGCTGCGGGCCGAACAACCGCGGCGTCGCGGTGTCGGGCGACAGGCTGTACATGGGCACGCTCGACGCGAAGCTGGTCGCGCTCGACGCCAAGAGCGGCAAGATGCTGTGGGAGCAGCAGATCGCCGATCCCGAGAAGGGCTATTCGGAGACGATGGCGCCCACGGTGGTCGACGGCAAGGTGCTCATCGGCACCAACGGCGGCGAGTACGGCATCCGCGGCTTCGTCAAGGCGTTCGACGCCAACGACGGCCACGTGCTGTGGACCTTCTACACGATTCCGGAGAAGGGCCATGAAGGCGTGTGGGCGGCCAAGGACGCGACCGGCCGCGACATGCATCGCGACATCGAGGCGGAGAAGGCCGCGTTCGCGAAGGACAGCTCGTTCTACCAGACGCTCGGCGGCGGCGTGTGGATGACGCCGGCGGTCGACACCAAGACCAAGACGGTGTTCTTCGTCGTCGGCAATCCGTCGCCCGATCTCTACGGCGCGATCCGGCCGGGCGACAACCTGTACACCGACTCGATGGTGGCGATCGACCTGAACAGCGGCGCGTACAAGTGGCATTCCCAATACATCGCGCACGACGTATGGGACCTCGACGCCGTGTCGCCGGTGATCCTCACGCAGGCCAACGATGGCAGCGGCAAGATGGTCGACGTCGCGATCCATGGCGGCAAGACCGGCCACGTGTACGTGAACAACCGCGCGACCGGCAAGCTCATCCGCTTCTCCGACGCGATGATCCCGCAGGAGAACATGTGGACGCTGCCGACCAAGGACGGCGCGCGCATGCTGCCGGGCGCCAACGGCGGCGTCGAATGGTCGCCGATGGCGCTCAATCCGAAGCTGCGCATGGTCTATGCGGCGAACCTGCATCAGCCCATGACGTACCACGTCGAGGAGGTGCCTTATCCGGGCGGCAGCAAGCTGTGGCTCGGCGGCGCGTTCAAGACGATCCCGTCGGAACAGCAATGGGGACAGCTCGCGGCCGTCAACATCGACACGGGCAAGGTCGTGTGGAAGGTGAAGACGCCGCAGCCGCTGATGGGCGGCACGCTCGCCACCGCGGGCGACCTGGTGTTCAACGGAGAAGGCAACGGCTGGTTCAAGGCCTTCGATGCGCGCACCGGCAAGGAGCTGTGGAAGTTCAACGTCGGCGCGGGCGCCAACTCGCCGCCGGTGTCCTACATGGTGAACGGAAAGCAGTACGTCGCGGTGTCGGCGGGCGGCAACACGCAGCTCGACTTCAAGCGCGGCAACAGCCTCGTGGTGTTCGCGCTGCCGTAGACCGCGTAGACCGGGGTCAGAGTCAGTTGCCAAAGACGGGGTCGGAGTAGGTTCGGTCGAACTTACTCCGACCGCGATCGTCCGTTCCTGCATGAGACTCTTCCTGCTCGTGGCCGCGCTGGCCACGCCGGCGGTCGCGCAGGTGCCCGACGCGATCAAGGACAAGGTCGCGCTCTGCGCGGCATGCCACGGCGAGAAGGGCAACAACGACAACCCGCAATACCCGGTGCTGGCCGGCCAGACCGCGCGCTACCTCTACCTGCAGCTGAAGGACTTCAAGGAAGGCCGCCGCCACGATCCCAACATGGATCCGGTCGTGCAGCCGCTGTCGCGCGATGACATGCTCGCGCTCGCGGACTACTTCTCCAAGCAGAAGCAGGCGCCGAGCACCTTCAAGGCCGATCCCGCCAAGGTGCAGGCCGGGCAGAAGAAAGCCGAGGAGGTGCTGTGCACGATGTGCCACCTCGGCGGGTTCACGGGGCAGAACGAGATTCCGCGCGTGGCGGGACAGCACTACGCGTACGTCAAGAAGCAGCTCTCCGACTTCAAGGCGCGACGGCGCACCAACGACGCCGGCAACATGACCAGCGTCGCGTCGACGCTGTCCGACGACGACATCGAGAACCTCGCGCAATACACCGCCTCGCTCTACTGAGCGCCCGGCTGCGGCGTCGGAAGGGTCCGACATGCGCATCGGACCGCGCCGATAGTCCCGGGCCTCGTTCCGGCGCATAGTGGAATGTCAGCGGCGACGCGCCGCGGAACGAAGGAGAAATGCGTATGAGCAAGTCGCACATTGCCGTTGCCTGCCTGCTCGCCGCCGGACTGATGGCGCCGGGCGCGGCGTCCGCCTGGGGTGACAAGTCGAAGAACACGCAGGCGGCCGACCAGACGACGACCAGCACGACGGCCACCACGGCAGCGCCGAGCACATCGTCGAGCGCGCACGAAGCGATATCCGACGCCGCGCTGACGACCAAGGTCAAGGCCGGCCTCGCCAAGGAGAAGAACGTCAGCGCGACGCACATCAAGGTCGAGACCGACAACGGCGTGGTGAAGCTGTCGGGCACGGCGAAGAGCCAGCAGGAAGCCGACCGCGCGGCGCAGGTCGCGCGCGACACCAAGGGCGTGACGTCGGTGCAGAACGACATCCAGGTCGCGGCGGCGTCGAACCCGAAGTAATCGCGGGCTCGCGCTCCTCGAACGAAGGCGGCTCCGGCCGCCTTTTTGTTGCGCGTCGATCCAGCCGGAGTATGCTTTCGACCGGACGCGACGACACAAGGAGGAGCTCGTGCCTGTCTCTGTATCCCTCACCGTCAACGGAGCGGCCGTGCAAGCGGACATCGACGCGCGCACGCTGCTCGTCGATTTCCTGCGGCGCAATCTCGGCCTCACCGGGACGCACGTCGGCTGCGACACGGCGCAATGCGGCGCGTGCACGGTGCACGTCGACGGCCGCGCGGTCAAGTCGTGCAACGTCCTCGCGGCGCAGGTGCAGGGCGCCAAGGTGACCACGATCGAAGGCATCGGCGGACCGGACGGCGAGCTGCATCCCATGCAGGCGGCGTTCAAGGATTGCCACGGCCTGCAATGCGGCTTCTGCACGACCGGCATGGTCATGAGCGCGATCGACCTGGCGCAGCGCCATCCGAAGCCCGACGAGGCGACGATCCGTGCGGAGCTCGAGGGCAACCTCTGCCGCTGCACGGGCTATCACAACATCGTGAAGGCGGTCGAGCAGGGCGCGGCCGCCATGACGAAGTAGGAGGCCGCCATGGGCGCCAACGATTTGAGCGCGCCGCTCGGGCAGGCCGTGCGGCGCAAGGAAGACCAGCGCTTCCTCACCGGCACCGGGCAGTACACCGACGACGTCTCGCTGCCGCGGCAGACGTACGCGCATTTCCTGCGCTCGCCGCATGCGCATGCCAACATTCGAGGCATCGACACGTCGCGCGCGAAGTCCGCGCCCGGCGTCGTCGCGGTGTTCACCGGCGCCGACCTGGAGGGCGTGAACGGGCTGCCCTGCGGATGGCTGATCACCGGCACCGACGGCAAGCCGATGAACGAGCCGCCGCACCCCGTGCTCGCGCAGGGCAAGGTGCGCTACGTCGGCGATCCGGTCGCGCTGGTCGTGGCCGAATCGCCCAACCAGGCCAAGGACGCCGCGGAGCTGATCGACGTCGACTACGACGTGCTGCCCTCGGCGGTCAGGATGGACGACGCGTTGCGCGCGGGCGCGGCGCAGATCCACGACCAGGCGCCCGGCAATCGCTGCTACACCTGGGCGCTCGGCGACAAGGCCGCGGTCGATGCCGCGTTCGCCAGGGCGGCTCACGTGACGAAGCTCGACATCGTCAACAATCGCCTCGTGCCGAACGCCATCGAGCCGCGCGCCGCGGTGGCTTCGTACAACCGCGCCGAGGACAGCTACACGCTGTACGTCGCCAACCAGAACCCGCACGTCGAGCGATTGCTCATGACGGCGTTCGTGCTCGGCCTGCCCGAGCACAAGGTACGCGTGATCGCGCCCGACGTGGGCGGTGGCTTCGGCTCCAAGATCTACCTGTATCCCGAAGAGACCGCGATGGTCTGGGCGAGCAAGCGCGTCGGGCGACCTATCAAGTGGGCGGCCGAGCGCAGCGAAGCGTTCCTCGCCGACGCGCATGGCCGCGACCACGACACGCACGCCGAGCTCGCCCTCGACCGCGACGGCAAGTTCCTCGCGCTGAAAGTGACCACAGCCGCCAACATGGGGGCGTACCTGTCGACGTTCGCGTCGTGCATTCCCACGATCCTCTACGCGACGCTGCTCGCGGGCCAGTACACGACACCGGCGATCTGGTGCGAGGTCACGGCGGTGTTCACCAACACCGCGCCGGTCGACGCGTATCGCGGCGCCGGGCGGCCGGAAGCGACCTATGTCGTCGAGCGCATCGTGCACCAGGCTGCGCACGAGATGGGCATTGCGCAGGACGAGATCCGGCGGCGCAACTTCATCCGCACGTTCCCTTACCAGACGCCCGTCGCGCTCAACTACGACACGGGCAACTACGACGCCACGCTCGACGACGCCATGCGGCTCGCCGACGTGAAGGGGTTCGAGGCGCGCAAGGCCGAGGCGCAGAAGCGCGGCAGGCTGCGCGGCCTCGGCTACGCGTCCTACATCGAAGCGTGCGGGCTCGCGCCGTCGAACATCGCGGGCTCGCTCGGTGCCCGGGCCGGCTTGTTCGAGGCCGGCGAGGTTCGCGTCAATCCCACGGGCAGCGTCACGGTGTTCACCGGCTCGCATTCGCACGGGCAGGGACACGAGACCACGTTCGCGCAGATCGTCGCGGCGCGCCTCGGCATTCCGATCGAGCACGTCGACGTCGTGCACGGCGACACGGGCCGCGTTCCGTTCGGCATGGGCACCTACGGATCGCGCTCGCTCGCGGTCGGCGGCACGGCGATCGTGAAGGCCCTCGACAAGATCGTCGCGAAGGGGCGCAAGATCGCGGCGCACCTGCTCGAGGCGGCCGAGACGGACATCGAGTTCAAGGATGGCAAGTTCAGCGTGGCCGGCACCGACCGGAGCAAGGCGTTCGGCGAGATCGCGCTCGCCGCGTACGTGCCGCACAACTTCCCGCTGGACAAGCTCGAGCCGGGACTCGATGAAACGGCCTTCTACGATCCGACCAACTTCACCTATCCCGCGGGCACGCACATCTGCGAGGTGGAGGTCGATCCGGACACCGGGCAGGTACACGTCGTCGCGTTCAGCGCGAGCGACGATTTCGGCAACATCATCAACCCGATGATCGTCGCGGGGCAGGTGCATGGCGGCCTGACGCAGGGCATCGGGCAGGCGCTGCTCGAGAACTGCGTGTACGACCGCGAAACGGGCCAGCTCCTCACGGGCAGCCTGATGGACTACGCGTTGCCGCGCGCCGACGACGTGCCGTCGTTCAAGGTCGGCACGCAGGTCACGCCCTGCACGCACAACCCGCTCGGTGCGAAGGGCTGCGGCGAAGCGGGCGCCATCGGCGCGCCGGCCGCGTTCATGAATGCCATGATGGATGCGCTCGCGCCCCTTGGCGTTGCGCACCTCGACATGCCGGCATCGCCCCACCGTGTGTGGCAGGCGATCCAGCAGGCGCGCGCGTAAGGAGGGGACATGTACGCCTTCGAATACCGGCAAGCCAAATCGGTCGCGGATGCCGCGAGCCTGCTCGGGCAGACGGGCGGCCGCGCCCTGGCGGGCGGCCAGAGCCTCGTCGCCGCCATGAAGCTTCGCCTCGCGCAGCCGGGCACGCTGGTCGATCTCGGCGCGATTGCCGAGCTCCGCGGCATCAAGCGCGACGGCGACGAGCTCGTGATCGGCGCGATGACGCGTCACGCCGAAGTCGCATCGTCCGACGTGGTGAAGCAGGCGATACCCGCGCTCGCGATGCTGGCCGACGGCATCGGCGATCGGCAGGTGCGCAACATGGGAACGCTCGGCGGCTCCATCGCCAACAACGACCCGGCGGCCGACTGGCCAGCGGCGCTGCTGGGCCTCGGCGCCACCGTGAGCACGAACAAGCGCACGATACCCGCGGACGCCTTCTTCAAGGCCATGTACGAGACGGCGCTCGCGCCCGACGAGATCATCACGTCGGTGAGCTTTCCGATTCCGCAACGCGCGGCGTACGTGAAGTTTCCCAACCCCGCATCGCGCTTCGCGCTGGTCGGCGTGTTCGTCGCCCGGGCCGCGGATGGCTCGG
>DASXAF010000058.1:0-18921 GCA_036406955.1 Casimicrobiaceae bacterium
AGACGGCGCTCGCGCCCGACGAGATCATCACGTCGGTGAGCTTTCCGATTCCGCAACGCGCGGCGTACGTGAAGTTTCCCAACCCCGCATCGCGCTTCGCGCTGGTCGGCGTGTTCGTCGCCCGGGCCGCGGATGGCTCGGTGCGCGTCGCGGTCACCGGCGCGGCGCCGTCGGTATTCCGCGCGACCGCGCTGGAAGATGCGCTGAAGCGCAACTTCACCGCCGATGCCGCAAAGGCGGTGCGGATGGATGCGAAGGGCTTGAACTCCGATCTGCACGGATCGCCGGAATATCGCGCGCACCTGATTCCGGTGCTGGCATCCCGGGCGGTGGCTGCGACGGGCTAGCGGCCCTCACCCCAACCCTCTCCCGCTTCGCGGGAGAGGGAGGGTGCTGGCGAGCGCGTGCGCCGACGGAATCCCTCTCCCGCTTGCGGGAGAGGGACCAGGGTGAGGGCCCGCAACGGCTGGTATCCTTCCCTCATGCCGCCGCAGCCCAATCCCGCCACCGTCGACGACACGCTCGATCTCCTCGCGCGCACCGACTACGTCGCCGACCGCCGTCTCGCGACCGCGGTGTTCCTCGCGTTGCGCCTCGCGCGCCCGCTGTTCCTCGAGGGCGAGGCGGGTGTGGGCAAGACCGAGGTGGCGAAGGTGCTCGCGCGCGGGCTCAACCGCCGCCTCGTGCGCCTGCAGTGCTACGAAGGGCTCGACGTCGGCTCGGCGGTGTACGAGTGGAACTATCCGCGCCAGATGATCGAGATCCGCCTCGCGGAAGCCGCCGGCGGCGTGGAGCGCAACGAGCTCGCGCACGACATCTTCACCACGCGCTTCCTGCTGCGCCGGCCGCTGTTGCAGGCGCTGGCGCCGGAGGACGGCGTGCCGCCGGTGCTGCTGATCGACGAGCTCGACCGCGCCGACGAGCCGTTCGAGGCTTATCTCCTCGAAGTGCTGTCCGACTACCAGGTCACGATACCCGAGCTCGGCCCGATCAAGGCCATGGCGCCGCCGATCGTGGTGATCACCTCGAATCGCACGCGCGAGATCCACGACGCGATCAAGCGCCGCTGCCTCTACCATTGGGTCGATTATCCCGACGCGGAGCGCGAGCTCGCAATCGTGCGGCGCAAATGCCCGGGCGCGCCGGAGAAGCTTGCGCGCCAGGTGGTCGGGTTCACCCAGCGCCTGCGCGCGCTCGACCTGTTCAAGGCGCCGGGTGTGGCGGAAACGCTCGACTGGGCCGAGGCGCTGGTGGCGCTGGATCGCATGAGCCTCGACCCGCAAACGGTCGCCGACACGATGGGCGCGCTGCTCAAGTACCAGGACGACCTCGGCGCCATCACCCCCGAGGTGGCGACGCGCCTCATCGCCGAGGCGCAGTCCGAAAGCGTGAAGATGTGAACCGCCGCCTCGCCGACAACGTGCTGTACTTCGTGCGCATGCTGCGCGCGGCGGGGCTGCCGGTCGGCCCGGCGAAGGTCGTCGACGCGCTCGCGGCCGTCGAAGCGGTGGGCGTGGAGAACCGCACCGATTTTCGCGAAGCGCTCGCGTCCGTGCTGGTGACGCGCCGCGAGCACTCAGCCCTGTTCGAGCAGGCGTTCGAGCTCTTCTGGCGCGATCCGCGCCTGCTCGAGAAGGTGCTGGCGTCGCTTCTGCCGAAGGTGCGCGGCCGCACGAGCGACCCGGAGCTGCCCGCGCGCCTCGCGCAGGCGATGCTGCCGCCCGAAGCCCCGCGCAGCAAGCCTGCGAGCGACGACGAGCTCGAGCTCGACGCAACGTTCACCTTCTCCGCACGCGAGGTGCTGCAGAAGAAGGACTTCGCCACCATGACAGCCGAGGAGCTCGCCGCCGTGCGGCAGATGCTCGCGCGGCTCAAGCTTCCGCTGCCCCTGCACACGATGCGGCGTACGCGCGCCGCGGACCGCGGCCATGCGGTGGACCTGCGCGCGACGCTGCGCGGCATGTCGGGCGCGTCGGGAGCGGTCGCGCCGTTGCGCTATCGCGCTCGGCAGCGGCGCACGCCGCCGCTGGTGGTGCTCTGCGACGTGTCCGGCTCGATGGACCGCTACGCGCGCATGCTGCTCCACTTCCTGCACGCGATCACCAACGACCGGCATCGCGTGCACGTGCTGACGTTCGGCACGCGCCTCACCAACATCACGCGCCAGCTTCGTCACCGCGACGTCGACGTCGCGCTGGCGAAGGTCACCGCCGCGGTGGGCGACTGGGCGGGCGGGACGCGCATCGGCACGTGCCTCGCCGAGTTCAACCGCCGCTGGTCGCGCCGCCTGCTCGGTCAGAACGCGGTCGTGCTGCTGATCAGCGACGGCCTCGACGCCGACGCCGGCGAAGGCCTCGCGTTCGAGGCCGAGCGCCTCGCGAAATCGTGCGACCGTCTCGTGTGGCTCAACCCGTTGCTGCGCTACGCGGGCTTCGAGGCCCGCCCCGCCGGCATACGCGCCTTGCTGCCGCACGTGGACGATTTCCTGCCGGTGCACAACCTTTCCTCGTTGCGCGAGCTCGCCGCGGCGCTCGCGCGGCCGCCGGCGCATCGCCGCGACGATTGGCCGCTCGCCGCCTGACGCCACATGCAACTGACCCAATCCCGCACTATCGGCGCCTCGCCGCGGACCGTGTGGGCGGCGCTCAACGATCCCGCCGTGCTCCAGTCGTGCATTCCCGGTTGCGAGAAGCTCGAGCGGATGAGCGACACCGAATGGCAGGCGGTCGTTGCAACGCGCATCGGGCCCGTGCAGGCACGCTTCAACGGCCGCGTGCTGCTCGCGGACCTCGACCCGCCGACGGCCTACACGCTGCGCTTCGAGGGGCAGGGCGGCGCGGCGGGGTTCGCAAGCGGCGAAGCGCGCGTCACGCTCGCGCCCGCGGACGACTCGAGCACCACGCTGACGTACACGGCCAACGCCAAGGTCGGCGGGAAGATCGCGCAGCTCGGATCGCGTCTGATCGACGGCGCAGCGGCGAAGCTGGCCGACGATTTCTTCACCTGCTTCGCGCAGCGCATGTCGCCGCCGCAGGCCGAGATCGCAAGCGCCGCGCCCGCGCCGCCTCCACCGGTCGCTCGTGCGGCGACGACGCATTGGGTGCGCTATGCGGCGCTCGCGGGAATTGTTCTGATTCTCGTCGTTCTATATCTGTACCGGCACTAGCGGAATCGCTCATGGACAGCGTCGATCTCGAAGTTCTCCGCCGCAGCGCCGACTGGCTCGATCAGGGCCGGCGCGTCCTGCTCGTCACCGTGGTCAGGACCTGGGGCAGCTCGCCGCGTCCGGAGGGCGCCATGCTGGCGGTGCGCGACGACGGGCTCGTGGCGGGGTCCGTCTCGGGCGGGTGCATCGAGGACGACATCGTCGAGCGCGTCCGGCGCGAAGGCATCGTGGAAAAGCGCTGCCGTGCCGTGAAATACGGCGTCACGGCGGATGAGGCGCGGCGCTTCGGATTGCCGTGCGGCGGCACGATCCAGCTCGTGCTCGAGCCGCTCAACCGCGACTCCGGCATGCGCTCGTTGTTGCGGGAGATCGAGGCCGGTCACCTGGTCGCGCGGCGTGTCGACCTCGCGACGGGCCGCGCGACGCTGCATCCCGCCACCGCGGTCGACGGCCTGGTGTTCGACGGCAGCTCGCTCACCACGCTTCACGGCCCGCGCTATCGCATGCTCGTGATCGGCGCATCGCAGCTTTCCAAGTACCTTGCGCAGATCGCGGTGGGGCTGGACTACCAGGTCACCGTGTGCGATCCGCGCGAGGAGTACATGGAGACGTGGGACATTCCCGGCGTGACGCTGGTGCGCACGATGCCGGACGACACCGTGCTCGCCATGAACCTCGACGAGCGCAGCGCCGTGGTCGCGCTCACGCACGATCCCAAGCTCGACGACCTGGCGCTCATGGAGGCGCTCAAGTCGCCGGCCTTCTACGTCGGCGCGCTCGGCTCGCGCGCCAACAACGCCAAGCGCCGCGAGCGGCTGCGCGAGTTCGACCTGTCGGACTCGGACATCGCGCGGCTGCACGGCCCCATCGGCGTGTACATCGGCAGCCGCACGCCGCCCGAGATCGCGATCTCGATCCTTGCGGAGATCACCGCCGTGAAGAACGGCGTCGATCCGGGGCACATCGCAACCGTGGCCGCGGGCAAGGAGCGGCGCAGCGTCGACGCCGCGCCGCTGTGCGAGGTCGCGGAGGAGATCGCGCTGCCCGCAGCACATCCCTGATCACGGAGGACACCATGCGCAGTCAAATCGCATCGCTCGTTGCATGTGCCGCATTCGCCGCGACCACCGTGGCCGCGGACGCCGCACCCGTCCGGCTCGCGCCGCAGGTGCAGCTCTCCACCGGGGAGCTGGTGCGCCTGCAGGCCGCCGCCGATCAGGGTCCCGAGGCGCTGCGCCGCTTCCTGTGGCGCACGCGCATGATCTACAACTGGGACTGGAGCGATTTGGTCGCGGAGTAGGGTGGCACGGGGCCCGGGCTACTCCTCGACGATCGCGCCCGAGCCTCCCATCCCGGCCGGATAGTCCTTCAGCTTCGGCAGGCCGTCGCGCATGCGAAGGTGCGTCTCCGCGTAGTTGACGTGCAGACCCGGCTGGTATGGAAACTCCGGGATCATGGCGGCGTAGACGTCGACGACGCCCCACAGCGGATGGCTCGTGAAGAGGTGCCCGCCACACCGTCGCAATGGCAGTAGCCCATGGCGACGGGCGTGCCCTGCACCTCGAAGCGGACGGCGCCGCAGAAGCAGGCGCCCTCGTACGTTGCGGCGGCGGGCGCATGATCGAGCATCCGAACGTCGTTCTGCACTTCCATGTCGGGGTCCTTTGGCAACACATCGAAACACGCCGTTCCCGCAACGGCGGGACGCGTGTTGCTAATATGCGTACAGCGCCGCGTGCGGTAATGCCCGCGACGCCGCGGCTCTTGCCCGAGGCTCCATGGATGCCCTGTCCGACGTGTTCAAGTCGGTGCACCTGGAAGGCGCCGTGTATCTCAACGCCGAGTTCAGCGCGCCGTGGTGCATCCGGGGCTGCTATGGCGTAGCGAACGCCAAGGAGCGCCTGGCCGGCGCCGACCACATCAGCGCCCCGACGACGCTCGTGCGCGAGCTGCTGCAAACCGGCGTGCGCGAGTCGAGCATCGCGCGGCCGGGCACGCGGTCGATCCTCGCGAAGCTCTCGGAGCTGATGTTCGCGGAAGCGTTGCGCCGCTACGTCGAGTCGCTGCCGCATGACGGCGAAGGCTGGCTGGCCGGTGTGCGCGATGTCCACGTCGGACGGGCGCTCGCGCTGATGCACGGGCAACCCGATCGCGCGTGGACCGTCGAGGCGCTCGCACGCGAGGTCGCGCTGTCGCGTTCGGCGCTCGCCGATCGATTCACGATGCTCGTCGGCGAGCCGCCGATGCAGTACCTGATGCGCTGGCGCCTCGCGCGCGCCGCGCAGAGGCTGCGCTCGGGACGCGAGCCGATCGTGCGCGTGGCCGAGCGCAGCGGCTACGATTCGGAGGCGGCGTTCAGTCGCGCGTTCAAGCGCGAGTTCAACGTGCCGCCCGGCGCATGGCGCCGGCGGGCGAACCCGGCATGAAGGAGAATGCAATGCGACGAATCGCGAGCATCATCGCAATCGCCGGCCTGTCACTGACGCTCGGCGTGGCGCAGGTCGCGCACGCGACCGAGAGCCTGAAGATCGGCATCATCGGATCGGGCCGCATCGGCGGCACGCTCGGCGAGCTGTGGGCGAAAGCCGGGTATCCGGTGATGTTCTCGTCGCTCGATCTCGAAAAGGACAAGGAGCTCGCAGCCCGCGTCGGCAACGGCGCGCAGGCCGGCACGCCGGCGCAGGCCGCTGCGTTCGGGGAGGTGCTGCTCGTCTCCGTGCCCTACAGCGCCTTGCCGCAGATCGGCCGCGACCTCGCGGCGTCGATCAAGGGCAAGGTCGTGCTCGACACCTCCAATCCCGTGCAGGCGCGCGACGGCGACATGGCCGTGCCCGCGCGCGAAAAAGGCACCGGCGTCGCATCCGCCGAGTACCTGGGCGGCGCCCGGCTCGTGCGTGCGTTCAACTCGGTCGGCTACACGTACCTGCGCAGCGAAGCGCACCGCAGTGGCGAAAGGATCGCGATTCCGCTCGCGGCGGACGATCCGGACGCGCTGAAGGTCGCGATTCGTCTCGTCGAGGCCGCGGGCTTCGAGCCTGTCGTCGTCGGCGGCCTCGCCAGGGCGAAGACCTTCGACGTCGGCACGCCGGTGTTCGGCAAGGCGATGACCGCCGCCGAATTGCGCAAGGCGCTCGGCCTGGGTCCGTAGCTTGCTGGCGAAGCTCGTCGCGGTCCGTCCCGAAGAGCGCACGGCGCTCGGCTGGTCGTTCGCGTACTTCTTCTGCCTGCTCGCGGGCTACTACGTGCTGCGCCCGCTGCGCGACGAGATGGGCATCGCGGGCGGCGTGAAGAACCTGCAGTGGATGTTTACGGCGACATTCGTCGTGATGCTCGCCGCCGTGCCGCTCTTCGGATGGGTCGTGGCGACGCTGCCGCGCCGGCGCTTCATTCCGCTCGTCTATCACTTCTTCGTCGCGAACATCGCGATCTTCTGGACGCTCCTGACGCTCGGGGTGTCGGTGCCGATCGTCGCGCGCGTGTTCTTCGTCTGGATCAGCGTCTTCAACCTGTTCGCCGTATCGGTGTTCTGGTCCTTCATGGCGGACCTGTACACGAGCGAGCAGGGCAAGCGCCTGTTCGGCTTCATCGCCGCGGGTGGCTCGGCGGGCGCTCTGCTCGGTCCCGCCATCACGGTGGCGCTCGCGGTGCCGCTGGGCCACGTCAACCTGCTGATCGTCGCCGCGGTGCTGCTCGAGCTCGCCGTCCTGTGCGCGCGGCGCCTCGAAGCGGTCGCGCCGCGCGTCGGGCGCGAGCCTGCTTCGGCCAAGAGCGCAGACGGCAAGGGACTCGGCGGCGGGTGGCTCGCGGGCCTCGCGATGGTGCTGCGCTCACCGTATCTCGCCGGAATCGCATTGTGGGTCCTGCTGCTGTCGATCGCGGGAACGTTCCTCTACTTCCAGCAGGCGAACATCGTGGCCGCCGCCTCCGACGATCCGGCGGTGCGCACGCGCATCTTCGCCACCATCGATCTCGTGGTCGGCATCCTGACGATCGTGGTTCAGTTCGTCGCCACCGGGCGGCTCATCGCGCGCTTCGGCGTCGGCCGCGCGGCGGCGTTCCTGCCGCTGGTGTTCGCCGTCGGCTTCGCAGTGCTCGCGTCGGCGCCCGTCCTGATGGTGGTCATCGCGTTCCAGGCGATCCAGCGCACGGCGAACTTCGCGGTGTCGAATCCCGCGCGCGAGGTCCTGTTCACGGTGCTCGACCGCGAGGAAAAGTACAAGGCCAAGAACGTCATCGACATCGTGGTGTTCCGCGGCGCCGACGCGGTCGCGGGATGGCTTTTCTCCTCGCTGCGCGCCGCCGGCCTCGGCTTGACCGCGCTCTCGCTGGTGGCCGTGCCGCTGGCGTTCGCGTGGCTCGTGCTCGCGCTCGCGCTGGGACGCGCGCAGGAGGCGCGGGCCCGCGAGGCGGCGCTGGAAATCAGGCCTGCAACGTAGCGATCATGCGCGCGCGCAGCGCGTCGTCGGGATAGCGCCCGAAGCCCGCGCGCACGTTGTCCTTCATGTGCTCCGGCCGCCCGGTGCCTGGAATGACGCACGTCACCGACGGGTGCGACAGCACGAACTTGAGCAGGACCTGCGCCCACGTCTCGCACTCGATCTCCGCGGCCCAGGCCGGCAGCGGCTTGGGCAGGAGCGATCGCGGCAGGCCGCCGCCGCCGAACGGCTGGTTCACGATGACTGCGATGCCCATGTCGGCCGCGAGCGGCAGCAGGCGCTGCTCGGCCGCCCGGTCGGCAATCGAATAGTCGAGCTGGACGAAATCGGGCCGCTCGGCGCGCATCACGGATTCGAGATCGCGGTACGCGCTGGGGGTGTAATGCGTGATGCCGAGATAGCGGATGCGGCCTTCCTTCTTCCACGCGCGCAGCGTGGCGAGCTGCGTGCGCCAGTCGACCAGGTTGTGCACCTGCATGAGGTCGATGCGGTCGGTGCGCAGCAGCTTGATCGACCGCTCCATCTGCGCGATGCCCGCGTCGCGGCCGGTCGTCCACACCTTCGTGGCGATGAACGACTTGTCGCGCGCATTCAATTGCGCGAGAAGATCGCCGGCGACGCCTTCGGCGGCACCGTACATGGGCGAGGAGTCGATCACCGAGCCGCCCGCGTCGAACAGGATGCGCAGCACCTCGGCGAGCGGCGCGCGCTCGGCGGCGCTCGCACCCACGTCGAAGGTGCGCCACGTGCCGCAACCGACGACAGGCAGCGGCTCGCGGGTCGAGGGAATGGGACGGGCGTGCATGCGTTCGGTCATGGCGGCGCTCGCGGGAAGCGCACGTGCCGCGGCGCATGCGGTCATGGCACGCGCGGCAAGGCGAAGGAACTGACTCCGGGTCATGGGGCGGCGCTGCTCACGTCCAGCATGCTCGAAGCGGTCGAGCGCGCGCGCGCCTGGCCCTTTCGCCACGTTGCGGGCGGGACCCCGAACGCGCGCTTGAACGCGCGGTTGAATGCGGCCTCGGACTCGTAACCGATGTCTTCCGCGACGGACGCAAGCGGCCGATCGGTGAGTCGCAGCTGCTGCGCGGCCAGCTGGAGGCGCCATTGCGCGAGGTATTGCATCGGTGGCACGCCGAGCAGGTCGGTGAAGCGCTGCGCGAGCGCGGAGCGCGAGATGCCCACGCGGTCGGCAAGCGCTTCGACCGTCCAGTCCTGCGCCGGTTTCATGTGCATCAGGGCGAGCGCGCGTGCGACGAAGCGATCGCGCAAGCCCGCGAGCCATCCCTTGCGGTCCTCGGGCATCGCATCGACGTAGCATCGCACCGCTTCGACGAACAGCAGCTCCGCGAGCTTGGCGAGCACCGTGGCGCTGCCGGCGCGCGCAGACGCCGCCTCCTCCGTGGCGAAGCGGAGGGACGATTCGAGCCACGAGTTGGCGGAGCCGCGCATGGCGACCTTTAGCAAAGCCGGCAGGCCGGACAGAAGCGGATTTCGCCACAGATCATCCGCGGCGAGGAAGCCACATACCATGCGCGTCACCGTGCCGCCGCCGCCGTATTCCACGGCCATCACCTCGCCGGGTGCCGCCTGCAGTCGACTGCGCAGCAGCGGCGCCAGCGCTTCCGCAGGCAGGCCGTGCGCGCTTCCGAGCACGTGACTTTCGCCGCGCGGCACGACGATGACCTCGCCGGCCTGCACGACCAAGGGGCTGTGCGGATCGCTCGAAAGCGTCACGAAGCACGCTCCCTCGGTGACCAGGTGGAACGACACGATGAGCTCGGACGGCGGCAGGTACGCGGCGCAAAGCGCCGAACCGGCGGGAACGACGATGCACCAGGGCGCGGACAACGTGGCGTCGAGATAGACCGCGCCGGTGAGGCGGACGATCCGGAGCACGTCGGACAGAGCATCCATCGGAGCGCCTCCGCAAATCCAGGCGTCGCGAGCAAACGGGCTGGAGCCCGCGTCATTCAACGATGGCGCGACCGTCGGGATACTAGCACCGCGTCCACGACACGGGAGAAACGCCATGCATGCAGCGCAATCGAGCTCGAGCGGCGGCATCGATTCCACGCGCTACGCAAGATCGATCGAGGCATCGAAGCGCATCCGCTGGGACATCGACAAGGACGTCATCCGCGGCCGCCAGTTCGCCTTCGACCGGAAGTTCCTTCCCGACGCGCTGTCGAAGGTCGACGAGCTCGCATTCCTCACGCCCGCCGAGGCACGCCTGCTGTCCCAGATCCAGGGCCGCACCTATGCCAACACCTTCGGCCTGGTGGAGCGCTTCATCGCCGCCAAGGTGCTCGACGTGAGCCGCGACCACGGACTGGGCGACCAGTCCGCGCTCGAGGCGCTCGTCCGCTTTGCCGACGAGGAGATCAAGCATCAGGCGCTGTTCCGGCGCGTCGAGCGCATGTCCGCGGCCGGCATGCCCGACGGCTACGTGTTCCTCGCGGAGCCGAACGCCGTCGCGTCGGCAGTGCTGTCGAAATCGACGTGGGCCGTGCTCGCGCTCACCTGCCACATCGAGCTCTTCGTGCTCGCGCACTATCGCGAGAGCATCGGCCCCACGGCGGACATCGACGACACGTGGAAGGACGTGTTCCTCTTCCACTGGAAGGAGGAATCGCAGCACGCGATCCTCGACGAGCTCGAATGGCGGCGCGAGGATGCCCGCGTGAGCGACAGCCAGCGTGACCAGGCGGTCACGGACCTGATCGACCTGGTCGGCGCCGTCGACGGCATCCTGCAGATGCAGGCGCCGGCGGACGCCGCCTATTTCGTCCGCTGCGCAGGCCGGGCTTTTACGTCGGGCGAAGCAGCGGCGATTCGCGACGTGGTGCTGCGCGCCTATCGCTGGCAATACATCGTCTCGGGCGTGCAGCAGCCGCGCTTCGTGGACATCCTGCGCTCGCTGGTGAGCGCGGCGCAGATGCAGCGCATCGCGGCGGCGCTCGCGTCGATGAAGATCGCGTGAGCGCGCGAGCGCATGGGCGAGGCGCCTAGCTTTCCGCGCGGTAGTCGAAGTCGATGTCCGCCAGGAGCCAGAACGCCGAAATCTTGCCTTCGCGGAGGTGATAGAAGTAATTGGCTTCGGCGGAGACCGGCTGTCCCGACGCCAACTTCGCCGTGAACGCGAAGCGGATGGCGAACTTGTCTTCGGCGGCGATGATGTCCTGGATGTCGTAGTGCGGATCGGCGAAGCGGGGTCGATCCGTCACCAGGCGATGGACGACGTCGTCGTAGCTCAGGCGCTGCTGGCGGTTGTAACCGACCACATCGCGCCGGTAGAACCGGTCGACCGGCTCCGGGTCGAGCGGCAGCCACACCTCGCGCATGAGCCGCTCGGCGAAATCCAGCGTTTCCTCGTTGTTCATGGTCGACGGCCCTCCGCCTGCCGATCGGGCCATTTTCCCGCGACGCAAGGCTCAATGAAAGTCCCGTGACCGCGTCGGCAGCTCGCCGAGCAGCGGTGTGAGATCGACGAGCCGCCCGGCGAGGACGTGCACGACCTCCCCTTCGCGCTCGATGCGGCCGTAGACGCCGAGCAGGCGCGCGCCCAGCAACTCGCGGCGCTGGCGCTCCTGCAGGTCGCGCCACACGACGACGTTCGTCGTGCCGGTCTCATCCTCGATGGTCATGAAGATCACGCCGCTCGCGGTGTCGGGCTTCTGGCGCCCGATCACGATGCCCGCCGTGCGCACGAGCTCGCGGTCGTTCGATTGCGCGATCTCGGCAGCGGTCGCGAGCCGGCGTGCGCGCAGATTCGGCCGCAGCAACGCGAGCGGATGCCGCCGCAGCGTGAGGCCCAGCCGGCGGTAGTCGGCGACGATGTCCTGGCCTTCGGTCGGCGCGGCCAGCTCGGGATCGCGCTCGGGAAACGTGTCGCCTGCGAGCAAGGGCGGCAGGCGCTCCACACCGGCCACGTGCCATACCGCGTGATGACGATGACCGGCCAGCGCGGCCAGGGCGTCGCCGTCGGCGAGCGCCGCAAGATCGCGGCGGTCGAGCGCGGCGCGATGCGCGAGATCCGCGACGCCCTGGAACGGCGCCTGCGCGCGCGCCGCCATGATGCGCAACGCGCCGGCTTCGGTGAGTCCGCGCACCATGCGCAAGCCGAGGCGCAGGGCAGGGCGATTGTCGTCCTCCAGCGTGCAATCCCAGTCGCTCACCGTGACGTCCGGAGGGCGCACCGTCACGCCGTGACGGCGCGCATCGTGCACCAGCTGCGCGGGTGCATAGAAGCCCATCGGCTGCGAATTGAGCAGCGCGCCGCAGAACGCCGCGGGCTCGTAGTATTTGAGCCACGACGAGATGTACACGAGCAGCGCGAACGATGCCGAGTGCGATTCGGGGAAGCCGTATTCGCCGAAGCCGAGGATCTGCTGGTAGATCTGGCGCGCGAACGCTTCACCGTAGCCGCGCGCCCGCATGCCGTCGACGAGGCGCTGCTCGAACACCTCGAGGCCGCCGCGCCGACGCCACGCGGCCATGGAGCGGCGCAGGCGATCCGCTTCGCCGGGCGTGAAGCCCGCCGCGACGATCGCGAGCTGCATGACCTGCTCCTGGAAGATCGGCACGCCGAGCGTGCGCTCGAGCACGTCCCTCACCGCATCGCTCGGATACGTGACCGGCTCGAGGCCCTGGCGGCGCTTCAGATAGGGATGGATCATGCCGCCCTGGATGGGACCCGGGCGAACGATGGCGACCTCGATCACCAGGTCGTAGAAGCACGCGGGCCGCATGCGCGGCAGCATCGATTGCTGTGCGCGCGACTCGATCTGGAACACGCCGATGGTGTCGGCGCGCTGGATCATCGCGTAGACGTTGGGGTCTTCGGAGGGAACGTCGGAGATGCCCCTCGCCCTGGCCCGCTCGCCCGCGTACGCATTCATCAAGTCGAACGTTCGCCGGATCGCGGACAGCATGCCGAGTGCGAGGCAGTCGACCTTGAGCAGGCCCATGGCGTCGAGGTCGTCCTTGTCCCACTGGATCACCGTGCGATCCGCCATGGCGGCGTTCTCGACCGGCACCATGCGCTCGAGCAGATCGCGCGCGATGACGAAGCCGCCGACGTGCTGTGACAGATGGCGCGGAAAGCCGATCAGCTTGTCCGCGAGCGCGATCAACCGCCGCAGCACGGGATTGTCGGGATCGAATCCCGCCTCGCGCACGCGTTGCGGATGCACCGCGCGGCCGTCCCACCAGGCGAACAAGCCCGCCAGGCGGTCGACCTGCGCGAGGTCGAGCCCCAGCGCCTTGCCCACGTCGCGCACGGCGCTCTTCGGCCGATAGGTGATCAGCGTCGCGGCCAGCGCGGCGCGATGCCGGCCGTACTTCTCGTACACGTACTGCATGACCTCCTCGCGCCGCTGGTGCTCGAAGTCGACGTCGATGTCGGGCGGCTCGTTGCGCTCTTTGCTGATGAAGCGCTCGAACAGCATCGACATGCGCGACGGATCCACCTCGGTGATGCCGAGCGCGTAGCACACCGCCGAGTTGGCGGCCGAGCCGCGTCCCTGGCAGAGGATGTGCTGCGAGCGCGCGAACGCGACGATGTCCTGCACGGTGAGGAAATACGGCTCGTAGCGCAGCTCCGCGATGAGCGCGAGCTCGTGCTCGACCAGGCTGCGCACCTCGGCCGGGACCTTCGCGCAGCGCAACGTGCTGTCGCCGCGCAGGATCGCATCGTCGGCGTGCTGCGGATCGTAGCGACCGGCGAGGCCGCGCTCGGTCAGCTTGCGCAGCCACGAGGTCGGCGTCTCGCCGTGGGGCACGATCTCCTCGGGATACTCGTAGCGCAACTCGTCGAGCGAGAAGCGACAACGCTCGGCCACGCGCAGCGTCTCGGCCAGCAGCTCCGGAGGGTAGATGCCGGCGAGGCGCGCACGCGAGCGCAGATGCCGCTCGCCGTTGGGAAAGAGCGCGAAGCCGCATTCGGTGACGGGCGTCTTCAACCGGATCGCGGTGAGCGTGTCCTGCAGCGCGCGCCGCGCGCGCACGTGCATGTGCACGTCGCCCGCCGCGACGAGCGCGAGCGACGTCATGCGCGACAACGCCTGCAGGCGTGCGAGCCGCACGCGATCGCCGGCGCCCGCGAAGAGCTCGGCGGCGATCCACGCGCCCGCGTCGAACGTGTCGGCGACCCAGCGGCCGGTGTCGCGCGTGGCCGCGTCGACGTCGTCGCGCGGATCGCCGGGAGGCACCCACAGCGCGAGACAACGGCGGCCGAGCGCCTCGACGTCGGCGCGGTCGAGCGCATAGCGTCCCTTGGGCGCCTTGCGCCGGCCGCGCGTGACGAGCTGCGAAAGATCGCCGTAGCTCGCGCGGTCGGTGGCGAGCAGCACGAGCTTCACGCCGTCGCGCAATGTGAATTCGCTGCCGAGGACGAGCGGCACGCCCCCTTCGCGCGCGGCCAGGTGCGCGCGCACCGCGCCGGCCAGCGAGCATTCGTCGGTCAGCGCAAGCGCTGAATAGCCTTGTCCCTTCGCACGCTCGACCAGCTCCTCGGGATGCGAGGCGCCGCGCAGGAACGAGAAGCTCGAGAGGCAGTGCAGCTCGGCGTAGGCGGGGAGGAGTTCCATGGTACCGTATATTCGTACGGTATTATGGCACATGCCTCACCCCAGCCCCTCTCCCGAGGGAGAGGGGTACTTCTACGTCACTTCATCAGCAAGCCCGGCAGCGCCAGCGTCAGCGGCGGCCACACAGTGATGGCGATCAGAACGATGAGCAGTGGCACGAGCCAGGGCAGGATCGCGCGCGAGATCTGCTCGAACGTGATCTCCGCGATGCGCGACATCACGAACAGCACCACGCCGATCGGCGGGTGGATCGTCCCGAGGATGAGGTTGAAGATCATGATCAGCCCGAACTGCACCGGGTCGATGCCGAAGCTCACGGCGGCCGGCACGAGGATCGGGATGAGGATCAGCATGGCGGCGAGCGCTTCCATGAAGCAGCCGACCGCGAGCAGGATCGCGTTCGACACGAACAGGAACACGAGCGGCGAATGGATCGTCGCCACGATCGCGGGCGCCATGGTCTGCGGGATGCGCGAGATCGACATGCACCAGCCGAGCGCGCCGGCGACCATCACGAGCACGGCGACGATGCCCGTCGTCTCGGCCGTGTTCACCAGGATCGCGGGCAGGTCCTTCAACGACAGCGTGCGATAGACGACGAAGCCCAGGAACAGCGCATACAGGTCCGCGACCGCCGCGGCTTCGGTCGGCGTGAACAGGCCGCTGAACATGCCGCCCAGCAGGATCACGGGCGCCATCAGCGCCCAGAATGCGTCGCGGAACGCGCGCCAGACCTCGCACAGCCCGCCGAAGGCGTGACGCGGCAGGCCCTGGCGCGGCGCGATGATCGCCACCAGCGTCATCAGCGACAGGCCCATCAGGACGCCGGGCACCACGCCGGCGAGGAATAGCCGGCCGATCGACACGTCCGCGCTGACGCCGTAGATCACCATCGGCAGGCTCGGTGGAATGATCGGTCCGATGGTCGCGGCCGCGGAGCTGATCGCGGCCGCCGTTTCCGGGCGATAGCCGGCTCTTTTCATCGCGCGCACTTCCACCGCGCCCGTTCCCGCGGCGTCCGCAACAGCCGATCCCACCATGCCGGCGAAGATCATGCTCGACAAGATGCTCGCGTGCGCGTAACCGCCGCGCAGCGCGCCCACCAGCGAGGTGGCGAAGCGCACGATGCGGTCGGTGAGCTTCGCCGCGCCGAGCAGGTTGCCCATCAGCACGAACAGCGGTGCGGCGACGAGCGGGAACGAGTTCATCGCCTGCGCCATCTTCTGCGGCACGATCGACGGCGACAGGCCGCCGAAGATCACGAACGCGAACGCCGCGAGGCCCATCGACGCGAACAGCGGCAATCCCAGGAGGATCGCGGCCAGCCACACGCCGACGATCTCGAGCATGAGGTGCATCATCGCAACGCCCCGACCAGCTCGCGCGCGCCCTGCAAAGCCGTGACCACGCCGGCGAGGACCATCGGCGCGTACATCCACGCCATCGAGATGGGCAGCGTGGTCGCTTCGAGATCCGCGTTGCGGCCGATCAGCCCCACGCCGTGCCACGCGACGAGCGCCCCGAACACCGCCATCGCGGCCTGAATGACGACCTCGGTCAACTTGTGCAGGCGCGCCGGCAGCCGCTCCTGGATGAAGCGGATGCGCACGTGAATGCGCTTGCGCGTCGCGGCCACCCAGCCGAACACGGCGAGCCACACCATCAGGAAGCGCGACAGCTCGTCGGTCCAGATGAAAGGCTCGCCCGCCGCGCGCGTGATCACCCCGAGCGTGACGCACCCGAGCAGCAGCACGACCAGCGCGCCGCAGCCGATGGCGGCGGCGCGGTCGAACGCGCGGATCAAGCCGCGGCGATGCGTTCCCACAGCCCCTTGCCCCACTTGGATTCGAACTTCGGGGGGAGGGCCGCGAGCACCGGCTTGCGGAAGCTTTCGATGTCGGGCTGGATCACGTTCATGCCGCCGCCCTTGAACGTGTCGACGAGCTTGCTTTCCTGCCCGAGGATTTCGTTGTCCTGCGTCGTGCCATGCGTCGCGACGGACGCCTTGAGCGCGTCGCGCTGCTTTTGGGTCAGCGACTGCCACGTGCTCTCGTTCACCACGATCAGGCGCGGCGTGATGATGTGGCCGGTGAGCACGAGGTACTTCTGCACCTCGAAGAACTTGTTGCTCTGGATCGTGGGCAGCGGGTTCTCCTGCCCGTCAACCGCGCCCTGGCTGAGCGCGAGATAGAGCTCGCTGATGTTCATGGGCGTGGGACGGGCGCCCCACGCCTCGGCCATGGCGCGGAAGGTGTCCACTTCGGGGATACGCAGCTTGAATCCCTTGATGTCGTCGACGGTGTTGATCGCCTTGTTGCCGGACGTCACGTGGCGCTTGCCGTAGTACGTGGCGCCGATCACGCGCATCGAGCGCTTGGCGACGAGCTGCGCGTTCATCTCGTCCAGCACGGGCGAGGCGAGCACGCGGCGGACGTGCTGCGGGTCGCGCCACAGGTACGGCGCCTCGAGGATCGAGAATTGCGGCACGAACTGGCCGAACTGCGCCGCGCCCTCGTCGACGATCTGGATGGCGCCGGACGACGTGGCCTCGATCAGGTCGCGCGAGGAGCCGAGCTGGCCCGCGGGAAACGTCTGGATCTCGAGCGCGCCGTTGGTCTCGTCGTGAATCTGCTTCGCGACGTGGTCCATCATCGCGACCATCGGATGGTTGGTCGGCAGGACCGTGGCCCAGCGCAGCGCAGTCGCGCTCCGCGCGGTCAAAGGCAGCGCGCCCAGCGCGAGGCTCGAAAGGCCGGCGCCGATCCATGCACGGCGCGACCGGTTCACGGGATTGCTCATGTCCGGCTCCCTCGAAGGCCACTCCGTGGCGGCGCAGGGCGGATAGAGTAATCGGTCGCGACGGTTTCGTCGAATGGGAGCTCGGCGCCCGCATCGCGTTGATCGAGCATGCGGGCCGTCGCTCGACCCGGCGGCGTAAGATGCGGCGCTTCGGCAAACGGATCCGCCCTCCGATGCGCGCAGCCTTCGACCGCTTCTACCGCTACGACGATCTCACCGAGCTCCTGCGCACCTATGCGCGCGAGCATCCGCGCCTGGTGTCGATGGAGTCCATCGGCAAGAGCCACGAGGGCTGCGACATCTGGGTGCTCACCGTCACGAGCGCGGCAACCGGCCCCGCTTCGGACAAGCCCGCGTTCTGGGTCGACGGCAACATCCACTCGACCGAAGTCGCCGCATCGGCCGCCACCCTGTACTTCCTCGACACGCTGGTGACGGGCCATGGGCGCGATCCCGACGTGACCCGCGCGCTCGACACGCGCGCCTTCTACCTCTGCCCGCGGATGAATCCGGACGGCGCGGAATGGGCGCTCGCGGACAAGCCGAGATGGGTTCGCTCGAGCACGCGGCCGTATCCCTTCGACGAGGAGGACATCGAAGGCCTCGTCGTCGAGGACATCGACGGCGACGGGCGCATCCTGCAGATGCGCATCGAGGACCCGAACGGCTTGTGGAAGGCGCATCCCGAGCAGCCGCGCCTGCTGGTGCGCCGCGACCCGACGGAAGCCGGCGGCACGTACTACCGCGTGATGCCCGAGGGCCGCTACGACCGCTGGGACGGGCACACGCTCAAGATGAAGAAGCCGCAGCAAGGCCTCGACCTGAACCGCAATTTCCCGGCAGGCTGGAGGCAGGAATTCGAGCAGCTCGGTGCGGGCCCGTATCCGACCTCGGAGCCCGAAGTGCGCGCCGTGGTCGACTTCGTGGTGAAGCATCCGAACATCACCGGCGGCACGTCGTTCCATACCTGGAGCGGCGTGCTGCTGCGGCCGTTCGAGCAGCATCCCGACGAGGAGATGGACGCCGAGGACCTGTGGGTGTACCAGACCATGGGCAGGAAAGGCACCGAGCTCACCGGCTATCCGGCGATCTCGGTGTATCACGAGTTCCGCTATCACCCGAAGTCGGTGATCGGCGGCACGTTCGACTGGATCTACGAGCACCTCGGCATCTTCTCGTGGGTGGTGGAGATCTGGGCGCCGATGCGCGAGGCGGGCATCGTCAACTACAAGTACATCGACTGGTTCCGCGACCATCCGATCGAGGACGATCTCAAGCTGTTCCGCTGGAGCGAGGACGCGATCGGCGGCCTCGCGCACCAGCCGTGGCGGCCGTTCGATCACCCGCAGCTCGGGCGCGTCGAGATCGGCGGATGGAACCGCTTCCAGGCATTCGGCAATCCGCCGCTGCCGCTGCTCGAGAAGGAGATCGCGCGATTTCCGCGCTGGCTGCTGTGGCAGTCGCTGACCTCGCCGCGCCTTGCGCTCGTGCACGCGGGGGTGACGCGCCTGGCCGCGGACACGTGGAAGATCACGGTGGTCGTGCAGAACGAAGGCTGGCTGCCGACGTACGTCACCAAGCGCGCGCTCAAGCGCAAGACCACGCGCGGTGTGGTCGCCGAGGTCGCGCTGGCGGCCGGCCTCGCGCTGGAGGCCGGCAAGCTGCGCGACGATCACGGCCAGCTCGAAGGGCGCGCGTACAAGCACACCGGCGTGTCGTTCTGGCCCGATTACAACGTCACGGATGACCGCATGAAGCTCGAGTGGGTCGTGCGCGGACCGGCGGGGCAATCGGTCGACGTCACGGTGCGGCACGAGCGGGCGGGCACGGTGCGCGCGAAAGTGGACCTCGCATGAAGCGCGCGCTCGTCCTCGCACTCGCGCTATTCGCCGGTGCGTGCACCACGCAACCCGCGCAGCGCGCGGGACTC
>DASXAF010000059.1:0-63099 GCA_036406955.1 Casimicrobiaceae bacterium
CCTGCTTTAAAGGGGCCGTAGGGTCAACTCACTGAGGCAGAAGGAGCATCCCATGAGAAAAATGAAGCTGGCGGCCGCGATTGCATTGGCGCTCGGCTTGCCGGTCGCGGCGCATGCCGCGCCTGTCCTGTTCAGCCCCCAGGGCAACGGGACCGTCATCGACGCCAGCGGAATGGACTGGAGCGTGACGAGCGCCGTTGCAGTAGGCGGCACGTCGGCGATCGCCCAATCCATCGCGAACGGAGGAGGTGCCGGCGGAACGTTCACGCTGCTGACGCATGCCCGTCTGGTGGCGACAACTGCCGAGAACGGCGACGATACAACGCCGGGCGGGTTGAACGGTCCGAGCCGCACGTTCGAGATCACCATCACGGCGGCATTCCAGGAGCGCGTGACGAGCGTCGACACGAGCACCGGCACGGCGCATTTCGCGACCACGGGCACGGGACTTCTGCAGATGTTCTACGACCCGTCGCACAACAGCGATCCGCTGACCGGGCACGGCTACAACGACGGCACGTTGATCCTGCAGGGCGATCTGGTGCCGACCGGCGTTCAGGGGCAGTTCCAGGTGACGAATTCCACGCCCGTGCGGCTGGATCAATTTCCGACGAACAGCCCCGGCAGCGACAACTACACCGGCCAGCAAACGGTAAGCGGCTCGGGCAGTAACGACCCCATTCCGGTCGATCATCTGACCCAAGACAGCGCGTTCTTCGTCAGCCAGCTCGCGACGTTCGGCATCCGCTTCGCGAACATCTCGCAATCGCTGCCGTTCACGAGCCAGCAGCCGTCCGACTGCTTCACCAACAAGCCGTCGACCACGGGGGGCGCTGACACTCCGGTCGGCGGTACGACGTCCGGCGCGCAGCAATGCGCACTGTTTCATGTGAACGGCACGTATGCGGCGAACTCGCCGGACGCGAATGGAGGCTATGTGCCCGTCACCGGCGCCGTGAACGGCCTCTTCGGGTCAGGCCCGGACTTCACGTTCCAGACGGACTTCAACTCGAGCCTGAGCAGGGTACCCGAGCCGGGGACGCTGGCTCTGCTGGGCCTGGGCCTCGGTGTCGTCGGCTGGACGATCCGCCGCTCGAAGTCTGCGTAGCTCGATTCGTCCTGCACGCCAAACAGGGGGCTTCGCCCCCTGTTTCGTTTTCCGTCTTAGAAGCCGGTGCCCGGGTCGTTGCCGTCCGTCGATCCGCGCGATATGAGCGTAGCCGGCACGCCGCCCCAGACCTCGCCCGGCGCGATGCGGGTGCCTTTCCTCACGATCGCGCCCGTGGCGACCATTGCGTTGTCGCCGATCTCCACGTCGGACAGCACGACCGCGTGCGCGCCTATCGTCACGTTGCTGCCGATCCGGATGCGGAAGTGCGCCAGACGCCGATTCTCGATCACGTGGGGAACGAGCAGGGCGTACTGACCGACGATGGTGTCGTGCCCGATCTCGACGAACGGCGGGTCGAGGATGATGCCCGAGCTGTACGTGTTGGCGCCGAGGCGCGCACCGAGCGCGAGGTACACGAGCCGCATCAGCGGGACCGGCATCGCGCCGCTTCGCATCACGGGATAGAACAGGATCAGGTAGAACAGCAGGTAGACGTGATAGACGAACTCCTGTGACGATCGCTCCGCGATCTCGCCCGTGCGCAGCGGAAACCGGGCGAGGAACGCGCGGTACAGGAGCAGCGCGTAGGCGTACAGCAGCACGACGGCCGCCGCGGCCAGGACGATGCCGCGGAAATCGCCGAGCGGCACGCGGCCGAGCGCAAGGACGGTCGTGCCGATCGCGAGGACCAGCGCGAGGGCGAGCAGCAGCCCGAATACGGCGATTTGCGCCGCACTGATCTTACGCACGCCGATCGCTCAGCGGCTCGGTCCCGCGCGCCGCGCTCAGTTGGGAAGGGTCCGCAGCAAGGCCTCGGCTTCCGCGCGTTGAGGAAACGCCTTCTTGCTGGCGAGCAGCCGCTCGAGCTGGCGTCGCGCACGCGCCTTGTCGCCGGACTTGTTCGTGGCGACCGCGAGGTGGTATTGGATCGTGTCGGACTGCGGCGATGCGTCGGCCGCCTTGGTGAGCAGGTCCACGGCGCGGCTCACGTCGCCCTTCTCGAGCACGATCCATCCCAGCGTATCCATCACCTGGGGGTCGGCCGGCGCCAGGGCAAAGGCGCTTTCGGCGGTCTGCACGGCACGCGGATCGCGCAATTGCTGATAGGTCCACGCGAGATCGTTCAATGCGGCGACGTTCCTGGGCTCGACCTGCAGCACGCGGCGGAACTCGTCCGCGGCACGGTCGTAATGCCTGGCGGCGAGGTAGCGACTTGCGAGATACAGCCGCGTAGTCGCGTCGTCGTGGTGATCGTTGAGCCAGCCTCTCACGATCGCCTCTCCCTCGGCTTCGCGTCCCAGCCGTGACAGAGCCTGATGCTGCCGCATGGCGAGGAGCCCGGTCGGTCGGATCGACCAGGCGGCCTGAAACGCCTTCTGCGCGCCCGCCGCGTCCTGCTGCGCGAGGCGCGCCTCCCCTTCGAGCGTCAGGCCCGCAGCGGACTTGGGATCGCGTGCCTCGATCGCGCGTGCGATCTTCAGGGCCTCGGCCGGCCTGCCGCTCGACAGCTCTATCGTGGCGAGCAGCACCTGGGCATCGAGGAAATCGGGTTTGAGCAGGAGCGCGTGAGTGAGCTGTGCGCGCGCCGCGCTCAGGCTGTTTGCCGCCACGTACGCGGTTGCGAGCTTGTAATAGGCGTCGGGATCGTCCCGCGCGACGCGCGTGAGCCGCGAGTACGTTTCGACGGCGTCGTTCGGAAGGCGGGCGGCGAGCTGTGCCGAGCCGAGGACGTCGAGCGCCAGCGTGTCCTTCGGGTCGGCCTCGCTGGCCTGGCGTGCAATGGAAAGCGCCTTCGGCACGTCCTTCTTGTCCAGGTAGTGCTTGGCCAGGAGCACGCGCGCACGCGTACGGCCGGGATCGGTCTGCAGCACGCGCTCGAGCCACTGGACGTACAGCGCATCCTGGTTCTGCGCCGCGGCCACTGCGGCGAGTCCCAGCATGGCATCGACATTGTTGGGCGTCGACGCGAGCAGGCGCTCGAACCTCTGGCGCGCCGCGTCGGGCTTGTTCTCGTAGATGTCGAGCTGCGCCAGGTTCAGCGTTGCGGCGAGCGAGTCGGGCTGCAGCGCGAGGGCCTGCTCGAAGCTCTGCCGCGCGTGCACCGTGTCGCCCTTGTTCACGTACACCACGCCCGCGAGGATGGCGACGGCTGCGCTCGCCGGCTCCGCCTTCTGCAGAGCGGCGATCTCGCGCAGCGCCTCGTCGAACCGGCGCTGCGCGATCAACTGGCGAACGTGTTCCTGCTGGCCCATGCTGGTGGCGCTGTCGAACTTCCAGGGGTCCTGCTGCACCGGCTCCACGATGGCTCGAGCCGGCGGTGCCAACCCGACGAGGGCGGCCGCGACGGCGATTATCGCGGCCGTAAGGGAAATCTTCGAAACGGTCATTTAGGGTCCTCTCGGATGCCGCTAGCCTAACGGATCACCCGTCGAGCCGCAGGTTGCTTCATACACGTTGCGGCGAGGAGAGGCCTCGCCGGTCGTCGGTCAACTGTTCGCTACAGTGAACGAGCTCCATCACCGCGCTCCTGACCGCATGCGCGCCGTGCGCCTTCCGGATCAGGCTTCCCATCCGCCGCGCGCCCTCGGCCAGGGCGGGGTCGCCGATGGCCCTTTCGATCGCGGCGCGCAGGCGGCGCGGCGTCGCTCGATCCGCGCGAACGAGAATGCCCGCGCCGGCGCGCTCCACGTAGTCCATGTTCAGCAGCTGGTCCAGGTTGCTCGCGACGCCGACCACCGGAAGGCCGTGCGCCAGCGCGTGATACGCCAGCGGGCTTCCGCCATTGCAGACCACGAGTCGCGCCGCCGCCATGATGGTGTCCACGGGCAGGAAATCGGCCACCCAGACGCCGGGGCGGCTCGCCAGGGCGGTCCGTCCGGCGGTGGCCACGGTGACCGGGCGGCCCATGCCGTGCACGACGTCGACCACGCGCGCCACGACGTCGGCGGCGCCCGAGCTTCCCAGCGTCACGAATACCGGCGCGTCGCCGGCCATCATCGGGTCGAGCCAGGCCGGCGCAGGAAGCGGGGGAGACCAGAGCACCGGCCCGATGTAGCGATGCCCGGCCGGCGCATCGCTCACCGGCACGAGCTGCTGCAGATCCGCGTACAGCGTGGCGTCGCCGTCGCAATACACCTTGCGCACGTCACCGCGCAATGGCGCGAGGCCGTATCGCCTGCGCACCCGATTCATCGGCCGCGCATGCGCGGCGAACGCGAAGGGCCGCACGAGGCGGAACAGCGCGTCACCGACGATCGGGCGCACGTGCCGCGTGAGCGCGATCGCCGGCATGCGGAAGCGCGGGCGCGCGTACGGGCTCCAGTACGCGTTGGTCACGTTGGCGTACGGAACGCGCGCAAGGCGGGCGCTGACCTGCAGGGACAGCCGGAAATCCCCGATGACGACGCCGGGTTGCACGTCGCGCAGCAGCGCGAGATCCTGCTCGACGCATTGCGCGATGTAGCTTTCGCTGAAGACGGCACGGCCGCGCGCCAGGGCGGCGAGGAATCGCTCCGGCGCGAGCGATTCGATGGCGCGCACCGGGAACGGCAGCGCCGCGGTGAAGCGCCGGTAGCGCGGGTCGCAGGCGAGGACGACCTCGCCGCCGTCGCGATGCAGCCACGACGCGAGCTCGATGGCGCGCCCGACGTGCGCGAGCGTCACGCCCTCGGCCATGACGAGCACGCGTGGATGCGCCGTCATGGCGGCGCGCGACGATGCGGGGTCATGAACTACAATGGGCTGCGCCGGCGCGGGATTGCGCGACATTGTAGCCAACGACCGCGCGCGCGTTGTGCCGCGCCATGAGCGACGTCCTCGACTATTACGTCTCCGCCGCGTCGCCGTTCGTGCATCTCGGGCACGCGGCGTTCTGCGAGCTCGTGCAGTCGCGTCGCGTCCCCGTTGCGCTGAAGCCCATCGACCTGGGCCGTGTCTTCCCGGTATCGGGCGGATTGCCGCTGAAGCAGCGTGCGCCGCAGCGCCAGGCCTATCGCCTCGTCGAGCTGCGGCGCTGGTCGTTGCATCGCGGCGTGCCGCTCAACCTGCATCCGAAGCACTTTCCGGTCGCCGGCGACCTGTCGGCCTGCTGGCTGCTCGCGGCCGCCGAGAACGACGTGAGCGACGGACTGCGCCTGCTCGGCGCGATCGGGCGCGCCCTGTGGGCCGAGGATTGCAACGTCGCCGATCCGGCGACACTGCGCGCGCTCGCGGGCGGGCTCGGTCTCGACGTCGAGCGCCTGGCCGAGCGCGCCGCCGCGCCCGATACGCGCACGCACTACGACACCCTCACTCAGGAAGCGATCGACCGCGGGATCTTCGGCGTCCCCACCTACGTGCTGAACGGCGAGATGTTCTGGGGTCAAGACCGGCTCGACTTCCTCGCCCGCGCGCTGGCACAATAGCGTGCTTTTGTGCGGCTGCCCCGGATCGGGGCCGCCGCGCGCAAGCGGTCGGCTCGGTCGGGGCCGCGGGCGGCCAGCGCCGCGCGCGCCTCGCGCCGAAAGCACCGGTGCCCGTCTACAGAAACACGTCAAGCGGGCGCCAAGGGCCGACCCCGCCCTGCGTAAGAAAGCCAAGGGAGATAGTCGGATGTCCAACACGGGCCTTTACATCGCGCTCGTCTGCGCGATCGCTGCGATCGTCTACGGCGTCATTTCCATCAACTGGATCCTCGCCAAGCCGGCCGGCAGCGCGCGCATGCAGGAGATCGCCGCCGCCGTCCAGGCGGGCGCCAAGGCGTACCTGAACCGGCAGTACATGACGATCTTCATCGTCGGCGTGATCCTGTTCGTGATCATCGGCGTCTTCCTGAGCTGGCGCACCGCGGGCGGCTTCGCCGTCGGCGCGATCCTCTCCGGGGCGGCCGGGTACATCGGGATGAACGTGTCGGTGCGCTCGAACGTGCGCACGGCCGAGGCGGCTCGCACGGGCTTGAACGAGGCCCTGTCCGTGGCCTTCCGCGGCGGGGCGATCACCGGCATGCTGGTGGTCGGGCTCGGTCTGCTCGGCGTCGCCGGCTTCTACTGGTTCCTGGTGGGCTCGGCGTCGTACGGCCCCAACGAGACGCGGGAAGGCCTGCACGCGATCATCCAGCCGCTCGTGGGCCTGGCGTTCGGCGGCTCGCTCATCTCGATCTTCGCGCGCCTGGGCGGCGGCATCTTCACCAAGGGCGCCGACGTCGGTGCCGACCTCGTCGGCAAGGTGGAAGCCGGCATCCCCGAGGACGATCCGCGCAACCCCGCGGTGATCGCCGACAACGTGGGCGACAACGTCGGCGACTGCGCCGGCATGGCGGCGGACCTGTTCGAGACCTACGCGGTCACGATCGTCGCGACGATGCTGCTCGGCGCGCTGCTCCTGCCGACCGTCGCCGTCAAGGCCGTCACGTATCCGCTCGTGCTCGGCGGCGCGTCCATCGTCGCTTCGATCATCGGCTGCTTCTTCGTCAAGGCGACGCCGGGCGGCAAGATCATGAACGCCCTTTACCGCGGCCTCATCGTCGCCGGCGTGCTGTCCGCGATCGCATTCGCTGCGATCACGTGGTGGATGATGAACGACGTGTCGACCGCCGACGCATCGCTCACGCCCGGCAAGCTGTTCGCTTCCGCCGTCGTGGGGCTCGTTCTGACGGCCGCGATGGTGGTCATCACCGAGTACTACACGGGCACCGATTTCAAGCCGGTGAAGCACGTCGCCTCCGCGTCCACCACGGGCCACGCGACGAACATCATCGCAGGCCTCGGCGTGTCGATGAAGGCGACGGCGTGGCCGGTGATCGCGGTGTGCATTGCCATCCTCGCCTCGTACTTCTTCGCCGGCCTGTACGGCATCGCCATCGCGGCCACCGCGATGCTCTCGATGACGGGCATCATCGTCGCGCTCGATGCGTACGGCCCGATCACCGACAACGCCGGCGGCATCGCCGAGATGAGCGACCTGCCCGACTCGGTGCGTGCCATCACCGATCCCCTCGATGCGGTCGGCAACACGACCAAGGCGGTGACCAAGGGCTATGCGATCGGCTCCGCCGGCCTTGCCGCGCTGGTGCTGTTCGCCGACTACACGCACGCCCTCGAGACGTCGCACATCACCACCTCGTTCGATCTCTCGAGCCCCGGGGTGATCGTCGGCCTGTTCCTCGGCGGCCTCATTCCGTACCTCTTCGGCGCAATGGCGATGGAAGCCGTCGGGCGCGCCGCCGGCGCCGTCGTCGTGGAAGTGCGACGCCAGTTCCGCGAGATTCGCGGCATCATGGAAGGCACCACGAAGCCCGAGTACGGCGTCGCGGTCGACATGCTCACGCGCGCGGCCATCAAGGAGATGATCGTGCCGTCGTTGCTGCCGGTGCTCGTTCCGGTGGTCGTCGGCCTCGTGCTCGGACCGCAGGCGCTCGGCGGGCTGTTGATGGGCACCATCGTGACCGGCCTGTTCGTGGCCATCTCGATGACCACCGGCGGCGGCGCCTGGGACAACGCCAAGAAGTACATCGAGGACGGCAACTACGGCGGCAAGGGCTCCGATGCGCACAAGGCGGCCGTCACCGGCGACACCGTGGGCGATCCGTACAAGGACACGGCGGGTCCGGCCGTGAACCCGCTGATCAAGATCATCAACATCGTCGCGCTGATGATCGTGCCGCTGCTCGGCACGCATGCGGTGCTCACGCCCGCGCACACGGCCACGGCGCCGGCGGCCGGGGTCGCGCCGGCCACGCCACCAGCGACCGCCGTCGCGGATACGGCTTCCGCGACCACGGCCACCGGCAAATAGCCCGGCATCCGCCGTTCCAGCGGCGGATGCCCTCCCGCCCCGCGCGGCCGCGGCCGGCCTCGTCGAGGCCCGTACAATCGGGGCGTCGAGGCGGACGCCTGGAGCTGCATGGGCGCAGACGAGGGATTGCACCGGATCGTGATCGTCGGCGGGGGCGCGGGAGGATTGCCTTTGGCGGCCCGCCTGGGCGATCGCTTCGGGCGCCGCAACCGCGCGAGCGTCACGCTCGTCGATCCGTTTCCGACGCACCTGTGGAAGCCGCTGCTGCACGAGGTTGCCGCGGGCAGCATGGACGCGGAGTCGCACCACATCGACCATCTCGCGCTCGCACGCTGGCACCATTTTCGTTTTCGGCAGGGGCGCCTGGCGGGGCTCGACCGCGCGCGCCATGAAGTGCGCATCGCACGCGTCGTCGACGAGGACGGCGAGGAGATCCTGCCCGAGCGCGTGCTGGGATACGACACGCTGATCATCTGCGTCGGCAGCGTCAGCAACGACTTCAACGTTCCGGGCGTCGCGCAGCACGCGATCGGCCTCGACACGCCGCCCGACGCGGAGCGTTTCCATCGCAAGCTGCTCGCAGCGTGCGTGCGCGCGGACGCGCGCAAGGCGGCCGGGGAGCGTGGCGAAGTGTGCATCGTGATCATCGGCGCGGGCGCGACCGGCGTCGAGCTCGCCGCAGAGATCCGCCAGACCACGCGCGCGTACGGGGTCTACGGGCTCGACTACCTGAGGCCTGCCGACATCCGCATCACGATCGTCGAAGCGGCGACGCGCGTGCTGCCGCAGCTGCCGGAGTCGATCGCCACGCCCGCCACGGGCCTGCTCGGCAAGCTCGACGTGGGCGTGCGCACCGGCCAGCGGGTCACCGCCGTGCAGGACGACGGCGTGCGCCTCGCGGGCGGCGAGTTCCTCAAAGGCGACCTCGTCGTGTGGGCTGCGGGCATCCAGGCGTCACGCGAGCTCGACGACCTCGACGGCCTCGAGGTGAACCGCAACCACCAGCTCGTCGTGCGCGAGACGTTGCAGACCACGCGTGATCCCGACGTCTTCGCCTTCGGCGACTGTGCCGATTGCCCGTGGCCGCACGGAAGCCATCCGAACGCCCGCGTGCCGCCCCGCGCGCAGGCCGCGCGCCAGCAGGCGCAGATGCTGGTCAAGACGGTCGACGCGCGCCTGCGCGGCGCGCCGCTTCCCGTATTCCGTTTTCGCGACTACGGTTCGCTCGTCTCGCTGGGCGAGCTCTCCGCCGTCGGCAACCTGATGGGCAAGCTCATCGGCGGCAGCATGCTGATCCAGGGCCTCATCGCGCGCTGGATGTACGAATCGCTCTACAAGATGCACCAGGTCGTGCTGCTCGGCATCTTTCGCGTCACGCTCGACACGATCGGCCGTTTCCTGCGCGGCCGCGCGGAGCCGCGCGTCAAGCTGCACTGACGGGATGCAACATCCCCCTCGCTCGCTGCGCTCGCAGCCCCCCGAGGGGGCGCGTCAGTCCCTCGGGGCTGCCCTTCGGGACTGACGAGCGATGTCCGCCGCGGACATTTTCTCGGCGGCCGTGCTGTTGCTGCTGGTGATCGACCCCTTCGGCAACGTGCCGATCGTCATCGCCACGCTCGGCGCGGCGGAAGCGCGGCGCCGCCGCCGCATCGTGCTGCGCGAATGCGTGATCGCCTATGCGATCCTGCTCGCGTTCATGCTGGGCGGCCGCACCTTCCTCGAATGGCTGCAACTGTCCGAGGAGTCGCTCGCGATCGCAGGCGGCATCATCCTGTTCCTGATCGCGCTGCGCATGGTGTTTCGCCACCCCGAAGGCCTGTTCGGCGACATTCCGGGCGCGGAGCCGTTCATCGTGCCGCTCGCCGTGCCTGCGATCGCGGGGCCTTCGGCGCTCGCGACGGTGATGCTCATGGCGTCGCGCGATCCGACGCATCTCGCGCAATGGGTGGCCGCGCTCAGTGCAGCAATGGTTCTCACCACGCTCGTCCTGCTCGGCGCGCCCTACCTGACGCGCGTGCTGGGCGAGCGCGGCATGATCGCCGCCGAGCGTTTGATGGGCCTCGTGCTGACGGCGCTGGCGGTGCAGATGCTGCTGAACGGGATACGCGCGTTCGTGGCCGGGTTAGGGGCCTGACGGGGTCAGCGTCAGTACTCCGACGCCGAATGCGCGGACGGGGTCAGGGTCATGACTCTGACCCCGACGGGATCACGATTCCTTGTCGCCCTCGAACGAGATCCAGATCGTCATCTCGTCGCCGACGCTCGGGATGCCGTATTTCATGCCGAAGTCCGAGCGCTTGAACTTGCCGGTGACGTTGCCGCCACAGCGCTCCTTGCGCGTGCCCTGTGCGGGATTGCAGCGAAAGCGCTCGACCGTCAGCGTGACCGGCTTCGTCGTGCCGATCAGCGTGAGCGTGCCGTCCACCGACACCGGCGTATCGCCGTTGAAGTTCACTTTCGTCGACTTGTACGTCATGCGCGGAAATTCGGCGACGTTCAGGAAGTCGCCCGAGCGCAGGTGCTCGTCGCGCGAGCGGGCGCGACTGCCCTTGTCGGCGTCGTTGGTGTCGACCGACGCCGAATCGATCGTGACGTCCACGCTTCCAGTGTGCGCGCCACGATCGATCGCGACCTTGCCGGTCGTCTTGTCGAATCGTCCGAAGATGTTCGACAGGCCCTGGTGCTCCACCGAGAAGATCGTCATCGTGTGGATGGGGTCGAGGTCGTAGGTGTCGGCCGCGGCTTGCGCGCCGAACGGGACGGCGACGAGCGCGAGCAGGACGGTGGCTTTGTTCATCGATTTCTCCAGGCAAGGTCATGAAGCGCGCGCCGCGAGCCACGCGGCGGCAACGGGAACGACGGCAACGACGAGGGCGACGGCGACCAGGGCGGCGGCGCGCGCCATCGGGGGCAAGGCTCGAAGCGGAATCAGCGCGAGCGCGAGCGGCACCAGAAGCAGCAGCGGCAGGACGAACCACGGCATTTGCGCGAGCAGCATGGCGCCCACCGCAAACAGCGCGCACGGCAGCCCGACGGACAGCGCGGCGACGAAGCGGGCGGGCATGTCCCGGCGCGCGAGGACCTGCACGATGAGGAGCGCGCCGCAACTCGCTGCGATCGCCATGCCGGAGAGCAGGAAGCCGATCGACGCGGACACCACGGCGCTCACGCCGGTCGCGACGCCGAAACCCACGCCGGTCGCCGCGGCGCGCATGCCATCGTCGGCGAGCGACAGGATGAGCCACACCGTGACCGCCGCGAACGACGCAATGCCGATCGCGAGCCCGAACGAGGCCGCGCCTTCGCGCTGCGCCACGATCGACCAGAACGCCCACACGGTCGCGCATGCTGCGGCAACCAGGCATAGCGCCGCGAGCCCCGCCGAGCGGCGTGCCCCGAGGTCGAGCGCAAGGCCGATCAGCGCGCCGGCGACGGTCACGAGCATGACCTTGCGCGAGGCAGTCAACGGCGTGAGCTGCAGTCCCGTGGCGAGGTACGTCGTCACGGCATAGGCGGCGGTCACGCCGAGCCACGCGAGCGGTGTGCGGCCGAGGCGATGCGTGCTCGCCAGCGCGGCGCCGACGACGAGCCCAACGACGAGCGGCGCGATGCCGCCCTGCACTGCGGGATTGTCGAGCCAATCCATCGGCGATCGATGTGTCGAAGTTAATGCGCCGCGCGCTGACACGCAGCGCGGCGAACAGCGCGCGAGCGGGCACTATTCCGCCACGGCCGCGCGCGACGATGGCGCATGCTCAACGGCCGGGCCGCGCGACGAGCGCGTCGTCGTGCAAGGCCGCCACGCCCGCGCGCGTCAGCTCGGCGACGATCCACTGCGTCAGGTCGGCTGGCGCCTTGTGGAGGTGGCGATCGTTGAATTCGCGCACGAGCGGAATGGTTGCACAGATGTCGTCCAGCGCGTCGAGCGCCATGCGCTCGCGGTCGAGCAGCGCGAACGTCACGAGGACCTTGACGGCATGACGCGCGAGGCGGGCGGGCTCGGCTTCGAACGCGGCCAATCGCCGATACGCGCGCTCGAGCGCGCCGCGATGATCGGTGAACGGCTCTCCATGACCGGGGATCACGGCGCGCACGGGCAGCGAGGCGATGAGGTCGAGCGTCGCGCGCGTCGCGGGGAGGGCCTGCGGCTCCATGTCGGGCGGCATGACGAAGCCGAAGCCGTCGGCCCACAAGGCATCGCCGGAGATCAGGATCCCGTGCGCGTCGTTGAAGAACACGAGCGCGGCCATGTCGTGTCCCGGCGCCGCGAGCAGGCGCCAGTCGAGGTCGCCCCAGCGCTCGGTCGTGCCGGCCACGAGCTCGTGGTCGACGTCGAACGCTTCCGCGTGCTGGCCGGCGGCGCCGAGCAGGAGCGCGCGCTGGTCCCACGCGCGAACGTGCGGCGCTTCGCCGGCCGGTACGGCGATGCGGCATCCGTACGCGCGCCTCAGCGCCGCATTGCCACCCATGTGGTCCGAATGGCAATGCGTGTTGATCACCCACGCCAGCTCGTCGCCGTCGAGTCCCTGCCGCGACGCCACCAGCGCCAGCGTGAGCGGCACGTGCTTGCCGTAGCCCGAATCGACCACGACGTGGCCGTCGTTGCCGCGCAGCACGACCTGGTTGCCGGAAAGCCAGTCGCGGACGAAGACATGGAGCTGCGGCGGAAGCGGGACGATCATGACCGAGCGGGCGGGCAGTGTAGCAAAGCGACCCGCGGAAATCGGCGGGCTGGCGGCATCGCGCTCACGATGCCGTGCTC
The DNA here is from genome assembly GCA_036406955.1 of Casimicrobiaceae bacterium. Taxonomy (GTDB): domain Bacteria; phylum Pseudomonadota; class Gammaproteobacteria; order Burkholderiales; family Casimicrobiaceae; genus VBCG01. The sequence continues at coordinate 12,645 of DASXAF010000059.1, forward strand.
CCGGCGCTACTGCGCGTGCTGGATCGGCAGCGCCGCGCGCAGCCAGTCGACGAAGGCCGCGACCTCGCGCCGCGCGAGCGCGGACGGGCGGCACACGAGGTAGTACGCGTGCGGGCTGCGCGCCGCCACCTCGAACAGGCGAACCAGCATGCCGCGCTCGAGCGCCGGCGTGACCAGCGACGGCCGCGCGAGCGCCACGCCCTGGCCATCGGCGGCGGCCTGGTACAGCATGGCGAGGTCCTCGTACCGCGGACCGATCGTCGGCTCGGGCCAGCGCAAGCCCGCGGCTGCGAACCAGGGCGCCCACGGCTCGAGCGCGCTTCGCAACAGCGTCGCCTGCTCGAGATCTTCGGGCGCGTGGAGGCGCGGCCTGAGCTGATACAGGGGCGCGCACACGGGGAACACCGGCTCGTCGAGGAGGTCCAGCGTGACGTATTCCGGGTAGAGGCCGCGGCCGAAGCGGATCTCGACGTCGGCACCCGCCGGCTGCATGTCCCGCAGCGGTATGGCGAGCTCGACCGCGATCTCCACGCCGTCGTGCGCGCGGTGGAATTCGGAGAGCTTCGGCACGAGGATCTGCCGCGCGAAGGTCGGCGGCGAAGCGACGACGACGCGGTTCGGTGCGTCGCTCGGGATCGCGCTCGCGGCGTCGGCGACCGCCTCCAGGGCATCGCGCACCGTCCCCAGGTAGCTGGCCCCTGCGGGTGTGAGGGCGATCGGCTTGGCGTCGCGGTCGATCAGCGTCACGCCGAGGCGCTCCTCGAGCTCGCGCAGGCGGTGGCTCACCGCGCTGCGCGTGATGCAGAGCTCCGCGGCGGCGTGCGTGAACGAGCGAAGGCGCGCCACGGCCTCGAATGCGGCGAGGCCGTGAAGGGGCGGCAGGCGGCGCGAGGCGGGCATCACTGAAGCTTGACCAGAAAATCGCGCACGAGTGCCGCGCGCTCGCCGAGGCTGGGCGCCGCGCGCTCGATGCGGATGCGGTCCTGGCCCGCGAAGCGGACGCGCCCGTCGCGCTGCACGAGGAGGATCAGCGCGCCGGCGTCGAACGGCGGCCTCGGCACGAATTGCAGGGTCGTGCGCTCGGGTCCGGAGTCGATCTTGCGCACGCCCTTGTCGCGCGCGAGCAGGCGCAATCGATGGCAGGCGAGGAGCGCCTGCGCCGGCTCGGGCGTCGGCCCGAAGCGATCGACGAGCTCTTCCTGCAGCGCGTCGATCTCGGCGCCGGTGTCGCAGCTCGCGAGCCGCTTGTACAGGACGAGCCGCTCGTGCACGTCGTTGCAGTACGGCTCCGGCAGTCGCGCGGGTGCATGCAGGTTGATCTCGGTGGTCACGCCGAGCGGCTGCGCGAGGTCGGGCTCGCGGCCCGCCTTGAGGGCCGCCACCGCGCTCTTCAGCATGTCCGCGTAGAGCTGGAATCCGATCTGCTGCATCTCGCCCGACTGCTCCTCGCCGAGCACCTCGCCGGCACCGCGGATCTCGAGGTCGTGCATCGCGAGATAGAAGCCGGAGCCCAGGTCCTCCATCATCTGGATCGCCTCGAGGCGCTTGCGCGCCTGCGCCGACAGCGCGTCCTCGGGCGGCGTGAGCAGGTACGCGTAGGCCTGGTGATGCGAGCGACCGACGCGCCCGCGCAGCTGGTGCAGTTGCGCGAGGCCGAAGCGGTCCGCGCGGTCGATGATGATCGTGTTGGCGGTCGGCACGTCGATGCCGGTCTCGATGATGGTCGAGCACACGAGCAGGTTCACCCGCTGCGCGTAGAAATCGCGCATGACGTGCTCGAGCTCGCGCTCGGGCATCTGGCCGTGCGCGACTGCGATGCGCGCTTCCGGCAGCAGTTGCCCGAGCCGCTCCGCCGTGGTGTGGATCGTGTCGATGTCGTTGTGCAGGAAGTACACCTGGCCGCCGCGCTTCAACTCGCGCAGCGCGGCCTCGCGCACGATGCCGACCGAGTAGGGCGCGACGAACGTCTTGATGGCGAGGCGCCTCTGCGGCGCCGTGGCGATGACCGAGAAATCGCGGATGCCCTCGAGCGACATCGCGAGCGTGCGCGGGATCGGCGTCGCGGTGAGCGTGAGCACGTCCACCTCGGCGCGCAGCCTTTTCAGCTGCTCCTTCTGGCGCACGCCGAAGCGGTGCTCCTCGTCGATGATCACCAGGCCGATGTTCTTGAACTTCACGTCCGACTGCAGCAGCTTGTGCGTGCCGATCACCATGTCGATGCTGCCGCTCGCGAGGCCCTCGAGCACCGCCTTCACTTCCTTGCCCGAGCGAAAGCGCGAGAGCTCCGCGAGCTTGACGGGCCAGTCGGCGAAGCGGTCGGAAAAGACCTGGAAATGCTGCTCGGCGAGCAGCGTCGTGGGCACGAGCAGGGCGACCTGCTTGCCGTCGGCCAGCGCGATGAACGCGGCGCGCAAGGCCACTTCCGTCTTGCCGAAGCCGACGTCGCCGCACACCAGCCGATCCATCGGGCGGCCCTGCGACAGGTCCTCGATCACCGCTTCGATGGCCGCCTGCTGGTCGGGCGTCTCCTCGAAGCCGAAGCCTTCGGAGAATGCCTCGTAGTCGTGCGGCCTGAAGCTGAACGCGTGCCCCGTGCGCGCGGCGCGCTGCGCGTAGAGGTTCAACAATTCAGCGGCCGTGTCGTGCGCCTGCTGCGCGGCCTTGCGCTTGGCCTTCTCCCACTGCGAGCTGCCGAGCTCGTGCAGCGGCGCGGCGTCGGGGCTCGCGCCGCTGTAGCGGCTGATGAGGTGCAGGTTGGAGACTGGAACGTACAGCTTCGCATCGTTCGCGTAGACGAGCTGGAGGAACTCCGTGTCGCCGTCGCCGACGTCGAGCGTCACGAGGCCGAGATAGCGCCCGATGCCGTGCTCCTCGTGAACGACGGGATCGCCGATGCGCACCTCGGAGAGGTCGCGCACCATCGCGTCGACGTTCGAGCGGCGGCCGGCTTCCCGCTTGCCGCGCCGAACGACGGTTGCATACAGCTCGGCCTCGGTGACCAACGCGAGCCGCGCGTGCGGCCACGCGAAGCCGGCGGCGAGCGGTCCCGGCGCGAGCGACACCTTGGCGTCGCCGGCGGCGAACGCACCGAAGTCGTCCACCAGCGCCGGGCGAAAGCCGTATTCGGCGAAGAACTGCTGCATCGTCTCGCGGCGGCCCGCGCTCTCGGCCACGATCAGGACGCGGCCCTGGAGCGCGTCGACCACACGCTTGAGCGCCGCGATCGGATCGTCCGCACGGCGGTCGACCGCTACGTCGGGGAGGCGGCGGATCGGCGCATCGGCCGGCACCGCGGCCTTCGCGTCGGCCTGCGGAACGTCGACGCGCGCGAATGACTTGACGGCTGCGCGAAACGCGTCGGGCTCGACGAACAGCTCGTGCGGCGGCAGGAGCGGCCGAGCCTTGTCCCCGCGCAACAGCTTGTAGCGCGACTCGGTGTCCTGCCAGAACGCGTCGGCCGCCTTGCTCACGTCGCCGTGCAGGGCGATCACCGAGTCCGCGGGCAGGTAGTCGGCGAAGGTCGCCGTCGATTCGAAGAACAGCGGCAGGTAGTACTCCACGCCGCCCGGCACGATGCCGTTGCTGATGTCCTTGTACAGCGGCGACTTCGACGGGTCGCCTTCGAACACCTCGCGGAAGCGGCTGCGAAAGCGCGTGCGCCCGCTCTCGTCGATCGGGAATTCGCGCGCGGGCAGCAGGCGCACGTGCGCCACGGGATAGAGGGTGCGCTGCGTGTCGACGTCGAACGTCTTGATCGTCTCGACGTCGTCACCGAACAGATCCAGGCGATACGGCAGGGCGGAGCCCATCGGGAACAGGTCGATCAGTCCCCCGCGCACCGAGAACTCGCCCGGCGACACGACCTGGGTGACGTGATCGTAGCCGGCGAGCGCGAGCTGCGCGCGCAGCGCCTCCACGTCGAGGGTCTCGCCCTGCTTCAGGAAGAACGTGTGCGCGGCCAGATACGAGGCCGGCGGCAGCCGGTAGAGCGCCGTCTGGGCGGCCGCCAGCACGACGTCGCACTCGCGCCGCGTGATGCGATACAGCGTCGCGAGCCGCTCCGACACGAGGTCCTGGTGCGGCGAGAAATGATCGTAGGGCAGCGTTTCCCAATCGGGAAAGATGGCGATGCGCAGCGACGGCGCGAACCATGCGATCTCGTCGGCGAGGCGCCGCGTCGCGAGCGCGTCCGCGCATACGACGGTGAGCGAGCGTCCTGCATTCGCCGCGCTCGACGCGAGCTGCGCGAGCGCAAGCGCATCCGCGGAACCGGGCAGCGGCGGCAATGCGCTCTTCTGGCCCTTCGCGGGAATCGCGGGCGCGAGCGCGGGCAGCGCCGCGAGCGGTGTTGCGGCGCTTGCGATGACCGGTGGAGCCGAAGGCGGGGAAACCTCGATCGGAACCGCCGCAGCCGTCCCGGCAAGCGTGGTGTCCGGGGACATCGATGGAAACTGCTACGGTCGATTATACGAGAGCGGCAGCGGGTGGCCCCTCACCCGCCCTGTCGGGCACCCTCTCCCCGCACGCGGGGAGAGGGCAGGTGAGGGGTGGAGAGTCAGGCCTTCGCCGTGCTCGCCGTCCTGTCGCGCCCGTAGCGATCGTCGAAGCGCACGATGTCGTCCTCGCCGAGGTAGTCGCCGCATTGCACCTCGATGATGGCCAGCGGCTCCGTGCCGGGATTCTCCAGGCGATGCTTCGTCTCGACCGGAATGAACGTCGATTCGTTCGCGCCGATGTCGAAGACGTCCTCGCCGCGCGTCACGCGCGCGATGCCGCGCACGACCACCCAATGCTCGCTGCGCCGATGATGCAGCTGCAGCGACAACGCCGCGCCCGGCTTGACCTCGATGCGCTTGATCTTGAAGCCGCGGCCTTCCTCGAGCACGGTGTAGGTGCCCCACGGGCGCGACACGGTCCTGTGCAGCTTGTACGCCTCGTGCCCGCGCGCCTTGAGCTCGCCGACGACTTCCTTCACGCGCTGCAGGTGGTCGCGATGCGCGACCAGCACCGCGTCGGGCGTGTCGACGATGACGAGGTTCTCGACGCCGACCGTCGCGACGATCCGATCCTCGGCGTGCACGTAGGTGTGTCGCGTGTCGATCGCCACGCGCTCGCCGCGGCCGCGATTGCCTTCACCGTCGGCCTGTGTGAGATCCGCGACGGCCTGCCACGACCCGACGTCGCTCCAGTCGAACGCGCCGCGCACCACGACCACCTCGCCCTGCAGCGCGGCAGGCTCCATCACCGCGTAGTCGATCGAGATGTCGGGCACCGCAGCGAACAGCGCAGCGTCGATCTCGCGCATCCCCGACGCGGCCGTGTCGCCGGCCAGCGCATCGGCCACGGGACGGCACGCCTCGAGCAGCGCCGGCGCGTAACGCTCGAGCGCGCGAACGATCGCGTCCGGCGTGAATGCGAACATGCCGGAGTTCCAGAGGAAATGCCCGCTGGTGAGGTATTCGCGCGCCTTGGCGATCGGCGGCTTCTCGACGAAGCGCCGCACGCGCAGCGCGGTCGGCGCGTTGCCCGCAGGCGCCACCGCGTCGCCGCATTCGATGTAACCGAAGCCGGTTTCCGGATGGGTGGGCGCGATGCCGAACGTGACGAGCGCACCGTCGCGTGCGAGCGCGGCCGCACGGGATACCGCCGCGGCAAATGCCTCCTGCTCGCTGATCAGGTGGTCCGCAGCCAGCACCAGCAGCACGGTGTCGTGCGGGGCGTTTGCCGCGGCGTGGAGCGCAGCCACGGCGACGGCGGGCGCGGTGTTGCGCCCGAACGGCTCGAGCAGGTAGTCGGCCGCGACCGCGAGGCCGTCGCCGAGCCCCGCGTACACGTCGCGCGTATGGAAGAAGTAATCGCGATTGGTCACCGTGACGAGCCGCGCGACACCGGGGAGCATCAGCGCGCGCCGCGCCGTCTTGGCGAGCAGCGTGTCGCCGTCGGGCAACGGCATGAACGGTTTCGGCGCCGCTTCGCGCGACAGCGGCCAAAGGCGGGTGCCTGACCCGCCGGAGAGGATGATCGGAACTAGCGATTCGACGGCCATCGAATGAAGGGGTTGCGTGTAGGCGGGGACGCTACTTTACCGCTTGTGGGTGGTGTAGGACAAACATGGACACCACCTTCCGGAACCAACCGATACGGTAGTTGCAAGGTTTTCCCTACGATGCCGCACGTTACCGATCGTTTCATCCCGTGAGGATTCGATGGCCCTGACCGACACTCAAAACAACGACGTAATCGAAAGCACCGACGAGCGCGTCGTCGTCTCGCTGCCCTTCATTGCGGCCGCGCGCGCGGCGTCCGCGCCGGCGCTCGGGCGCTTCGGAAGGCTCTACGGCAGCTCGCCGTCCATGCAGGAGGTGTACCGCATGATCGAGCGCGTCGCCCCGACCGAGGCGACGGTGTTCGTGGCCGGCGAGTCCGGCTGCGGCAAGGAGCTCGTGGCGCGCACGATCCACGAGCGGAGCGCGCGTGCGCGCGGCCCGTTCGTCGCGATCAACTGCGGCGCGATCCCGGCCAACCTGATCGAAGCCGAGCTCTTCGGCCACGAAAAGGGCGCCTTCACCGGCGCGAACCGGCAGCACCGCGGCTGCTTCGAGCGCGCCGAGGGCGGCACGCTGTTCCTCGACGAGATCACCGAGATGGCGCCCGAGATGCAGGTGCGCCTGCTGCGCGTCCTGGAGACGGGCCGCTTCATCCGCGTGGGTGGTGACGGCGAGATCCGCACCGACGTGCGCGTGGTCGCGGCGACCAACCGCGACGCGATGGAAGCCGTGCGCGAAGGCAAGCTGCGCGAGGACCTGATGTACCGCCTCGCCGTGTTCCCGATCTCGCTGCCCCCGCTGCGCGAGCGCGAAGGCGACGCCGAGCTGCTCGCCGAGCACTTCCTGCAGCAGATGAACGCCGAGAGCGGGACGGCGAAGCGCTTCTCGCGCGCGGCGCTCACGACAATCCGGACGTACCACTGGCCGGGCAACGTGCGCGAGCTCAAGAACGCCGTGCATCGCGCGTTCATCATGGCCGAGGAAGTCGTCGAGCTCGACCTCGCGGGCCTCGCGTGTCCCGCGGTCGAAGGCGAATGCCTGCGCGTGCCGATCGGCACGCCGCTCGCGGAGATGGAGCGCCAGGCGATCTTCGCAACGCTCGACCACTGCCGCGGCAACAAGCGGCGCGCCGCAGAGATGCTGGGCGTCAGCCTCAAGACGCTGTACAACCGGCTCACGGCGTACCAGGCCGACGGAGCTCGCCTCGCCACGCTTTGACCCGGCACTAGAATCCGGCCACTTGTCGCGGGGCCTCCACGGACCGGCTCCAGGGGGAAGCTCATGATCCGGATCCTGATCGCGGACGACCATGCGATCGTGCGCGCCGGGCTGAAGCAGTTCATCGCCGATCAGGTCGACATGGAAGTGTCGGCCGAGGCGGCGAGCGGCGCCGAAGCCATCGCGGCGGTGCGTGCCGGCGAGTTCGACGTGGTGCTGCTCGACATCTCGATGCCCGACAAGAACGGCATCGACACGCTGAAGACGCTGCGCCACGTCAAGCCCGAGCTTCCCGTGCTGATGCTCTCGGCATACGCCGAGGACCAGTACGCGGTGAACCTGCTGCGGGCGGGCGCGGCGGGCTATCTCAACAAGGAAGCGGCGTCGACGCAGCTCGTCGGCGCGATCCGCACCGTGGTGCAGGGGCGCAAGTACGTGAGCCCCTCGCTCGCGCAGATCCTGGCCGACGGCGTGTCGGGCGACGCCGAGAAGCCGCTGCACGCGGAGCTCTCGCAGCGGGAGTTCCAGATCTTCTGCAAGCTCGCCGCGGGCGCCGCGGTGTCGAAGATCGCCGACGAGCTCAACCTGTCCGTGAAGACGGTGAGCACGTACCGCACGCGCATCCTCGAGAAGATGGCGATGAAGTCCAACGCGGACCTCACGTACTACGCCATCAAGAACGGCCTGATCGAGTAGCGTGGCGGGCTTCGCAACTTTTCGCGCCGCGCGCCCTCGCACCTGCACGGCACGCGTGCGCCGCTCGCCGGGCGGGTTGCAATTTCGAAACGATGTAGGACGGAAACCGACAGCATATGGCCGCCTCTGCTGGTAATTTTCCCGATCCGCAGACGGGACGGGGATCCGGCCCGACACCGCAGCCCATGGAACAGAACCCGCTTCGCGTTCTCCTGATCGAGGACTCTCCGCTCATTCGCGAGCGGCTGGCCGAATCGCTGGCCACGCCCGGCCGCGTGGAGATCGTGGGCCAGGCCGACAGCGAGCAGGCGGCGATCGGCCTGCTCTCCGCGGCGCCGTGGGACGTGATGGTGCTCGACCTTCAGCTTCGCCACGGCACGGGCCTCGGCGTGCTGCGCGCGCTCACCTCGCGCCGGCCGCCCAACGCCAAGGTGATCGTGCTCACCAATTACGCCTTCCCGCAGTACCGCGCCAAGAGCCTCGCCCTCGGCGCCGATTTTTTCTTCGACAAGGCGCGCGAGTATCACCGCGTACGCGAGGTGCTGGACGGACTCGCGTCGGAACGAACGTCGGGCGCGCACTGACGACGGTGTAATTCGGGGCGGCTGGCGCGCGAGGTGCTTGCAGCAGGCTGTCGTCTACCGATCCCTAACCCTTTGTCGGCAATGCAGTTCCGCGCTGGCACGCGGACTGCATGAATCGACCGCGCGAGTACCGGAGTGCCGCGGTTACGGCACCTCGTTCTTCAACTGACGAAAGGGGTACACCATGAAACGGCTGATCGCATTGGTGATCGCTGCGTCGTTCGCGGCACTGGCCACGGGTTGCAACACGATGCAGGGCATGGGCAAGGACGTCGAGAAGGGTGGCGAGAAGATCCAGAAGGAATCGATCGAGCACAAGAACTACTGACCGGCTGAGGTCATTCACGGACGGCGCCGGGGATCGGGTGGGGTCCCCGGCGCCGTTCGTACATTCATGGATCGCTCCGACTCCGATACGCCGACGCCGCGCCGCTGGCTCCCGGCGGAGCGCGCATTGGTCGTGCTCGCCGTGCTCGCCCTCGTCGGCGCAGCGAAGGTCACCGAATCGTTCCTCGTGCCGGTGGTCGCGGGGGCGATGCTGAGCTACGCGCTGAAGCCCCTCGTGCGCGCGCTCGAGCGCATACACGTTCATCGCGTCATCGGATCTGCGCTCGTGCTGTTGTGCGCGATCGCCGCCGTGGGCGGCAGCGCTTTCCTGTTGCGCGACGATGCCGCGCAACTCATCGCGCAACTGCCCGATGCCGCGCATCAGTTGCGTCTCGCGGCGACGTCGCACAGGGGCCCGGACGGGCCGATCGAGCACGTACGCGCCGCGGCGGCCGAGCTCAACAAGGCCGCGGCGGAGGCGACCGGAACGGTACCTACGCAGCACGCGGTGTCGAATCCGCCGACGCTTGCAACGGACGTGCAGCACTGGATCACCGACCAGTCCGCGAAAATGCTGGGCGTGATCACGCAACTCGCGATCGCCGCGCTGCTCGCGTATTTCCTGCTCGCGTCGGGCGACACGTTCCGTCGCAAGCTCGTGCACCTGGCGGGGCCGACGCTGGCGCAGCGACGGATCACCGTCGAGATCCTCGACGACATCCATCGGCAGGTCCAGCGCTACCTTGTCGTGCTGCTCTTCACGAACATCCTCATCGCGCTCGGCGTGTGGGGCGTGCTGCTCGCGAGCGGCATTGACCGCGCGGGACTCTGGGCCGCGATCGGTGGCGTGCTCCACGTGATTCCATACGTGGGCACCGCGGTGACGACAGCCGGTATCGCGATCGCGGTGTTCCTGCAGACCGGATCGCTGGGCCAGACGTTCGGCGTCGGGCTCGCGGTGCTCGCGATCTCGAGCGCCATCGGCATGGGGCTCGTGCCGTGGCTGCAGGGGCGTGCAGCGCGCATGAACGCAGCGGCCGTGTTCGTCGCGCTGCTCTTCTTCGGGTGGTTGTGGGGCGGATGGGGCCTGCTGCTCGGCGCGCCGCTCGCCGCGGTGCTGAAGACCATCGCCGACCGCATTCCGCGCATGGAGCCGGTGGGCGAGCTCCTGGGGGAGGCTGCCACGCCGCAAGCGCCCGCCGCGCCTGCGACGCCGCCCGCTCCGCGCGAGGGCACGCCGCGCGGTCGGCGCGCCAAGGCGACGCGCGCAACGACGTAGCGCGCCGCCCGCGCGAGTCCTACATCGCGGGTGGAAAGTTCCATGGTTCTGCGCCGAATTGCCATGCGGCATTCGTTCGCTTTCTTCAACCCTTTGACACTAAAAGGAAAATCGATGGCACGGGGGTTGCGATAGCGATCGTATCGAGCGCGACTCGCGCGCGTGACATGAAGGAGACGTACCGATGAATTGGGACCGAGTGGAAGGCAACTGGAAGCAGTTCAAGGGGAAGGTGAAGGAGCAGTGGGGTCGTCTGACCGACGACAGCCTCGACCTCATCGCCGGCAAGCGCGACCAGCTCGCCGGGAAGCTGCAGGAGTCGTACGGCATTTCGAAGGACGAAGCGGAGCGCCAGATCACCGAGTTCGAGAGCAAGTACGGCGACTACGACTTCGACTCGCAAACCCGTCACTGAAGGAGAATGCAATGTCGAAACTGTTGATCAGCCTGATGGCTGCCGCGGGCATCGCGTTCGCCGGCGCGGCCAGCGCCGCCGGCGACCAGACCACGATGTCGCGCGACGCGTACAAGGCCCAGAAGGACAAGATCGAAGCGCAATACAAGGCCGACAAGGACCAGTGCAAGCCCCAGAGCGGCAACGCCAAGGACGTGTGCGAAGCCGACGCAAAGGGCAAGGAGAAGGTCGCGAAGGCGGACCTCGAGGCGCAATACAAGAACACCGACAAGGCGCGCTACGACGCGCGCGTCGCCAAGGCCGACGCCGACTACGACGTCGCGAAGGAGAAGTGCGACGACCTGAAGGGCAACCAGAAGGACGTCTGCGTGAAGGAAGCCAAGGCCGCGCACACCAAGGCCAAGGCCGACGCCAAGGTCGCGCGGGCCGAGAACGAGCAGACCATGAAGACGGCGAACAAGACCGCCGACGTGAAGCGCGACGCGGCCGAAGACAAGCGCGACGCCGATTACAAGGTCGCGAAGGAGAAGTGCGACGCGCTGTCCGGCGCAGCCAAGGACAAGTGCGTCAGCGATGCGAAGGCGCGCTACGGCAAGACGTAAGCCGGGCGGGCAGAGCGCTCAGGAAAAGCCGGGCCTTGCCCGGCTTTTTTGTGGCAATTCGTGGCAATGATCTTCATTCGGGCAGGGTGCCGTGGTGCCCGCACTGCAAGACGTTGCGACGGCGTGGCGCGCGCTGCTGCGCGCAGCCGACTGCGCAGCGTCGGAGCGCTGCGCGCGGCGCGCCCGGCGTTCCGTTCGGTGGGTCGACGGCCGCAAGGGCGCGCCGGGTTTCGTGCAGCCCGACCGACTGATTGCGAGCACCGGAGGCGGAGCGCGGCAGCGCGCGCTACGCCGGGGCACTGACGCGCGCACGGCATGACGTGCTGCCGCGCGGACGTCACGGCGTTCAAACGGCCGCTGCAGCGCGGCCTTCGCGGGTCGGTGCAGCCGAAGGGGCAGCCTGCGTCACGCTTCCCTTGAGCGGAATGTTCACCTCGAGCGTCGTGCCCGCGCGCGGCTTGCCGCGAATCTGGAACTCGCCGCCGAGCGCGCGCACGCGCTGGCGCATGCCGCTGATGCCGTGCGACAACGCGTTCGTGTCGGCGCCCGCCGGCAGGCCGACGCCGTCGTCACGGATCAGGAGCGAGACGCCTTCGCTGCTCTGGACGAGCTCGACTTCGACGCGCCGCGCCTTGGCGTACTTCACGATATTGGTGAGCGCTTCCTGCACGATGCGGTAGAGCGCGATGGTCACGTCGGGCGGCAGCTCCACGTCGTCGCCCAGGTTCAGCGTGCATTGCAGCCCAGCGCGATCGCACACCTGGTGCACCTGCCAGTCGATCGCCGACCCGAGGCCGAGGTTGTCGAGCAGCGTGGGACGCAGCTCCTCGATGATGCGCCGCTTCATCTCGACGCCTTCGTCGAGCATCGCGAGCGCGCGCTTGAGCTTGGCGGCGACCTCGGGCTCGCGGTTGCGGAAACGCTCCGCCACCCACGCCACGTCCATCTTGGCGCCGACCAGGATGCCGCCCAGCTCGTCGTGGATGTCGCGCGCGAGCCGTGATTTCTCCTCCTCGCGCACCGTCTGCAGGTAGTTGGAGAGCTCGGACAGCTCGGCCGTGCGCGTCCCGACCTCCTGCTCCAGGCGCTCGCGCTCCTCGACCAGCGACTGCCGCTTGCTCTCGCGCGACATGATCTCGCGCCGCGCCAGCGTGCCCACGACCATCAGCAGCACGATCGTGAAGCCCGTCATCGCCAGCATGCCGACGCGCCCGAACTCGATGTCCTGCGCCCAGCGAGCACCGCCGTTGAGGGCCGACTTGTGGAGCTCGTCGAGGATGGCGCCCGCCTCGTTGCGGATGTCGTCCATCGTCTTCTTGCCGATGCCCGTGTTGACGAGCTGCATCGCGGCCTCGCGGCCGTTCTTCTCGTTCATCGCGATGGTCGTCTCGAGCTCGTTCATCTTGCCGCCGATGAGGCTCGACAGGCGGCTCGCGCGATCGACCATCGACTGCGTGCCGCTCGCGACCACCAGCTCGCGCAGGCGCGACAGCGCGGCGTCGATCTTGGGCATGGCGGCGCGATACGGCTCGAGGTAGCTGGCGTCGCCGGTCAGCAGGTAGCCGCGCTGACCGGTCTCGGCATCGCTGACCAGGGCCAGCGTCTCGTTGACCGCGGACTCCATCTCCAGCGCCGCGCCCATCGCGCGGTTGGCGTACTCGAGCCGCCGGTAACCGAGCTCCGCGAAGCCGAGGATCGACAGCGACACGACGACGCCCAGCACGAGCGGCAGCATGACGCGAAGAGGAAGCAAGCGCTTGATCGGTGAAGCCATACCAGGCGTTGGCGCACGGTTTGCGTGCGCGTTGGTTACCGCATTCGACTATACGCAACGGCGCAGGGTGCCTCAACCATCCCGTCGGTGCGCGTCGGCGTTTGTCCTACAGGCGAATCGGCGGGCCGCCGATAGGGCTCCGGCGGGGCAGGCGCCTATGATTCGTCCAACGGTTGCTGTCCCTGGTCGGCGCGACAGTCGCGACGAGGGACCTCTCTCCTCCCTACCCTCGAATTGCAGCGAGGGGCCTTAAACGCCGCGGCACATATCCGCGGCGTTTTTTTTGTGCGTCCCGCAAGCGCATGAAGCAAGGGCTGGCGTCGAAGCCAGCCCTTCTTGGTCCGCGTCAGCCCGACCGCGCCGGGAGTACCCGTCTCCGGGCAGCCCATCCCCGGAGCGCGTCGGAGTAACGAGCGGCGGGTGCTACCCGAGCTGCTGCTGCAACGGCCGAGTCGCGTGCGAGGCGACGTCCGGCCGCTGCTCGTGCGGCGCGAGATTGCCGCCTTCGTATTCCCACGTGTCGAGCGCGGGATGCGCGCTCCACGTGACGCGGCGTTGCTGCGAGCGCTGCATCCATTCCCGCAGGCTGTAAGCCGCGGCCGCGGACACCGCGCCCACCACGATCATCGAAAGCAGGCGATTCATGGTCGATCCTCCCTGCGACGGGTCATTGTCCGCGCGATTTGTCCATCGCGGGGCTCGAGTGGTTGTTCGCCTGTCCGGCCTTTGGCATGCCGGCGGTCTCCTCGTCCTTGGTGAGCGTGCCCGTCGGATTGTTCGCGGCGGTATCCGAGGCCGTACCGGCCGGCGGGGTAGCGGAGCTCGTCGAGGGAGCGCCCGTGGGTGCGCTGGTGGACGAGCCGCTGGGCTGGCCGGCCCCGCTCGGATTGTCCGGCGCGGCAGGCAGCGGCGGTGGCGTGGACGACGACGCGCCGGTCGAAGGCGTGGTGGGCGGCGTCGGCGGGGTGGTCGTCGACGTGTGGCTGCTATCGGTGCGGCTGCATGCGCCGACGAAGGCAACCGACGCGGCCATTGCAACGGCGAGGGCGAGCGATCTCATTGTGTCTCCTTGGCAGTGGACGAGAGGGCGCGGTGGCGGTTGGCCGCGCCATGGGCCAACGCTACCGATCGCCTGCCTCGCCGCGTATCGGTACCGTCCCGAATCAGGTGTAGGAGCGATCCGACCCGGCCGACCGAATTGCACGCGCGTTTTTACAAACCACCCCGCGCGATCGCGTCGCGCTGCGCGGAAATCGACCGCAAACCGTTGATGCGCCGTGCGAAGCGCGGCATCTGCGGCCTTGGCACGATCAGTGCGAGCGCATTGCTCGTCGAGGCGGCGCGGCGGCGCGCGCGGTCTCGATCGAGTGACGTGGAGGCCCTCGCATGCTGTACTACGCCGTGGTGTTCCTTATCATCGCGCTGGTGGCGGCGCTGCTCGGATTCGGCGGCCTCGCCGCCGGCGCCGCGAGCATCGCCAAGGTGCTGTTCGTGGTCTTTCTGATCGTCGCGATCGTGACTTTCCTGCTCTCGCTGGGCAGACGCTAAAGGAGATCCGTCATGCAACAGAACATGGCCGAACCGCTCCCGTCGGGTCGCGGCGCGCCGCCCGTGCCGCCCGAATTGAGCGCCGACGTCGATCGTCTGCGCGAGGACTTCCGCGCGTTCGTCGCGGATTGCCAGACGCTGCTGAAGAACGCGACCAACCTGTCCGGCGAAGGCGCTGCGATCGCGCGCCAGCAGCTTTCGAAGCGCATGGCCGACGCGCAGGTGAGGCTCGACGAAATGCGCCAGACCGCCACCGACCAGGCCATGCGCGTGCGCGTGAATACCGAGGACTACGTGCGGCGCGAGCCGTTCAAGGCCGTTGCGATTGCCGCCGGCGTGGGCGCGCTGGTGGGCCTGCTCATCGCGCGCCGCTGAGTCGCACCAGGAGACAACATGCCCCAAGCTGCCAAAGCCCCGTCGTCCTCCAAGGCCACGCCATTCCTGACCGACGTCAAGACGCTGCGCGAGCGCGCGCGCCAGCACATGGATCAGGGCGCCGTGACCGAGAGCTACGGTGCCGACCGGGACACGGTCGTCAACGTGCTCAACCAGGCGCTCGCCACCGAGATCGTCTGCGTTCTGCGCTACAAGCGGCATTACTTCATGGCGCAGGGGATCGACTCCGAAGCGGTGAAGGACGAGTTCCTGCAGCACGCCGGCGAGGAGCAGGCGCATGCCGATCAGCTCTCCGAGCGCATCGTGCAACTCGGCGGGGAGCCCGATCTCAATCCCGACAGCCTCACGGCGCGCAGCCATTCGCAGTACGTGGAGGGAACGAGCCTCGTCGACATGATCCGGGAGGACCTCGTCGCCGAGCGCATCGCGATCGACAGCTACCGCGAAATCGTCGAATGGCTCGGGACCAAGGATCCGACCACGCGGCGCATCATGGAAGAGATCCTCGCCAAGGAAGAGGAGCACGCCGAGGACCTGAACTCGATGCTGCAGGGCATGGGCGCCAGCCAGTGACGCGGCGGCAACGGGGTTGAGCGGCCGCGAGGCGGCCCCATATCGAATGCGCGGCACTGGGCACTGGTATCATTGCCGCTCACGCGCAAATCTTCGGCCGGTGCATCGCACGACGCGCCGGCCTCCGCTTCGGGGGTGCACCGGTCTCGACGGGGGTTGCGAAGCAGCGCGGGGCATGCCGAGGCGCTTGTCCTCGTAAAACTCGAGCACTCGCAAATTTAACTGCGAACGACGAAACGTACGCTCTGGCGGCTTAATCCCGCCGGACCTCGCACCGGGACGCGCTCGGCCCGGGTGGTGAGCGGGTAAAACCGCCAGCCACGGCGAGGACATCTAGAGCGATCGCGTCCGCCCGGGTCACTTGGGCGAGACGTTAAAGCAAGGTGACTGGCTCGAACGCAGCCTGCCCGTCGGCGGCGCAAGGGCGAGATCCAAACGACGCGGCTAAGCATGTAGTCCCGACTGTGGAGTGCTTCCGGACGGCGGTTCGACTCCGCCCACCTCCACCAAACAGCCGCCTACGCCCCCATGCGGGGGCCGTTGGCATTTCCCGATGTACAACCGATCCGCCGACGCGGCCGAGCACGCTCGCGCCGGCTGCGCATCTTCCCGAGACCCCAGGCGGCGAAGCCCGCGATCAACAGCGCGACGGTTGGCGGCTCCGGGGCCGCGGCGGGCGGGGTTCCGGGACCGATGCCGTCGCTGAAGATCAGCCGGTATTGCTCGGCATTGGGCGTCGATGGATCGATGAACAGGAACGGATCGACGCTTGCACCCGCGTGGCCGTGGATGCCGACGCTGGCGAACGCCGAGATCGCAACCTCGTGGGCGGTGTTCGTCGCCACGGGATATTCAGCGCTGAAGATCCATGTGGCCGGAATGGGCGGCCCGCCGGCCGCGCAATTGGACGCGCCGGCATCGGAGCAGCCGTTCGCGACGACTTGCCTGTCCAGGATGAGCACGGCCGATGCCACGCCGGAGCCGCCGGCTGCATCGGTGTCACCCGACGCGCCGACATCCACCTTCACGACGCCGGGAGGCCCCGTCACCCCGAAGAAGTAGTCGAGCGACGCCACCGCGCCGTAGCCGGCACACAAGGCATCGGGCAGCGGGCAGCTGCTGAAGTCCGCCACGGCATCGACGGTCTGTCCCAGAAGGCTGCCGTGCGCACCCATGAAGGCCGCGACGCCGAACGAGTCGATCGTGCACGTAACCGAGAACCCGGTATCTACGAACGTTCCACCGCCGCATGAAACCACCTGCGGCGACAGCGACAGGACGAACGGGGGCAGGATGAGGGGCGGAGGAATGATGGCCGCGCCGACGGCAAGCGGCATCACGGCCGATGCAACGAGAAGCAGCCAACGTCGCGCCGAACGAAGCAGGGTCGCGAGCTTGTCCGGACCGGATCTGGGGTTGCGCATCGGTCCCTCCCTGAGGGAAGCGAGCTGCGCTGCCTGGACGGGTCGCACCGCGCCGCAGAGTCAAACGGAAGACCCGCGGCGGCGATGCGTAATGCGCGGCGCCGCGGGACGAGTCGGGCGGCGCACGCGATCGTGCGAAAACGTCAAGTAAGCTTGTTGCCTCGGCGCTTCAGCATCGCCATGGCGACACCGACGCAGATCAATAGTAACGTCCCCGGCTCACTTGCCGGCACCGCCGGTGTTCCGACTATTGCGAAAGCACTCTGGACGTTCGTGTTGACGACCCACGCACCTCCATTTTCTCGTTGAGCCCCGAGCCCGGTTGTTGCGCCACCGCCACCTGCACTCGGCGGCCTGCCTGAATCCGCCCAGAAGGCTTGCGTGACCGGGTCGACTACGGACATGACGAGCCAATACCGGGTGCCGCCACTCAGAAGCGGGTTGAGGAGCGACGTCGCACTCAACGGTGCAAGGAGCTGAGGGGGACTCACCGAGCCGTTTACCAGCGATTGCGGCATCGTGACCTGGAAGGACTCGATGATCGACCCCGGCGCACCACTCGAATCGGTCGTCAGGAAAACGTTCGCCAGGTCGCTTCCGACCGGCTGGCCCAGCGAAACAGTGTGCTGCGCGCTTACCTCGATCGAATCGAGCGTGAAATCAGCGCTTGGCGTGAACGCCATCGCCGTATCGACGAGGTCGATGAACGGCGTACCAAAGCTGTAACCGGAACCGCCGTTGTAAGTGACATCGCCCGGTGCACAAAATGCGTCGACCCCAAGGTTGCAGGGCACATAGGTCGAATACACCGTACTCGCGTTCGACCCCGTGGTGAAGCACGCTGCTGCCAATAGCCCAATGACCAGTGCGAGGCGCTTCATATACCCCCCGAGACGTTGTCAGCGGATAGACGGCTCCTTGGAAATACCGACCGGAATTGAATCCCTGTCGTCGACGGCGATTGCGTTCTTCTTCGAGACCAGGGATCTTCTGTAGCAAGCAATTTGTGAACCACTAGGCCAAGCGCTTGAAGCGGTGCAAGTTTCAGGGCGACTGCGCGACGTGCGCAGGCGCCTTGTAAGTTGTGTCGACATCGCTTCCAGGAGCCGCGTCGCGACGGCGGAATGGCGCAAACCCTGAATCGGTGAGTCATTCGCAAGTGGCGCGCGATCAGCCTTCATCGCACGTCCGGGCAGGATCTGCGGACGCCACTGATGGGAGACCAACCGATGAAGAAGCTGCTCTTGGCCGGTGTGCTCATGGCGGTCTGCGCGGGCGTCGACGCGCGGGATCAAGGCGTCATCAACCAGGCGGGGCCGTACGAGGCGACGATGCGCTTCTACCTGCACCCGGCCCATGGCTTTCCCGGCAAGGCAGAGGCGACGCCCCGCG
Source organism: Casimicrobiaceae bacterium (assembly GCA_036406955.1). Classification (GTDB taxonomy): domain Bacteria; phylum Pseudomonadota; class Gammaproteobacteria; order Burkholderiales; family Casimicrobiaceae; genus VBCG01. Next base: position 30,920 of record DASXAF010000059.1, read on the forward strand.
CGCGCCTCGCCGACGCCAACGAATCGCATGCGCAGGCGGCGCGCGATGCCGCGAGCCGAGGCGCATCGGCCGCCGCCGATCCCGAGCACCCGCGCGTGGATCGGGTGGCAACGCGCGACCCGCGCTGAGCCCGATCGCTTCGCGCGCGCGCCGGTTACGCCGACTCCAGCGGAATCTCGAGCACCGCCTCGGCAGCCTGGTCACCGCGCTCGCGCAGGGCGAGCGTTGCGGCGGGACCGAAGAGCGCGTCGACGCGCTCGCGGATGCCGACGATGCCGGCGTCGTCGCGGAGCGAGCCGCAGTCGACCGCGATGGTGAGCCGCAATCGTCCCGCGTCGACCGCGGCGGCAATGCGCAAATGCGCGGCGCCGCGGGACGACTCGGCCGCGCACGCGATCGCATGGTCGACGAGTGGCAGCAGCATCATCGGCGGAAAGCGTGCGTCGAGCGGCGTCCCGGCGACGTCGATCGCATGGTCCAGGCGATCGCCGAGGCGCACCTTCACGATGTCGAGATACGCGCGCGCCAGCGCGATCTCCTGCCCGACGGTGGAAGACGTGTCGCGCATCCGCGGCATCGCCGCGCGCAGATACGCGATCAGGGAGTCGAGCACGCGCTCGCCGAGGGCCGCGTCGCGCTCGTACAGCGCCTTCACCTGCGAGAGCGTATTGAGCAGGAACTGCGGCTCGACGCGCGCCTGCATGGCCTGCAGCGAGGACTCGATGCTCTTGCGCTGCGCCTCGATGCGCCCGAGCGCGGCGGCGTGCATGCGCTCGCGCGCCCATCGCGCGCGCCGGCGATGGAGCACGACCCACACGACCGCGATCGCCGGCATGGCGATGCCCAACGCGAAATAGAGCACCAATCCGACGTTGAGCGCGTCGGGCCGGGGCATGAAGAGCGCCAGCATGTTGCTGACCCACACGATCGACAGGACGGCTCCGATGACGGCCGCGATCAGGACCGCTGCGACATACGCCCCCCGGCGGCCGGCGTCCATGCCGGTCACGCGATCGGCCACGACGAGGGCGAGCAGCATCACGAAGGCGCAGAGCTCGGCGGCCACGAACGTGATCGGCCAGCTCCGAAGGCCGTACGGCAGCGCGATGCCGATGATCGCGTTGTGAACGTTCAACAGCGCGCCGAGCAGGAAAGTCGTCACGACTTGACGGCGCGTGATGCCGCGCCAGGCGTCGACGATCGTGGCGGGCCGAAGCGCGGTCCATGCAATGCCTCGCGCACATGCAGCGGTCGGCGTCACGACGCGGCCTCGGCCGACAACGGTACTGCGATCGTCGCCGTCACCCCGTGCGGCGTGTTGGACGACAGCGTGAGGCGACCGGCACTGCCATAGAGGCCCGACAGACGGGCGCGAATGTTGGCGAGGCCCGTACCGCCGCCCGACGACTGCGTGAATCCTCCACCCGAATCGATCACACGTACGCGTAACTCGCGCTCGTCGACGGCCGCGGTGATCTCCACGCGCCCGCCCTCCCGAAGCGGTGCGAGCCCATGCTTGACGGCGTTCTCCGCCAGCGTGAGCAGCACCATCGGCGGCAGCGCGACGTCGCGCAGCGCCGGGGGGATTGCGATATCGAAGGCAAGCCGGCGGCCCATGCGAATCTGCTGGATGCGCAGATAGGCGGCGGTGAGCTCGGCTTCCCGTCCGAGTGTGGATTCGCTCGCGCGCATCTGCGGGAGCGCGGCGGCGAAGTAGCGCATCAGGTTTTCGAGCATCGTCGCCGCGTCGGACGGCGCGGTCTGATACAGGCGGCGAACGTTGGCGAGCGTATTGAACAGGAAGTGCGGCTCGATCTGCGCCTGCAGCACCGCAAGACGCGCTTCCTCCATGCGCTCGACGAAGCGCGCGCGGGCCTCCTCGGCCTCGCGGGCACGCGTAGCGCTCTCGTCGGCATCGCGCAGGTGCACGAACACCAGCGCGAACAGCGCGGACATGGCGAAATAGCGGGTGAAGTTTCCGATATAGATGCGTAGCGGATCGTCGCCGAAGCAGGCATGGACGTCGCCGCCGCAGCCCAGGAAGGCTTCGGCCGTCATCGAGACCGGGAGCGCGAGCAGCGACGCCGTGGCCGCCCCGAGCACGACCGCGGCATAGCGCGCCGTTGCGCGAGGCGGCGCGAGATTGTAGGCAGCGACGACGGCGAGCGCGATCGGAATGGCCACGATCGTCGTCCACCCGGTGGTTTGCACGATGTCGAGCAGCCATGGCCAGACGACGACGTCCTGTTCGCTGATCGACGGCACGTGTCGGCGCACGCCGTTGACGAAGCACAGGAGCAGGACGAGGCCCACGCCGTTCCACGACACGCCGTCGAGCAACGCCGCAGCCCTGGCAACCCCTTTGCGTTGCCGGGTGTGCGCGCGAGCGACGACGCCCGTCACGCGGCCCCCGCCGGCAGCGAATCGGGGGCTTCCGCCGGAATTCGCACCACGGCGCGCGTCGCGTGATGTCCGATCTCCTCGAGCTCCAGCGACGCTCGCCCGGCGAAGAGCGCAGCCAGGCGCTCGCGCAGGCGCTCGATGTCCTCGCCTGCCGTTTGCACTCCGAATCCCATGCCGCTGTGCGCAATGGTCGCCGCGACATCCGTGCCCGATGCGACGCGTATCGCGATCGACCCGGCGGCGCTGGACCGCTCGAAGCCGCGCGCGATCGCGTGATCGATCAGCGGCAACAGCAGCATCGGCGGAAAGCGCGCGTCGCGAGCCTGCGCCGCGCATTCGATGGCCCACGTGAACCGATCACCCAGCCTGACCTTGACGATGTCGAGATACGCACGCGCCAGCTCGAGCTCCTGGCCGACCGTCGACGACGTATCGCGCATCTTCGGCATGGCGGCGCGCAGGTACGTGATGAGGTTGTCGAGCATTTGCGTGCCCCGCGCCGGATCGGCGCGGTACAGCCCACGCACCTGGGCCAGCGTGTTGAACAGGAATTGCGGCTCGACGCGCGCCTGCATCGCCTGTAGGCCCGATTCGATGCTGCGCTTCTGAGCGGCGATGCGGTCCATTTCGGCGCGGTGCATCCGCATCTGCGCGCGCTGCGCGAGACGACGGTCGTTGATGATCCAGAGGATGGCCGCGCCCAGCATGGCGGTCTCGAGGCCGATCGCGATCATGAACCGGATCCGCGGGTGTGCGGGCCGCAGGAACGCGTTCGTCATGCCGCTCATCCACACGACCGCCAGCGGCGCTGCGATGCAGGTCCCCGCGAGGGCCGCCAGCGCATAGGCGGTGCGACGATCCCCGCCGGGAACGCTGAGGTGCTCGACCACGGCGAATGCCAGGAGCAGCGGCCAGACCTTGATCTGGTCCGCGACGAACAGGAACAGGTCTCCCAGCGACAATGAGCTATCGGCGAGTCCGATGCCGACGTGATAGACGAAAAGCGCGACGCCGAGCAGGAATGTCGCAACCATTTGGCGGGGCGTGATGGCCGCCCACGCCGCGAGCACCGAGCGTGCGAACGTGCGCTTGGCGTTCGCCGAACGATCCCCCGCGATGTGCGGCGCAGGACCCATCGATGCCGGCGAGTCGCTCTGCGGGGTCATGCGTGGTCGCGCGGGAACGGCACCGCGAGCGTCGCGATGACACCGCGCGGCGTATTGAGTGCCAGCGACAGCCGCGCTGCCGCGCCGTAGACGGCAGCGAGGCGCGCGCGAATGTTCGCGAGACCCGTCCCGCCACCTGACGACTGCGTGAAGCCCTGGCCGGAATCCGCCACGCGAACCCGCAGCTCGCGGCCTTCGACGCTCGCGCGTATCTCGACCGCTCCCCCTTCGGGCAGCGGAGCGAGTCCGTGCTTGATCGCGTTCTCCGCCAGCGTCACCAGCATCATGGGGGGCAGCGGCGCCGTGCCCAACGCATCGGGCACGTCGATGCGGAATTCGAGCCGGTGGCCCATGCGCAGCCGCTGGATCTCGAGATACGAGCGGGTGAGGGCGGCCTCGCGCTCCAGCGTCGATTCGGCGACGCGCATCTGCGGCAGCGCCACCTCGAGATAGCGCATCAGGTGGTCGAGCATGGCTTCGCCGTCGACGGCCGTCGTCTGGTAGAGCCGGCGCACGTTGGCGAGCGTGTTGAACAGGAAATGCGGCTCGATCTGCGCCTGCAGCATGCGCAGGCGCGCCTCGTCCATGCGCTGCACGAACCGCGCGCGGTCCATCTCGGCCTGTCGCGAGCGGGCGGTGCTTTCCTCGGCGATGCGCACGTAAACGAACACCAGCGCAAACAGCGCGCACAGCGCGCCGTAGTGGAACCAGGCGGCAACGAGCTCCGCGGACCAGCCGAGCTGGACGCATTCGTCCGGCGGCCGGCACGTGAGCGCGAACTCGACGAACAGCGCCAGCGCAATGCTCGCCGCCGCCGACGCGACCAGGACGACACTGAGGATGGTGTAGCGCCGCAACGGCGAGGATGGCGCACGGTTGTACGCAACGACCACGGCGATCGCGACGGGCAGCGCGATGACCAGCCCGTAAGCCGTTGCGTGTGCCTGCAGCGTCAGCCAGGCGAGCCAACCGGAAACGGTGCCGATCGCGTCCGGTCCGTTGTCGTTGATCGTGCGGCGCACGCCATTGAGAACGCACGCCAGCACGATGAGGCCGATGCCGTTCCACGTCAGTCCGGTGAACCAGCGTCGCGGCGCGGGTGCGCGTTCCATTCGCGTGCCTACTTGAACGTGTAGCGAATGGCCGCGTAGTACATGCGCCCGCGCGGATCGGCGTAGCTGGGGTCGATGCCGGCCTGGAACGTGCCGCTCGTCGCGCTCGCGTTGGACAGCGGCGGTGCGCGATCGAACAGGTTCTGCACGCCGAGCGTCAACGTCGCGTTCCTGAATCCGGTGTAGCGGCCCTGCAGGTCCCAGACCGTGTACGAGGCCACCTCGCGGGTGCTCGTGCACCGGTCGTTTTCATCGAGCGTCAGCAGGTCGCATTCGCGATAACCGCTCTGAAACGTGTTGGCGAGCGTCGCGCCCCATGCGCCTCGCGTCCAGTCGAGCTGCGCGTACTGCCGGTATCGCGCGATCACGCCGTTGGCGAAATCCGCACGCGTGCCGACGCCGCTCGCGTCGGCGAGCGACGCAAAATCCTTGTGCTGGTAGTCGAGGACATAAGTCCCGTCGAGATTCAGGCTGAGCTTTCCGAGCGGCGTGGTGCGGCCCTGCCAGCGCAGGTTGAGGTCGAGTCCGGACGTGGTGATCCGGCCGACGTTGGTTTGCGTCTGCACGACGTAGTCGATGGGGCCGGGCAGGTCGGGATACTGCGCGTCCGGCGGCTTGCGCACGACGTAGCTCGGGCCCCACTGCGCATAGTCGTGAAAGATCGCATCCAGCCCGACGGTGGCGATCACGTTCCCGATGCTGACCGAGTAGTAGTCGACGCTGGCGGACAGGCCCGGCATGGGCTCGACCACGATGCCGACGTTGAGCTGGTGCGATCGCTCCGGTTGCAAGGCAGGATTCCCGCCGGTCTTGACCGGGGTGCCGTCGCAATCGAACGAATCGCCGGTAACCGGGCAGCGGATGGGATCGTTGAAGCCGGTCGAGTCGTTGTATTGCACGAGCTGCGGCTGGAACAGGTCCGACAGCGTCGGCGCGCGAAAGCCGGTGCCCCACGAACCGCGCAGCAGCAGCATCTGGGACGGCTGCCAGCGCAGCGTGAGCTTCGGGTTGGCCGTGCCGCCGAAATCGCTGTAGTGATCGTAGCGCGCGGCGACGTTCATCTCGAAGTTGCGGACGACCGGCACGTTTACCTCGCCGAACAGCGACCAGACGGTGCGCACGCCGACCGGAAGGGACGCAACGATCCCCGCGCCGCCGAGCACGTCCCCGGTGGCGAAGAAATCGGCGTTACTCTGCTCGAGACGCTCGCGGCGCGCATCGGCGCCGAATGCCACCGCGACGGGTCCGGCCGGCAGCTTGTACACATCGCTCGACGCCTTGAGGCTCACGCCGTAGTTGCTCGCCCGGTTGTCGTTCGCCGCGCCCGTGATCTGCGCTGCACGCATCATCTGGAGCGCAGCCGGTGTGTTGGCTGCGAACGGATCGACCACCCCCGACGCGATGAGCGGCGTGAACAGATGATCCGATACGAAGCCGCTCACGTAGTTGTCGACCTGGCGATTGGACGTGTAGATCGCCGCGACCGTGTAGTCCCAGCCCTTGAACACACCGTCCAGCCCGGCCACGGCGTTCCACTGGTCCACGCTCGCGCGGTCGACGCGCGGGCCGAGCTCGACCGTCCGATACAGGAGGTTGACCGGCCGCGTCGGATCGCCCCCGAGGACGGTCGCCACGAAATCGGCCGGATAGAACGGGGAGGTCGGCGGCAGCTGGACCGGGCCGAAAGCCGACATCACGGGCGTAGGCGAGACGCGCTGCGTGAACGTGCCGCGGTAGTACGCGCCTTCGGCGAAGAACTGCGTGTCCGTGTCGATCCGGCCGGTGAAGCGCGCGATGACATTCGTCTTCTCCGCTTCCGGAATGGTGTCGATCACGCTGCCGTAGTCGAAGCCGCACGCCTGCGGCCGGCTGAAGGTCGGAAAGGAAATCGGCGGCAGGCACGAAGCCGCCGTCGGGCCCGTGAGCGGAATGGTCGGATTGAACGGCCTGGAATGCGGTCCCTGGCTGATATTGGCCGGGAAGGAACTGGGACTGGTCCCGTTGAATCCTATTTCGGGCAGGTACGCGGTCTTGGTGCTGTCGCGCTGCGCCGCCCTGAGCGAATCCTGCTTGAAGTAATCGACGGAGACGAAGGCGTTGTACCCGTCCTCAGCGAGCGTGCCCTTGCCGACCGTCGCATTGACGCGGCCGTTGTTCCCGCCGCCCTGCTCGGTGGCGTAGTAGTTGGCGTTGAGCTCGACCCCGGTGAAATCCTTGCGCAGGATGAAGTTGATGACGCCGCCGATCGCGTCGGTGCCGTACACCGCCGACGCGCCGTCCTTCAGGATCTCGACCCTGTCGATCGCCGAAGCGGGAATGGCCGACAGGTCCACGGACTGGCCGCCCGACAGCGCATAAGGTGCAAGGCGACGCCCGTCGAGCAGCACGAGCGTGCGCTGGGAGCCGAGACCGCGCAGCGACGCGGAGGTGAACCCGACCAGCGTGCTGCCTTCGCCCATCGCCTCGTTGAAGCTGCCGAACGACTGGTTGGCGCTGATGCGCTGCAGGAGCTCCTGCGCGGTTTGCACGCCCCCGCGCAACAGCTCCTCGCGGGTGATCACCTGCAACGGCAAGCCGGTCTCGCCCTCGACGCGCTTGATGTTCGAGCCCGTGACCTGGACCGTGCCGAGGTTCGCGACATCGCCGGCCGGTTGCGCAGACGCCGTCGTCGCCGCGTGCGCGAACAGCGTGCCGAGCGCAATGGCGAGCGCGCGTCGCGGCGAGCGACGATGCGCAGCGGGCGATCGTCTGCTCCGGGCGCGTGTCATGGCCGCTGCGGCTACATTTGCCGGAACAGGTGCACGTAGGATTCGCTCACCGGCAGCGTCTCCTTGCGTTGCTTCAGCTTCACGCGCAGGTGCCCGCCGATGTCGCGCGACACGCCGGCGATGGCGTTGACGTTGACCAGCGTCCCGCGGTGGATCTGCCAGAACACCTCGGGGTCGAGCTCGTCCATGAGCTCCTTGATCGGACGGCGGATCAGCGACTCCTGCTGCGCCGTGACCACCAGCGTGTACTTGCTGTCCGAGCGGAAATAGACGATCTCGTCGACGGTGATGAGGCGCAGCTCGTCGCCTTGCGAGGCCGTGATCCAGCGCAGGTGCTCCTTGCGGGTGCCCGCGCGATCCGTGAGCGCCTGCAGCAGACCGTCGAGCGCCGCGGGCGCGCTGGCCATCTTCTCCTTGAGCCGCGCCACCGTCGTGGCGAGACGCGCCGGCGAGATGGGCTTCATCACGTAGTCCACCGCGCCCTGCTCGAAGGCCGCGACGGCGTACTTGTCGTACGCGGTGATGAACGCGACGTGACACTTGCCGCTCGCGAGCCGTGCGACCTCGAGACCCGAGGAGCCGGGCATCTGGATGTCGAGGAACATGACGTCGGGCGCATGCGCGGTCAGCGCCTGCATGGCCTCGATGCCGTCCTGCACCTGCGCGGCGATGTCGAGCTCGGGCCACAGGCGCGCAAGCAGGTCCGCGAGCTCGGCCAGGAGGATCGGCTCGTCCTCGGCGATGACGGCCTTGGGTCGCCTCATGGCGCCGCTCCGGCGCGACGGCGCATGCGCAACGCGAACGTGTCTGCCATCGCCTCCCCTGCGCCCGGCCTGCACACGGAACACCGCGGCCGGTCGATCGCCGGCTCAGCGGTGGTGCCGAAGCTTACGCAGTTCCCCTGGAAAGTCGCAAGTCGCATGCCGTCAATCTAGGCGTCGCGCCGATGGGCGGGCACGAATGCGACGAATCGGCTCGAATGCGGAACGAATCGGCTCGTGGACGCGATGGAGTCGTCCGCGACGGGGCCCGTTTGCGGCGCCGCGGATGAAAAAAGGGCCGCGTCACTGCGGCCCTTGCGATGCCCGCGCGCGGGCGCGCGCGGCGCGTTTCACCTGGTCTCGGCGTCGGCGACGACCGGCCGGCTCTTCTCGGCCGCCAGTTTCTGCGCTTCGTGGACGTCCATCACGTCGTTGTAGTCCAGGTTGTAGATCGGCTTGGTGCGCTCGATGAAACGGCGCAGCTCGGTGGATCCTTCGCGCGCCTTCCCGAGCGCCTTCACCATCTCGGGGCTGGACGACGACGGTCCCGCGTAGGCCGCGGACCCGCACGACACGGCGGCCGCGACGAGCGTGGCCTTGATCACGACTGAGAGGCGTGCATTCATGGTGGTACTCCTCGCTGGTCGACACGGCCGGGATTGGCGCGATGCCGGGTTCCGCGCTGCCTGGAACCCGAGCGCAGTGTGGGCTCGCGATACGACCTGCACGAGGACTTTGGGACGGAACCGCCGCATCGCGCGACGGATGCGGCGCAGGGCGGACGAGCCGCTACCTGCCGCTCGCCAGACGCTCTTCCGTTGCGAGCAATTCGCGCATGATCTCGAGCGTGCGCTCGAACGTGTCGAGCAGCCGCGCCGCGGACGTGGTGCTGTGCCCGTCGCGCGCCAGCTCTGCGATGCGGCCGCGCTGCTCCGAGACCAGCCGTTCTCCGTCCGCGACGCGGTCGCGGATCCGCTGCAGCTCCTCGGGCGTCGGCACGGTGTGCATGCGCGCCATCGTACTCCGCGCGGGACAGGGGGCGATGGCGGGTGCTCTATACTTTCGCGGCCGTGCGGGGAGCGGACTGCCGTGTGGATGGTCCGGCCAAACCGTGGCGCGGCGCGCCGATCGATTCATCCACTCGCTCCATGTCCCAAGCCGCCACTCCGACGGCCGCTCGCGCATTTCGTGCGAGCCTCGCGATGCTGGCGCTCGCCGGCTCGCTGGCGCTCGCTGCTTGCCATCGCAATGACGGCAGCGAAGGCGCCAAGGCGGCGGCTGCACCGCCGCCCGCCGTGCCGGTGCATACGGTGCACGTCGCGCCGCGCTCGGTGCCGGTGCGATTCGAAGTGGTCGGGCAAGTCGAGGGATCGAAGGAAGTCGAGGTGCGCGCGCGCGTGGGCGGCATCCTGCAGAAGCAGGACTACCACGAAGGCGACCCGGTTCGAGCGGGCCAGGTCCTCTTCGAGATCGATCCCGCGCAGTACGAGATCGCCGTCGCGCAGGCACGCGCGCAGCTCGCGCAGGAGCAGGCGAAGCTCGCGCAGTCCAGGCGTGACGAAGCGCGCCTGAAGCCGCTCGCGGCCGATCGCGCCGTGAGCCAGAAGGAATACGACGACGCGCTGTCGGCGATGCAGACGGCGCAGGCCACGGTGCAGCAGGCGAGCGCGAACCTGCGCCAGGCGGAGCTCAATCTCTCGTACACCAAGGTGACGGCGCCGGTGCGCGGCATATCGGGCCGCGCGCTGCATTCGATCGGCACGCTGATCACCACCGACGCCACGGGCAGCCTGCTCACGACGATCAACCAGGTGACGCCCGTGTGGGTGCGCTTCAGCCTCGCCGAATCCGACCTCGCCAAGGTCCCGGGCGGGCGCATCACGCGCACGCAGCCTGCGCAGGTGGAGCTCGTCCTGCCCGACGGCTCGATCTATCCCGACAAGGGCCGGCTCAACTTCGCCGCCTCGCAATACGACACCAAGGTCGGAACGCAGGAGCTGCGCGCCGAGGTCGACAATCCGCGCGAGCAGCTCCTTCCCGGACAATTCGTGCGCGTGCGCATCACCGCCGGCGAGCGCGACCACGTCTTCCTCGTGCCGCAGGCGGCCGTCATGCAAACCGAGAAGAGCAGCCTCGTGTTCGTGATCGGCCCCGACGGCAAGGCCCAGGCCCGCACCGTGACGCCGGGCGACTGGTACGGCAACGAGTGGTCGATACTGTCGGGTCTCGATGCGGGGGACCGCGTGATCGTCGACAATCTCCTCAAGGTCCGGCCCGGCGTTCCGGTCACCGAGGCGCCGCCCGCGCAAGCGGTCGCGCCGCAGCCGGCCGGTGCACCGGCGAAGTAGCGCGTCGTGCTGTCGCGCTTCTTCATCAACCGGCCGATCTTCGCTGGCGTCATCGCGATCATCATCACCATCGCGGGGCTCATCGCCTCGCAGGTGCTGCCGATCGCGCAGTATCCCGACATCGCGCCGCCGACGGTGACGATCACGGCGAGCTATCCGGGCGCGAGCGCCGAGACGCTCGCGCGCACCGTCGCCGCACCGATCGAGGAGCAGCTCTCCGGCATCGAGAACCTGATCTATTTCAGCTCCAGCTCGGCGTCGAACGGCGCGCTGACGATCACCGCGACGTTCGAGGTGGGCTCGAACGTCGACAAGGCGGTGATCGACACCAACAATCGCATCCAGATCGCGCTGCCGCGCCTGCCCGACGTGGTGCGTCGCAGCGGCGTGGTGGCGCAGAAGCGCTCGACCGACATCCTGCTCGTCGTCGCGCTCACGTCGAGCGACCCGCGCTACGACACGCTCTACCTGTCGAACTACGCGACGGTCAACATCCTCGACGACCTGAAGCGCGTCCCCGGCGTGGCCGATTCGACGATCTTCGGCGCGCGCGACTATTCCATGCGCATCTGGCTCAAGCCCGATCGCATGGCGCAGCTCGGCGTGACGCCAACCGACGTCGCGAACGCCATCAGCGCGCAGAACAACCAGTACGCCGCAGGCAAGATCGGCCAGGAGCCGGCGCCGAACGGCCAGTCGCTCACCTACACCGTGACCGCGCGCGGCCGGCTCGACACGCCCGAGCAGTTCGGCAACATCATCATCCGCGCCGACGGGCCCAACGGCGTGCTGCGCATCCGCGACATCGCGCGCGTGGAGCTCGGCGCGCTCGCCTACGACGCGTTCACCGCGCTCGACGGCAATCCCACGATCGGCATCGCCGTCTACCTCCAGTCCGGCGCCAACGCGCTGCAGGTGGCCGAGCGCGTGCGCGCCAAGGCCGCCGACCTGTCGAAGGGCTTCCCGCAGGGCGTGTCGGCGATCATCCCGTTCGACACCACGCGCTTCGTGCAGGCCTCGATCCACGAGGTGATCATCACGCTGCTGATCGCCGCGACGCTGGTGCTGGTGGTGGTGTTCGTGTTCCTGCAGAGCTGGCGCGCGACGCTGATCCCGATCATCGCCGTGCCGGTCTCGCTGATCGGGTCGTTCGCCGGCCTGCTGGCGTTCGGCTACTCGATCAACACGCTCACGCTGTTCGCGATCGTGCTCGCCACCGGCATCGTGGTGGACGACGCCATCGTGGTGCTGGAGAACGTCGAGCGGCTGATGGCGGAGAAGCGGCTCTCGCCCAAGGAAGCGGCGATCGAGTCGATGTACGAGGTGACCGGCGCGATCGTGGCAATCGAGCTCGTGCTGATCTCCGTGTTCGTGCCGGTCGCGTTCCTGGGCGGCCTGGCCGGGCGCCTGTACCAGCAGTTCGCGGTGACCGTCGCCACCGCGGTGACCATCTCGGGCATCGTCGCGCTCACCCTCACGCCGGCGATGTGCGCGCTGCTGCTCAAGCCGCAGCACGAGGAATCGCGGCTGTTCCGTCCCTTCAACCGGGGGTTCGCGTGGATCACGCGCACGTACGTCAAGGGCGTGCGCCTGACCATCGCGCGATCGGTCGTGGCGCTGGTCCTCTTCGTCGCGTTCATCGCGCTGGACGTGGTGCTGTTCCGCACCGTGCCGAGCGGCTTCGTGCCGTCGGAGGACCAGGGCTACGTGCTCGGCGGCATCATCCTGCCCGACGCGGCGACGCTGCAGCGCACCGAGCGCGTCGGCCATGCGGTGGAGCAGGCGCTGGCGGGCAACCACGCCATCGAGCACATCTTCGTGGTGACGGGCTTCGACCTGATCGGCGGCGGCAACAAGACCAATGCGGCCACGGTGTTCGTGCCGCTGCGTCCATGGGACGAGCGCAAGGGCACTTCCGCCGACGACATCGCGCGCTTCATCATGGCCAAGGGCGCGGCGCTGCCCGAAGGCATGGTCCTCGCGTTCAACCCGCCGCCGATCCGCGGCCTCGGCACCGCGGCCGGCTTCGAGGTGTACCTGCAGGACCGCGCGGACAGCGATCCGCGCCTGCTCGCCGAGCAGCTCGGACGCTTCAGCGAAGCGCTGCGCAAGCGCCCGGAGCTCGCCGGCATCTCGTCGTTCTTCCGGCCCACCGTGCCGCAGCTCTACGTCGACGTCGACCAGGAGAAGGCGCTGTCGCTCGGCGTGCCGATCAATACGATCTTCGACGCGCTGCAGAGCACGATGGGGCCGCTGTACGTCAACGACTTCAATCGCTTCGGCAAGACGTATCGCGTGCAGATCCAGGCCGATGCGCAGTACCGCGACCAGCCGGAGGACCTCGGCAACGTGTACGTGCGCTCGTCGACGACCAACGAGATGATCCCGGTCAAGGCGATGATCAGCGTGCAGCGCGTCGTCGGTCCCGAGCAGATCGATCGCTACAACGGCTTCATCGCGGCGAAGATCATCGGCGCCGGCGCGCCGGGCGTGAGCTCGGGCCAGGCCATCGCCGTGGTGGAAGCCACCGCCGCCGCGACGCTGCCGTCCGGCTACACCATCGAATGGACCGGCCAGGCGTTCCAGGAGAAGCGCATCGGACGCACCGCGATCCTCGCCTTCGTGTTCGCGATCGTGATGGTGTTCCTCATCCTGTCGGCGAACTATGAGCGCTGGACGCTGCCGATCGCGGTGCTGCTCGCGGTGCCGTTCGGCCTGTTCGGGGCGCTGCTGTTCGTGTGGCTGAGAGGCTTCACCAACGACATCTATTTCCAGATCGGCCTGCTCGTGCTGATCGGCCTCGCCGCCAAGAACGCGATCCTGATCGTCGAGTTCGCGGCGCAGAAATCGGCCGACGGCCTCGAGCCCGCGGATGCCGCGGTGGAGGCGTCGCGCCTGCGCTTCCGGCCGATCGTGATGACCTCGCTGGCGTTCGTGCTCGGCGTGGTGCCGCTGGTGATCGCGGGCGGCGCGGGCGCCGCATCGCGCCAGTCGATGGGCACCGGCGTGTTCGGCGGCATGATCGCGGCGACGTTCATCGCGACCTTGTTCGTGCCGATGTTCTACGTGCTGCTCACGCGCCGTCGCAGGCGCGCGGCGGGCGTCGCCGCGCTGCCGCCCGTGGACGAAGCCGAGGAGCCGGCGCCGTGAAGTCGCTGTTCGCGGCGGCCACGCTCCTGCTGGCCGGCTGCATGGTCGGCCCGGACTACCGGCGTCCCGACGTCGCGCTGCCCGTGCAGTATCCCGAAGCCGACGCCGCGCTGGCGCAGGCGCAGGCAGGTGTTCCCGCGGCATGGTGGCAGCTCTACGGCGATCCGCTGCTGGACCAGCTGGTCGACGACGCGCTCGCGAACAACGCCGACATCGCGCAGGCCGTCGCGCGCGTCGAGGAGGCGCAGGCGACGCTGCGCCAGGCGAACGCAAGCATCATCCCCGGGCTCGACCTCTCCGCCAATGGCGGGCGCCAGGCTTTCAGCAACAGCGTGCCGACGCCGCGCGTGGTCACCGGCGCGGGCTTCACGCTCTCGACCAACTACGAGATCGACTTCTGGGGACGCCTTCGCCGCGGCATCGAGTCGGCGCAGCAATCGCTGCTGTCGTCGCGCTACGCCCACGACGTGACCGAGCTGAGCCTGATCGCCACGACCGCGCAGGCGTACTTCACGTTGCGCGCGCTCGACGCGCTGATCGCGGTCACCCGCGAGTCGCTGAAGAGCTTCGATGCCTCGGTGAACCTCACCCGCCGCCGTGCCGAAGGCGGCGTGGCATCCGATCTCGACCTGCGCCAGGCCGAGAACCAGCGCCAGGTCGCGCGCGTGCAGCTCGCGGAGCTGGTGCGCCAGCGCTCGGTGGCGCTCCATCAGCTGCAGGTCCTCACCGCGCGGCTCGATCTCCAGATCGCGCCCGGCGATTTGCGCGAGCTGCCCGTGCCCGCGCTGCCGCCGCCCGACGTGCCGTCGACGCTGCTCGAGCGGCGTCCCGACGTCCGGCAGGCCGAAGCCGCGCTCGCGGCGCAGAACGCGCGCATCGGCGTCGCGCGCGCCGCCATGTTCCCGACCATCAGCCTCACCGGCGACTACGGCAACCAGAGCACCGCGCTGTCCACGCTGCTGTCGTCGCCGGGCCGCGTCTGGTCGATCGGCTTCGGGCTCGCGCTGCCGCTGTTCGACGCGGGCCGGCGCGAAGCGGCGACCGAGTTCGAGGAAGCGCGCACGCGCGAAGCGGTCGGTGCCTATCAGAAGACCGTGCAGGGCGCGTTCCGCGACGTGCAGGACGCGCTCACCAACGTGCGCCAGAACCGCGACGCGCAAGAGGACGTGCGCCTGCGGGTCGAGTCGGCAGATGCCGCGCTGCGTCTCGCGCAGCGGCGCTACGAATCCGGCTACTCGGCGTACCTCGAAGTGCTCGTCGCGCAACGCACGCTCTACGATGCGCAGACCGGCGCGGTGCAGAACCGCCAGGCACTGATGCTCGCGACGGTCGACCTCATGAAAGCGCTCGGCGGCGGCTGGCGACCCGAGGACACGGTGTCATCGGCCGCGGTGCGGACGCCGCCCGCTCACTAGATCTCGCTCTCCCCGCTTGCGGGAAAGTCCTGGGGGTGAGGGGCCTTGGCAACGCCCCGCCACTGTTATAAAATGAGAATCATTCGTATTTGGCACGCCTAAAGCCGCAGCAAGGCGCGCACCCGATCCATCCGACGAGTCAGCCAGGGCGTCTCGCCCCAGCCAGCGATGTCATGACCGCTTGCCATGGGGGATACGGCCATGAAGCACCGGACTGGCGTGCCTGCGCGCTCGCGCGACGGGCGCTCGCGCATTCAACCTGACGCGTCGACTCGTCGGCGGCTTCGGCCGGCGGCGCTGGGTCTCGCGTCGCTGTCGCTCTTCGGCGCCGAAGGCGGCGCGTGGGCGCAGACGACCACGGCGACGCCCGAGGTCAAGCTCCCCGAAGTGAAGGTCGAGGAAAAGAAGGACAAGGGCTTTTCCACGGACTCGACGGCCGCCGCGACGCGCACCGACACGCCGCTGCGCGACATTCCGCAGACCATCGACATCGTCCCGCAGTCGCTGATCCGCTCGCAGGGCGCGACCACGCTGACGCAGGCGCTGCGCAACGTCCCCGGCATCTCCTACGCGGCGCCCGAGGGCGGCACGCAGGCGAACCAGCTTTTCTACCTGCGCGGCTTTCCGATCAACGAGGACATCTTCATCGACGGCGTTCGCGATCTCGGCGAATACAACCGCGACCTGTTCGCGACCGACTCGGTCGAGGTCCTGAAGGGCCCTTCCGCGCTGATGTTCGGACGCGGCTCGACCGGCGGCGTGATCAACCAGACCAGCAAGCTCGCCAACCGCGCACCGCTGAGGGAGGTCGACCTCACCGTCGGGTCGTTCCAGCAGAAGCGGGCCACCGCCGACGTCAACATGCCGACCGGCGAAGGCGGGGCCGTGCGCCTGGTCGCGCTCGCGGAGAACTCGGGCAGCTACCGCTATCCGCAGGATGTCGAGAAATACGGCTTCGCGCCGAGCGCGTTGTTCGAGCTTGGTCCGTCCACCGACCTCACGCTGTCGTGGTACTACCTCAAGGAGCGCGGCGTCACCGACTACGGCCAGCCGACGCTCTTCAGCAACTCGCTCGGCTTCTTCGGCTTCCCTCCGGTTTCGCCGCGCAACTACTACGGCTACGCCAACTACGACTTCGCGCACTACGAGACCAACATCGGCACGGCGCGGCTCGACCACGAGTTCGGCGAGTCACTGTCGCTGCGCTCGACGTTGCGCTGGGCGAGCTACAAGCGGCAGTCCGAGTCGACGATTCCCTCGCTGTCGCCGATCGACGCCAACGGCAATCCGGTGACGGTCGATACGCCGCTGTCGCTGCTGCTCGTCACCCGCAACCACGACACCAACCGCAGCCGCGACAACGACGACACCGCGCTCATCAGCCAGACGGAGCTGGTGTGGAAGCCGCACACTGGCGGCGTGGACCACACGGTGCTCGCGGGGCTGGAGCTCGCGCAGGAGAAGCTCGACCGGCGCAACTACCAGCTCGACGCGAATTCGCTGCTGCCCGGCGTGCAGGCGCCGACGTCGACCACGTCGTATCTTTCGCCCGATCCGTACACGTCGCTGGCCTACACCAGGACGCCTAACCTCGCGTCGCTCGCCGAAGGCGACACGGCGGCGCTCTATGTGCAGGACCAGCTCGCACTGTCCCCGCAATGGAAAGCCTTGGTCGGCGTTCGCTGGGAGCGGTTCAAGTCCGACGCGCGCACCGAAGCGCTCACCGCGACGCCGACCTCCGCGCCCACGGGTCCGTTCGACCGCACCGACCGCATGCTGAGCGGGCGTGCGGGCCTCATCTGGCAGCCGACGCACGCGCAGTCGTACTACGTGTCGTGGGGCAATTCGTACAACCCTTCGGGCGAGCTGGGCGTTTACGGCGGCACGGCCAACACCAACCTGACCGCCACCAACCAGGATCTCGCGCCGGAGAAGAACAACAACTACGAGATCGGCGCGCAATGGGAGCTCGGGCGCGGCGTGCAGCTCCGCTCCGCGATCTTCCGCACCGAAAAGACCAACGGCCGCACGCAGGATCTCGACACGGGATTCACGGTGCTGGCCGGCAAGCGGCGCGTCGACGGCATCGAGTTCGACCTCACCGGACAGCTCACTCCCGACTGGGACATCTACGCCGGCCTCGCGGTCATGGACGGCGAGATCGTCACCGGCTCGCCGAACGTGCAGGGCAACACGCCGCTCGGCGTCGCGCGCGTCACCGGCAACGTGTGGACGGTCTACCGGCTCGGGCACGGCTGGGAGATCGGCGGCGGCGTGTTCGGCCAGAGCGGCACATGGCTCACCGACACGAACATCCCGGGCTCCCAGATTCCGGGGTACGCGATCGTCGACGCGACGCTCGCCTACGTGACCGATCGCTACGAAGTGCGGCTCAATCTCTACAACCTGGCGGACAAGGACTACTTCCTCGGCGGCTACCAGAACGCGCCCAATCGCGTGCTGCCGGGCGCACCGCTGTCCGGTGCCGTCACGCTGCGCTATTTCTTCTGACGCGGGATCGATCGATGCTGCTGCGGATTCCAGGCATTCTCACCGCCGCCGAGGTCACCTCGATCCGCGCGCGCATCGACGCCGCCCGCTGGGTCGACGGCAACGTGACCTCCGGGCATCAGTCGGCGCAGGCCAAGTACAACGAGCAGCTGCCCGAGGAGTCACCGGAGTCGCGCGCCGCTGGTGAGGTCGTCCTCGCCGCGCTGGCGCGGAGCGCGCTGTTCTTCTCGGCCGTGCTGCCCAAACAGGTGTATCCGCCGCTATTCAATCGTTACAGCGGCGAGATGCGCTTCGGCAATCACGTCGACGGCGCGATGCGCGTGCACGCGCCCACCGGCCGGCGCATCCGCACCGACATCTCGGCCACACTGTTCCTCACGCCGCCCGAGGACTACGACGGCGGCGAGCTGGTGATCGAGGACACGTACGGCGCGCACGCGGTGAAGCTGGCCGCCGGCGACCTGGTGATCTATCCCGCCACCAGCGTGCATCGCGTCACGCCGGTGACGCGCGGTGCGCGCGTATCGTCGTTCTTCTGGATCGAGAGCATGGTTCGCGACGACGGCCGGCGCACGCTGCTGTTCGACATGGACATGGCGCTGGTGCAGCTCGCGAAGGAGGTTCGCGACCATCCCTCGCTGATCGCGCTGACCGGCTGCTACCACAACCTGCTGCGCACCTGGGGCGAGGCCTGAGCCGCGCCCGTCAGCTATCGAGCGAGAACGCGATCGGGACCAGCACCCACGCGTCGACCGGCGTGTCGCCGAGGCGTGCGGGCACGAACTTCCAGCGCTTCACCGCCTCGAGCGCGGCATGATCGAGGCGCTCCGACCCGCTCGACGTCTTCAGCTCGACCTCCCGTGGCGCACCGTCGCGCGTGACGTGCACGCGCAGCAGCACGCGACCTTCCTCGCCGCGACGCTTCGAGAACGCGGGATATTCGGGCGGCGGGTTGCGCAGGTAGTCCGCGTCGAAGCGCGGCGGCGTGATCGCAGGGGCGGGTGGCGCCGGCACGGGCGGCGCGATGACGACCGGGGCCGGCACGGGTGCGGCGGTCACTACCGGCGCCGGCAGCGGCGGCGCGTCGACGAGCGTCGCCACGCGCGACGGCGCTTCGACGATTTTCATCGGCTGCTGCACGAGTGGCGGCAGCGACTTCACGCCGGGCTTCGGCATCGGCTTCGGGACCGGCGGCGCGGGCGGCTTCTGCGGGATTGCGTGCGGCAGCGTGATGATTTGCGCAACCACGCGCGGCGGCTGCACGATCGCGCTGCGCGCGTGGCTGAAATGCCACAGCGCCGCGAGCACCAGGACGTGACACGCGACGGCCACGGCGATGCCCATCCCGCGCGCGCCGCCGGGTCGATAGCGCGACGAGGCGACCGCGCGCGCGTGCCGCCACGCGACATGCGTCGCGCCAATGCGCGCGGGCAGGTCGGCTCGTGCGGTGGCGGCGCGCATGGTGCGGGAGCGAGCGCCTACGCCGTGAGGATCAGCTTGCCGTTCTGGGTGATGCGAAGGCGGTACTCGCGCCCGGCGTGCGCGATGACGAGCTCGCCCGACGCGCCGAGCAGGTCGCGCGAGCTGACCCGCGCCACCGGCTGCCTGGCGGTCGTCTGCGCGGCTCGGGGCGCCGCGGGAGGCGCGGGGGGCATTGGACGCATACGCGAATGATAATAATTCGCATTCGTGCCGTCAACGAGGCTGCCCAGGGAGGCGACGCCGCGTGCCCCGCCCCGGGGGTCCGGCGGGCCAGGGGCGATGCACTAAACTCCGGCCGTGAATCGCCTGATGGTGTTCTGCATCGCCGGCTGGTCGGGTTTCTTCGTGATGGGCGTCGAGCTGCTGAGCGGCCGCATCCTCGCGCCGAGCTTCGGCAGCGGCATCTACGTGTGGGGCGGCATCATCACGGTGTTCATGCTCGCGCTGTCGCTGGGTTATCTGCTCGGCGGGCGCTGGTCGCTGCGCGTGCCCACGCTGCGCCGCCTCGCGCTGCTGCTGGTGCTCGCCGCGGCGACCACGGCGCCGGTCGCGCTGACCGCCGAGATGCTGCTCGACCGCCTCTTCGACGTGTTTCACGATCCGCGCTATGGATCGCTCGTGTCCGCGACGCTGCTGTTCTTCGTGCCGACCGTCATCTGCGGCATGGTATCGCCGTACGCCGTGCGCTTGCTCGTCACGGAATATCGGGTGAGCGGGCAGGTCGCGGGGCTGCTGTATTTCGTCTCCACGCTGGGAAGCGCGCTCGGAACGCTGCTGACGTCGTTCTATCTCGTGCTGTGGTTCGACGTCGGCCAGATACTGTGGGGCCTGAGCGCGGTCTCGCTCGCCCTCGGCGCGATCGGCGCGCTGCTGCCCGGGCGCTCGCATGCGGTGGCGTAGCGCGCTCTTGCCGGCGCTCCTCGCTTGCGCCGCGCCGTGCGCGTCGCAGGCCGAGGACATCCTGCACACCGAGCGCTCGCTGTACCGGCAGATCGTGGTGTACCAGGACGGCAGCGTGCGCTGCATGCGCTTCACGCGGCTCGCGCTCGCGCGCCAGTCGTGCGTCGACCTGGCCGATCGTCCGCGCCTGGTGTTCGAGTACCTGCAGATGATGCTCGGCGCGCTGTACCTCGCGCCCGCGCCGCGCAGCATCCTGGTGATCGGGCTGGGCGGCGGCACGCTGGTCGATGCGCTGCAGCGCGCACTGCCCGACGCCGAGATCGACGCGGTCGAGCTCGATCCGGCGGTGGTCCGGGTCGCGCGGCAATACTTCGAATTCCGGACGGGTCCGCACACGCGCGTGCAGGAAGGGGACGGACGCGTGTTCGTCAAGCGCGCGCTGCGCGCCGGCCGGCGCTACGACCTCGTCATGCTCGACGCCTACGACCACGAGTACATCCCCGAGCACATGCTGACGCGCGAATTCCTGGAGGAAGTGAAGGGCGTCCTCGCGCCGCGGGGCGTCCTCGCCGCCAACACGTTCTCGACCAGCCGGCTGTACGATCACGAGTCGACGACCTATGCAGCGGTGTTCGGGCCCTTCTACAACCTCAAGCGGCGCAATCGCGTGATCATCACCGAGAACGACGGTCTTCCCGCCGGCGACGTCCTGCGCCAGAACGCCGAGCGTCTACGGCCGCGGCTGGCGTCGACCGGCATCGATCCGGAATGGCTCCTCGCCTTGTTCGACACCCGCGTCGACTGGCGCACCGATGCGCGCGTGCTGACCGACCGCTATTCGCCGTCGAACCTGCTCAACGCGGGGACGCCATGACGAGCGCAACGACCGACGGACGCTGCTGGTGGGCGGGCGAGGACCCGATCTATGTCGCGTACCACGACGGCGAATGGGGCCTTCCCGTCGCGGACGACCGGCGCCTGTTCGAGAAGCTGTGCCTCGAGGGTTTCCAGGCCGGATTGAGCTGGCGCACGATCCTCTACAAGCGCGAAGCGTTTCGCCAGGGCTTCGCGAACTTCGAGGTCGACCGCATCGCGCGCTTCGGTGCGCGCGACGTCGCGCGGCTGCTGCGTGACGAAGGCATCGTGCGCCATCGCGGCAAGATCGAATCGACCATCAACAACGCGAAGCGCGCCCGCGAAGTCCAGCGCGAGATGGGCTCGCTGGCGGCCTATGTCTGGACCTTCGAGCCGAGACCCGCCTCGCGGCCGCGCGTGATCACGCGCGACGTTCTCGCCGGCATGGCGACGAGCCCGGAATCGATCGCGCTGTCGAAGGACCTGAAGCGGCGCGGCTTCACCTTCGTCGGGCCGACCACCGTGTACGCGTTCATGCAGGCGATGGGCCTGGTGAACGATCACGTGAAGGGATGCCCGTCGCGCATGCGCGCGGCGGAGGCGCGGAAGGGGTTTCGAGTGCCGGGGTGAGGGACGCGTTACACCCGCCTCTTGTACTCGCCCGTGCGCGTATCGATCTCGATGTTGTCGCCGGTGTTCACGAACAGCGGCACCTGGACCTCGAACCCGCTGGCGATCTTCGCCGGCTTCAGCACCTTGCCCGACGTGTCGCCCTTCACCGCCGGCTCGGTGTAGGTGATCTCGCGGACTACGGTCGTGGGCAGCTCGACCGAGATGGCACGGCCTTCGTAGAACGTGAGCTCGCACTCGATGCCGTCTTGGAGGTAGGGGAGCGCGTCCTCCATGTTCTCCTTCTCGACGTCGAACTGGTTGAACTCGTGGTCCATGAAGACGTACATCGGGTCAGCGAAGTAGGAATACGTCGCCTGCTTCTTCTCGAGCTGGACGACGTCGAACTTCTCGTCGGCGCGATAGACGGTCTCGGTGCCGCCGCCCGAGAGCAGGTTGCGGAGCTTCATCTTCACGACCGAGGCGTTGCGGCCGGATTTGTTGAACTCGGCTTTCTGGACCACCATCGGGTTCGACCCGACCATGATCACGTTGCCGGCGCGGACTTCCTGTGCGGTTTTCATGACGGTTTCCTGCATCGGGCGCGCTGTGCAGCTGCGGCTGCGGGCGGTGCGCGGTCGATCGGCTTGGGCTGGCTGTGGGTAACCCGGAATTATAGCCGATGGCGGGCGAAATCCAGAAGCGACGACGCCAGGTCGGGCAGTGCCGCAAGCCGCGTTCCCCAGCGCGCGTTGTGCGCGGCGAGCGCGGGCATGGCGTGACGAAACGACTCCCACGCCTGCGCGACGGCGGCCGCGTCGCCGCCGTTCCAGGCGCGCCAGAACCGGCGCGACGCGTCCGCGGTGCCGGCCGGCGCGTCGGCGAGATAGCGGCCCAGGAACGCCTCCAGCTTGACCCGATGCGCATCGTCGTCCTGCGGGTAGATGTGCCACACGAACGGCGCCAGCGCCCATTGCGCGCGCACGAACGAGTCCTCGCCGCGCACGAAGTTCACGTCGCAGGCCCGCAGCAGCGCGTCGTACTCGTCCTGCGCGAGGAACGGAATGGTCGCGAGCGTGAGCGCGCCGTGGGTGATGCGCTCCCCGGCGTGAGGCACGCCGCCGCCCAGCCAGCGGTCGAAGCTGGCCGTCGCCACGCCTTCGGGCACGAGGCACAGCATCGGCTCGTCGCGCTCGGCCCACGCATCGAGCAGCGGCGCCAGCGCCGCGTTGGCGTAGCAGAACAGCGAGACCACGCAAGGATCGGACGCTGCACGAGCATCCTGCGCGGCGGCGTCGATCACGCGCGCGACCGCGGCGGGAAGCGATCCGAGCCTGCTTGCGCATGACGCGTCGCGTCGCGCGAACACGTCGCGCTCGCGCAGCAGTCCGCCGGTCGCGCGGGTGAAGCCGGGGAAGAAGAAGTAGCGCGTCAGCGGCAGCCGCGGATGCGGCGACGGCAGGCCGTGCACGCTCTCGATCCACGATTCGGCCGAAAGGTATTCGAGGTTCACCCAGAGCGGCTGGGTCCGCGCCTTCGCCATTGCGTGCACGTACGCCGGCGGGAGGCCGCAGCCGAACCCCTCCACGACGAGGTCGGGAAGCTCGGGCACGTCGACCGCGTCGTCGTCGAGCCGACGCACCTGCACGCCGTCGCACAGGGTGTCGTCGGCACGCGGATCGACGCGCGGTGCGAGTCGCGCGAGCGCTTGCGGCGCATCCATCCACAGCGTCGTGCGCGCGCCGTGCTCGAG
The DNA here is from genome assembly GCA_036406955.1 of Casimicrobiaceae bacterium. GTDB lineage: Bacteria > Pseudomonadota > Gammaproteobacteria > Burkholderiales > Casimicrobiaceae > VBCG01. The sequence continues at coordinate 54,153 of DASXAF010000059.1, forward strand.
TGCGAGCTGGCGGGCGAGCCGCCACGTGACGCCGGCGTCGCCGTAGTTGTCGACCACGCGGCAGAAAATGTCGATGCGCATGAGCGGCCATTGAACATCCGCGTGCCCGGCGTGTCGAGACAGAGTTGATACAGTGACGCCATGGACACGACTGCCCCGCCCCCAGCGGTCACCGCCGCAAACCTGACCGTCGACGTCGTCTCGGACGTCGTTTGCCCGTGGTGCTACATCGGCAAGCGGCGCCTCGAAAGCGCGCTGGCCGAACTGCGCGCCGGGGAGCCCGACCTTTCAGTCGCCGTTCGATGGCATCCCTTCCAGCTCAATCCCGATCTGCCGGCGGAGGGCATGGACCGGCGCGCCTATCTCGAAGCCAAGTGGGGCAGCGCGGAACGGGCCGCGCAGAATTACGAGCGCGTGCAGCAGGCCGCACGCGCGAGCGGGCTCGAGCTGGCAGTGGACCGGATCGCGCGCCAGCCGAACACCCTCGACGCGCATCGGCTGATCGCCTGGGCGCAGAGCGAGGACCCGTCGCGCGCGTCGGAGCTCGTCGAGCGTCTGTTCCAGGCGTATTTCGTCGAAGGGCGCTTGGTCGGCGACCGCGCGGAACTCGCCCGCATCGCCGGGGAAGCCGGCTACGACGCCGGCGCCGTGCGCGCCTTTCTCGATTCCGATCGGCTGCGCGAGGCCATTGCCGGCGCCGACGTGCGCGCCCGCGAGCTCGGCATCGGCGGCGTGCCGTTCTTCATCTTCAACGGGCGGGTCGCGCTGTCGGGCGCGCACGAGCCGGGCACGATGCTCGACGCGATTCGTCAGGCGAGGCAGGCGCGCGCCGGCGACGAGGTTACAGCGCCTCGCTGAGCGTCAGGCCGGCGAGCAGCGCGTCGCGGAGCCGCTCGTCGATGTCGCCCATGTCGTGCACCGCGACGATTGCCGATCGCACGGCTCCCGACGCCACACCCACCGAGCGAGCGACCGACGGTGGATCGACCGCGCCGGCGAGGCTTGCGGCCAGATCGAGCAGACCCTCCGAGGCGCGCGTGTCGACACGCGAAAGTCCGATCGGCGGACGGTCGTGTCCCCGGTCTTCGACGCGCAGGAGCGTTTCGACGACGCGCTTCGCGAGATGCGAGGCGTAGACAGGCTCGCCACGACGCAGGCATTTCGTTGCCTCGGAAATGCACGACACGGCCTTGGCTAGATGCGAGCCGAGTGCATGATCAGCCGGTCCGAACGACAGGCCGCGTGATGCTTCGACGACGCGCGAGACCGTGCAGTCCTTCTCGAACAGGATCTCGACCGGAAGCGCCAGCCAGGGGTTTGGCGCGAACGTCTCGACCGCGTAGTAGACGACATCGACCCTGCACCCTGGCGCGAACTGCGACACCGTGACGTCGGGTCCGACGTGCTCGTGGAACAGAAAATCACCCCATGACATCGGCGCGTGCGCGCGCGCATCGATGGGCGCGTCGTTGAAGACGACCACGCGCAGGTCGAGGTCGGAATAGCGGTCCGCCGATCCGTCGGCCAACGAGCCGCTCAGAAATGCGCCGGCAATGTCGGGTTCGGCGGCGAAGTGCCGCGTCGCCCGCTCGAGTATGGCGTCACGCCCGGCTACGAGAGGATCCATGATGATTCCTTGTACGGCTCAATCGCTGCGAAGCTCGCTTTCGTGCCACCGCGCGAGGGCGAGCCGCGACACGAGCACCACCGCGCCGAACAAGCCCACGCCGCACAGCGTGATGAGGAACAGCGCGGCGAAGAGCCGGGGGATGTTGAGCTGGATGCCGGAGAGCAGGATCTGGTATGCGAGGCCGGCGCCCTGGCCGCCGGTGCCCGCGACGAATTCCGCGACGACCGCGCCGATCAGCGCGAGCCCGCTCGCGATACGCAAGCCGCCGAAGAAGTAGGGCAGCGCGCTTGGCACGCGCAGGCGCCACAGCACCTGCCACCGGGTCGCGCGGTGCAGTCGAAAGAGGTCGACCAGCCCGGGATCGACGCTGCGCAACCCGAGCGTCGTGTTGGAGATGATCGGAAAGATGGCCACCACGACGGCGCACAGGACCAGCGCGATGCGCGTGTCGTGCACCCAGATGATGATCAGCGGGGCGATCGCGACGATCGGCGTGACCTGCAGCAGCACGGCATACGGAAACAAGCTCATCTCGACCCAGCGGCTCTGCACGAACACCAGCGCGGCCGCGGCGCCGAGCAGTACGGCGAGGGCCAGCGCCGCGAGGGCGATCTGGAGCGTGACGCCGAGCGAATGGAGCAGCAGCACGCGATCGGCGACCAGCGTGTGCGCCACCACCAGCGGCGAGGGCACGATGTACACCGGCACGGCGTACCACGCCACGAGCGCCTGCCACGCCAGCAGCACGATCAGCGCAACGAGCACCGGCGCGCCGTAGCGCCAGTCGAGCCGGCGCCTGCTCATGACGCGAGCGACGCGTGGGCACCCGCCGAGGCGACGCACGCCGAAAGCGCGCGCGCGTGCTCGGCGAAGGCGGTCGACACGCGGAACGCATCGTCGCGCGGATGCGTTGCGTCGATCGAGCGGCTCGCCAGGATGCGTCCCGGGCGCGCGCCCATCACGACCACGCGCGTCGACAGGAACACCGCTTCCTGGATGCTGTGGGTGACGAACACGACCGTCAGGTCACGCTCCCGCCAGAGCGAGAGCAGGTCGTCGTCGAGTCGCTGGCGCGTGAACTCGTCGAGCGCACCGAACGGCTCGTCCATCAGCAGCAGGTCCGGCTCGACGACGAGCGCACGCGCGATCGACACGCGCATCTGCATGCCGCCGGAGAGCTCGCGCGGCAGGTGATGCTCGAATCCCGCGAGCCCCACCTGCGCCAGCGCCTGCGCCGCGGCCGCTTCGCCGCGCGCGCGCGGGACGGCGGCGAGGTCGAGCGGCAGCCGCACGTTGCTCGACACGCGCGCCCAGGGCATGAGCGTGGGCGACTGGAACACGTATCCCAGCTTGCGCTCGCGCTGCTCGACCGGCGCCAGCGCGCTTCCCCACCAGCGCAGCGTGCCTGCGCTCGGCGCCACCAGCCCCGCGACGAGATTCAGCAGCGTCGTCTTGCCGCAGCCCGAAGGCCCCAGCAAGGTGACGAATTCGCCGCGCGCGATCGCGAGGTCGACCGGTGCGAGCGCCTCGGTGCCGTTGGGATAGACCTTCGCGACACCCGAAGCGTCGACCACCGCCGGCATCGCGTCAGGGCAGCACGTGGATGTCGCGAACGAGGTCGAGCGTGTACGCGGGGCGGTAGTCGAAACCGGGCTTGCCGAGGCCGGCGCTTTGCACGAACGCGAACGTGCTTTGCCAGCGCTGGTCGGTCATGGTCAGGATGCCGAGCTTCGGCGCGTCTCCGCCGGCGACGATGCCGTATTCCTTCAGCTTGGCGTGTCCGAATGCGAGCAGCGCGTCGGTCATCTGTGGATTGTCGCGCTTGATCAGCGCGTGCGCCGGCGCCGGATTGGCGAGGTAGCTCTTCCAGCCCTCGGCGGACGCGCGCAGGAAACGCCGCAAGACGTCCGCGCGCGCCTTGACGTCGCCGCGGCGCACGACGAGCGATTCGGAATAGGGCGGGTAGCCGAGGTCCGCGAGCAGGAACACGACCGGCGTCACGCCGGCCTGCTGGATCGAGAACGGCTCGGAGGTCGCGAAGCCCTGTTGCGAGAGCTTCGGATCGGCGAGGAACGGCTGGACGCTGAAACCGTACGGACGCTTCTGATCGTCGCCGAAGCCGTAGTGCTCCTTCAGCCAGGGCCAGAACGTGGTGTTGCTCGCGGCGCCGATCGCGATCGGCCTGCCCTTCAGCTCCGCGAGTGTTTTCACGCCCGGGTGGGCGATGATCACCGTGGGATTCTTCTGGAATGTCGCGCCGATCGTGGTGATCGGCAGCCCCTGCTCGAGCGCACCCAGCGTCTGCAGGTCGTCGCCCATCGCGACGTCGATCTGCTTCGCGACGAGGAGCTGCAGCGGATTCACCTGCGGCCCGCCCATGCGGATGGTGACCTCGAGGCCGTGCTTCCGGTAGATGCCTTCGGCCACGGCCTGGTAGAAGCCGCCGTGCTCCGCTTCGGCGAGCCAGTTGGTGCCGAAGACCAGCTTGTCCGCTGCCTGCGCATGCGCGCCGGCGATCGACAGCGCGAAGACGATGCAGCGAAAGAGCGTGCGCGTCATGCATCCTCCGGAAAGCGCCGATCATACGGCAACGGCATGCACCGCATCGGTCACCGGGCCGGATATCGAGGTCCGAAAACGGCCAGTAACCTGGCGCCACAGGCGGATAATGGCGCCATGATGATCGATGCCCAAAGCTGCTACCGCGCCCTGGCGACGCATGACGCGCGCTTCGACGGGCGCTTTTTCGTCGGCGTCTCGTCGACGCGCATCTACTGCCGCCCGGTGTGTCGCGTGCGCACGCCGAAGGCGGAGCATTGCCGCTATTTCGCGAGCGCGGCGGCCGCCGAGGTGGCCGGCTATCGTCCGTGCCTGCGCTGCCGGCCGGAGCTCGCGCCCGGCTTTGCCAGCATCGACGCGACGCAGCGGCTCGCGCAGGCTGCAGTGGACCTGATCGAAGGCGGCGTGCTGGACGACGGCGGGCTGGAGCATCTCGCGCGCCGCCTCGGCGTCACGAGCCGCCACGTGCGCCGCATCTTCGAGCGCTCGTTCGGCGTGACACCGGTCGAATATGCGCAGACGCAGCGCCTGCTGCTCGCCAAGCGGTTGCTGAGCGACACGACGCTTCCGGTGACCGAGGTCGCGCTGGCGAGCGGTTTCAACAGCCTGCGCCGCTTCAATGCGCTGTGGAAGGCGCGCTACCGCATGCCGCCGACGCGCCTGCGCCGCGAGAGCGCCGCCGCAGGACCCGCCGACGTGATGCGCTTCGAGCTCGCGTACCGGCCGCCCTACGACTGGCATGCGATGCACGCGTTTCTCGCCGCGCGCGCGATTGCCGGCGTCGAGGAAGCGAGCGACAACGCGTATCGGCGCACGGTTCGCATCGAGCACCGCGGCAAGCAGCACATGGGCTGGCTACGCGTTCGCCCTGCCGCCAAGCGATCCGCGCTGGTGCTCGAGATGTCGCCCTCGCTCGCCCGCGTCGTGCCGCTCCTGCTCGCGCGGATGCGTCACCTGTTCGACCTCGCGTGTCATCCCGACGAGGTCGGCGCGGCGCTCGGCGCGCTTGCCGCCGGCGCCACCGGCTTGCGCTTGCCGGGAACGATCGACGGCTTCGAGCTCGCGGTGCGCGCGGTCGTGGGTCAGCAGATCAGCGTGCGCTCCGCGCGCACGCTGCTCGGCCGCATCGCGGCGCGCCTGGGCGAAGCGGGCGAATCGCTGCCGGCGGACCTGCCGCGCGTGTTTCCCTCCGCGCAGCGGATCGCCGAGACCGATCCGCAGGAGCTGGCCGCACTGGGCGTGCTGCCCGCGCGTGCGCGCACGCTCGTCGCGCTCGCACAAAGCGTGGTGCAGGGCGACGTCGATCTGCGCGTCGGCGCTCCGGTCGACGAGACGCGCGAGGCGCTGCAGCGCATCGGCGGCATCGGGCCGTGGACCGTCGACTACATTGCGATGCGCGCGCTCGGCTGGCCCGACGCGTTTCCTGCCGGCGATCACGCCGTGCTGAAGGCGCTGGGCGTCTCGCGCGCTGCACAGGCGGAGAAGCGAAGCGAAGCGTGGCGGCCGTGGCGCGCCTACGCAGTGATGCATCTATGGAGAGGATTGGCATGAAGACGATTTCGTACGCCACCTGGACGAGCCCGCTCGGGTCGATGCTGTTCGCAGCTTCGGAAGACGGCCTCATTGGCGCGTGGTTCGAGGGACAGCGGCATTTCGGCGGCCGCGACGCGGCCTGGCAGATCGATGCGGCGCATCCGGTGCTCCGCGATGCACGACGGCAGCTGGAAGCGTATTTCGATCGCAGCCTGCGGCGGTTCGAGCTTGCGCTCGACCCGGCCGGGACGGCCTTCCAGCGCACGGTGTGGCGCGCGATCGCCGCGGTTCCCTACGGCGAAGTGCTCACGTATGGCGAGCTTGCACGCGCGGCGGGTGCCGCAGGGTCGGCGCGTGCCGCCGGCGCGGCGACCGGGCGCAATCCGCTGTCGATCATCGTGCCCTGTCACCGCATCGTGGGTGCCGGCGGCGCGCTGACCGGCTACGCCGGCGGACTTGAGCGCAAGCGCGCGTTGCTCGACCTCGAGAACACGCTGCAGGCGCGGATCGCGGCATGAACGTTCGCGCGCAGGACGCCGCGCGCCTCGTGCTGCTGGGCGCGATCTGGGGCGCGTCTTTCGTCCTGATCCGGGTGCTCGCGCCGGTCGTCGGCCCCTGGTGGGTCGCCGCGGCGCGGCTGCTCGTCGGCGGCATCGCGGTCGCGGCCTGGCTCGCGCTGCTGCGCCAATCGGTCGGCGTGCGCGCGCACTGGCGTGCGTACCTGTTCATCGGCGTGCTGAACAGCGCGCTGCCGTTCGTGCTGTGGGCGTATGCAGCGCTGCACCTGCCGGCGTCGTACCTCGTGATCCTCAACGCGATGACGCCGCTGTTCGGCGCCGTGCTGGCGCCGTTCGCGCTGGGCGAGCGGCTCGATGCGCGTCGCATCGCGGGCCTCGTCGCCGGCGTCGCCGGCGTGGTGCTGGTCACGCGCGCGGTTCCGCTGGAGGCCGACGCCGCGTTCGTCAAGGCGCTTTGCGCGGGCCTCGCGGCGGCGCTGTGCTACGCGCTTGCGGCGCTGTGGATCAAGCGCCAAAACGCGGGCCTCCCCCCGATGGGCATCGCCGCGTGGAGCCAGGTCTTCGCAGGCGCGCTGGTGCTGCCGTTCGCCGTGCCGTCGCACGTGAGCGGGCCGCTCGATGCATCCGTCGCCATGAACCTGCTGCTGTTGGGCCTCGCCTGCAGCGGGATCGCGTATGTCCTGTACTACCGCCTCATTCGCGACATCGGTCCCACGCGTGCGATGACCGTCACGTTCCTGATCCCCGCGTTCGGCGTGCTCTGGGCGTCGTGGCTGCTGGGCGAATCGGTCACGCGCGGCATGCTCGCCGGCGCCGCGCTGATCGTCGCCGGGACGGCGGCGGTACTGCGCCAACCGGCGACGGCAAGGCCGATGCGCGCGCCGCGCAACGCGTCGGCCTGAGGCGCAGCGCGGCGTAGAATCGCCGCATGAACGCGCCGCGCGAGCTGGTCGATACCGCCGAGGAGGCACTCGATCGACGCTTCGCGCAGCAGCGCGCGGCGTTCGCGCGCGAGCCGAATCCCGACGTGCGCACGCGCCGCGACCGGCTCGGGCGCCTGCTTCGCGTGCTCGACGGCGAGGACGCCTGGGTGCGCGCGATCGACCACGACTTCGGTCATCGCTCGGCACACGAGACGCGCCTCGCCGAGCTGTACGTCGTCGCGGCCGAGGCGCGCTTCGCGCATCGCCGCGTCGCGCGGTGGATGCGCACGCGGCGTGTCCGTACGCCCGTGCGCCTGTGGCCCGGCGTTGCCCGCATCGTGCCGCAGCCGCGCGGCGTGGTGGGCGTGATCAGCCCGTGGAACTATCCGGTGCAGCTCGCGCTCGCGCCGGTGGTGGCGGCGCTCGCCGCGGGCAATCGCGTGCTGCTGAAGCCGTCGGAGCTCACGCCCGCGACCTCGTCGTTGCTCGCGGCCCGCATCGCGCAGCACTTCGCCGCCGACGAGCTGGCCGTCGTCCAGGGCGACGCGACGATCGGCGAAGCGTTCTCGCGCTTGCCATTCGATCACCTGTTCTTCACCGGATCCACGGCGGTCGGACGGCGCGTCGCCATGGCGGCTGCCGCCAACCTGACGCCCGTGACGCTGGAGCTCGGCGGCAAGTCACCTGCGCTGTTCGACGTCGACGCGGATTTCGATCGCCTTGCGCCAAGGCTCATGGCGGGCAAGCTGCTGAACGCCGGCCAGACCTGCATCGCGCCGGACTATGCGCTGGTGCCGCGCGAGCGTGTCGACGCGTTCGTCGCGGCGGTACAGCGCGCAACCGAAGCGCTGTATCCGGCAGCGTCGCGCGCGCGCGACTACACCGCAATAATCGACCCACGTCATCTCGCACGGTTGCGCGGCCTGCTCGACGACGCGCGGGCGCATGGCGCGCGCGTCGTCGCGTTGGGCGACGTCGCCGGCGGGCACGAGCGTCACCTCGCGCCCAGCCTGGTCGTCGGCGCCGACGACCGCATGGCCATCATGCGCGAGGAGATCTTCGGCCCGCTGCTGCCGGTGGAAACGTACACCGACCTCGACGACGCGCTGGCGAAGATCCATGCGCGCCCGCATCCGCTGGCGCTCTACTGGTTCGGCGGCAACCGCGCGCACCTGATGCGGGTGCTGCGCGAGACGCGCGCGGGCGGCGTGACCGTGAACGACACGTTGTGGCACTTCGCGCACGAGGGCCTGCCGTTCGGCGGCGTGGGCGCCTCGGGCCACGGGGCTTATCATGGCGAGCACGGCTTTCGCACGTTCTCGCTCGACAAGCCGGTGTTCGTGCAACGACGCGTCGCGCCGACCCGCCTGCTGCATCCGCCTTACGGCGCGGCATTCGAGCGATTGCTGGCGGTCTTGAAGCGGCTGTAGCGGCCGCACACTACGACGAGGGGGAGAGGCATCATGCATTTGCGCGACAGCAGGACTTTGCTTGCGTGCCTGGCGGCATTGGCGCTCACGGCGTTCGCCGCCGTCGCGCTGGCGCAGCAGCCGGGCTCCACCTGGCAGCAGATCAAGCAGCGCGGGGAGCTGCGCATCGGCGTCACGCCCGGCGAGCCGTGGTACTTCAAGGACCCGGCGAGCGGCCAGTGGAGCGGTATCGGGTACGCCATGGGCCAGCAGATCGCCAAGGACCTCGGCGTCAAGCTCGTGCCGGTCGAGACGACGTGGGGCAACTCCGTTGCGGCCATCCAGGCCAACCAGATCGACGCGATGTTCGTGCTG
>DASXAF010000060.1:0-44994 GCA_036406955.1 Casimicrobiaceae bacterium
TCGGTCCTGAACTGGAGCCACGTGCCGGGGACCATCTCGCTCACGTAGTCGTGCACGTTGGTGGCGGGTAGCGGACGCGTGGCCGGGCCTTCCATCGCCGCTTCGTCGGCTTTCGCCGGCTGCTCCTTCGGCTTGATCGCCGCCATGTGAAGCTGGTAGAGCGCGTCGAAGAAGGCCTTGGCGCGCTCGGCCGGCACGGCGAGCGCCTGTGCGCCCTTGCGCAGCGCGCCGATGAGCGCCGGGATCATCTTCGTGAGGCGCGCCTTCTGCGCCGTGCGGTCCTTCGCGACGATGCTCCACAGCATGTCGTCGAGCGTGCGCAGCGCCGCCTGCACGGATTCGCCCTGCACGCCGTCCCGCTCGACCAGCGACGTCACGTAGTCGACCCACACCGTTTCGGCGAACGAGCGCACCTCGAACGGCACCGACAAGCCCGCGAGCTTGTCGCGGATCTGCGCCAGCACCTGCGCGCGGTCCTTCTCGTTCTCCTCGGCGGTGAGCGCGGCGTTGACGTCGTCGGCCAGCGCCTCCTCGGTCGTGCGCCGCTCGGCGTCGATGAAGCGGCCGAGCCTCGCGTCGGCCTGCTCGAACACCGCCATGTCGATCTCGAAGTCGCGGCAGACCTCCTCGATGACGAGCGCCGCGGTGGTCGAGAATGCCTGCTGGTAGGCGTCGTCGCTGCTCGCCCCGATGGCGGCTTCGGCGAGATGGTCGAGAAGGCGCCGCGCGGGATGCCTCCTGTCCGAGAAGAACGCGCGGTCGAGCAGGGCCGCCTTGAGGATCGGCACCTGCAGGCGCCCGAACAGGCTGCGCAGCGAGTCGGGGATCGACGGGTCGCGAAAGACGTAGTCGAACAGGAGCGCGATGACGTCCATCGTGATCCGGTCGGTCGGATTCGCGATCTGGTCGGCCATTGCGCTGCGGATGTGCGGGATCAGGTTGAGCGGGACGACCGGGTCGTCGCCGCCGCCCTGCGGCATCTGCTGCGCGAGCGCGGAACGGAGGTCGAGCCGCTGCCACGTGCCCAGCGTGGTGAACAGCGGCGTCGACGCGCCGAGCGCCATCATCGGATCGAGCCCGGGGAAGAAGCCGTCGTCGGCCTGTTCGGCGGCGGGGGCCGTCTGCGCCCCGAGCTTTGCGAGGCTCGCGAGGCCCGCGAGGATCTCGGGCGTGGGCGCAAGCGCAGCGGGGGACTCCTGCGCGACCGGCGGCTCCTGCGCGACGGGCGCGGCGTGCGTGGAGGTCGCGCCCGCGGCCGGCGGGACCTGCGGGGGCACGGGTTGGCCCGGTGCCGGCGCACCTGCCGCGGCAGCCGGAGTGAGCCGATCGAATTGCAGCGACGGCGGCGCGCCCGGCGTACCCAGCGATTCCGGCACCACGACCTGCGGGACCGCGTCGCCGACCTCCGCCATCATGCGGGTGAACGCGGGAAAGAGGTCGGTGTCGTCCTGCGGGCGCCACTCGCTGCGCGCGCGGAGCGCCGCCTTGATCTCCGGCAGCACGCCGCGGTCGGCGAGGAACCGGTTGAGCGAGATGTAGATCTTGTTGATGGCCGGCGTGAGATCGGTGATCAGCCGCTCCATCAGCGGGCGCCAGATGCGCGGGGCGGGATAGACGGCGCGCGACGTCGAGCCGATCGCGTCGACGATGTAGTCGGGCGCGAACGGATTGTCGATGTCCCGCCCGCTCTTCTCCGGCAGCAGCACGTCGACGCGCAGATCGAGCGCCGCGAGCTCCCTGGTGGTGAAGCGGCGCAGGAAGTTCGTCGCCGCGGTGAGCGCCGCCTGCTTTTCGTGATCGAAGGCCGTCAGGACCTTGAGCGTCGCGGCGGAGGCGTCGGCGTCGAGCCGGCGGCCCTTGCGCCGATGACCCGCGAGCCGCTTCGCGAACAGCTCGTCCAGCGTGCGCTCGAAGCGCTTCTGCCAATCGCCGCGCCTGGCGCGGAACGCCACGACCTCGCCATCCGGGATCTCGCTCGTCGACTCGAACAGGTCGCCGGACATCTCGAGCGAGGCGCGCACGACGTCGTGCAGCTTCACCGCGTATTGCGTGTAGCAGGACTGCAGCAGCGACTGCGCCTCCTCCGGCGCCAGCCGGCGCTCCTCGGCGGCGGGTTCGCCGATGGCGTGAGCAGCAGGAGCGGTAAAAGTCGACATAAGGCGGGGCGCCCCGGATTGTAGTCGTTGCACGCACGATCCGTGCTCGCAGCACCTCCCATCCGATGATCGGGCGTCGCGCAATTACCTGCGGCGCCACACGTCGTGGTCGACAGTGGACGACTCGGTGCGATCCCGATACGCGGGGGTTCATAAGCGACGCGCTTTCGGGCACGATGCTGGGCCACGTGCGGGCGATGCACCGCGAACGACCACGAGGGCGCGACACATGCAATGCTCGATCTGCGGCAAGGACAATCAGCCCGGAACGCGGTTTTGCGTTCATTGCGGCGCCGCGCAGAGTCCCGTGCAAAGCGCCGCCACCACGACCAGCGTCATCGCGGCGATGGCGCAAGCCGAGGCGACCGCGCCGCCCACCACGCGCGCCGCGGGGCGGCCCGGGCTCGCCGTCGACGCGCCGATCTCTCCGGAGCCGACCCGCCCCGTCGCCACGCCGGCCGGGCCGGCCGTGGCCCCCGTCCAGACCTTGGCGCCCAAGCCGGCGGCGGAGGCGCCCCCCGCCGCTGCTGCGCTCGCGCCGGCCGCTGAGGCGCCGGCGTACGTTGCCACGCCGCCGCGCAAGAGCGGCATGCTGATCGTGCTGGCGCTGGTCGCGATCGGTCTGATCGGGATCGGCGGCTTCTTCGCGTACAAGGTGTCCGAGGATCGCGAGCGGGGTGCCGAGGGCAAGGCGGCTTCGGCCCCGTCCACGCCCGCCCAGCCGCCCGCGCAGCCCGGCCCGACCGCGGCGCCGGCGTCGTCGGAGGCGGCCGCGCCGCCCGCGGTCGAGGCGGCCCCGGCCGCCAAGGCGGACACGGCGACACCGGCGGCACTCGAGCCCGCGGCCACGCAGCCCGAAGCGGGCGGTTCATCTGCGGCGGGCGCAACGCCAACTCCGGCACCTGCCGTCGAGCCGCCGGCAAAGCCCGTGTCGAAACCGGCACCCCGCCCTGCGCCACCGCGGCCCGCGCCGCCCAAGGCGTCGGAGCCGGTGCCCCCGCCACCCGTCGCGTCGCCGGCCCCACCGAGACCTGCGCCCGCACCGGCCGCGCGTCCCGCGCCCGTCGCCGATCGATGGGCCCAGATGCAGGAGGACCTCACGCGCTGCACGCGCGAGGACTTCATCGCGCGCGTGGTATGCGACCAGCGCGTACGGCTGCGCTATTGCAAGGGCTACTGGGGCGCCGTGCCCCAATGCCCGGGCAATCCGGCCCAGGATCACGGCCAGTGAGCGGCCGGTCATGACGCTGTAGGCGACGCGCGGACAGGCGTTTGCGGACGCAACCGATCCAAACGTTTCGCGCCAGCCGTTAGTCTCCCTGCCGTTGTCGCACGTTCGGCGTGCGGCACGCTGCAAGGAGGGCTTGCGCATGACCAACATCGTGGCGGCAGTGTTCGAGACCGACGCGGCCGCGGATCGCGCTGCGGCGGAGCTCCACAAGGCGGGCTTCGAAGCGGGCGAAGTCGAGAAATTCGTGCTCACCCCGCCCGGACAGCATCAGGGGATCGAGACGGGCGGCGACGAGCCCGCGGACCCGCAGGCGAAGGGCGGCGAGAAAGGCGCGGTGACCGGCGCTGCGATCGGCGGTGCGGTCGGCGCCGTCGCCGGCCTCGCCGCGACGCCCCTCGTCGGCCCCGCCGGGATTGCCGGCGGCGCCGCGACCGGTGCGTACCTGGGCTCCATGGCGGGCGCGGTGAACACCATGAAGGACAAGCCCGCCGCGACACGACCCGTGATCCGACCGCCCGGTGTCATGCTCGCCGTTCCCGCGAACGTGGACGAGGACGTGGAAGTGGCCGTCGACCTCATGCGCGAAGCAGGCGCGCGCATGATCGAGCGCGCCGACGGCACGTGGAGGAACGGTCACTGGACCGACTTCGATCCCGTGAGGCCGCCCGAGGTGATCGAGCAGAGAGCCGCGTGAAACGCAAGCGCGTGCCCCGCTCCGCGCGACGACAAGAAGGAAACGACATGCAACGACGAACGCCGGGGCTGCGCGGATGGCGCGCCCGCATTCCCGCATTGCGGGAGCGCCAGCATGGGCGCTGGGGCTACATCCTGCTATGGCTCCTCGGGGTGCCGATTCCGATCCTGTTGCTGATCTATCTGCTGCGCGGGTGTACCTAGCCCCTGCCCACGAACGGCATCTTCGTCGCCATCACGGTCATGAACTGCACGTTCGCGTCGAGCGGCAGGCTCGCCATGTAGCGCACCGCGCTCGCGACGTGCGCGACGTCCATCAGCGGCTCCACCGCGACCTGGCCGTTCGCCTGCGGCACGCCGTCGGCCATGCGCGCCGCGAGCTCGGTGTGCGCGTTGCCGATGTCGATCTGGCCGCACGCGATGTCGTATTTGCGCCCGTCGAGCGACGCCGACTTGGTGAGGCCCGTGATCGCGTGCTTGGTCGCCGTGTACGGCGCTGAGTTCGGGCGCGGCGCGTGCGCGGAGATCGAGCCGTTGTTGATGATGCGCCCGCCGCGCGGCGACTGCGCCTTCATCACGCGAAACGCCTCGCGCACGCACAGGAACGAGCCGGTCAGGTTGACGTCGACGACCGCCTGCCATTGCGCGTCGGTGAGCTCGTCGAGCGGCACGCCGGGGGCGCCGATCCCCGCGTTGTTGAAGACCACGTCGACGCGCCCGAACTTCGCGACCACCGCGTCGAACAGCGCCCGCACGGCGTCGGATCTCGCGACGTCGGTCGGCACGACGAGCGCGCGGTCGGGCGCCGCCCGCGCCGTCTGCTCGAGCGCTTCGCGGCGCCGTCCTGCGAGCCCGACGTTGTAGCCATCCGCAAGAAGGGCGTGGGCGACGGCGCGCCCGATACCCGATCCGGCACCCGTGACGATCGCGGCTTTCGGCATGTGCGCTCCTCCGATGTCGAGCGCGCATGGTAGCGCAACGCTGCGCGCTCAGGCCGTGGCGCGCCGTGGGCCGTGTGCCTGCGCAGCGAGTTCGAAGGGCACCGGCGCTGCGATGCCGTAGCCTTGCGCGTAGTCGACGCCCACCGCGGTGAGGGCCTCGCGTATGGCGGGCGTTTCCACCGACTCGGCGATCGTCTGCTTGCCCATCACGCGCCCGATGCGATGGATCGCGTCGACCATCGCCGCGTCGACGGGGTCCTGCAGCATGTCCTTCACGAAGCTGCCGTCGATCTTCAGGAAATCGACCGGCAGGTGCTTGAGGTACGTGAACGACGACACGCCGACGCCGAAATCGTCGAGCGCGAAGCGGCATCCCGACGCGCGCAGGCCGCCGATGAACTCGGCCGCGCGCGAGAGGCTCGTGACCGCGGTCGTCTCGGTGATCTCGAAGCAGATCGCCGCATGCGGCACGCGAAAGCGCTCGAACTGCTCGCGCACGAAGTCGAGGAACTGCTCGTCGCCGATCGACGCCCCCGACAGGTTGATGCCGACGATGCCGGCATGGGCCGCGCCGTTGCCGTGCGCCGCGAGCGCCGCGAACGCGGTGCGTATGACCCAGCGGTCGATGGCCGGCATCAGGTTGTAGCGCTCGGCGGCGGGCAGGAACGCCATCGGCGGGATCACCTCGCCATGCTCGTCCTGCAGGCGCACGAGGAGCTCCTGATGCAGCGTTCCCGCGCCGTGCAGCGCAACGATCGGCTGCGCGTAGAGCAGCAGCCGATTGTCGGCGAGCGCGCGATGGATGCGGTTGACCCATTCCATCTCGCCCTGTCGCAGCGCGACCTCGCTGTCCTCGGGGCGATACACCTGCACGCGGTTGCGGCCCTTGTCCTTCGCCATGTAGCACGCCGCGTCGGCGGCCGACAGCACGCCCGCGAGCGTGCGCGGCCCGTGGGCGATGTTCACCACGCCGATCGACACGCCGACGGCGAACGAGCGGTTGTGCCACGCGAAGCGGAAGTCGGCGATCGTGCGGCGCAGGTTTTCGGCGATGCGCAGCGCGGGCTCGGCCGGGCAGTGCGTGAGCAGGACGCCGAACTCGTCGCCGCCGAGGCGCGCGAGCGTGTCGCCCTCGCGCAGGCGCGGGCGCAGCACGGCGCCGATCTGCCGCAGGAGCTCGTCGCCCGCCGCGTGGCCGCAGGTGTCGTTGACCACCTTGAACTGGTCGAGATCGAGGTACAGCACCGCGGTGTTCACCTCGCCGTCGCGGGCTTCGTCGAGCGCGAGGCGCAGCCGTTGCTCGAACTCGCGGCGGTTGAGCAGGCCCGTGAGCGCATCGTGGCTCGCGAGGTGCGTGAGGCGCGCCGCGTACTGTCGCTCGCGCCGCATGTCGTGGAAGACGATCACCGCGCCGGCGATGCGACCGGTGCGCTCGCGGATCGGCGCGATGCTGCGGTCGATGGCGATCGGCGCCCCTTCGCGCGGCATGAGCGAGATGCTGCTCTCGGCCTCGATCGTGTGCCCGTCGTGCAGCACGCGTGCGACCACGTCGGGGAGCGGGTCGCCGGTGAGCTCGTTGACCGTGACGAAGACGTCCGCGATGGCGCGCCCGCGCGCGGCGCCGGCGCGCCAGCCGGTGAGGCGCTCCGCAACGGGGTTCACGTAATCGACGCGTCCCTGCAGGTCGACCGTGATCACGGCATCGGCGATCGACGCGAGCGTCACCTCGGCGCGATCGCGCGCCTCCTGCAGCATCGCTTCGGCATGCTTGCGATCGGCGATGTCCATGAGCGAGCCGGCGAACCGAAGCGCGCGGCCGCTCGCGGACCGCTCGGAGCGGCCGCGCGCGCGAAACCAGCGATAGTCGCCGGTGTCGGTGCGGATGCGCATGTCGAGGTCGAACGGCGCGTCGTGGTGCAGATGGTTGCGCAGGCTCGCGATCACCGCGCCACGGTCGAGCGGATGGATGCGCCGAAGCGACGCGCGCGGCGAGGCCGCCGGGTTGTCGATCGTCACGCCGAACAGCTCGGCGAAGCGCGGCGAGAGGAACAGCGCGCGGCGCACGAGATCCCAGTCCCAGATGCCTTCGCTGCTGCCGCTCACGGCGCGGTCGAAGCGCGCTTCGCTCTCGCGCAGCGCCTGCTCGAACGTCTCCGCGCGGCGCAGCAGGCGTCCCGTGCGAAGCATGGCGAGCGCCACCAGCGCGGCCGCGACCACGACGTTGATGGCGATGAGGACGAGGTCGGTCTGCCGCGACGCGGCGCTCATGGTGGCCGAGAATCGCTCTTCGAGCGGCGTCGCCGCGGTGTCGATGTCGCTCACGCGGCGCACGAGCGGCGCGACGAGCGGCTCCGGCTCGTCGAGCACGATGGCCGCGTGCAGCGTGTTGGCCACGTCGTTGAGCTCGAGCACGAGCGCATCGGCCTTCGACCAGTAGCCCATGGCGCGCTCCATGAAGGGCGCGCGACGGAACGTTCGGTAGAGCCGGATCATGCCCGGGATGTCGTCGGGATGATTGCCGCCCGCGAGCAGGCCCGCGCGGGCGCGCTCGAGGTCCGGCTCCGTCTGCTCCAGCGCGAGGCGCGCTTCGCGATCGCCGAAGATCACGGCGATCGCGGCGCGATACGCCGCGAGGCTCGACTCGTCGTGCGTGGCCGCGTACCGCTCGAGCGCCGTGACCGCGGTCTTCTGCGCTTTCGACCAGAGGCTCTCGCTGGCGACGTACGCTCGCTCGGCCGACATCACGCCGAGGCTCGCGCCCGCGAGCAGCAGCATGAGCGCGACGATGGCGACGAACGGCCAGATGATGCCGATCAGGCGCGAGTGCGCGAGTCGATGCGGGAAGAGCGCGGCCATGGCGGGACGCGCGAGTGTACCGTGGTCGCATCGCCGCGACGCGACCGCGACTTCGTGCTTATGCTGCAGGCCTTGCCGCTTCGATCGACGCCGGCGCGGGTTGCCACGGCCGCGGCGGCGGCGCTCGTGCGCTGTCTCGCGCGCGTCGCCAGGATTCCGCGATCGCCGCGTCGTCGGTCCACACGGCGGCGTGCAGGCGGGAGAGCGCGAGCGGATCGCCGAGCAGGCTCGCCTGTTGCGCCGGCCCGAGCGCCGACCAGCCCTCGCGCAACGCGCGTTGCATTTGTGCGTCGCGCTCGCGTTGCACGGCCGCGGGGAGCTCGTGGCGCGCGACGCCCTGCGCGCATACGAGCGCGTTCAGCAGCGGATCGACCACGGCCATTTCGGCGTCGGCCGCCGGCAGCGCGCGCTTGACGTACTTGCGCGTCGCGCGGATCGCGGCCGGCGGGCGCGCTTCCTCGGGAATGAGGAACAGCCGCCGCCGGCGAAGGCGGCGTCCCGGCGACACGCGGCTCGTGTAAACGGACAGCGGAATCGACAGGATCAGCGCGCCGGCGACGGGGAGCAGCCACCAGAGGAACGTCGGATTGAGCCACCACACGAACCCCGCCCACGCGATGCCGAGCAGCGTGTGCACGCCGTGACGGCGGATCGCGTCGAGCCAGGTCGTTTGCGCATCGTCGCGCGGCGGCGAGCGCCAGCGCACGGTGCGCCCGATCAGCGCGGAGAGCACGAACTGCGTGTGGAACAGCATGCGGATCGGCGCGAACAGCGCCGACAGCGCCATCTCCGACACGACGCTGATCCACAGCTTCGCCGCGCCGCCATAGCCCGCGGGTCGTTGCGTCGCGATCAGCAGCGCGCTCAGCAGCTTCGGCAGGAACAACAGCAGCGCCGTCGCCGAGAAGAGCCTCACCGCCCATTCGGGGTGCCACTGCGGCCAGAGCGGAAAAAGCTGGAACGGCTGCACGAAGTACTGCGGCACGGTCAGCGTGTGCACGGCGAGAAGCGCAGTGGACAGGATCAGGAACGCGAACCACAGCGGCGCCGAGAGGTACGCCATCACGCCCGTCATGAACACGGCGCGGTGCGCCGGGTGCAGCCCCTTCATCAGGAACAGGCGGAAGTTCATGAGGTTGCCCTGACACCAGCGCCGGTCGCGCGACAGCTCGTCGATGAGATTCGGCGGCATTTCCTCGTAGCTGCCCGGAAGGTCGTACGCGATCCACACGGCCCATCCGGCGCGACGCATCAACGCGGCTTCGACGAAATCATGGGACAGGATCTCGCCCGACAGCGCTCCGCTCCCCGGAAGGCGGCCGAGCGCGCAATGGCGCATGAACGGCTCGACGCGGATGATCGCGTTGTGTCCCCAGTAGTGCGATTCGCCGAGCTGCCAGAAGTGCAGCCCGGCGGTGAAGAGCGGTCCGTACACGCCGGTGGCGAATTGCTGCACGCGCGCGTACAGCGTGTCGCGTCCGGCGGCGCGCGGGGCCGTCTGGATGATGCCCGCGCCGGGATTGGCCTCCGCCATGCGTACCAGCGCGGTCAGGCAATCGCCGGTCATCACGCTGTCCGCGTCGAGGACGACCATGTAGCGATAGCGGCGTCCCCACCGGCGGCAGAAGTCGGCGATGTTGCCGCTCTTGCGCTTGATGCGATGCTGGCGCCACCGATAGAACACGTGCCCGAAGCCCCCGACCGCGCGGCACAGCGTCATCCACGCCTCGATCTCGGCGGCGCGCGTGCTCGCGTTGCCGCTGTCGGAGAGCACGAAGAAGTCGAAGCGATCGAGGTAGCCGGTGCGCGCGAGCGATTCGTACGTCGCGCGGAGGCCCGCGAACACGCGCGGCACGTCCTCGTTGCAGATGGGCATGACGATCGCGCTGCGCACGTCGGAGGCGATCGGCGCATTGCCGCCGCTGCCGCGCAGCGAGTTCGAGATGGCGTACGGGTCGCTGCCGGCGGCGAGCAGGGCGAAGCCGGCGAGCGCGGTCCAGAAGCCGGCCGATATCCAGCCGAACAGGATCGCGAACAGCGCGAGCATCGCAATCTCGAGCGGCTGCGTGCCGTGATACGGCAGCACGCTCGTCATGAAGTTGGTGGCGACCCAGGTCTGCGCGATCACGAAGCCGAGCAGCACGATGCGCCGTCGCGCGGCGGCGCGGCTCCACGCCCCGCGTGGATCGGGCGAGTCCCGCTCGACGCGCGCGGCGCGCCATCGCAGGCGCCGCGCCCATGCGCGCGGCCAGCCGCGTGGCGCCATCGAGCCGCGCGTGAGCGGCGGCGTCGTGTCGAGGCGCTCGCGCCCCTGCACGTCGCGCATCAGGATCGGGCCCGAGCCGCTGAAGGGCGTGCCGTAGCCGAGCGTCACGCGCGCATGCACCGAGTCGTACGCCGGCATCGCGGCGTTCACCGGGCGTCCGGCAAGCGCCTGGTGCACGGCCGCCATCGGTGTCGTCGTCTGCGCATCGGCCGCAAGGGCGCGCGCGAGCAGCTCGCGCCGCCGCTCGGGCGTGAGCGGCAGCCGATCGACGTAGCGCGCGGCAAGCGCCGCGGCGGCCGGGTCGGGACGGCGCCCGCTCAATTCGGCGGCAGGACGTAGCTCCATGTCTCGGACAGCGTGGCGTTGTTGAGGCGCAGGAATGCGCGCAGCTCGACGGGCTTCTTCTCGTCGAGGCGCTTGAAGCGCAGCGTGGTGCGCCAGCCTCCGGTGATGTCGTTGCGATAGGCGTTGGATTCAAGCATCTCGGCGTTGCCGTCGAGCGTGAACACCGCTTCGACCGGCGCGTCGGCGGCGAGCTTGCGCAACGCGGGCCCGTCGAAGTCGATCACGTAGGAGATGCTGTCGTCGGGCTTGCGCACGTAGCCGTGCCCGCGGCGCGTCTGCACCACCCAGGACAGCGGCGGCCGCGTGTCGTTCTCCCGCTGCCAGGTGAGCCGGTACTCGAAATCGAGCGGTTGCTTCGGCGGCGGCGGATCGTCGGGCACCCAGTAGGCGACGATGTTGTCGTTGGTCTCGTCGGGCGTGGGGATCTGCACGAGCTCGACGCGTCCCGCGCCCCATTTGCTCCTCGGCTCGACCCAGCCGGAGGGGCGCAGGTCGTAACGCGCCTCGAGGTCCTCGTAGCTCATCCAGTCGCGGTCGCGCTGCAGGATGCCGAAGCCCTGCGGATTGACCGTCGCGAACGAGGTCACGAACAGGCGTTTCGGATTGCTGAGCGGCCGCCATAGCCATTCGCCCGTGCCCGACTGCACCGACAGGCCGTCGGAATCGTGCACTTCGGGACGATAGTCGTCGACGGGCGGGCGTCCGTTCTCGCCGAAGAAGAACATGCTCGTGAGCGGCGCAAGCCCGAGCTTGGTGACGTTCTCGCGCAGGAAGACTCGCGCCCGCACGTCCATCACCGTGTCGACGGCGGGCCTGAGCACGAAGCGATACGCGCCGGTGGCGCGCGGCGATTCGAGCAACGCGTAGATGCGCAGCTCCTTCGACTCGGGCGCGGGACGCTCGAGCCAGAATTCGGTGAAGCGCGGAAACTCCTCGCCCGACATGACCGCCGTGTCGATCGCGAGGCCGCGCGCCGACAATCCGTAGCGTTGCCCCTTGCCGAGCGCACGGAAGTAGCTCGCGCCGAGGAAGACCAGCACCTCGTCCTTGTACTTCGGCGTGTTGATCGCGTAATGCACGCGGAACCCGGCGAAGCCCAGCCCCTTCAGCTTCGAGGTGTCGAACGTGTTGGCCCCGTAGTCGAACAGCGACGGGTCGAAGCGAACGTCGCGCACGCCGTCCGAGGTGACCTCGTGCACGCGAACGGGCTGCTCGTAGTAGAGGCCCTGGTGGAAGAACATGACCTCGAAGGGCAGCGGCGTATTGCGCCAGAGCGCCTTGTCGGGTCGGAAGCGGATGTCGCGATACTGGTCGTAGGTGAGGCCCTGGAGCTCCTTCGGCAGGGTGCTGTCCGCCTTCTTGTAGGGCTGCTGCGCGAGCGCCTTGGCGCGCGCGGAGACGTCCTCGAACGAGAACGCGCGTGCGGAGGCGGAAGCGGCAAGGCAAGCGAGCGCGACGAGCGTCGCGCGAAGCACGGCGTACGGACCCACGTGAGGAGGCGGGCGCGGCGCGTGCCGCGCGCGGAAAAATTGCGAGTATAGGGGGTCGGCGGGGTCGAGCAGGCGACAGGCGATCGGCGACAGTATCCGCGCCGAGTCGACGCGCCTTGCTATCGCTTATCGCCTAGAAGCAAATGCGCCCGCCGAAGTGATGTCCCCATCCACCGGCGCAAACGCTGCCCCAGTAATACGGCCGCGGCGCGTAGTAATACGGAACGTAGTAGGGCGCCGGGTAGACCGCGGTCGGCGGTGGCGCATACGCGTACTCGCGCGTCGCCACGCGCGGCGGCGCGATCGGCGGGCTGTCGGCGATCGGGCCCGGCGGCAGCGCTTCGGCCGCTTCGCCGGTCACCTGCTGCGCGATCTGCCATTCGCGCCACTTGAGCAGGCGATCACCTTCCGCCGCCGTGATCTCGCCACGCCCGACGCGCCCGTTGATCTCCGTGCGATAGAGGTCGACCTGGCGCTCGACGTTGGCGGACTGCTCGGCCGTCATCGGCGGCAGCGGCGGCGGCGACGATTGCGCGCCGGCCGCAGCCGCGTAGCCGCCCGCAAGCGCGGCCAGCGCGAGGGCCAGGACAAGCCGTTTCATCGTGATCTCCTGCAGAAAGAGCATTCCAGCCCGGTTGGACCGTGCGAGTGTGCGCGCGGTTTCCTCGTGCGCGAGCCCGCCGGCATGTCGCAGGTCAACGCCCGGCGCCGTCGTCGCGTTGACCGCGCGCGCGTAACAACGCGTTACACATTCCTCTCCCGCGCGCGCGGCACGGCACCGAGCAGCGCGTAGAGGATGATCGCGCCGAAAGTGGCGGTCCCGATGCCGCCGAGCGCGAAGCTGCCCATGCGCAGCGTGAAGTCGCCGGCGCCGAGCACGAGCGTGACCGCCGCGACCACGAGGTTGCGGCTGTCGCCGAAGTCGACGCGGCTTTGCACCCAGATGCGCGCGCCCGCGATCGTGATCAGGCCGAACACGACGATCGAGACGCCGCCCAGCACGGGCACGGGGATCGTCTGGATCAACGCGCCGAACTTTGGGGAGAAGCCGAGCAGGATCGCGATCACCGCCGCGACGACGAACAGCAGCGTCGAATAGATGCGCGTCACCGCCATCACGCCGATGTTCTCGGCGTACGTCGTCACGCCCGTGCCGCCGACTGCGCCTGCGATCATCGTCGCGACACCGTCGCCCAGGAACGCGCGGCCCATGTACGGGTCGAGGTTGCGCTCCGCCATCGCGCTGACGGCCTTGATGTGGCCGAGGTTCTCCGCGACCAGCACGATGGCCACCGGCGCGATCAGCGCGATCGCCGGGCCGCTCCACGAAGGCGCCGCGAAGCGCGGCAGCCCGATCCACGCGGCGTTCGCGACACCGCTCCATTCGACCGGCTTGCCGAGCCCCATGGCGTTGGTGAAGAGCGCGTACAGCACGTACGCGAGGATCAACCCGACCAGGATCGGCAGTCGCTGCAGCATCCCGCGCGTGAACACCGCCACGGCAGCGACGCACAACACCGTCATCAATGCCATCCATGCATCGAACGGCGTTGCCGTCGCGCTCTTCACCGCGATCGGCGCGAGGTTCAGGCCGATCACGGCGACGATCGCACCCGTCACCACGCTCGGCATCGCGCGCTCGATCCATTGCGTGCCCGCCGCCATCACGACGAGCCCGATCAACGCATAGACGGCGCCGCACGCGATGATGCCGCCGAGCGCGACCGGGATGCTGGCGTTCGCTCCGGTGCCCGAGTAGCCCGTGGCCGCGATCACGACGCCGATGAAGGCGAAGCTGGAGCCGAGATAGCTCGGCACGCGGCCTCCGACGATCAGGAAGAAGATCAGCGTGCCCACGCCCGACATGAGGATCGCGACGTTGGGATCGAAGCCCATCAGCAGCGGCGCGAGCACGGTAGCGCCGAACATCGCGATGACGTGCTGCACGCCGAGCGGGATTGCCTGCGCCCACGGCAACCGCGCGTCGGGAGCGATCACGCCGCTCGTCTTCTCGGTCCACTGCGGAAAGTACGACGCGGCCATCGTGCGCTCCTTCGCGTGACGTCGACGGGCGGCGATTCTAGCGCGGTCGCTGACCGCTGCGCTCGCCATTGGTTCCGCGCACGGAATGCGTCGCGGGCGTCATCGCGCAACGCCCGCGAAGCGTTGTGGCTTCATGCGCTGGTGCGGACCTTGCAACGGTGCACGTGAAGCCGCGGGACGCGGGCCTGCGCGGCAGCGTCTGCATGTCCGCGATGTACATCTTACAAACGAGTCCGACGAATCCGAATGATTCGGATCGCGGCCGGAGGTGCGTATGAAGAGATGCTTCGCAGGAAGGCTGTTGATCGTTGCGATCGCGACGATGCTGGCCGCGTTCGCCGGAATCGCAAGCGCCGATCCGCCCTCGCGCGTGATCCGGCTGTCGCTCGCGCAGGGCGCGCTGAGCTTCGCCGCGGCAGGCAGCGACGAGTGGGTGAACGCGACGCTCAATCGTCCGCTCGTGTACGGCGATCGCCTGTGGGCCGACGAAAACGGCCGCGGCGAGCTCGAGCTCGGCAACGCGACGCTGTGGGTCGGTCCGCGCACCGCGCTCGACGTGATGAACCTCGACGATCGTGTCGCGCAATTCCAGTTGTCGGAAGGCGAGATCGTGATGCGCGTGCGCAGCCTCGACCCCAACGAGACCGTCGAGGTCGACACGCCGAATCTCGCGTTCGTCGTCACGCGAGCCGGCCGCTATCACGTGTCGGTCGATGCGCAAGGTCAGTCGACGCTCGTCGCCGTGAACGACGGCACGGCGGACGTGTATGGCGAGCAGGCTTCGTACGTCGTTTCGCGCGGCCAGCGCTATCGCTTCCATGGAACCGACCTGCAGGACGCCGAGCTCGTGGCGGCGTCGCCGCCGGATGCGGTGGAGCGTTTCGCGCTCGATCGCGAGCGGCGCCGCGACCGGGTCGCCTCGGTGCGCTACGTGTCGCCCGAGGTGATCGGCGTCTCGGACCTCGACCAGTACGGTACGTGGACCAGCGTGTCCGACTACGGCAACGTATGGGTCCCGCGCGAGGTGCCGCAGAACTGGGCGCCGTATCGCTACGGGCACTGGTCGTGGATCGACCCATGGGGGTGGACGTGGATCGACGACGCGCCGTGGGGCTTCGCGCCGTTCCACTACGGCCGCTGGGCCTACCTGCAGAGCCGCTGGTGCTGGGTGCCGGGACCTCGCAACGTCCAGCCCGTGTACGCGCCCGCGCTCGTCGCGTGGTTCGGCGGCAGCAACTTCGGCGTGTCGGTCTCTTCCGGTCCCGCGGTCGGCTGGGTGCCCCTCGCGCCGCGCGAGGTGTACCGGCCATGGTACGACGCGAGCCCGCAGTACGTCCGGCAGGTGAACCTCACCAACACGCGGATCACCAACGTGACGGTGATCAACAACATCGTCAACAACCCGACCGCGGTGACGCAGGTCAACCAGTTCGTCAACCTTCGCGCGCCCAACGCCGTCACGGCGGTCCCGCCCGCGGCGCTCGCGCAGGCGCAACCCGTTGCCCGGGTGGCCGTCGCGGTTCGGGACACGCGCATCGACAAGACGGCCTTCCAGCCTGCGCCGAAGATCGAGCCGGCTGCGCAGGCGCTCCTGGGTCCCGCGAAGGCTGCGCAGGCCAAGCCGCCGGCGCGCGTCATGGAGCGAACGGTGGTCGCCAAGACCACGCCGCCGCCGCCGCCGATTTCCGTGCAGCAGAAGATCCAGCTCGTGCAGCGCGAAGGCAAGCCGATCGATCCGCGCGCCGCCGCCGTCTCGGCGGAGCGTCGGCAGCCGGCGCAGCCGGGTGCTGCACCGGCCGGGGCGCCGGGTGCGACGGCGGGAGCGCGTCCGCCCGCGAACGTGAGGATGGCGAGCGCATCCAAGCCCGCACCTACGGCCGTGCCGTCGGCCAGGGGCGAGGCGCACGCCGCCGGTACGCCGCCGGCGCGCAACGGGCCGGCGACGGGCGCTGCGACCGCCGCACCGTCCGCCGCCGCGGCGCCGCCGACCGCGACAGCTCCCGCGCGTCCGGGGCGGCCGGAAACCGCCCAGCCGCCGCGCGAGGAGGCGAAGGGGCCGCCGTCCGGGCGTCCCGGTCAGCCGCAGGCTGCCCAGCCGCCGCGCGAGGAAGCCCAGCGGCCTGCGTCGCGTCCGGGTTCGCCACAGACGGCCCAGGCGCCGCACGACGAGGCCAAGGGTCCGCCGCCCGCGCGGCCGGGTCAGCGCGAAGTCGTGCGCCCCGGCGTCGCCAACGAGCCCGAGTCGGCACGGCCCGGTCCGGCGCGTGAGCGTGAGCCGGCGCGACCCGAAGCCGCCCCGTCGCACGAAGCGCGTCCACCGCAGGCCGGTGCAGCGCGCGCGCCCGAGGCGGCGGCACCCAAGGCGCCGTCACGCGAGGAACGTCCGGGTCCGGCACGGACGCCCGAGGCGGCGCTGCGTGAACCACCTGCGCGCAGCGCACAAGCAGCCGCGCGTGAAGCGCCGGGACGTCCTCATGCGGAGCAACCGCGCGCTGTGCCCGCGCCGCGGGCCGCCGAGCCGGCCCGGCCGGCACCGCAAGCGGCCGAGCCACGCGCGGCACCCGCGCCGCGAGCCGCCGAGCCGTCTCGCCAGACGCCGCAAGCGGCCGAGCGGCGCGCCGCGCCCGCGCAGCGGGCCGCCGAGCAGCCCCGGCCGACCCCGCAAGCCGCCGAGCCACGCGCCGCGGCGGCGCCCCGTCCGGCCGAGCCTGCGCGGCCGGCCCCCCAGGCGGCACGCCGGGTGCCTGAAGCGCATCCTGCCGCGGCGCAGGCCCGTCCGCCGGAGCCGGCCGCACAGGCTGGGCCGGAAGCCCGCGCCGCCCCCCGCCCTCACGGGTCCCAAGGTCGCGGGGGCGAGGAAAAAGGCAACGACAAGGAGAAGAGAGGCAACGGCTGATTGCGCCGGCGTCGGCATCGGGCGGCCCGCGCAGGCGGGCCGCCTTTTTCATGCGCTGAAGTTGTGTCTTCCCGTGTCGATAAAGCAAGGAGGCGGCGTCCGCCGTGCGCTGCGCCATCCGACGAACGGGTAGGCCTTGGCGGCGCCTCCGCGGGGACCGTTGGCTACAATGACAATGGCATAGACAACGTTACAGCGCCGCTGCGAAAGCGGCAGGGTCGTGCAAGCGCATGAATTGTCCTATCTGCGGTAAACAGGCTCCGCCGGGCGCCAAGCTGTGCGGCCCGTGTCGCGCAGCGCTCAAGCGCGCCCGGGACGACAGCATCCTGGAGATTCCAGGCACGCTGGCGGCGTCGCGCGACGCTGCCCCGGATTCGGCCCCGCCGGCGCCTGCCGCCGCTGCGCCGTCCGCGGCGCGCTGGGTCCTCGGGAGCGGCCGCCTGGCGGGCTGGCGGGGTGTGACTGCGGCTGCCGCGCTGGTCGCGATCGGCGTGGCCGGCGGCACGCTCATCACGCACGGCGGCGAAGCCGCCAAGGCGCCCGACGTCGCCGCCGTGCCCGAGCCCGCTTTGCAGCCCATGCCGCCACTGGTCGTGGAAAGCAAGCCCGCCACCGAAATGCCCGTCGCGCAGTTCACTCCGCCCCGTGAGGTGGTGCAGCCGCCGCGTCACGACCCGCCGCATCCGCCCAAGCCGGCGCGGGCAGCGCCCGAGGCGCCCCCACCGGCGCCGGCGCCGCCGCCGCCGGAACCCGTCGTCGAGGCGCCGCGCCCCGCACCCCCACCGGTGCGCGAGGCGCCGCGTCCCGTCGATCCGTGGCAGCGCATGAGCGAGGCGCTCGCGCGTTGCGCGAACGAGGACCTGTTCGGCCGCATCCGCTGCGAATACCGCGTCCGCACGACGTATTGCGACGGTCACTGGGGCGAGGTGCCGCAGTGCCCCGGGGCGCCGGTCAACGACCACGGGCAGTGATCCGCTCGCCGCGGCGCGAGCGCGCGCGGCTCAGCGACGCTTGGCCAATATCGCTTCGATGCGATCCATGATGGCGTTCATGCGCGCAGCGAGCGCCTGGTACGGCGCCGCCGTCGCGAGATCGACGCCTGCGCGCTTCACCAGCTCGTACGGGTAGTCCGAGCCTCCCGCGCGCAGCAGGTCGAGATAGCGCTCGCGCGCGCCTACCTCGCCGGCGACGATGCGCTGCGCGAACAGCGAGCTCGCCGCG
The DNA here is from genome assembly GCA_036406955.1 of Casimicrobiaceae bacterium. Classification (GTDB taxonomy): domain Bacteria; phylum Pseudomonadota; class Gammaproteobacteria; order Burkholderiales; family Casimicrobiaceae; genus VBCG01. Next base: position 18,139 of record DASXAF010000060.1, read on the forward strand.
ATCGAAGTGGCGTACTGGTAGACATAGAACGCGCGGTAGAAGTGCGACACGTAAGCCCACTCGATGCCGTACGCGTCGTCGATCTCGACCGCGTCGCCATGGTAGCGCCGCAGGAGCTCGAGATAGAGCCTTGACAGCGCGTCGCCCGTGAGCGTTTCGCCGCGATCGACACGCGCGTGGATCTCGCGCTCGAACTCGCCGAACATCGCCTGGCGAAAGAACGTCGTGCGCAGGCCTTCGAGCGCGGAGCCGAGATAGAGCAGGCGCTCGTCGTCGCTTTGCGCGTGCGCGAGGACGTAGTCGAGCAGCAGCGATTCGTCGAGGGTCGACGCGATCTCCGCGACGAACGTCGCGTAGCGCGCCGTGGGAAACGGCTGCTTCCCGTTCGCGAGCACCGAGTGCATGGCGTGGCCCCACTCGTGCGCAAGCGTCGAGAGCGACCCGTAGTCGTCGTTGTAGTTGAGCAGCAGGAACGGATGGACTTCGTACGCGAGGCCGTTCATGTAGCCGCCCGATTGCTTGCGCGGGCGCGGATGGGCGTCCATCCAGCGCGCGTCCAATGCCTTCGACAGGGCCGCGACGTAGTCGCCTCCGAGCGGGGCGTCGGCCGCCACGATGGTCTTCTTCGCTTCGGCGAGCGGATACTTGCGCTGCGATGCGACGAGCGGCGGGTAGAGGTCGTAGTAGCGCAGCTTCGCGATGCCCATCATGCGCGCCCGCAGCCCGAAATACCGGTGCAGCGTCGGCAGGTTCGCGTTGGCCTGCGCGACCAGCTGGTCGTACACGGCCCGCGGCATGCGCCCGTCGTCGAGAGCGCGCGAGAGCGAGTCCGGATAGCCGCGCACCTTCGCGATCACCGCATCCTGCTTGAGCTGGCCGTACAGCGTGACGCCGAGCGTGCGCTCGTAGGTCCTAAGCGCGCCGAAGAAGGCGTCCATCACCTTGCGTCGATCGTCGCGCTGCGGCGCCTCGCGATGCAGCGTGTATGCGCTCTGGTCGAGCGTGAACTCGCTGCCGTCGGAGAGGCGCACGCGCGGCCACGGCAGGTCGGCCTCGACGAGCACGTTGTACGCCGTCGACGGCGTGTCCGACGTCAGGCCGAATGCAGCGATGACCTGCTCGCGCGGCGTGTCGAGCGTGTGCGCGGCCTTGCGCAGCACGTCGTCGAGCGGATGCGCGTAGGCGCGCAGGGCCGAATCTTCCGCGACGAAGCGCTCGATGCGGTCGCGTCCGACGGCGAGGATCTCCGGCTCGACGAACGCGCGCGCTTCGCCGAAGCGCGTTCCGAGAACGCGCACGCGCTGGCGGCGCTCGAGGCTTGCCGGTACGCCGGTATCCTCGTCGAAGCGCATGGAGGCGTACGCGAGCAGCCGCAGGAACCGCTCGAGGATGTCGCTTTGCAACTGCAGGCAGTCGCGCAGTTTCGCCGCGCTGTCCCCGAGATGCCCGCTGCAGGCCGCCAGGTCGGGAAGCTGTGCCTCGGCCTTGGCGAGGTCGCCGTTCCAGGCGTCGTCGGTCGCATAGAGCGCCGAGAGGTCCCAGCGATCGGAATCGCCGGCCGGTTCCTCCGCATGGGCGCCCAACGTGAGCACGGTCAACAGCAACAGCAAAGCGCGCTTCGGCATCGCACTCTCTCGCACATCGAGGCGAGCGCGATGTTACGCGGCGTCGGTCAGCTGCTCTTGGCGGGCGCCGTGTTGCGGGCCGGAGGCTGCGAAGGTCGCGGCGCGCCGGACGGCTTCGCGCCGGTCGCCGGGGACGCGCCGGAGGCACCGGGGACCGGCATGCCGCCGACGGTCTGATCGACGTTGAGGTTCGTCGAGCCGGCGTTGCCGAGGAAGAACTGGAGGGCGGGGCAGCGATCGCTTTCCATGGCGATCAGGTGCTCGCCGCGGCGACGCATCTGCTCGCGCTGCGCGGTCCCCTGGTCGCTCAGGTCGAGCGGAGGATACGTGTCGCGGTAGACGACGTTGTCGTTGCGATCGAGCACGATGTAGCAGGTCAGCGCGGACGCCGACGTCGGCGCGCCGAGCGCCGCGACGGTGAGCGCAAGCGCAAGACAGGAGCGCGGGGGAATTTTCACGGTCATCGAGCCTCCGCCCGCCATGCTAGGGCCGCGCGGGTGCGCGGGCAACAGCCGCGCGTCGCCCGCTCCGCATCAGCGTGGCAGCACGCGCAGCCAGGCCTCCGGGCAGGACTGCACTTGCGGCCAGTAGCCGACGTTCGGGCAGTAGTACTGGTACGTCCCCGGCGCCGGCGCCGGTTCCACGTAGGTGGGAGCCGGCGCGTAGTACGCCGGCCCGTAATAGGCCGGATAGTCGTAGTACGGGTAGTACGCAGGACCCCAGTAGAACGACGGGCCGAGGAATATCCCGACGCTGCCGTGCACGTGGCCGCCATGCCAGCCTCCGCCATGCCAGCCTCCGCCGCCGTGCCAGTGGTCGCCGCCATGCCAGCCGCCACCGCCCTGCCAGCCACCGCCGTGGCCCCCGCCGCCGCCGTGATGCTGCGCCAGGGCGCCTGTGGATGCCATTGCCAGCGCCGCCGCCACGGCGCTCAGCGCGATCGACTTGCGCATGCTGTCTCCTTCGATACCGGTTCTGCTTGGAGCCTTGCTTCCGGGTGCGTGTTCACGCCGCTTCATCGGCCAAGGGCCGCGGCGACCACCTCATCCCTCGTAAACGTCCACATCCGCGCCGGCGATGACATCGTCGCGCAGCGCCAATGCGGCGCGTACACTGGGCTGCAGCTCATCGATTGGAGGCGCTCATGCGCACACGCGACACGGCTCGTATCGTCATGGTCGCCGCATGGCTCGCGTCGGGCGCCGCGCTCGCCGCGACGGTGCAGTACTACGACCTGCCGCGCGGCAGCGGCCCGCACGACGTTGCCGCATCGCCAACGCCCGGAGGCCGTGTGTTCTACACGGCGCAGCGCGCAGGCCGCCTCGGCATCGTGGAACCCGCGACGGGCAAGGTCACCGAAGTCGAGCTTGGAAAGGGCTCGGCGCCGCATGGCGTCATCGTCGGGCCCGACGACGCGGCGTGGATCACCGACGGCGGCCAGAACGCGATCGTGCGCGTCGATCCCGCGACGCGCGCGGTGAAGGTGTGGCCGCTGCCCGCGGATACGGGATACGCCAATCTCAACACGCTGACCTTCGACAGGAAGGGCCGCGTCTGGTTTACCGGCCAGAGCGGCTACTACGGCCGGCTCGATCCCGCGTCCGGCGACATGAAGGTGTGGAAGGCGCCGCGCGGCAGCGGCCCGTACGGCATCACGACGACACCCGCGGGTCGCGTGTTCTATGCGTCGCTCGCAGGCAATCACATCGCCGAGATCGACGTCGACAGCGGCAACGCAACCGTGATCGAGCCGCCGACCAGCGGGCAGGGCGCACGGCGCGTATGGTCCGACTCGAAGGGGCGCGTCTTCGTGAGCTACTGGAACACCGGGCAGGTCGGCATGTACGACCCGGCGACGCGCGCCTGGCGCGAATGGAAGCTGCCCGGCGCCGCGCACGCGTACTCGGTGTGGGTCGATCCCGCCGACAAGGTCTGGCTCACCGACTGGTCCGCCAACGCGATCGTTCGTTTCGACCCGGCCACGGAGAAGTTCGAGAGCTTCCCCTCGGATCGTGATCGCGCCAACGTGCGGCAGATGCTCGGCCGCGCAGGGGAGGCCTGGGGCGCGGAGTCGGGGACGGATCGGTTGGTGGTGGTGAGGGACAGCGATTCGCCCCCAACCCCTCGCCCCTAGTCCCTGCGGCCCCCAACATTCCTCGGGTCCAGCGCATCCCGCAGCCCGTCTCCCAGCAAGTTGAAGCTCAGCACCAGCAAAAAAATCGACAGCCCCGGCCAGATCGCCATCCACGGCGCATTGTCGACGTAATTCTTCGCGGTGTTGAGCATGCTTCCCCAGCTCGGCGCAGGGGGTTGCTGGCCGAGGCCGAGGAACGACAGGCTCGCTTCGGCGATGACGGCGGCGGCAATCGCAAGAGTGGCCTGCACGATCAGCGCCGGCGCGACGTTGGGCAGCACGTGGCGAATGGCGATGCGCCATCCCGGGTTTCCGACGGCGCGCGCGGCGAGGATGTAGTCCTCGGCCTTCACCGAAAGCGTCTGTCCACGCGTCAGTCGGATGAACACCGGCGTGGCCGAGATGCCGATCGCGATCATCGCGTTGGTGAGGCTCGGCCCGAGGAACGCGGCGAGTGCGATGGCGAGAATGAGGAACGGGCACGCGAGCAGCGCATCGGTGAGGCGCGAGATCACGAGGTCCGTCTTGCCGCCGGCGTAGCCTGCGAGCAAGCCGACCGGCACGCCGATGGAAAGCGAGATCAGGACCGACACCACGCCGGCGAGCAGCGACGCGCGCGCGCCGTAGATCACCCGCGAGAACACGTCGCGACCGATCTCGTCGGTGCCGAACCAGTGCGCCGCCGATGGCGCCTTGCGGATCGCACTCCAGCTCGCGGCGAGCGGGTCCTGCGGTGCGATCCACGGCGCCGCAATCGCGACCAGGAGGGACAGCACGATGACGACCAGCGCGAACGCCGCCGCGCGGCGCGCGAGCAGACGCCGCAGCGGGTGCGGGCGCGCGGTCGTCGGCGCCGGAAGCGCGGTCGCGGCGAGCGTCGCCATCAGCCGACCCGGATGCGGGGATCGACCAGCACGTATGCGATGTCGGCGACCAGGTTGAGCGCGATGTATGCCGTCGCGGTGAACAGCACCACGCCCTGGACGACGGCGTAGTCGCGATTGAACACCGCGTCGACGATGAGCTTGCCGAAGCCGGGAATGGTGAATACCTGCTCGGTCAGCACCGCACCGGAGAGCAGCGTGCCCAGCTCGAGCGCACCGAGGGTGATGATCGGGATGAGCGCGTTTCGCAGCGCGTGCTTGAGGACCACGCGGCGCTCGGCGAGCCCCTTGGCGCGCGCCGTGCGCACGTAGTCCGACGACAGGACCTGCAGCATCGCGCTGCGCGTATGCCGCATGAGCACGGCGGCGATGGCGTTGCCGAGCACGAACGCGGGCATGATCATCGCCGCGAGGTTCGCCTTCAGGTCCTCGAGCGGGCTCACGTAGCCCGACGCGGGAAGCCAGCCGAGCGTGACTGAGAACAGGAGGATCAGCAGGATGCCGAGCCAGAAGTTCGGCGTGGAGAGTCCCCACAGCGCGACCACGTTCGCCGCGTAATCCCACGCCGTGTCGCGCCTGTACGCCGACACCACGCCGGCCGGAATGCCGATGCAGAGCGCGATGACGATGGCGATGCCCGCGAGCTCCAGCGTGACGGGCAGCTTCTCCAGGATGAGGTCGAGCACGGGCCGCTGGATGCGCAGGGACTCGCCGAGGTCGCCCTTCAGCACGCCGCCGATCCAGTACACGTAGCGCACCGGCAGCGGCTCGTCGAGGTGCAGCTTGCGATGCAGGTACGCGACGACGTTGGGATCGCGCTCCTCGCCCGCGAGCACGACCGCCGGATCGCCCGGCAGCAGCTGCTGCAGGCTGAAGATCAGCATCGACACGAACACGAGCGTCGGGATGACGATCGCGAGGCGCCGAACGAGGAATAACACAAGAACCTACAATGAAGGCAGGACGATCCCGCGCCGCCCGCGGGGCGGCGCGAAGGGGGGGCTTGTCATTCTCAGCGGTAGCGGGCTGTCAGTGGTGCACGTTGCATCTACTGTTGCAACTTCAGCCCTTGCACCCGAACCAGCCCGTCGGGAATCGTCTTGAAGCCCGTCAGCTTGTTGGTGTACGCATACAGCCAGTGGCGGTGGTACAGGTAGACGATCGGCCGGTCCTTGAGCGCGATCGCGGCGAGCTGGTCGTACACCTTCTTGCGCTCCGCCGTCTCGCGCGCCGTGCGCGACTGTTTCAGCAGCTCGTCCACTTCCGGCTTGCAATAGCCCGCGTAGTTGAGCGGCTGCTTGCACGCGTCGAAGCTGAAGATGTTGCCGTCCGGGTCCGCGCGGCCGCTCCACGCCAGCACGTAGGCGTCGAACTGGCCCTTGTCCGCGAGGTCGAGCGAGGTGGCGAACTCGGTGGACTGGATCTTCACGTCGAAGCCGGCTTCCTTGACCATGGCCTGGACGACCTGCGCGATGCGCTGCGCGTCCGAGGTGGTCGGCGTCATGAGCGTGAACGAAGGATTGGGCACACCCGCCTCCTTCAGCAGCGCCTTCGCGCGCTCGACGTTGCGCTTGGGGATCGGGACGTTCTTCGCGTAGAACGGATTGGTCGGCGCCACCCACTGGTTGCCGACGTCCGCCTCGCCGTCCATCGCGACCTGCACGATGCCGTCGCGGTCGAGCGCCAGCTCGAAGGCCTCGCGCACGCGCGGGTCCTTGCCGAGCGGGTTCTTCTGCGCGAGCTCGCTCTTGCCGACGTTGATGGTGATGCCCTGGTAGCCGATCTCGGTGACCTTCGCGACCCTGAAGCGGCTGTCGCTCTTGATCTGCGGCACGTCCGAGGGCGCGACGCGCTCGATGAAGTCGAGCTGGCCCGAGCGCAGGTTCGCGAGGCGCACCGTCGAGTCGACGATCGGAAGGTAGACGATGCGATCGAAGTGGATCTCGCCCTTGTTCCAGTAGCTCGGGTTGCGCTCCAGCACGATGCGGTCCTGCGCCACGCGCTCGACGAACCTGTACGGTCCCGCGCACACCGGCTTGGCGCCGAACTTGTCGCCCTCGGCCTGCGCCGCCTTGGGCGAGACGATCATGCCCGCGCGGTCCGCGAGCTGCGCGAGCAGCGGCGAGAAGGGCGCGGAAAGATTGAGCCGCACCGTGAGCGGGTCCACGACGTCGACGGTCTGCACCGGCGCGAGCTCGCCGCGGCGGTTGGATCCGGCCATCGTCTTGTGCCGCTCGAGGCTGTACTTCACTGCCGCGGCGTCCATCTTCTCGCCGTCGTGGAACGTGACGCCGCTGCGCAGCTTGATGGTGAGCGCCTTGCTGTCGGGCGACCATTCGTACGAGGTCGCGAGCTGAGGCACGATGTCGAGCTTGTCGTCGATGTCGAACAGCTTGTCGCACAGCGCCGCGAACACGATGCGGCCGACGAACGTGCGGGCGAGCGTGGGGTCGAGCACGTCGGGATCCTCGGCGAGCCCGATGCGCAAGGTCGTCTGCGCGCTGACGCTCGCGCAGAGCGCGAGCCACGCCAGACCCACGAGGGCGAACGGTCGACGCATGCGTGCCTCCTGGAGTGCGGTCTCGGCCGCGTGAATCGAACGAGGATAGCACGCACGGCGAGCCCGCCGCCGCGAGGATCAGCGCTGCGTGATGAAGCTCGTCGCCTTGTCGACGTACGCCGCGCAGTCGACCTTCACGGGCTTCCCGGTTTCGATGAGCGGCAGGATGGCGGCGGGGCCGGCGACGATGCCGAGGCCCACCGCCGCCGCGGTACGCGCGATGGCGTTGCCGAGCTCCGGCTTGATGCTGGGATCGGCAAGCGTGCCCTGCACGTCGATCGGGCCGCGCAGCGCCAGCACGCTGCCGTCCTTGGGTTGCGCGACGAGGCGCAGGTCGAGCCGCTCGTCCTTGAGGGCGACCCGCCCTTCGCCCCTCACCAGCGTGTGCTCGGTATCGAGCAGCAGCGGATCGGGTGTCAGCACGCCGTCCTTCGCCTGGAAGTCGGCGACGATGCAACGTACCGGAACCTTCTCGTTGCCCTTGGCGAGCGCGACGATCGAGTTGGCGATGTCCAGGTTCATCAGGCGCAGCGCGAGGTCGCTCACCTGGCCGCCCTGCATCACGCTCGCGACGTTGCCGTTCGCGCTGCCGAGCAGGGCGGCGATGGAGTTCCCGGTGCCCTCGAGGCGCACGCGCGCGTCGAGCTTGCCGGTGCTTTCCGCGATCGCCTGCACGCTGGGCGCGAGCCGCGAGAGGTCTACGTCGCTCGCGCGGAGGTCGGCTTCGGCGCTGATGGTCGGCTTTCGTGCGTCGACCGTCACCATGCCGAACAGCCGCCCGCCGGCCGCGCCGAATTCCAATGGATCGAGCGTCAGCAGGCCGTCGCGCAGCAGCAGGTGCGTGCGCATGCGGTTGAGCGGCAGCGTCGGGTTGATGAAGCGCGCGCCGGTGAACGTGACGTCGGCGTCGGCGCCGCGCAGCTTGTCGAGGCGGTAGTCGCTTTGCGGCAGCACCTTGCCGGGAACCTTGGGCGCGTGGGGGCTCGCGCCGATGAAGCCCGAGAGGTCCGTGATGTCGAGGCGGCTCGAGACGAGATCGGCCTTGACGAACATGCGCGGCTTGCGATTGTCGATCATGTACGAGCCGGAGAGATCGCTGCGCCCGACGCGTCCGTGGAAGTCGTCGAACGACCAGACGTCGTCGCCGTAGCGCAGGCGGCCGTCCACGTGATAGTCGGCGGTGGGCGGCAGCGGCACGTGGAAGATCGTGTACAGCTCGTGCATGTCCGCGCCGGTGAGGTCGAGGCGCGCATCGAGCGAGCGCAGGTCCTGGGGATTCACGACGCGGCCGTTCACCGCGAGGCGCGTCGAGCCGATCGTCGCGCGGCCGTCGACTGCGATGCGCGATTGCGCGATGCCGCTCGAGCGCCAGCGCAGCGAGCCCTCCGCGGGCAGGCCGAACAGCGTGCTCGGCTTCAGGTCGACGTCGGCGCGCACGCGAAGCTGCGGGCTCATGCTGCCTTCGGCACTGATCGTGCCGTTCAGGCTCGCCGAGCGCGAGACGCCCACGCTCGCCGGATCGAAGCGCGCGAGCGTCGCCTTCAAGGTGTACGGCCGCGACGGCTCGAGGCCAACGCTTGCGCTCGCGCGGATCGTGCCGCCGCCGATGTCGGCGCGCGCGTCGCGCACGACGACCGCTTCGGGCGTCACTTTGCCGGCGACGGCCAGCGTATAGCCCTTCTGCGCGAGGTCCAGGCGAACGTCCTGCGTGGACAGGTCGCCGGTCATGCCCACGCGACCCTTCAGCGCCGTCGGCTTGAGCGACGCGTGGACCGCATGCAGGTTCACGCGCTCACCCGCGAGGTCGACCGAGACTTCCTTGCCGACGAGCTTCGCGGTGCCCGCGAGCTGTCCCGCGGCACCCAGGTCGATGCGCAGGTCGCGCAGCATGAGAATGTCGGGATGGCCCTCGATCGAGCCGTGGATGCTCGCGAGCGGCATGCGCCCGGCATCCAGCGAGCCGGCCATCGCGTTGGTGATGCGCAGCTCGCCGCGCGCGACGTCCCCGTCGCGCTTCGCCGAAAGTCCACCGGTGAGCAGCGCCTGCGGCGCCGACGGCGCGAAGTTGCGCGGATCGAATGCGCGCAGCGACAGGTCCACGGCATCGACGGGCAGATCGGCATACGGCGAGGCGATCGCGTTCGCTTCGAGCGCCGAATCCCGTGCGGCAAGCGTCGCCTTGACGTTGAAGCGCTCGAGCGGGCCGTCCGCGGTCATCGTCAGATGCGCCGGGCTCGGCGCGTCGCGCTTGAACTCGAGGCTCGCGTGCAGGTCGAACGGCGCCTTCTCCTCGATGCGCGCCTCGGCGGTCAGCACACCCCATGGCGTCGTCGCGGGCTCGAGCTTGAAGTACCAGTCGTGCCAGCCCGCACCCGCGCTGAAGCCGACGTTGCGGAACACGGTCGGCGCGCCGCCGCGCACGAGGTCCATCTCGGCCACGTGTGCGCGCAGCACCCGTACGCGCAGCGCAGGCTCGAGCGAAGAGGGCGGCTGCATGGCACCGCCGCCGCCCGCGGTCTCGACGGTGAGTCGCTGCGCGGTGAAGTTGTCGACCGCGATCACGCCCGCGAAGAGCCACAACGGCGACCAGCGCAGGCTCACATCCTCCGACGTGACCGTCCCGTTGGGCCTGCGCCACAGCACACGCGAAGCCGTCGCGCGCGACAGCAGCGAGCCGTGCGGGTCCTCGAACACGACACGGCCCTCGGTGCGCGCGGTGACCCAGCGCGCGGCGGACTGCAGCGTGGATTCGAGCGACAGCCAATACCCGAGCCCGCCCAGCACCACGATGACAGCGAGGACGGCGACGAGCCACCGGCTTGCCGCACGCGAGCGCGCGCCGGGGCGGACCGAGGGAATGCGCGGGGCGATCTGCACCCAGGTGCTGCTTGCATGATCGATGCCTGGGCGCGATCGGCGCTGCGCGCGCGGCGTGCCTGTCGGAACAATCGCTTAACGAATCTGAACGCGTGTCGCACGCCATGCCGGCTGTACGCCGTTCTCTGGTAGCGCGCGCGCTTGTACAACCGCGTAGGCCGCTGGCCGACGCCGCACGGGCTTCGCGGTCACCCGCCCAACAGCACGACCAGCGCAAGAAATACCGCTATGCCGAGCCCGGATCGGCACGGTTCGAGCGGGCCGCCTGCGCAGGAACCCGGCGCAGGCTTCGGGTGTCGCAACGAGTACCGGAGGACTCGTCGGCGCGGCGATCGGTTCGTCGTCGTCCGGTCACACTAGGGGAGACGATGAAGCGATGGAAGGACGCAGCGCGCGACGCGCTGGTGAGCGGAACGACCGCGAGCGTCCTTTCGACCGCCGCGCTCGCGACGTGCGGCGCGGCGGAGCTCGGACGCCCGCTTGCGCCCACCAACGCCATCAGCCATTGGATCTTCGGCGATCGCGCGATGCGCGCGAACCGCTTTTCGTGGCGTCACACCGGGCTCGGATACCTCACGCACCACGCCGCATCGGTGTTGTGGGCGCTGCTGTACGAGAAGGTCTTCGGAGAGCGGCGCCGCGACGATCCGGCAGTGACCGCACTGGGCGAGGCCATGGCCGTCGCCGCGGTCGCGTATTTCGTCGACTACCGCCTGACGCCGAGGCGGCTGATGCCCGGCTACGAGCGCCGGATTTCCGGACGGTCCCTGCTCGCGGTGTACGCATCGCTCGCCGCCGGGCTTGCGCTCGGCGGCGCGCTGCTGCGCCTTGCGCGGGATGACGCCGTCCGCTGAATCCCGGCGTCTCACGACGTCGCTGCTGTTCCATCGCGTGCAGGGAAGAGCGCCAATCGCGGCTGCGCAGGAAGGCGGCCACGGCGGGCTGAATCGCGTTACGCAGTCGCGTCGTCCCGCTCGGGCGCGCGCATCGCGAGCCGCTCGACGATCGCGTCGGCGATGCGCCCGAGTGGCAGCACGCGCATCGCGGCACCCATGGCGATCGCCTCGCGCGGCATCCCGAACACCGCCGACGTGTGCTCGTCCTGCGCGATCGTATACGCGCCGGCCGCGCGCAGCGCGCGAAGGCCTGCCGCGCCGTCGGTGCCCATGCCGGTGAGGATCACGCCGATCGCCTGGCGGCCTGCGGCGCGCACGACGGACGCGAAGAGCACGTCGATCGACGGCCGGTGGCGGTTGAGCGGCGCGGCATCGCTCACGCGCGCGACCCAGCCGGCCGCGCCGTGCGCCAGCGCGAGATGGCGATCGCCTCGCGCGATGTACGCGCATCCGCGAGCGAGCGGCTCGCCGTCCTCCGCTTCCTTCACGCCGAGCGCACAGGCGGCGTCGAGGCGTGCGGCGAAGCCGGGCGTGAACGACGCCGGCATGTGCTGCACCACCAGCACCGGCGGGCACGTTTGGGGCAGCCCCGCCAGCACCGAGCGGATCGCGTCCGTGCCGCCGGTCGATGCGCCGATGCACACGACGGCGGGCGGCATCATGTTGCCGCTCCGCGCCGCACGTAGACCGTGCGGCCATGCGGCTTGAACAGCGGATGCGCAGGCGACAGCGCTTCCGAATGACCGAGGCACAGCAGCCCGTCGGAACGAAGCATCGGATGGAAGCGCGCCACCACGCGCTCCCGCGCGGCGCGATCGAAATAGATGAGCACGTTTCGGCAGAAGACCGTGGTGAGCGGCGCGGTCGCGGGCCAGAGCGGCGCGACCAGGCTGTGCGCCTGGAACGAAACGAGCATGCGCAGCTCCGGGCGTACGCCTGCCGCGCCCTGCGTGCCGTGCGTCACGAAATAGCGCCTGCGCCGGGTCTCCGGGACCGCCGCGAGCCGCTCGGCCGCGTATACGGCTCGCCGTGCGAGCGCGAGGGCGTCCGTGTCGACGTCCGTCGCGAGGATCCGCACGGGCGGGCTCAGCGACTCGAAGGCTTCGCACGCGGCGATGGCGACCGACCATGCTTCCTCGCCGCTCGCGGCTCCAGCGCACCAGATGGCGCGCGTGCCGCTGCCGGCGCAGAGCGCTTCGGTAAGGGCGTCGAAGTGATGCGCCTCGCGAAAGAAGCCGGTGTGATTCGTCGTGAGCGCGTTGACGAACCGCCGCCACGCCGATATCGGGCCCGTTTCCAGCGCGTCGAGATACGCCTCGATGCTGCGGTGCCCGCCGTCGCGCACGTGGCGCGACAGGCGGCTGTAGACCAGGTTCTCCTTGCCGTCCGCGAGCGCGATGCCGGCGCGCGCGTGGATGAGCCCTCGCACGCGATCGAAGTCCGCGTCGGTGAAGACGAACTCGCGGCTGCCGCGCGGCGCCGTTCGGCGCGCAGGCTCGCCGCACGCGAGCCGCGCGGCGTCGGCGGTCATGGCGAGCGGAAAAAGAGAGGGACGAGTGGGTTATCGGCGGGGCGAGGGATTTCTTGATCCCTCACGGCCCGTCACCCGGCCTGTCGGGCAGCCTCTCCCCGCAAGCGGGCAGAGCGCAGCGGGAGGGCTGGCATCACCCCCGCTCGGCATCGTGCGGCGACACCACGTCCGTCTGGTCGTCGATGATGCGCAGCGCGTCGTTCAGCATCGACAGCGCGCGCGACGTGCTGCCGCGCGCGAGCGCGTCGTGCACGTCGACGATCAATTGACGAAGCCGCTGCTCGTAGGCTTCCGCGCTCTCGAGCTCGGCGACGAGCCGGGCCACCTCGGCTTCGGCTTCCTCACGCGATTCGAACCCGCCCATGCGCCGATCATACCGCGCGGTCGGTCACGCGGAACGTCGCGCGCACGGGATTGTGGTCGGAGGACTCGACCGGAGTCGCCTCGGAGTCGACGAGCTCGAGCCCGCGCACGAAGATGTGGTCGAGCTGCTTGCCCATGAAGATCGTGCGACGGTCCTGCTTGAACGTGATCTCGGTGAGGCCGAGCTTCGCCGCGACGTCGCGCATCACGTCGTCGCGCGCCTGCGTCCACGTGTTGAGGTCGCCGGCGTAGATGATTGGGCCGTGGTGGTCCTTCAGCGCCTCGGCGAGCGCCATGAGCTGCGCGCGATAGCTGCCGAGTAGCAGCGAGAAGTTGATCGCGTGCACGTTCACCACGGCCAGCGTGTCGCTGCGGCCGGCGAGCTCGAACCACGTGATCACGCCCGACTTGGGAATGCGGATCAGCGGCTCGGTCACGCGCTGGGTGCAGCTCGCGAGCGGGGTCTTGCGGCTGCCCGTCACCACGCCGATGTCGATGTCCGAATAGATGAACGAGCTCGCCATCACCCAGCGCATGCCGGCGCCTTCCACGACGGCGCGCAGCGGAGGGTCGAGCACCGCTTCCTGCAGCAGCACGATGTCGTTGCCGCGCGCGAAGCGCGCGAGATCGCGGTCCCAGCCGGGATCGTCCTGCTTGTGCACGTTCCACGTGAGGATGCGGATCGCGTTGGGATCGAGCGCCTCGGCATGCTGGCGGCCGCGCGCCTCTCGCTCCGCGAGCTCGGGGCCGGTGCAGGCGAGCGACTGCACTTCCACGTGGCCTTCGGAATCGAGCAGCACGGCGCGCGGCTGGACCGTGAGGGTGACGCAGCCGGACAGCGCGACGGCGAGCGACGCCGCGGCGACGGCACGTGCAGCGATCGGGAGGCGGGTCGGCATGGGACTCCGAAGGAGCAAGACCGCGGGCGCGCACAGGTCGTTCCCGCGGCGCGCATTATGCCGGTACGATCGAACGTTGCGCGGTGGGCACCCGTCGAACGTCACGAGCCGGTGCCCGGGTCCCGCGCCACGCGCGTCGACCGATGCCTCAGCGCAACCTCGCCACCCGTACGCATCATCCCTCGCGCTCCTCCGCGCGCCCTTCGCGGCGTGTCGCGGAGACCCCGGACGTGCACATTCTCGACGGCGCGTCGGACGCCGACGTGCGGGTCGGCACGCGCGCCGTCCGTCTCACGAATCTCGACAAGGTGTTCTGGCCGCAGCCCGGCTACACCAAGCGTGACCTGCTGCGGTACTACGTCGACCTCGCGCCGTACGTGCTGCCGCATCTCGTGGATCGCGCCATGGTGATGAAGCGCTATCCCGACGGCGCCGCCGGCGAGTTCTTCTTCATGAAGCGCGCGCCGGTGCCGCGGCCGGACTGGATCGCGACGTGCTCGATCGCGCACGCGTCGGGCAACGTCATCGATTTTCCCATCGTCCAGGACACGGCCTCGCTGCTCTGGCTCGTCAACCTCGGCTGCATCGACCTCAATCCCTGGTATGCGCGCTGCGACGACGTCGACCGCCCCGACTTCCTTCACTTCGATCTCGATCCCGTGCCGGGCGCCACGTTCGACGCGGTGCGCGAGACCGCATTCGTCGTGCGCGACGGATTGACCAGGCTCGGCATGACGCCCTTCGTCAAGACGACGGGCTCGAAGGGCATACACGTGTATGTCGCCATCGAGCGCGGGCCGACGCAGAAGGAAGTATGGAGGTTCGCCAAGCGCTTCGCGTTCGCGCTGGCCGAGCTTTGCCCGTCGTTGATCACCGCGGAGTATCGCGTCGCCAAGCGCCCGCGCGACCGCGTGCTGGTCGACTACAACCAGAACGCCTGGGGACGCACCCTCGCCTCGGCGTATTCGCCGCGGCCGACGCCGCGCGCGACCGTTTCCACGCCGCTCGCCTGGGACGAGCTCGAGCGCGGCGCGAGCATCGACGACTTCGATCTGCGCAACGTGCCGCCGCGCGTGCGCGAGCGGGGCGACCTGTGGGCACCGCTGCTTGCGCGCAAGGGGCGCTTTCGCCTCGAGACGTTGCTGTGAGCCGCCCGATCGCGACGCGCTAAGATGCGCGCGGGCGGATACCCCGTGCGCATCGCCTTCCTCTCGGACATACACGCCAATCGCGAAGCGCTGGACGCGTGCCTGCGCGATGCGCGCCGGCGCGGCGCGGAGCGCCTGGTGTTCCTCGGCGATTTCGTCGGATACGGCGCCGATGCGGCCGAGGTGGTCGCGCGCGTCGCCGAGGAGGCATCGCGCGGCGCCGTCGCCGTCAAGGGCAATCACGACGACGCGCTCGAGCGCCGCAGCGGCTATTTCAACGACGCGGCGCAGGCGGCGCTCGACTGGGCGAAGCGCACGCTCGACCGGGCCCAGCGCGCGTTTCTCGCGCAGCTGCCGCTGACCGCGCACGAGACGCCGTACTTCTACGTGCACGCGTCGGCCGCTCGACCGGAGCGCTGGGACTACGTCGACAGCGCGGCTGCGGCGCAGCGCTGCGTGCGAGCGGCGGCCGAGACCTACACGTTCGTCGGGCACCTGCACGACCAGATGCTCTACTACGAAGGCGCGCGCGGCCGCATGCTGCCGTTCCGTCCTGCACCGGGAACCGCGATTCCCGTCGGTGCGCATCGCCGCTGGCTCGCGGTCGTGGGATCGGTCGGGCAGCCGCGCGACCGCAATCCCGCAGCCGCGTACGCGCTGCTCGACGGCGCGCGCGGCGAGGTCACGTTCCTGCGGGTGCCCTACGATCACCTCGGCGCGGCGCGGCGCATCCGTGAAGCCGGCCTCCCCGAATCGCTCGCCTACCGTGTCGAGCTCGGGATCTGAATTTCATGGCTATCACATCCTCGCGCCGCTGCACGAAGGCGGCAACGGCTTCGTCTATCGCGTGACGCCGCCGGCCGACCGCGATCCCGGCTTTCCCCTCGTCATGAAAGTGCCCGCGATCGGCCAAGGGCAGCCGCCGCTCGCGATCGTCGCCTTCGAAACCGAGGCGGCGATCCTGCAGCGCCTGACAGGCCCGTACGTGCCGCGCTTCGTCGAAGCGACCGAGCTCACCCGCACGCCCTATCTCGTGATGGAGTGCATCGAGGGGGCAGGGCTCGACAGCGTCATGGCAGGCGCGCCGCTGCCGTGCGACGAGGTGGCGCGCATCGGCGCGGCGCTCGCCGACGCGGTGCACAGCATTCATTTGCAGGAGGTCGTTCATCTCGATCTCAAGCCGGAGAACTTCATCCTGAGACCGGGCGGCGAGGCGGTGCTGCTCGATTTCGGCTACGCGCGCCACGCGCGCTATCCCGACCTGCTCGCCGAAGAGCGTCATTTCGCCGCGGGCTCCGCCGCGTACGTGTCGCCGGAGCAGCTCGAAGGCTCACGCGACGACCCGCGCAGCGACCTCTTCGCGCTCGGCGCGTTGCTCTATCAGCTCGCGGTGGGCGAGCCGCCCTTCGGCGAGCCGGAAACCTACGCCGGCATGCGCGATCGCCTGTGGCGCGCGCCCGTGCCGCCGCGTGCCGTGCGCTCGGAAATCCCGCCGTGGCTCCAGGAGGTGATCCTTCATCTGCTGGAGGTCGACGCGAGCAGGCGATACGCGACGGCCGCGCACGTGGCATTCGACCTGCGCCATCCCGAGCAGGTCACGCTCACCCGGCGCGCAGCGCGCACGCATGCGCTCGGATTCGGCGGTCAGCTCGCGCGGTGGTGGCGCAGGATGCGCAGGCCGCGCGCGCGCGCCGTGCAGCGCTATCACGCACCGGTGATCATGGTCGCCGTCGACACGGAGCACCCCGACGACGACCGGCTGCCGGCGTTGCAGTCGGCGACCCGCCAATTGATCGCCGCGAGCGCCGACTACCGACTGATGTGCGTATCGGTGATCGACGCCGCACCGCTCGGCGAAGGGCCTTCGCTCGCGCAGACGGCTTCGGGACGTCGCCTCGACCACGCGATCCGGCTGCGCCACTGGGCCGAGCCGCTGGGCCTGCCGGCAACGCGATTGTCGTTGCACGTCGTCGAAGGCGCGGACGCGGCCGCCACGCTGCTCGAGCTCGCGCGCTCGAACCACGTCGACACCCTGGTGCTCGGCGCGCCGCGTCCCGAAGACAAGACGCTCGCATGGTGGCGCTCGACGGCGTCGCGCGTCACCGCATCGGCGCACTGCAGCGTGCACCTGACACGCGTGCCGTTCCGCGATTAGGCGAGCGCCTGCTCGAGCACGCGCACCGGATGCAGAGGCATGCGCCCGCCGCGCGTGCCGTCGGCGATCTGGTGGCGACAGCTCGTGCCTCCCGCGACGATGAGCGTATCGGCGCTTGCCGCACGCACCGCCGGCAGCAGCGCGGCCTCCGCCATGGCCATCGAAACGTCGTAGTGCTCGGCTTCGTAGCCGAAGCTGCCGGCCATGCCGCAGCAGCTCGACTCCACGACGTCGACCGCGAGCCCCGGGACCTGCTCGAGCACCGCGCGGGTCGCGGCGAGCGCGTCGAATGCCTTCTGATGGCAGTGGCCGTGCAACAGCGCGCGCGCATGCGCGAGCGCGCGCAGCGGCAGCGCGAGCCTGCCGGCTCGGCGCTCCGCGTCGAGGAATTGCTCGACCAGGAAGGCGCGTTGCGCGACGCGATCCGCAACGGGACCCAGTCCCATCACGAGGTACTCGTCGCGCAGCGAGAAGAGGCACGACGGCTCGAGGCCCACGACGGCCGCGCCGCGCTCGACGTGGGGCGACAAGGCGTCGAGCAGGCGCCGCGCTTCCGCGCGCGCCTCGTCGACCAGGCCGGCGGTGAGCAGCGTGCGGCCGCAGCACGGCGGCCGTCCGTTCGCGCGCGCGATCGCGACGCGGCAGCCCGCCGCGCGCAGCACGCGTACCGCGGCACGCGCGTTCTCGGGCTCGAACGCATTGGTGAACGTGTCGACGAACAGCACGACGTTCGCATCGGCGTCGTCCGAAGGCGCGTCGCGAAAGAAGGTGTCGCGGCGCCAGCGCGGCAGCGTGCGGCGCGCGGAAAAGCCGAGCAGCCGCTCTCCGACCCGCCGCGCGCCGGGCAGGCGCTCGCGCAGGTTCATCAATCCCGCCACGCGCGCCGCGCGTGGCGCCCAGCGCGGGAGCGTGGCAACCATGCGCTCGCGCAACGTGAGGCCGTGCGCGGCCTGCCAGCGATGACGAAACTCGATCTTCATCTTCGCCATGTCGACACCGGTCGGGCACTCGCGCCGGCAGCCCTTGCAGCTCACGCACAGGTCGAGCGCAGCGTGCACGTCGGCCGACGCGATACCGCCTTCGATCTGGCCCGAGAGCGCGAGCCGCAACGTGTTGGCCCGGCCGCGCGTGAGGTGCGCCTCGTCGCGCGTCACGCGAAAGCTCGGGCACATCGTGCCGGCGTCGAACTTGCGGCAATGGCCGTTGTTGTTGCACATCTCGACGGCCTTCGCGAGGCCCCGGGCCGGATCGCCGCCGGTGCCCGCGGCGGTCAGCGTCTCGGTGAGCGGATCGTTCTGGACGTCGAAGCACGACCAGTCGAGCGCCGGCGTGAGCGGCGCCACGCCATAACCGGGCTTGAAGCGGAACAGCGTCGCGTCGTCCATGCGCGGCGGGTCGACGATCTTGCCGGGATTCATCAGCCCGTCGGGATCGAACAAGGCCTTGATCTCGGCGAACGCGCGCGCGAGCCGCGGCCCGAACTGCCACGCCACCCATTCGCTGCGCACCAGGCCGTCGCCGTGCTCGCCCGAATACGCGCCCTTGTATTCGCGCACCAGCGCGCTCGCTTCCTCGGCGATGGCGCGCATGCGGGCCGCGCCGTCGCGCCGCATGTCGAGGATCGGCCGCACGTGCAGCGTGCCGACCGACGCATGCGCGTACCACGTGCCGCGCGTGCCATGGCGCCGAAAGACCTCGCTCAGGCGCTCGACGTAATCGGCGAGGTGCTCGAGCGGCACCGCGCAGTCCTCGATGAAGGACACGGGCTTGCCGTCGCCGCGCATGCTCATCATGATGTTGAGCCCGGCCTTGCGCACGTCCCACAGCGCCGTTTGCGCGGACGCGTCGGTGAGCGGCACGACCGACCGCGGCAGGCCGAGATCGCCCATGAGCTCGCCGAGCTCGCCGAGACGCCGGCGCGGCGCGTCGGGCTCGTCGCCCGCGAACTCGACCAGCAGAAGCGCTTCCGGCGATCCGGCGAGCGCCGCCTCGATCACCGGGCGGAACGCGGGATTGCCGCGCGCGAGGTCGATCATCGTGCGATCGACGAGCTCGACGGCCGTCGGGCCGAGCCGCACGATGTCGCGCGCGCATTGCATCGCGCGATACAGCGTCGCGAAGTTCACCACGCCGAGCGTGCGATGACGGGGCAGGGGCGCGACGTCGAGCGTCAGCGTGCGCGTCCACGCCAGCGTGCCTTCGCTGCCCACCAGCGCGTGCGCGTAGTTGACGCTGCCGTCGCGAGTGTAAGGACGCTCGCCCTGCGGGTCGAAGATGTCGATGTTGTAGCCGCCGACACGGCGCAGCACCTTAGGGACCCGCGTGCGGATTTCCTCGCGCTCCTGCGCGGCAATCACGCGCAGCCCGTCGACCAGCGCACGCGCACGGCCCGACGCGTCGCGCATCGAGGCTTCGGGGCCGAGGCGCACCGCCGAGCCGTCCATCAACCGCGCCTCGATCGCGCGCACGTTGTGCACCATGTTGCCGTAGGCGATCGAGCGTGAGCCGCAGGAATTGTTGCCCGCCATGCCGCCGAGCGTCGCCTGCGCGGACGTGCTCACGTCGACGGGAAACCACACGCCGTGCGGCTTGAGCCACGCGTTGAGCCGGTCGAGCACGACGCCCGGCTCGACCATCACCTGCATCGCGTCGCGCTCGAAGGCGAGCACGCGGTCGAGGTGCTTCGTGTGATCGATCACCAGCGCGGCGCCGACGGTCTGGCCGCATTGCGAGCTGCCCGCGCCGCGGGGCAGCACCGGAACGCGGAGCTCGCGGCAGACCGCGAGCGCGGCCGCGACGTCGTCGTCGTCCCGGGGGACGAAGACACCGATCGGATCGACCTGGTAGATCGACGCGTCGGTCGCGTAGCGCCCGCGCGAGGCGGGGTCGAACATGACCTCCCCGCGGACGGCGCGGCGCAGGCGCGTGGCGAGATGGGGGTCGACGCCCTGCGGCACGAACTGCAGCGGGTGCGCCGAGGCATCGTTCATCCGCGGCGCTCCATCAGCCCGGCGAGAACGGCCTCGCCTTTCTTGTACAGGTGCGTGCGCAGGATGGCGGCGAGCCGGGCGCCGTCGCGCGCCTCGAGCGCCTCGACCATCTGCGCATGCTCGCGCGCCGCGCGGCTCCATTTCTCGCGATCGAAGTTGGAGCGGAAGCGCAGGTTCTGGATGCGCAGGTTCAGCGTGCGATACGTCTGCCGCAGCAGCTTGTTGCGCGCGGCGACGTTCAGTCGATCGTGGATCTGGCGATTGAAGCGGTAGTAGGCGGGCAGGTCCTCGCGCGCGTGGCACGCGAGCATCTCGAATGTGAGCGCCTTGATCTCCGCGATCTCGGCCGGCGTGATGTGGCGGCACGCGAGCTCGCCCGACAGCGCCTCGAGCGCGCTCATGACCTCGAAGCTCTCCCGGATGTCGTCGGTCGACAGGCTCACCACCTGCGCGCCGCGGTTGGGGCTCAATGCGACCAGGCCGTCGGCGGCGAGCACGCGAAACGCCTCGCGCAGCGGCGTGCGCGAGATGCCGAGACGGTCGCACAGCGCCCGCTCGTTGAGCCGTGTGCCGGGCGCGAGCTCGCCTTCGATGATCAACTCGCGCAAGCGCTCCGCGGTCGAGGCGGGGAGCGTCGTCGGCATCGGCGGCGTGTGCGGCGCCTGCCGGTCCTGCATGGCGTGAGTCGCGGCCACGTCGAGCAGATCGCTGGAGCTCACGTTTGGTATACCAAGGTGGTGCGAGCGCGAACGAGCGCGAAGGCGGAGGTGGCGTCGCACTGCAGTATACGCGGGAGAAATGCGCATCGGCGCTTGCGGCCGGTGGCCCGTTTCCCGTAGCATGATTGGTATACCAAGCGCCGCAAGCCGCCATGCTCGAGCTCGACCGCCATCCTTCGGGTCGGCACTTCCTCCAGATACCCGGGCCAACCAACGTCCCGGACCGGGTGCTGAGGGCCATCGACCGCCCCACCATCGATCATCGCGGTCCCGAGTTCGCCGACCTCGCGAAGTCGGTCCTCGCGGGCATGAAGAAGGTGTTTCGCACCGGCGGCGACGTGGTGATCTACCCGTCGTCCGGAACGGGCGCCTGGGAAGCGGCGCTCGTGAACACGCTGTCGCCCGGCGATCGCGTGCTGATGGCGGAGACCGGACATTTCGCGGCGCTCTGGAAGCGCCTTGCCGAGCGCCTTTCGCTGATCGTGGATTTTCTGCCCGGCGACTGGCGCCACGGCGTCGATCCCGCGGCCATCGAGGCGCGGCTGCGCGCCGATCGCGCGCATGCGATCAGGGCGGTGTGCGTCGTGCACAACGAGACGTCGACCGGTGTCACGAGCCGCATAGCCGACGTGCGCGCGGCGATCGATCGCGCGGAGCATCCGGCGCTCTTCATGGTCGACACGATCAGCTCGCTCGCGTCGATCGACTATCGTCACGACGAGTGGGGCGTCGACGTCACCGTCGGCGGCTCGCAGAAGGGCTTGATGCTGCCGCCCGGGCTGGGCTTCAACGCGATCGGCGCGAAAGCGCTCGCCGCCTCGCGTGATGCGCGGCTGCCGCGCTCGTACTGGGACTGGCAGGAGATGCTGCGCATCAACGCGAGCGGCTACTTCCCCTACACGCCGGCGACGAACCTGCTGTACGGCCTGCACGAATCGCTCGACATGCTGTTCGCCGAAGGCCTCGACAACGTGTTCGCCCGTCACCGGCGCCACGCCGAGGCCACGCGACGCGCCGTGCGCGCATGGGGCCTCGAGGTCCTGTGCCTCGAAGCGGCCGAGCACAGCGCCTCGCTCACCGCGGTGGTGATGCCCGACGGGCACGACGCGGACGCGTTTCGCCGGGTGGTGCTGGAGCGCTACGACATGTCGCTCGGCCAGGGCCTCGGCAAGCTCGCCGGCCGAATCTTTCGCATCGGCCATCTCGGCTGGTTCAACGATCTGATGCTGTGCGGTACGCTTTGCGGCGTGGAGATGGGGCTCGCCCTCGCAGGCGTGCCGCACCGCCGCGGCGGCGTTCAGGCGGCAGTCGACTACCTTGGAGAGAGGCCGGCCGGCGCGCTGGCCGCGGCGGCATAGGAAGCGTCACACGAAACCGCGTGCGAACGACACGCGGCGGCAACCGTCATCGTTGCAGCACGTCCTGGAGGAGAGATCATGAGTGATCGCATCGGCGCGGGCCGTTTCGCCCGCTCGCTCGTCGTCCGTGTCGCGGCTGCGCTCGTGCTCGCGGGCGCATTCGCGCTGCCCGCGTACGCGCAGATCGAGATCAAGCTCGGGCACGTCGGCGAGCCGGGCTCGCTGTTCCAGAAGAGCGCCGACGAGTTCGCGCGGCGCGCCAACGCCAAGCTCGGCGGCAAGGCGAAGATCGTCGTGTACGGGTCGAGCCAGCTCGGCGGCGACAAGGAGATGATCCAGAAGCTCAAGCTCGGCACGCTCGACATGGCGCTGCCGTCGACCGTGATGAGCTCCGAGGTCGACCTGTTCGGCATCTTCGAGATGCCGTACATCGTCAAGGACCGCGACCACATGCACCGCATCGAGAAGGAGATCTTCTGGCCCAGCCTCGAGCCGGCCGCCGAGAAGAAGGGACTGCGCGTGCTGGCCGTGTGGGAGAACGGCTACCGCCACATCACCAACAACAAGCACCCGATCAAGGTGCCGGCGGATTTGCAGGGCATCAAGCTGCGCGTGCCGGAGGGC
This sequence comes from Casimicrobiaceae bacterium, assembly GCA_036406955.1. GTDB lineage: Bacteria > Pseudomonadota > Gammaproteobacteria > Burkholderiales > Casimicrobiaceae > VBCG01. The sequence continues at coordinate 40,902 of DASXAF010000060.1, forward strand.
AAGTGGCGCGTGAAGATGTTCGCCGCGTATGGCGCGAACCCGAGCCCGATGAAGTTCTCCGAGGTGTTCACCGCCCTGCAGACCGGCGTGATGGACGGCGAGGAGAACCCGCTCACGCAGATCTATTCCGCGAAATTCCAGGAGGTGCAGAAGTACCTCTCGCTGTCGGGTCACGTGTACACGCCGGCGTACCTGACCGTGGGCATGCGCAAGTACGACGCGCTGCCCGCCGACGTGCGCAAGATCCTGGAGGACACCGCGAAGGAGACGCAGGCCTTCGTGTACCAGACCGCGGCCAGGGACGACGAGGACCTGCTCGGCAAGCTCAAGGCCGCCGGCATGCAGGTCAACGAGGTGGACAAGGACGCGTTCGTGAAGGCGAGCAAGCCGATCTACGACGAGTTCGGCAAGGAAGTCGCGGGCGCGAAGGAGCTGATCGACCACGCGGAGAAGTTGCGCCAATGACGGTGGTCCAGGGAGAGCCGCCAATGAGCGAAGGCGCTTCCTCGCTGTCGCGCTTTCGCGCGCGCTATGGGCGCGTGCTCGAGTGGGTGGTGGCGGCGCTCATGATCGCGCTGGCCGGCGAGGTGACGCTCGGCGTGGTCTATCGCGCGCTGGGCGCGGCGCTGATCTGGTACGACGAGATCGCGTCGCATCTCCTCGCCTGGCTCACGTTCTACGGCGCCGCGCTGGCGTCGGTGAAGCGCGCGCACATCGGCTGCCCGGAGGTCGTCGCGATGATGCCCTGGCGCATGCGCCGCGCGATCAACATCGTGGCGCAGCTCCTGGTCATCGCGTTCTTCACGCTGCTGGGTTACGTCGGCGTCGAGATCATGCCGGTGCTCGCGACGGATGCGCTGGTGAGCGTGCCCGAGATCCCCATGAGCATCGTCCAGTCGGTGATTCCGATCGCGAGCGTGCTCATCGTGATTGCCGAGGTCGCGTACCTGCTCGAGCTCGTCCAGGCGCGCGAGCCCGTGCCGGCGGCAGCCGCGCCGGCGATGGCCGACGCCCTGCATTAGCGGGCCGCGAGATGGGGATCATGCTCGGACTCTTCGCGGCCGTGCTCGCGCTGGTGGTCCTCAACGTGCCGATCGCCGTGGCGCTCGGCATCGTCGCGGTGGTCGCCATGGTGACGACGCACGGGCCGGACATCCTGCCGAACCTGGCGCTCGTGACCTACAACGGCGCCACCAACTTTCCGTTGCTCGCCATTCCGCTGTTCATCCTCGCCGGCGCGATCATGAACGCGTCGGGCATCTCCCGGCGGCTGATCGCGTTCGCGACCGCGCTGTTCGGATGGATTCGCGGCGGCCTCGCGCAGGTGTCGATCGGGGCGTCGCTGTTCTTCGCGGAGATCTCCGGCTCGGCGGTGGCCGACGTCGCCGCGCTGGGGTCGATCCTGATCCCCGGCATGAAGTCGAAGGGCTATCCGGCGCCGCTCGCGGCGGCGGTGATGTCGTCCGCCGCAACGCTCGCGGTGATCATCCCGCCCTCGATTCCGATGATCCTGTACGCCGTCATGGCGGAGACGTCGGTGGTGCAGCTTTTCGTCGCCGGCATCGTGCCGGGGATCATCGGCGGCGTGGGCCTGATGGCCATGGCGTCGTGGTTCGCGCGGCGCTACAACCTGCCGCGCGAGGCCGCGTTCTCGTGGCCGCGCGTGCGCAGCACCGCGCGCGACTCGCTGTGGGCGTTCCTTCTGCCGATCATCATCCTGGGCGGCATCTTCGGCGGCGTGGTCACCGCCACCGAAGGCGCCGCGCTCGCCGTCATCGCCGCGCTGTTCGTGGGCCTGGTGATCTACCGCGAGCTCGACCCGCGCACGCTGTGGACCGCGCTGATCGACGGCGGCGTTCAGACGGCGGTGGTGATGCTGCTCGTCGCGACGAGCGCGCTGCTCGGCACGTACCTCACCGAAGTGCAGGCGCCGCAGGCGCTCGCGCACGCGGTGTCCAACGTGACGCAGAACAAGTGGGTGGTGCTGCTGCTGCTGAACCTGCTGTTCCTGCTGCTCGGCATGTTCCTGCATTCCGCGGCCGCGATCATCCTGGTCGTGCCCGTCGTGATGCCGCTGGTGCGCGCCGTCGGCATCGATCCGATCCATTTCGGCCTGATCGTCACGGTGAACCTCGGCATCGGCCAGCAGACGCCCCCGGTTGCGAGCGTCCTCATGGTGGCGAGCGCCATCGCCCGGGCGTCGATCTGGGAGGTCACGCGCGTCAACGTGTGGTTCATCGGCGTGCTGGTCGCCGTGCTGCTGCTGGTCACGTACGTGCCCGTCACCGGCCTGGGCCTCGTGCAACTGTTCTATCGGTGAACGATCATGGAAGACGTCATCAAGGTCGAGCGCGACGGCCACGTCGCGACGGTCGTGCTCAACCGCCCCGAAAGGCTCAATGCGCTCACGAAGGCGATGTGGCGCGAACTGGGCCACGCCGTCGACGCGCTGTCCGCGGATGACGCGCTGCGCTGCGTGATCGTGCGCGGCGCGGGCGAGAAGGCGTTCTCGCCGGGCAACGACATCGCGGAGTTCCGCGCGGAGCGCTCGAACAAGCGGCAGGCGAAGGAATACGGGCATCTCATGCACACGACCGCGCGCGCGCTCGCGCATTGCCGGCATCCGCTGGTCGCGGAGATCCACGGCATCTGCGTCGGCGGCGGTCTCGAGATCGCGGCGCTGTGCGACCTGCGCATCTGCGGCGAGAGCAGCCGCTTCGGCGCGCCGATCAAGAATCTGGGCCTCGTGATGGCCTATCCGGAGATCGTGCCGCTCGTGCGCCTGGTGGGCTCCGACGTCGCGCTCGAGATCCTGCTCGAAGGGCGCATCTTCGACGCCGCGGAAGCGCGCGAGAAGCGACTCGTCACGCGGGTGGTGCCCGACGACCAGGTGAGCGCCGAAGCGCGCGCCACCGCGCAGCGCATCGCCGAGGGCGCGCCGCTGGTCGCGCGCTGGCACAAGAAGTTCGTGCGCCGCCTGGCGGACACCGAGCCCGTCACGCCGCAGGAATACGACGAGTGCTTCGACTGCTTCGACAGCGAGGACTTCCGCATCGGCTACAACGCGTTCCTGCACAAGCAGAAACCGGAGTTCGTGGGGCGATGACGGTGGGCGGGCAACGGCAGGTCGTTCGCTGCGCGCGGGACGACGAGGGCGGCGCGCCGGACGACAGGCAGCGCGACGACAAGCCGCCGCATCCCGGGCCGCTGTCCGGCGTGCGCGTGCTCGAGCTCGCGCAGATCATGGCGGGGCCCACGTGCGGCATGCTGCTCGCCGACATGGGGGCCGACGTGATCAAGGTCGAGAAGCTGCCGGGCGGCGACGACGCGCGCGGTTACAGCGAGCCGCGCGTCAACGGCGTTTCGGCGCCGTTCCTGATGCTCAACCGCAACAAGCGCGGCATCGCCCTCGACTTGAAGCAATCCGCCGGGCGCGACGTCCTGCTGCGCATGGTCGCCGACGCCGACATCCTCACCGAGAACTATCGCCGCGGCACGCTGGACAAGCTCGGCCTCGGCTACGACGTTCTCGCGCGCGTCAATCCCGGCCTCATCTATTGCGCGGTGTCGGGCTACGGCCGCAAAGGGCCGTGGGCGGACAAGGGCGGTTTCGACCTGATCGCGCAGGGCTTCGCGGGGCTGATGTCGATCACCGGCGAGCCGGGCGGGCCGCCGATCAAGACCGGCAACTCGGTGGCCGACATCAACGCGGGCATTCTCGCGGCAGTCGGCATCCTCGCGGCGTTCGTGCACAAGCTGCGCACGGGACGCGGGCAGGTCGTCGACACCTCGCTCATGGAAGCGGCGCTGCAGCAGACGTACTGGCACGCCGCGGCGTACTTCGCCACCGGACGATCGCCTGCGCCGACCGGCTCGGCGCACATCCTCACGGCGCCGTACCAGGCGTTTCGCACGGCGGACGGCTGGATCAACATCGGCGGCGCGAACCAGGCGAACTGGGAGCGCATCGCCGAGGTGCTCGGCCATCCCGAGTGGCGCGAAGACCCGCGCTTTGCCGACAACGCGCGGCGCATGGCCAACATCGAGCCACTGGTGGCGCTGATGAACGACGTGCTCCGCACGCGCACCACCG
>DASXAF010000061.1:0-32176 GCA_036406955.1 Casimicrobiaceae bacterium
GTGAAGGCGCTGGCCGCCGCGCTCGAACGGCAGCTCGACGGCGAGGTGCGCTTCGACGACGGCAGCTGCGCCCTCTACGCGACCGACGGCTCGAACTATCGCCAGGTGCCGATCGGCGTCGTGGTTCCACGCACCATCGACGACGTGATCGCGACGGTGGCCGCGTGCCGCCGCCACCGGGCGCCGGTGCTTCCGCGCGGCGGTGGCACGAGCCTCGCGGGGCAATGCTGCAACGTCGCGGTCGTGGTCGACTGCTCGAAGTACCTCAATCGCATCGTCCACCTCGACCCGGCCGCGCGGCGCGCGCGCGTCGAGCCCGGCGTCGTGCTCGATCAGCTGCGCGACGCCGCCGAGCAGCATCACCTCACGTTCGCGCCCGACCCGTCGACGCACACGCACAACACGCTCGGCGGGATGATCGGCAACAACTCGTGCGGGGTGCATTCCGTGATGGGCGGCAAGACCGTCGACAACGTCGAATCGCTCGACGTGCTGACCTACGACGGCGTGCGCATGACGGTCGGCCCGACGAGCGACGAGCAGCTCGCGAGGATCGACGCCGAAGGCGGGCGCGCAGCGGAAATCCATCGGCGCCTGAAGGCGCTCGTGCAGGCTCACGCCGACGAGATCCGCGCGCGCTATCCGCGCATTCCCCGCCGCGTGTCGGGCTACAACCTCGACGAGCTGCTGCCGGAGAACGGCTTCAACGTCGCGCGCGCGCTGGTCGGCACCGAGGGCACATGCGTTTTCCTGCTGGGCGCGACCGTCCGATTGGTGGACAGCCCGCCCGCTCGCACGTTGCTCGTGCTCGGCTATCCCGACGTGTACAGCGCCGGTGACCACGTCCCCGAGGTGCTCGCGCAGGGACCGATCGGCCTCGAGGGCATCGACGATCGCCTGATCAGCGACATGAAGGCGATCGGCCTGCATCCCGAGGACGTGAAGCTGCTGCCGCCGGGCAATGGCTGGCTGATGGCCGAGTTCGGCGGGCGCACGAAGGAGGAGGCCGACGCGAAGGCGCACGCCTGCATGCAGGCCGTGTCGAAGGTCGCGCATGCGCCGTCGATGAAGCTCTTCGACGACCCAGGCGAAGAGAGGATGCTGTGGACGGTGCGCGAGTCGGGGCTCGGCGCGACCGCGCACGTGCCGAACAAGCGCATCACGTGGGAGGGATGGGAGGACGCGGCCGTGGCGCCGGAAAAGCTCGGCGACTACCTGCGCGAGTTCCGCGCGCTGCTCGAGCGCCACCACTACCAGGGCGACCTGTACGGGCATTTCGGCCAGGGCTGCGTGCACACGCGCATCGACTTCGACCTCGAGACGCGCGCCGGCATCGAGCGGTTCCACGCGTTCCTCTCGGATGCGGCGGACCTCGTCGTGCGCTTCGGCGGGTCGTTCTCGGGCGAGCACGGCGACGGGCAGTCGAAGGCCGAGTTCCTGCCGCGCATGTTCGGCGAGCGCCTCGTTTCGGCGTTTCGCGATTTCAAGACCATCTGGGACCCCGAGGGGCGCATGAACCCCGGGAAGATCGTCGACGCCTGGCTGCCGGTGGACAACCTGCGCCTCGGCACGCGCTACAACCCGAAGGTCGTCGACACGTATTTCCGCTATCCCAGGGACAGCGGCCGGTTCAACCGCGCGCTGCTGCGTTGCGTCGGCATCGGCAATTGTCGCCAGCACCACGGCGACACGATGTGCCCGAGCTACCGCGTCACCCGCGAGGAGATGCATTCCACGCGCGGGCGCGCGCGGCTGCTGTTCGAGATGATGTCGGGCGAAGTGCTGCGCGGCGGCTTTCGCGAGCCGGCGGTCAAGGAGGCGCTCGATCTCTGCCTCTCGTGCAAGGGTTGCAAGGGCGATTGCCCGGTGCACGTGGACATGGCGACGTACCGGGCGGAGTTCATGGCGCGCTACTACCAGGGCAGGCTGCGGCCACTGCGCGCATATGTCTTCGGCTACCTCGATCGCTGGGCGCGCCTCGCCACGCACGTCCCGCGCCTGTTCAATGCGCTGACGCAGACCGCGCTCACCGCGTCGATCGCCAAGGGGATTCTCGGCGTCGCGCGCGAGCGGCGGCTGCCGCGGCTCGCGCCGCGCTCGTTCGTCGCCGATTTCACGCCACGCACGCCGGCGGACGATCAGCGTCCCGAGGTCCTCCTGTGGCCGGACACGTTCAACAACTACTTCCATCCGGACGTCGCGCACGCGGCAGTCGCCGTCCTGGAAGCGGCCGGGTGGCGCGTGCGCGTGCCATCATCCCGCCTGTGCTGCGGACGGCCGCTGTACGAGTTCGGCTTTCTCGCGAGCGCGCGGTCGTACCTTCGCACGATCCTCTCCACGCTGGCGAGCGACATCGACGCGGGCATTCCGCTGGTGGTGCTCGAGCCGGCGTGCGCGGCCGTATTCCGCGACGAGCTCACGAACCTGCTGCCCGACGACGAGCGCGCGATGCGGCTTGCCGCGCAAACGTTTTTCTTCGACGAGTTCCTGGACCGCAAGGCGCCGCAGTTCCACCCGCCGCCGCTCAATCGCCGCGCGCTCGTGCACGCGCATTGCAACCGCAAGGCGCTGCTCGGCAAGCACAGCGGCGAGACGCTGCTCGCGCGCGCGGGGCTCACCGGCGAGGTGCTCGATTCGGGTTGCTGCGGCATGGCGGGTGCCTTCGGCTTCGAGCGCGCCAAGTACGGCGTGTCGGTGGCGATCGGCGAGCAGGTCCTGCTGCCGCAAGTGCGTCTTGCGTCCGACGACGTCCTGCTGGTTGCCGACGGCTACAGTTGCCGCGAGCAGATCGCGCAGTGCACCGGCCGCACCGCGTGGCATCCCGCGCAGGTGCTCGCGCTCGCCCTGCGGGGCGGCGAGGTCACTGGAGGAGGTTGACCATGCGCAGCAAGCTCATCAACAGGGCGCCGGAGCGCACGTACGCGCTGGTGTTCGAGACGGGCGACCTGGTGCTGAAGCAGCTACTCGAGTTCGCGCGCGAGCACGGGCTCACCGCGAGCCACTTCAGCGCGATCGGCGCGTTCGAGCGCCTGACGCTGGGCTACTTCGACTGGCAGACGAAGGACTACCTCGAGATCCCGATCGACGAGCAGGTCGAGGTGGTTTCGCTGCTGGGCGACATCGCGCGCAACGGCACCGAGCCGCAGATCCATGCGCACGTCGTCGTCGCCAAGCGCGACGGCACCGCGCACGGCGGCCACCTCCTCTCCGCGGTGGTGCGGCCGACGCTTGAAGTGATCCTCACCGAGTCGCCGGCGTGGCTCGCGCGCCGCCACGATCCCGAGAGCGGCCTCGCGCTGATCGACCTGACGATCTGACGGCAACAAAGATCGGGGTCAGAGTCGCGACTCTGATCCCGAATGCGCCGTCACCGACGCGACCGCCTCGCCCGCTGCTCGAGCGCGAGCGCCGTGTCGAGATGCGCCGGCTGCACGTGCGCCCCGGTCGCGTCGTGCATCGGCGGCGTCTTTTCCTCGTGCGGGCGCGTGGAGACCGCCTGCGGCGGACGCTTTTTCATTCCGCTGCGATGCTCGGACGGCCCGCCCGCGCTCGCGAGATTGCGCGCGGTGTTGACGAGCGCCACGTGCGTGAGCGCCTGGGGGAAATTGCCCAGCATGCGCCGTGCACGCGGATCGTATTCCTCGGAGAGCAGCCCGACGTCGTTGCGCAGCGCGAGCATGCGCTCGTAAATGCGCGTGGCGTCGCGCTTGCGCCCCATCAGCGCGAGCGCGTCGGCGAGCCAGAACGAGCAGGGCAGGAACACGCCTTCGCCGGCGGGCAATCCGTCCGGCGTGTCCTCGCTGCGATAGCGGTGCACGAAGCCGCCGACCATCAGCTCGCGCTCGATCGCCTCGACCGTCGCGCGCACGCGCTTGTCGTGCGGCGGCAGGAAGCCGACGATCGGCATGAGTAGCAGGCTCGCGTCGAGCTCCGCGGAGCCGTAGCGCTGCACGAACACGCCGCGCTTGCGATCGAACCCGTTTCTGCACACGTCGCGGTGGATGGCGCTGCGCACCGCGCGCCAGCGCGCCACCGGGCCGGCCAGCCCGTGGCGCTGCACGTCGCGTATCGCGCGGTCCATCGCGACCCATGCCATCACCTTGGAATGCGTGAAATGCTGCGGCTCGCCGCGCATCTCCCAGATTCCGCTGTCGGGCAAGGTCCAGGCCGACTCGAGGTATTCGAGCAGCACGCGCTGGAACGCCCAGGCGTCGCGGTCGGGCGAGAGGCCGGCGCTCCGCGCGAGGCACAACGTGTCGATGACTTCGCCGTAGACGTCGAGCTGCAGTTGCTGCGCGGCAGCGTTGCCGATGCGCACCGGCGCCGACCTGTCGTACCCCGTCAGCCAGCCGAGCTCGATCTCGCCGCGAATGCGCTCGCCCGCCACGCCGTACAGCACCTGCAGGTCCTGCGGACGCCCTGCCGCGGCACGCAGCAGCCACTCGCGCCATGCGCGCGCCTCGTCGCGATAGCCGGCCAGCAGCAGCGCGTAGAGCGTGAACGTCGTGTCGCGCAGCCAGCAGAAGCGGTAATCCCAGTTGCGCACGCCGCCGATGCACTCGGGCAGCGACGTCGTGGCCGCGGCGACGAGCCCGCCGGTGGGCGCATAGGTCAGCGCCTTCAGCACCGTCAGCGAGCCGCGCACGTCGCTCGCGTATTCGCCGCGGTACGCGCAGAGCTCGCACCAGCTTCGCCACCACAGCTCGGTCGCCTCGAGCGCGGCCTCGCCGTCGAGCGGCACCGGCCGAGGCTCGTGCGACGCGGAGTGGGTGAGCACGAACGGCACCCGATGGCCGGCGTGCACGGTGAACCGGCCCTGCGTCGTGTAGTCGACGCCGCGCAGCTCGATCGGCGTGCGAAGCTCGAGCGTGTCGGGTCCGCCGGTGGCGAGCAGCGTGTGACCTTCGCGGCGCACCCAGGGCACCACCACGCCGTAGCCGAAGCGAATGACCAGGTCGAGGCTCATCGGCACCGCGCCCCGCACGCCTTCGACGATGCGCACGATGTCGGTGCGGCCCGCGCGCATCGGCATGCAATCGATCAGGCGCACCGTGCCGTCCGCGGTGTGCATCTCCGTCTCGAGGACCAGCGACTCGGGACGATAGCGACGCACCACGCGCTCGAGGTCGCCGCGCGGTGCGATGCGCCAGCGTCCGTTCTGGGGGGTTCCGAGCAACGCGGCGAAGCACGCCGGCGAGTCGAAGCGCGGCACGCACCACCAGTCGATGGCGCCGTTGCGAGCGACGAGCGCCGCCGTGCGCGTATTGCCGATGAGGGCGTAGTCCTCGATGGGGGACGGCGCCTGCACGTCGCCGGAGGGCGCGCCGCCGGTCCGGCGTCGCGCCGCTTTGCGACGCGTCATGGCGGCGGGTCGTACCAGCGCTCGCCGCGCACCAGCAGGCGATCGGCCTCGGCGGGACCCCACGACGCCTGCGCGTAGCGATGCACGGGAATGTCCGCGTGCAGCACGGGCTCGACGACGCGCCACGCGGCCGTGACGCCGGTCGCGCGCACGCTGATCGTATGATCGCCGGCCAGCGCCGCGCCGAGCAGGTTCACGTACGCGTCGCGGTCCTCGTCGGAAGGCAGCGCCGCCGCGAGCGACAGCGGCACGCGATCGTCGCGCGTGTGCGGTGCCAGGCGATGCGTCTCGAGCACGATGTTCGCGGTGCCGGGACCGATGCGAAAGCGCAAATGGTCGCACGCGGCGTCCGGCGCGGCGTCGGTGCGCATGGCGCGCAGCCTGGCGAGCGCGAGCGAGATGGTCGTCGCCGTCACCGCGAGCCGCTTGCCGGTGCGCACGTAGAACGGCACGCCGGCGAAGCGCGGCGTGTCGACGTGCAGGCGCGTCGCCATGTAGGTCGCAACCTGCGAATCGCGCGCGACCTCGGGCTCGTCGCGATAGCCTTCGTACTGGCCGTACACGACGTCGCCGGCTTCGAGCGGCTCGATGGCGCGCAGCGCCTCGATGCGCGCGTTGCCGAACGCCTCGCCGTCGGCAAGCGGCACGGGCTCCATGGCGACGAGCGCGACGAGCTGCAGCAGATGGTTCTGGAACACGTCGCGCAGCACGCCGACGTCCTCGTAGAAGCTGCCGCGCGTGCCGATGCCGAACGCCTCGGCCATGGTGATCTGCACGCTCCGCACGTTGGCGTGCGACCACAGCGGCTCGAGCCACGCCGTCGAGCAGCGCATGTCGGCGAGGTTGTGCACCGGATCCTTGCCGAGGAAATGGTCGATCCGGAAGATCGATTCCTCGGGGAAGACCTGCTCGACCGTGCGCTCCAGCGCGCGCGCCGATTCGAGGTCGCGGCCGAACGGCTTCTCGAGCGCGATGCGCGCGCCGCGCGCGAGGTCGGCGCGTCCGAGCGCGAGCGTCACGGGAGCGAAGAGCTCGGGCGGTATCGCGAGATAGTGCAACGGATGCTGCGCATCGCCCAGCGCCCGCCGGATCTCTTCATACGTGCGCGGGTCCTCGGCGTCGCCGCTCACGCATCGAAAGCGGTCGGCAAGCGTCGCGATGATCGGCGCGGCGGTGGGATCCTCGCGGGCGAGCCGCTCGCGGACGCGCTCGAGAACGTCGGCGGCCGCGATCGGGCGCCGCGAGACACCCACGATCGGCACGCGCACGCCGAGGGTGCCGAGGCGAGCGAGCGCGGGCAACACCATCTTCCCCGCGAGGTCGCCGGTGGCGCCGAACAGCACCAGCGCGTCGCAGGGAGTGAGGGTGTCGGCGGACACACGAGTTCGTCGCTCGCTGCGGCGATTGGTTCCCGTCAGGGCTGCGCTGCGACCTCGATCGCGCCCAGGATGCCGGCGAGCAGGGCGGTCGGCGCGGGCGGGCAACCCGGGATCTCGACGTTGACCGGAATCACGTTCGCGACGCGCCCGACGCTCGCGTAGCTCTCGCCGAAGATGCCGCCGGTGCACGCGCAGCCGCCCGCCGCCACCACGATCTTCGGATCGGGCATCGCGTCGTAGGTCCGGCGCAGCGCGATCGCCATGTGCTTCGACACCGGTCCGGTGACGAGCAGCAGATCGGCATGACGCGGGCTCGCGACGAAGCTGATGCCGCGGCCTTCGATGTTGTAGTAGGGATTCATCAGCGCGTGGATCTCGAGCTCGCACGCGTTGCACGAGCCCGCGTCGACCTGCCGGATCGCGAGGGCGCGGCCGAGGACGCGCAGGATGCGCTCCTGCAATTGCGCCGCGACGACGTTCTCGTTGGCCGGTGCCGGCGCCGGCTCGGTGGCGATGCCGGTGCGCAGCATCTGGCGGATCTGCTGAAGCATGGTCTAGAGGTCGTGCCCGCTGTACGACAGGTTGAACGACTTGTTGATGAGCGGAAAGTCGGGAACGATGTTGCCGATGACGGCGTGCTCGACCACGGGCCAGTTCTGCCACGACACGTCGTGCGGATGGCAGCGGCGGACGGTGCCGTTCGGCCCTGCCTCCAGCGCGACGAACACCGGCCCGCGCCAGCCTTCGACGTAGCCGATCGCGAGCGACTGCGCCGGCGTCGCCGACGGCGGCTCGACGTGCGCACCCGTGGGAAGGCCGTCGACGATCGCATCCACGAGGCGTGTCGATTCGAGCACTTCGTCGAAGCGCACCGCCACGCGCGCCGCCACGTCGCCTTCGCTGCGCGTCGCGATGCGCACGTCGAGCTCGTCGTAAGGCGGCGCGGGAAAATCGCGCCGAAGGTCGAAGGCCTGGCCGCTTGCGCGCCCCGCCATGCCGGCGAGGCCGAGCCGCGACGCGAGCTCGACCGGCGCATGGCCGCAGGCGCGAAACCGGTCCTGCAAACCCGCGTGCTCGTCGTAGATGTCGCGCAGGCGACGCACCTCGTCGCGAAGCGTCGCGCATTGCGCGCGCAACGCCTTCGAATGGTCGGGCACGAGGTCGTAGCGCACGCCGCCCGGCACGACCACGTCCATCAGGAGGCGATGACCGAACATGCGCTGGTTCAGGCGCAGCACGTCCTCGCGCAATCGCGAGAACTGCGCGAGCCCGAACGCGAAGCCGCCGTCGTTGCCGAGAGAGCCGAGGTCGCCCAGATGATTGGCGATGCGCTCGCGCTCGAGGCACAGCGCGCGCAGGCATTGCGCGCGCGGCGGCACCTCGCGCGCCGCCAGCAGCTCGGCGGCCTGCGCATAGGCCCATGCATAGGCAACGGTGCTGTCGCCGCTGACGCGGCCGGCCAGGCGATAGCCGTCCTCGAGCGTCATCGACTCGAAGCGCTTCTCGATGCCCTTGTGCACGTAGCCGAGCCGCTCTTCGAGCCGCAGCACCTTCTCCCCCACGACCTGGAAGCGGAAATGCCCTGGCTCGATGATGCCGGCGTGCACGGGCCCGACGCCGATCTCGTGCACGCCTTCGCCTTCGACCCTGACGAAGGCATAGTGCTCCTCGCCCGGCTCCCACTTCGGCGACGCGACGAAGTCGCGCCGCAACGGAAAGCGGTCGATCGGCCATGCGGCCTGCCACAGCCACGGCCGCTGATCGGCGCCGTCCCATGCGATTCCGACGAGGTCGAACGCGGCGCGTTGCATGCGGCCCGCGGACGGGAAGAAATGCGTGAGGTCCGGGCACTGCCACGATTCGTCGGCGAGCGCATGCTCGAGCATCGTGAGCCCGTCTTGGTCGCGCAGCACGACGCGCAGCACGAGGCCGCGCCCGCGATCGCGGTCGTCGCTGCCGAACAGCGCGACGAGCTGCGCGCCGTTCTCGCACGCGACGCGACACGTGGTGATGAGCGACGTCGCGTCCACCACGCCGCGTTGCGCGGGTAGCGGCGCGAGCACGCGCGCGGGTGCGATGCCGATGGAGGCCAGGTTCATCCGATCAATCGGGCCGCCTGCCGATACCACTCCGCCAGATGCGGCGGGATCCACACGCCGAGCATCAGCACGATACCGAGGTGCACGAACACCGGAATCATCGCCGGGCGATACGGCAGCCGCTTGCCCGTCGGCTCGCCGAACACCATCGGTTGCACCTTGGAGAACACCGCGGCGAAGGCGACGCCCAATGCACCGAGCAGCAGCGGCGTGGCCCACGGGTGCTCGCGCATCGCCGTGGTGAGCACGAGGAATTCGCTCGCGAACACGCCGAAGGGCGGCATGCCGAGGATCGCCAGCGCGCCGAGCGCCAGTCCCCAGCCGATCACCGGGCTGATCGCCGCCAGCCCGCGGATGCCTTCGATCAGCTGCGTCCCGGTCTTCTGCGCCGCATGTCCGACCGCGAAGAAGATCGCCGACTTGGTGAGCGAATGCACCGTCATGTGCAACAGCGCCGCGAAGTTCGCGACGGGGCCGCCCATGCCGAACGCGAACGTGACGATGCCCATGTGCTCGATCGACGAGTAGGCGAAGAGGCGCTTCACGTCCTTCTGCCGCGACAGCAGGAACGACGCGATGACGACGGACAGCAGGCCGAAGCCCATCATCAGGTTCGACGCGATCGGCGTGTCGACCGCGCCCTGCACGAGCACCTTGCAGCGCACGACCGCATACAGCGCCACGTTGAGCAGCAGGCCGGACAGCACGGCGGAGACCGGCGTCGGCCCCTCGGCATGCGCATCGGGCAGCCAGTTGTGCAACGGCGCGAGGCCGACCTTCGTGCCATACCCGACCAGCAGGAACACGAACGCGAGCCCGAGGACGGTCGGCTCGAACTGCGCCTTGACGTGCTCGAGCTCGGTCCACAGGAGCGCGTCGCCGCCCGCGCCGAGCACCTTCTCCGCGGCGAAATACAGCAGGATCGTGCCGAACAGCGCCTGCGCGATGCCCACGCCGCAGAGGATGAAGTATTTCCACGCGGCCTCGAGGCTCGCCGGCGTGCGATACAGCGACACGAGGAGCACGGTCGTGAGTGTCGCGGCTTCCATGGCCACCCACAGGATGCCCATGTTGTTGGTGAGCAGCGCGCCCAGCATCGTGGCCATGAAGAGCTGGAACATGCTGTGATACAGCCGCAGGCGGCCCGGCGTGAGCCTGCCGTGCTGCTGCTCGATGCGCATGTAGGGACGCGAGAACAGCGCGGTGGTCGTTCCCACGAACGCGGTGAGCGCCACCAGGAACACGTTGAACGAATCGACGAAGAACTGGCGGCCCAGCGCGAGCAGCGGTCCGTCCCCGATGACGCGCACGGTGAGCGCGGCGGCGGCGACGAACGTGAGCGCGCTCGCGGCCACGTTCACCTCCGCGGCGCGCGGGCGATGCCCGACGACGGCGAGGACGGCGGCGCCGATCAGGGGCAGGACCAGGACGGCGAGCAGCTCGATCATTCCGTGTCCGGCTCCTTGAGCGATTCCAGGTGCTTCAGGTCGAGGCTGTCGAAGCGCTCGCGGATCTGGAAGAAGAACACCCCGAGGATCAGCACGCCGACCAGCACGTCGAGCGCGATGCCGAGCTCGACCACCATCGGCATGCCGTAGGTCGCGCTGGTCGCGGCGAAGAACAGGCCGTTCTCCATCGACAGGAAGCCGATGACCTGGGGCAGCGCCTTGCGGCGCGTGATCATCATCAGGAACGACAGCAGCACCGTGGCGAGCGCGATGCCGAGCGTGCTGCGCGTCACCGTGCTCGCGAGCTCGGAGATCGGCACGGCGAGGTTGAACGCGAAGACGACGATCACGATGCCGAGGAGCATGGTCGTCGGGACGTTCAACAGGCCTTCGAATTCGAAGCGCACGTCGAGGCGGCGGATCAGGCGATGGAGCAGCCAGGGCAGCAGCACGACCTTGAGGACGACCGTCAGCGCCGTGGAGGCGTAGAGATGCGGCTGATGCGTGCCCCACGCCACCACGGCGGTGGAGCAGGCCAGCGTCGCGCCCTGCGCGGCGTACAGATCGATCAGCGTCAGCACGCGCCGCTGCGACAGCATCGCGAACCCCAGCAGCAGCATGATGGCCGCGCCCAGGTTGATGAGCTGCTGGTAGAGCGGGAGGCTGGCGGTCACTGGATGACCTCCCCCGAGGCTGGTCGTGTGGCGCTCATGCGCCGAGCAGCCGGTTGACCAGCATCGCGAGCACGGCGAGCAGGAACGCCGTGCCGAGGAACTCCGGCGCACGGAAGATGCGCATCTTGGCCGACACCATCTCGATGAAGGCCAGCCCGAAGCCGCCGACCGCGAGCTTCGCCACGAGCACCGGCGTGGCGATCGCGATGGCGCGCCAGTCGCTGCTGCCCTCCGCGATGCCGAACGGCACGAACAGCGCGAGCCCGATGCACGAGTAGTTGAAGAGCTTCAGCGCCGAAGCCCATTCGAGCAGGGCGAGATGCCGCGCGGAGTACTCGAGAATCATCGCCTCGTGGATCATCGTGAGCTCGAGGTGCGTCGCCGGATTGTCGACCGGCACGCGGGCGTTCTCGGCGAGCGACACCATGGTGAACGCGACGCCCGCGAACGCGAGGCTCGGATAGAGCGCCGCCTCGCGGTGCGCCAGCGTCTCCACGATCGTCGGCAACGACGTGCTGTTCGAGATGAGCGACGCCGTGAACAGCACCATCAGCAACGCAGGCTCGGCGAGGAACCCGATCAGCATCTCGCGCCGGGCACCGAGCGAGCCGAACGCCGTGCCGATGTCCATCGCGGCGAGCGCCATGAACACCCGCGCGAGGGCGAACAGGCCGACCAGCGCGATGGCGTCGGCCGCGGTGGCGAAGGGCAGGTCGGTGGCGAGCGACGGCACGATCGCGGCGGCACAGCACATCGCGCCGAACACGAGGTAGGGCGTGAGGCGAAAGACGGGCGAGGCGTTCCCGGCCACCACTGCATCCTTGTGGAACAGCTTGACGATCGTGCGATACGGCAGCGTGATCGGCGGTGCCGACTTGCCGAGCAGCCAGGCCCGGCACTGGTTGACCCAACCCATCAGCAGCGGCGCGAGCGCGACGGCAACGCCCAGCTGCATCAGTTGCGACAGGATGCCGGTGACCTTCACAGGGTGAAGAACAGCAGCACGACGAGCGTCGCAAAGCTGTACGTCAGGTACGCCGCGATGCGGCCCTGCTGGATCATCCCGACCCGGCGCGCGAGCGCGTCGACGCCGCGCGCGATGGGCGCGTAGAGCCCGTGCCAGATGCGGTCGTCGACGCTGACGGCGTAGCGCGGCGCTGCATCGTCGGGCGACGGGAGGTGCCGCTCCATGCGGAAGAACACCTCGAAGATCTGCCGGATCGGCTGGCCGAATCCTTCCGCGGTGTCCTGCATGCGCGCCGTCTGCAGCGGATAGCCGCAATCCCACGCGGGGCCGCGGCGCAGGCGTCCGTGATAGAAGCGATGCACGACGCGCAGCGTGACGAGCAGCACCGCGACGATCACGCACAGCACCACCAACGGGCTGTAGCTCGCGCGATCGGCGTCGATCGGCGCGAGCAGCAGCCAGGAGCCGCCGTGCCCGCCGACCGGCGTTCCCAGCAGCGCCGTGTTGACGGGGTCGAGCAGCGCGATCACCTGCACCGGCAGCACGCCGAGCAGCAGGCACGTCGTGGCGAGCGCGGTGAGCGCGATGCGCTCGAAGCGCCCGGCGTCGTGCGCGTGCGCGAGGCTCGGCTCGCGCGGCCGGCCGAGGAATACCACGCCGTAGAACTTCACCATCACGTAGCCGGACAGCGCCGCTGCGAGCACCAGCGCCGCGGCCGCGAGCGGCACGAGCATGTTGACGAACGACTGCGGCAGCGACGGCGTGAACAGGAACGCCTGCAGCAGCAGCCACTCCGACACGAAGCCGTTGAGCGGCGGGAGGCCTGCGATCGCGAGCGCGCCCACGAGCGCGGTCCACGCGACCCACGGCATGCGATGAACGAGGCCGCCGAGGCGCCCGAGGCTTCGCTCCTTCGTCGCGTGCAGCACGGACCCGGTCGCGAGGAACAGCAGCGTCTTGAACATCGCGTGGTTGAGCGCGTGATACAGCACCGCGGTCAGCGCGATCGCGGCGAGCAGTCCCTTGCCGTACGCATTGAAGACGATCGCAAGGCCGATGCCCGCGACAAGGATGCCGATGTTCTCGATCGACGACCATGCGAGCAGGCGCTTCATGTCGCTTTGCACGGCGGCGAAGATCACGCCGTAGAGCGCCGTCCCGAGCCCTATCGCCAGCGCGACGAGGCCCCACCACCAAACCTGCACGTGCAGCAGATCGAACGTCACCCGCAAAAGGCCGTAGATCGCCGTCTTCAGCATCACGCCGCTCATGAGCGCCGACACGGGCGACGGCGCGGCAGGATGCGCCTCCGGCAGCCACACGTGCAGCGGAACGATGCCCGCCTTCGCGCCGAAGCCCGCGAGCGCGAGGAAGAATGCGACGGCCGGCCTCCAGCCTGCGAGCGCGACGCGACGCATGTTGTCGAAGGTGTAGTCGCCAGTCGTGCCCTGCAGCACGCCGAAGCACAGCAGGATCGCGATGGCGCCGACATGCGCGATCAGCAGATAGAGGAAGCCCGCGCGGCGGATCTCGGGCAGGCGATGGTCGGTGGTGACCAGGAAGAACGACGCGAGCGCCATGGTTTCCCACGCGACCATGAACAGGTACGCGTCGTCGGCGATCAGCACGAACGCCATCGCCGCGAGGAACACGTGGTATTGCAGGCACACGAGGCCGGGCGCCGTTCCGGCCTCGCTCGCGCGGAAATAGCCGGCCGAGAACAGCGATACCGCGGCGCTGCCGGCGCCCAGCACGATCAGGAAGAACGCAGCGAGCGCATCGAGGCGCACGTGGAACGGCAGATCGGGCAATCCGAGCGGCAGCACCGCGCTGCGCGGCGCACCGGCAAGCGCGATCGCCGCGATGATCGCGAGCGCGACGCCGAACGCGGCGCCGACGGGAAACAGCACGTGAGCGACGAGCCTCAAACGGCGCGGCATCGCGACGCCGGCCACGCCGATCGCGAGCCAGGCGACACCGATCAGCAGAACGCCGGTGAGCGCGACGCCGGCCGTCGTCTCCACTACGCGTCCTCGCCGTCGTGGCCGGCCGTGCGCGCCTGCAGCAGCCACGGCGGAAGCTTGCGCGCGCCCGCGTTGGCGATGACGAACTCGCGGATCAGCCGCCGCACGACCTGCGAAGGCGTCAGGTCCTGCTCCGCGCAGATCTCCTCGAACAGCTTCTTCTTGCGCGGGTCGATCAGCAGCGTGAGGCGGGCGGTCTTGCGCTCCATGTCATTATCATCCTATTCACATATCAGGCACATGTAAAGCACATCCGGCGTGCGGGCTGGGGTGCGCTAAGATGCGCCCGGCATCCCAGAGGAGGGCGCGCATGAGGCACACGAAGTGGATCGTCATGGGGGCTGCGCTGGCGCTCGTGGCGGCGACGAGCGCAGGCGGCGCGACCTCGCGCGACGAGTACCGGGCGGTGCTGAAGCGCATCGCGGCCGATCACCGCGAGGCGCGGGCGCTGTGCCGCAAGCTCTCCGGCCAGGCGCGGCGCGAATGCTTCGCCGAAGCGGAAGCGGACATGAAGAAGGCGACGGCCGCCGCGGACGCGGATCATCGCGACACGCCGCTTGCGCGAAAGGACGCGAAGATCGCGGCGGCGAACGCCGATTACGCGCTCGCGCGCGTGAAGTGCGGCGCCAAGTCCGACGAGGAGCGTCGGGAATGCATCAAGTCCGCGAAGGCGATACAGGCCGACGCCGTCGCCGACGCGGTGAAACACTAAGGCAAGCAAGTTCGCGCCGCCGTGAAACGGCGCCGCGGGATCATCCGCCCAGGTTCTTGTTTACTTAACCCGCATCCCCGGCTGCGCACCCGAGTCGGGCGACAGCAGGTACACGCCGGGTCCGTCGCCCGAGGCGGCGAGGATCATGCCTTCGGACACGCCGAATTTCATCTTCCGCGGCGCGAGGTTCGCGACCATCGGCGTGAGGCGTCCCACGAGGTCCGCGGGACGATAGGCGGACTTGATGCCCGCGAACACGACGCGCGTGCGTCCTTCGCCGACGTCGAGCGTGAGCTTGAGCAGCTTGTCCGCGCCTTCGACCTCCTCGGCGTGGACGATGCGCGCGATGCGCAGGTCGATGCGCGTGAAGTCGTCGATGCCGACGTGCGCGGGCTCCGAGCCCGCGTCGCCGCCGGCGACCGCCGCGACGGCGTGCGCGCGCTTGTCGCCCTGCGCCTTGGCAGGGCCCGGCGCGGCCGGCGCGGGCGCCGGTGCGGCGGTGCCCTTCGGTCCCTCGAGCAGCGCGTCGATCTGCTTCGCATCGATGCGCGTCATCAGGTGCTTGTAGGGCCGCACGGATTCGGGCTCCTGCCAGGCGTCGGACCATACGAAGTCACGATCCAGCCCGAAGAGCTCGCGCGCCACGCGCGAACCCACCTTCGGAAGCACCGGCGCCAGGATCACGCTCAGCAACTGGAATCCCTGCAACGCCTGCGCGCACACGGTCTGCAGCCGATCGCGGGCGCCCGCATCCTTGGCGAGCACCCATGGCTCCGCGGCGTCGAAGGCGCCGTTGATGCGATCCGCCGTGCGCATCGCGTCGCGCAGCACGCGCCCGAACTCGCGCGCCTCGTAGTTGGCGCGGGCCGCCTCGGCCTCCGTGCGCGCCGTCGCGAGCCGGCTCGCGCGCTCGGCGTCGCTCTCCGCCGGCGTGGCGAGCGCGCCGTCGAAATGCTGCGTGACGAAGCGCGACGCGCGGCTCGCGATGTTGACGTACTTGCCGATGAGGTCGCTGTTGACGCGCGCGAGGAAGTCGTCGGGATTGAAGTCGAGGTCCTCGACGTGGTCGTTCAGCTTGGCTGCGAGGTAGTAGCGCAGCCATTCGGGATCGAGCCCGAGGTCGAGGTACACGTCGGGGCTGATGCCCGTGCCGCGCGACTTCGACATCTTCTCGCCCGAGAAGGTGATGAAGCCGTGGACGTAGACGTTGGTCGGCGGACGATAGGGCTTGCCGGCGAACTCGAGCATCGCCGGCCAGAACAGCGTGTGGAAATAGATGATGTCCTTGCCGATGAAGTGGAACTGCTCGACCTTCGGATCGGACAGGAACGCCGCGAAGTCGACGCCGCGCTGCGCGAGATGCGCCTTGAGGCTCGCGAGATAGCCGATCGGCGCGTCGAGCCAGACGTAGAAGTACTTGCCGGGCGCGTCGGGGATCGGGATGCCGAAATACGGCTCGTCGCGCGAGATGTCCCAGTCGTTGAGCCGTGCGCCGCCTTCGCCGCCGGCCAGCCATTCGCGGATCTTGTTGAGCACCTCGGGCTGCAGGCTCTGTCCCGGCGCGGGCCCTGCCGTCCACCGCTCCAGGAACTCGACCACCTCGGGATCGGACAGCCGGAAGAACAGGTGTTCGGATGTGCGCAGCTCCGGACGCACGCCGGTCAGCGTCGAGTACGGATCGATGAGATCGGTCGGCGCGTAGGTCGAGCTGCAGCTCTCGCACGCGTCGCCGTACTGATCCGGCGTGCCGCACACCGGGCACGTGCCCTTGATGTAGCGGTCGGCCAGGAACATGCCCTTCACCGGATCGTAGAACTGCTCGACCGGCTTGCCGTAGATCAGGCCGCGCGCCTTGAGGCGCCGATACATGTCGTGCGACAGCTCGACGTTCTCCGGCGAATCGGTCGAATGCCAGTGATCGAACGAGACGTGGAAGCCGCGCAGGTGCTTCGGGCGCGTCGCCGCGATGCGGGCGACGAGCTGCTGCGGGGTGACGCCCTCCGCCTCCGCCTTGAGCATGATCGCCGCGCCGTGAGCGTCGTCCGCGCAGACGAAATGCACCTCGTGCCCCTGCATGCGCTGGAAGCGCACCCAGATGTCGGCCTGGATGTACTCCATGATGTGGCCGATGTGGAACGGCCCGTTGGCGTAGGGCAGGGCCGTCGTGACGAACAGCTTGCGCGCGGCGGTCGGCATGCGGATGCGCGGCGCGATGTGCCGCGACCGGTTCGCGAGAGCGGGGAAGCGGCAAATTCTAGCAAAGCGGCGACGAGCTGCTCTCGCGGAAGTTCTTCCCCTCCCGCCGCGCGGGAACAGTTCCCCCTCTCCCGCCGCGCGGGGAGAGGGTTGGCGTGAGGGGGGCCGCCGTCTAGCTTTCCGGCAAGGACTTGAGGTACTCGACCACGTCGTGCTTTTCCTGCTCGCTGAGGCCGAGCGACTTGCACGTGTCGTAGTGGTTCACCACGTCGAGCAGCGTCCTGAACCGGCCGTCGTGGTAATAGCGCCCCTTGTTCGCCGGATTCATGAAGAGGCCTTCCTCGCGCACGAACAGGCCGTTGAGGTTCATGGTCTTGTAGACGTGGTCGGGCGCGCGGCTCGCCTGGAAATCGTCGATGCACACGTCGGCCGCAGGGTGCAGGTTCCAGCCCGGCTCCGTCCACAGCGGGTCGACGTGACAGTTGTTGCACCCGGCCTTGCCGCTGAAGAGCTCGTCGCCGCGCTTTGCGGCCGCAGCGTCGACGTCGACACCCGCCCGCGGAGTCGGCGCGGGCAATGCGAGCTCGTAGAAATGCAGCGCGGGCAGCTTCGACGTGACGCGATCGTCGTCGGGGCTCAGGCCGGCGTTGAGGTTGCCGAAGCCGAACGCCGCGGCGATCGGAAACTGCGCGGCGTCGTTCAGGCGCGGGTCGAAGAAGCGGCCGATGCCGCGCATCTCCAGCGTTGCGACGAACGCATTCCAGTAGCTCACCGTGCCCCATGCGCCGGTCCACGTGTGCTGGTTGAAGCCCGCGAGCCCGAACGCGTTCGGAATGAGCGTCGCCCCCGGCACCATCGTGCCCGTGACGACGCCGTCGGTGATTTGCGTCGGGTTGAAGGCCTTGCCGTCGAGGTTGAGCTCGGCGTCGAACTTGCCCGGGCCCCAGCTCCGCAGCACGGCTCTCACGTCGTCGGCGGTGATGCCGGGGCTCGTGACCGAGAGAAGCGTGACGAACGGCTGGAGGTTCGGCGCCGAAGCGACGATCTTGCCGACATCGAGATCATGGTTCGCCCACCCGTCGAGCCGATGGCCGATGCCGGGTGCGAGCGAGTCGTCGACGGTGGAGTGACAGAGCGCGCACTGGATGCCGATCGACGCGAGCGTGCCTTTTCCGTTGAAGAAGCCGGTCAGGCCGACCACGGCATTCGCCCTGAGCAACGCGAGCGTCGTCGCAGGGTCGTCGAGGTTCGCGCGCCCCGATCGCAGCGCGCCGATGATCTGTCCCGGCAGCGCGTCGACGTCGACCTTCAGTCCGAGGGCCAGCGCCGTGCGGGGACTCACGCCCGGGCCGACACCGCCGAGCTTCGCGCCTTCGATGGCGGTGTGCAGCTGCAGCTGATCGCCCCAGAAGGCCTCGTCGCCGAACGTGTCGAACCGGAACGTCTGCCGCCCCTGTTCGGTCATCGACGCGATGTTCGCCTGCACCACCCGGTCGAAGCCCTGGTTGCGTCCGTTGCGATTGTCGCCGCCGTCCGCGCGCGCGTCGTTTGCGTCTGCGCGCGCGATCAGGGCGGCGGCGAGCAGAAGCGCCGCCGCTGTCGCGATGCGCCATGAGCGTGGCGTCGATGGTGGTTCCTGCAGAAAACCAACGCGCGTCATGTCCTCCTCCGTGAGAGACGAATGAACACGGCGGACGGCGGCGCCGCCCGTGAGCAGCCGGCGGCGCGCGGGCGCGCCTGTCGCTTCGGCTCACTGAACGAACGCGCCGCGAACGTGCGCTATTCCTGGGCTTGCAAATCATTTACCGGCGCAAATCGGGAACGCCGTGAGCTGCGTGTCCATCCAATCCTGCTTGGGTCCGGAGGGCAGCCGCGGACACCTCTGCGCGCACTTCGCCGGGGACCGCTTCGGCAGCGCGTAAAATGGCGATGTTTCCAACGGCGCCGCCCCTGCGTCCCCATGGCTCTCACCGAAGCTCAAGTCCAGGACGCGCTCTCGCGCATCGTCGATCCGAACACGGGCAAGGACTTTGTGTCGGGCAAGTCGGTGAAGAAGATCGCCACGCGCGACGGCGCGGTCGATGTGGAGATCGTGCTGCCGTATCCGGCGCGCAGCCAGCACGACATGCTGCGCGCGCGGGTGCACGACGCGGTTGCCGCGTTGCCCGGTGCGGGACGCGTGAGCGTCGACATCTCGCAGAAGATCACGTCGCACGCGGTGCAGCGCGGCGTCAAGCTCGTTCCCGGCGTGAAGAACATCGTCGCGGTGGCGAGCGGCAAGGGCGGCGTGGGCAAGTCGACCACCGCGGTGAACCTCGCCCTCGCGCTTGCCGCCGAAGGCGCCAAGGTCGGCGTGCTCGACGCCGACATCTACGGGCCCTCGCAGCCGATGATGCTCGGCATCTCGGGCCGGCCCACGTCGAACGACGGCAAGACGCTCGAGCCCATGGAGGCGTACGGCGTGCAGGCGATGTCGATCGGCTTCCTGATCGACATCGACACGCCGATGGTGTGGCGAGGCCCGATGGTCACACAGGCGCTCGAGCAGCTCCTCAAGGACACCAACTGGCGCGACGTCGATTACCTGATCGTCGACATGCCGCCCGGCACGGGCGACATCCAGCTCACGCTCGCGCAGAAGGTGCCCGTCACCGGCGCGGTCATCGTGACCACGCCGCAGGACATCGCGCTGATCGACGCGCGAAAGGGCCTCAAGATGTTCGAGAAGGTCGGCGTGCCGATCGTCGGCATCGTCGAGAACATGTCGGTGCACGTCTGCAGCAATTGCGGCCACGCCGAGCACATCTTCGGCGAAGGGGGTGCCGAGCGCATGTGCCGCGAATACGACGTTCCCTTCCTCGGCGCGCTGCCGCTCGACGTGCGCATCCGTGAGCAGGCGGATTCCGGTCGCCCCTCCGTGATCGCGGACCCGGACGGCAAGGTCGCGCAGATCTACAAGGAGATCGCGCGCAAGGTCGCCGTGAGCGTGGGCCGGAAGGCCGCCGACTTCTCGGCGCGGTTCCCGAGCATCGTCGTGCAGAACACCTGACGTGCCAGCGAGCGCCGCAGCGAAGCCGCAGGCCTGGGGCGATCGCATCCGTCGCACGCCGCTGGTGGCGGGCGGATTCGTCGTCGGCGCGCTGATCGGCGCGCTGCCGCCCCTGCGGATGGCCGCGGCGAGCTGGCAATGCGAGTGGAGCGGCGGGCGCTACGACGCCGAGTTGCGCGCGTGCGCGTATCGCGCCGACCGGCCGGTGCAACCGCGAGAGGTCGAGCTGCTACGCGAAGAGCGCTGATGCGGCACGCTGCGCCGTAACGCCGCGCGGGCAAGGTTCACTGCTTGAAGTGCTTGCTGAGCGCGATGCCCTGCCCCTGGTAGGTGTTGCCCGCGCTTCCGTACAGCTTCGCCGGCCGCTCGGTCAACCGCTCGTACATCAGGCGCCCGACGGTCTGGTTGTCCTCGAGCACGAACGGCACCTCGAACGAGCGCACTTCGAGCACGGCGCGCGAGCCGGCGCCGCTCGCGTCGCCGAAGCCGAAGCCGGGATCGAAGAAGCCGGCGTAGTGCACGCGAAACTCCCCGACCAGTGTGTCGTACGCGATCATCTCGGCGGCGTGGGTGTCGGGCACCTTCACCGGCCGGCGCGATGCGAGGATGTAGAAGTCCTCGGGGTCGAGAACGAGGCCGCCGCGCCGGGGGGCGCGAACCTCGTCCCAGAAGTCGGAGACCTCGTAGTGGCGGATGCGATCGACGTCGATCAACCCCGCGTGGCTCTTGGCGCGGTAGCCGATGAGGCCCTCCGTTCGCTCGCCGGAGATGTCGACGGTGACCGGAACGCCGTTGTCGATGTCGCCCTCGCTCAACGCGCCGACGAGCTCGTGCTCGCGCTGCAGCGCGCGCATCTGGAAGTCGCTCACCGGCGGGCTGCCGCGGCGGATGCGCAACTGGTTGAGCCGCGATCCCTTGCGCACGAGGATGCTGAACGTCCGCGGCGACACTTCCGCATAGAGCGGGCCGCGATACTGCTCGGGCACCCGGTCGAACTGCGTGCCGCGGTCGGTGATGAGCCGCGTGAACACGTCGAGGCGGCCGGTCGAGCTCTTGGGGTTGCCCACCGCGCTCATGCGATACTTGAGCGCGAGCGTCTCGAGCAGGGGAATGATGTACACGCAGCCGCGCTCCAGCACGCCGCCGTGCGCGATGTCCATGCGGTGCATGGTGAGGTCGTCGAGCTTGTCCTGCACCGTCGCGCCCGGGCCCGGCAGGAAGCTCGCGCGCACGCGATAGGCGGTGGCGCCGAGGCGAAGGTCGAGGCTGGCCGGCTGGAGCTGATGATCCTGGATGGGCTCGACGCCGACGATCTCGCGCGAGCTCCGGACCAGCAGCTCGAGCTCCTGGAGCGGCAGGATGCCGGTGGCGCTTCGAACCTTGCCCGAGGCGGCGTCGCCCGGCTCCATTGCGTCGTCCGGGGTTGGACCGAGGAGATCGCGCGGTCCGTTCTCCACTTTCGGTTGCACGTTGACTCGCGGGCCGAAATCCAACAGTGTAGCGAGCGCCCGAGCGAGCGCCCACGCACTTATCCACAAACGCTGTGGACAGCCCTGTTGACAGCCGCGGGAAAACCCCGCCGGGCGCGTTCGCGCGATCGAAGCGCGCCTCGATTGCCGTCATCGCGCTGTGCCAGGTCGCCGCGATGGCGCTGTGGTTTTCGGCGTCGAGCGCGATCCCGTCGCTCGTCGCCGAGTTCCACCTGACGCCTTTTTCGCAGGCCGCGCTCACGAGCGGCGTGCAGCTCGGCTTCGTGATCGGCTGCCTCGCGAGCGCACTGCTCGGCCTGGCCGATCGCCTGGATCCGCGGCGGCTGTTCGCGGTGAGCGCGTTCGTCGGCGCGCTCGCCAATGCGCTGCTCCTGGTCGTGCACCCCGGAAGCTGGGTCGCCCCGCTGCTGCGCCTCGTCACCGGCATTTGCATGGCGGGCGTCTACCCGGTCGGCATGAAGCTCGCCGCGACGTGGGCGAAGGGCGACATGGGGCTGATGGTGGGCATCCTCGTTGGCGCGCTCACGCTCGGTTCGGCCTCGCCGCATCTCTTCAACGCGCTCGGCGGCGTGGACTGGCGCGTGCCGGTCACCGTCTCGTCGATCGGCGCGATCGCGGCGGCCGCGTTGATCGGGCTGGCCGGCATCGGGCCCAATCGCGCGCCCGCGCCGCGCTTCGATCCGCATTACGTGACCACGGCGTGGCGCGACAAGCCGCTGCGCCTCGCCAACCTCGGCTACCTCGGGCACATGTGGGAGCTCTACGCCATGTGGGCGTGGATCGGCGTGTTCCTCGACGCGAGCTTCGCCGCCACTCTGCCGCCCGAGCGCGCGACCGTGGCAGCGCGGCTCGGCGCGTTCGCGACGGTTGCCTCGGGCGCCGTCGGATGCGTCGCTGCCGGGTTCCTGGCCGACCGCTTCGGGCGCACCACGCTCACGATCGCCGCGATGGCGATCAGCGGCACGTGCGCCGCCACCGTGGGCCTGCTGTTCGGCGGCGCCGCGTGGGCGCTGATGGCGCTGTGCATCGTATGGGGGATCAGCATCGTGGCCGACTCGGCGCAGTTCTCCGCGTCGATCGCGGAGCTCTCCGACCCGGCCCGCGTGGGCACGATGCTGACGCTGCAGACGGCGCTCGGCTTCACGCTCACGCTGATCACGATCCACCTCATGCCGTACTTCGTGCAGGCGCTCGGCTGGCGCGCGGCGTTCGTGCCCCTGGCGCTCGGCCCGCTCGTCGGCGTCGTCGCGATGGCCCGGCTGCGCGCGCGCCCGGAGTCGCTACGCCTCGCGGGCGGCCGGCGGTGAAGCGCAATACCAAAGAAACAAATCCGTCGAATATTCCTCCTTCCCTCGTCGCTTTTTCGGGCGTAGTCTCGATTGACCTCATGGTGGGCGCGCGCGGCGCGCGCCCCCGGATGCTCACTCGCGCATGGGAGGATCCAATGGCATATCACCTCGAAGGCCGGCTGCTGGAAGTCTGCAATTGCCGCGTCCTGTGCCCCTGCTGGATCGGCGAAGACCCGGATTACGGGACCTGCGACACGATCGTCGCATGGCACTTCGACAAGGGCAGCGTGAACGGCGTCGACGTGTCCGGGCACACCATCGCCATGCAGGCGCACGTGCCGGGCAACATCCTCGAAGGCAACTGGAAGGCCGCGGTGTACCTCGACAACGGCGTCTCGCCGGCGCAGGAGGAGGCGATCCTCGGCGTCTACACCGGCAAGCTGGGCGGCCCCGTGGCGGAGCTCGCCAAGCTCGTCGGCGAGGTCGTGTCGGTGGAAAAGGTGCCGATCCGCTTCGACGTGCAGGGCGGCCACGGCACGCTGAAGATCGGTGACGTGGGCTATGCCGAGCTCGAGCCGTACAAGAACGCGTCGGGCGCGACCACCACGCTCGCCGACACGGTGTTCTCGACGGTTCCGGGCGCGCCGGTGTTCGTCGGCAAGAGCCCGCGCTATCGCTCGAAGAACGCGAAGCTCGGGCACGACGTCGACATCTCGGGCCACAACGCGCTGCAAAGCACGTTCGTGTTCGAGTCCTGACGCGAGCTGCCCTTCACCCTCATCCCGCCCTCTCGCCGCCCGCGGGGAGCGGGTGCCCGACAGGGGGGTGAGGGGCGCTTCGGATGGCCGCACTGTCTGCTCCCGCCCACGGCGATCGCCGCGTCGCGGGCGTCGTCCTCATCGCGGCGCTGTCGCTCACCGCGTGGGCCGTGCTCGCGTTATGGGCTGCGAGCCCTTACGCACGCTACGTCGCGCATCCCGGGTGGACGCAGGGCGCATGGCAGCAGCTGTGCCGCGCGGTGCCGCAAGGCGAGATCGTGCTGCCCGCGCTGCTGCACGCGCTCGCGTGGGTGCTCATGATCGCCGCGATGATGCTGCCCACGGTGCTGCCGCTGGTGCGCATGTTCCGTCGCCTGACCGGCTCGCGCGACGATGCCGGCGTCCTGCTCGCGCTGCTCATGACCGGCTTCTTCGCTGCGTGGCTCGCATTCGGCGTCGTGGCGCACGCGGCGGACGCGCTCGCGATCGGCGCCGCGATGCGCTTCGACTGGCTCGCCTTGCACGGCTGGATGGTGGCGGCCGTCGTGCTCGCGCTCGCCGGTGCGTTCCAGTTCAGCGCGCTCAAGTACCGCTGTCTCGAAGCCTGCCGGACACCGTTCGCGTTCGTCACCACGCGCTGG
The DNA here is from genome assembly GCA_036406955.1 of Casimicrobiaceae bacterium. Classification (GTDB taxonomy): domain Bacteria; phylum Pseudomonadota; class Gammaproteobacteria; order Burkholderiales; family Casimicrobiaceae; genus VBCG01. The sequence goes on from DASXAF010000061.1 coordinate 24,089, forward strand.
CGCGGGCGCACGCCGCTTGCCGACGCACTGCGCATCGGCTTCGACCACGGGCTGTTCTGCGTGGGATGCTGCTGGGCACTCATGCTCGTCATGTTCGTGGTGGGCATGGGGAGCATCGGATGGATGCTCGCGCTCGCGGCGGTGATGGCGGCGGAGAAGAACGCGCCGTGGGGCAGGCACCTGCGAACGCCGGTCGGACTCGGTCTCATGGCGTGGGCCGGCGTGCTCGTCGCCGTGAACGTCTGAGCGCGTCGGCGTCCGACGCGCTCCAAGGGAGGTTGCAATGGCCTACCACCTCGAAGGCAAGCTGCTCGAAGTGTGCGATTGCCGCACGCTGTGTCCCTGCTGGATCGGCGAGGACCCGGACAACGGCACCTGCAAGGGTTTCCTCTGCTACCAGTTCGAACGGGGCACGATCGAAGGTATCGACGTCTCGGGTCGTGCGCTCGCGATGATGGCCGACATCCCGGGCAACATCCTGAACGGCAACATGCGTGCCGCCGTCTACCTCGACGACCAGACGACAACGCGCCAGCAGGACGCGCTCGTGAGCGCGTTCACCGGCAAGTGCGGCGGGCCGCTCGCCGAACTGGCGAAGCTCATCGGCGAGGTCGTTTCGGTCGAGCGCGTGCCGATCGAGTTCGACGTGCACGAGGGCAAGGGACGTCTTCGGATCGGCAGCGTCGGCTACGCCGAGCTCGAGCCGTACCGCAATGCCGCCGGCAGGATCACCACGCTTCGGGACACGGTCATTTCGACGGTGCCGGGCGCACCGGTGTTCGTCGGCAAGGCGCCGGTGTTCCGGGCGAAGCACGACAAGCTCGGCATCGACCTCGATCTCTCCGGACACAACGCGCTGCAGAGCACGTTCCTGTTCGAGGGCTGACCCCCCGCGCGTGCGGGCCGATACACCGTGCAGACGATGCCGGCTACGTCGATGAGCGCCGGCGCGCGGGCCGCGTCGACGTACAACGCCGCCGCCGACCACTACGACGACGCCGCGAATGCGTTCTGGTCGCGCTTCGGACGCGCGACGGTCGACCGCCTTGCGCTTCGTCCCGGCGCGCGCGTGCTCGACGTCTGCTGCGGAAGCGGCGCCTCGGCGCTGCCTGCGGCCGTGGCGGTGGGACCGCACGGATCCGTCCTCGGTGTCGACCTCGCCGACAATCTGCTGTCGCTGGCGCGCGCCAAGGCGCTCGCGCTGGGCTTGCGCAACGTGGAGTTCCGCCACGGCGACCTGCTCGACCTGCCGGTGCGCGAGGCGTCGTTCGACGCGGTCGTCTGCGTGTTCGGCGTCTTCTTCGTGCCCGACATGCCGCTCGCGGTGCGCGCGCTGTGGCGCGCCGTACGCCCCGGCGGCGTGCTCGCCCTCACCACGTGGGGGCCGCGCTTCATGGAGCCCGCGACGACCGCGTTCTGGAACGCGGTGCGCGAGGTGCGGCCGGACCTGTACAAGGGATTCAATCCCTGGGATCGCATCAGCGACCCCGACGCCGTCGTCGCCCTGCTGCGCGAAGGCGGGGTGCACGACGCCCAAGCGGTGGCGCAGGCGGGGATGCATTCGATCGCGTCGCCCGATGCATGGTGGTCGGCGGTGATGGGCAGCGGCTATCGCGGCACGGTGGATCGATTGAGCGCAGAGGAGCACGCGAGCGTTCGCGAGGCCAACCTTCGCTTCGTACGCGATTCCAGCGTCACCGCCGTCGAGGCGAACGTGGTCTTCGCGACCGCGCGCAAGCGCTGAGCCGCCGCGCTACACCTTGTAGCGCGACGCCACCTCCGGCGGGAACAACTCCTCCGGCGTGAGCGGCCGGTGACACACGCCCTGCTCGAAAGCGTACCGAAGGAACGCGTCGAGGGTGACGCGGTTGGCGTCGATCCCGTAGGGCCAGATGTCGCTGCCGAACAGCGCCTGCGCGGCTTTCACGAGCTCGCTCGTCCACGGCATCGGATGGAACGACGCCGTGATGTCGGCGGCACGCTCGAGGGCGCGCCGCTTCGCCTCGTCGAATGCCTTGTAGAGGTTCATCGCGAGCCATGGATGCCGCTCGTAGAGCTCGCGGCGCATGGCGACGACGTGCATGATGGGAAAGATGCCGGTCTTCCGGTAATACGCCTGCTCCACGGGGCGCGGGTCGGCGAACAGGCGACGGATGCGCCCATCGCCGGCGAGCATCGGCGCCGGCGGTCGCGCGGAGAGCACGGCGTCGAGCGCGCCGTCGATCAGCATCTGCGACAGCGACCGGTCCGATACCACCGTGAGCTGCAGTCCCGGCGGCAGCTTGAGCTTCACCTTTTCGACGCGTCCGGGCTGGTTGACGCCCGCCTGGTGCCACTGGATCGACGCGAGGTCCACGCCGTATTCGTGCGCCAGCATGCCGCGCGTGTACACCGCCGCGGTCTGCGCCCATTCCGGCACGCCCACGCGCGTGCCGGCGAGCTGTGCAGGATCGGCGAGGCGGCTGTCGCCGCGCACGTAGATCGAGGAGTGGCGGAACACCCGCGACGGAAACACCGGCAGCGGCACGAACCCGTCGTCGTCCTGCGACGCGAGCGACACGATCTTCGCGAACGACATCTCGGAGACGTCGAACTCGCGATGGAACGTCGAGCGGTAGAAGATCTCCTCGATGGGCAGGCGCAGCACCGTGAGATCGGCGCCGCCGACCTCCACGGTGCCGTCGAGGAGGTCGCGCACGTGGTCGTACTCGCCGATGGCGAGCGAGATCCGGACGTTGCTCACGTCATTTCCGAAGGGCCGCCCCGGGGAAATGACGTGCCCCCTCGGAGGGCTGCGAGCGAAGGGGATGTTTCATGCCCGGCTCAGTCGACGTGTACGCCGATGTCGCGCACCAGCTTGCCGTACTTGTCGTAGTCCTGCCGGATCAGCGCTTCGAACGCGTCCGGCGTGGTGATCAACGGCTCGAGGCCGCCCGCATTGGCGAGCTTCGTCACGACACCGGGATCGGCGAGCGCCTTGCCGACCTCGGTGCGCAGGCGCTGGATCACCGGATCGGGCGTGCCGGCCGGCGCGAAGAGGCCGAGCCAGATGGTCAGCTCGTAGCCGGGGTAGAACTCGCCGATGGTCGGCAGATCGGGAAACTCCCGCGAGCGCTGCGTGCCCGTCACGGCGAGCGCGCGGAGCTTGCCCGCCTTGATCATGGGAGCGGTGGAGGTGCCCGAGAACATCGCGGCGGTCTCGCCCGCGACCGTGGCGGTGGTCGCAGGCGAGCCGCCCTTGAACGGCACGTGAAGGAGGTCGATGCCGGCGCGCTGCTTCAGCATCTCCATGGCGAGCTGATGCTGGCTGCCGTTGCCGCCGGAGGCGTAGGCGAGCGGCGGCTTCGTCCGCTTCGCGTACTCGATGAACTCGGGAAACGTCTTCACCGGCAGCGTCGGATTCACCGAGAGCACGAACTGGTTCTGCGCGATCGTCGCGACCGGCAGCAGGTCCTTCAGCGGATCGAAGGGCATCGAGCGGTACAGGTGCGGGTTGACCGCGACGATGCTGTCCTGGCACAGGCACAGCGTGTAGCCGTCGGGCGGCGCCTTGGCCACCATGTCGCCCGCGATGTTGCCGTTCGAGCCGGCATGGTTCTCGACCACGACCGGCTGCCCGAGCAGCGTGCCGAGCTTCTCGCCCAGGATGCGCGCCGCGATGTCGGGCGCGCCGCCCGGCGGAATGCCGACGATCAGGCGAATGGAATGCGTGGGATATTGCGCGGCGGCGGTGCCGGCCCAGGCAAGGGCGGCGAGCGCCAGCGCAAAGCGGACGACCCAGGTACGCATGGTGTTCCTCCTTCGCGTCCCCACGTATCGGCGGATTATACGAAGCAGGCCGTCGTTCCCGCGCAAGCGGGGATCCAGGGGCTTCGCGCGGACGACGTTGGGTCCCTGTTTCGCAGGGACGACGAGTTGTTGCATTCGTGCCAGCCCCGCGGCACCTCCGCGCGCCGGGCCGGTCCAATGGGCTCGCATCGCGCCGCCGCAGGGCGCACAATGCGACCCGAGCGAGGGGCGCCGCGGCAATCGGGCGCCCCGTTTCCTTTTTCGCGGGAAGTACGAGAAGTACGGGGTCAGAGTAGGGACTCTGACCCCGTACTTCGGCATCCCGAGGGAGTCATCGATGAAGTTCCGCTTTCCCGTCGTCATCATCGACGAGGACTATCGCTCCGAGAACGCGAGCGGCCTCGGCATCCGGGCGCTCGCCAAGGCGATCGAGGACGAGGGCGCCGAGGTGCTGGGCGTGACGAGCTACAGCGACCTTTCGCGCCTCGCCCAGCAGCAGAGCCGCGCCTCGGCGTTCATCCTGTCGATCGACGACGAGGAGTTCGGGTCGGGCTCGCCCGAGGACACCAAGGCCGCGCTCGCGAAGCTGCGCGAGTTCGTCGACGAGATCCGCTTCCGCAACTCCGAGATCCCGGTGTTCCTGCACGGGGAGACGCGCACCTCGCGTCACATCCCCAACGACATCCTGCGGCACCTGAACGGCTTCATCCACATGAACGAGGACACGCCCGAGTTCGTCGCGCGCTACATCCTGCGCGAGGCGCGCGCGTACCTCGACACGCTGGCACCGCCGTTCTTCCGCGCGCTGGTGCATTACGCGAGCGACGGGTCGTACTCCTGGCATTGCCCCGGTCACTCCGGCGGCGTGGCGTTCCTCAAGAGCCCGGTGGGCCAGATGTTCCACCAGTTCTTCGGCGAGAACCTGCTGCGCGCCGACGTGTGCAACTCGGTCGACGAGCTCGGCCAGCTCCTCGACCACTCGGGGCCGGTGGCGGCGTCCGAGCGCAATGCCGCGCGCATCTTCAACTCCGACGAGCTCTTCTTCGTCACCAACGGCACGTCCACGTCCAACAAGATGGTGTGGCACGCGACCGTCGCGCCCGGCGACGTCGTGGTGGTCGACCGCAACTGCCACAAGTCGGTGCTGCACGCCATCACCATGACCGGTGCCATCCCGGTGTTCCTCACCCCGCGGCGCAACAACATGGGCATCATCGGGCCGATCCCGATCGAGGAGTTCCGCTGGGAGAACATCGAGAAGAAGATCCGCGCCCACCCGTTCGCGCGCAACGTCAAGACCAAGCCGCGCATCCTGACGATGACGCAGAGCACGTACGACGGCGTGCTCTACAACGTCGACACCATCAAGGAGCTGCTCTCGACGCGGATCGACACGCTGCACTTCGACGAGGCCTGGCTGCCGCACGCGGCGTTCCACGACTTCTACCGCGGCATGCACGCGATCGGCAAGGATCGCCCGCGCAGCAAGGACGCGCTCATCTTCTCCACGCAGTCGACGCACAAGCTGCTCGCCGGCCTGTCGCAGGCGTCGCAGATCCTCGTGCAATACAGCGAGACGCGCCAGCTCGACCGCTACCGTTTCAACGAGGCGTACCTGATGCACACCTCGACCTCGCCGCAGTACGCGATCATCGCGTCGTGCGACGTGGCGGCCGCGATGATGGAGCCGCCGGGCGGCACGGCGCTCGTCGAGGAGTCGATCGCCGAGGCGCTCGACTTCCGGCGCGCCATGCGCAAGGTAGACGACGAATACGGCGACTCGTGGTGGTTCAAGGTGTGGGGCCCGGACAACCTCGCCGAGGAAGGCATCGGCGACCGCGAGGACTGGATCATCCGCGCCGAGGACGGCTGGCACGGCTTCGGCGACCTCGCGCCCGGCTTCAACATGCTCGACCCGATCAAGGCCACGGTGCTGACACCCGGCCTCGACGTGCACGGCGATTTCGCCGACATCGGCATTCCGGCCGCGATCGTCACCAAGTACCTCGCGGAGCATGGCGTGATCGTGGAGAAGACGGGGCTGTACTCGTTCTTCATCATGTTCACCATCGGCATCACCAAGGGCCGCTGGAACACGCTGCTCACGGCGCTGCAGCAGTTCAAGAGCGACTACGACACCAACCAGCCTCTGTGGCGCGTGCTGCCGGAGTTCGTGCAGGCGCACCCGCGCTACGAGAAGATCGGGCTGCGCGACCTGTGCGACAGCATCCACGGCATCTATCGCGCCAACGACATCGGCCGCCTCACCACTGAGATCTACCAGTCGAACCTCGAGCCCGCGATGAAGCCCGCCGACGCGTTCGCGCGCATGGCGCATCGCGAGATCGAGCGCGTGGAGATCGACGAGCTGGAAGGCCGCGTGACCAGCGTGCTGCTCACGCCGTATCCGCCCGGCATTCCGCTGCTGATTCCAGGCGAGCGCTTCAACGCCCAGATCGTGAAATACCTGCAGTTCGCGCGCGACTTCAACGAGCGCTTCCCCGGCTTCGACACCGACATCCACGGCCTCGTGGAGGAGGAGGTGAACGGGCGCAAGCGCTACTTCGTCGATTGCGTCGCGGGCGCGCGCGTGATCGCCGCGCTGCCCAACCTGCGGGTGCGCAGCGTGAAGAAGTCCTGACGCGTCAGAAGCCGAGCGGGTCGAGCAGGTCGATGACGTGCGCGCGCTGCTTGTCGACCACGCTCAGCACCTGACCCTGCCGCAGGCGTCCCTCGGAGAAGAACGCCGTCAGCGACTGCGTCTCGGCCGACCAGTCGGGTCGCGGCTTCTTCGCCTTGCTGCTCTTCGCGGCGAGCTTCACTTCGCGGCCGCGCTGCTTCAGCCAGTCGGCCTTGCGGGCCGCGTCGATCTCGTCCAGCGGATAGGTGAGGTGGATCGTGAACGGCGCGCCACCGCGCGCGGACAGCAGCATTTCCATGGTCTCGCGCTCGGGATTGCCGTTCTCGCCGTTGCCCGAGAAGACATAGTGATCGGCGACGATGCGCTCGAAGAAGCCCTTCTCGACGTTGTTGGAGCTGCCATGATGCGGCACCTTCAATATGTCGACGTGCAGCGTGCCGTTGGCCGCGAGCAAGCCGGCGGACTCGAGGCCGGCCAGGATGCTGTCGCCTCGGGCGTCGCCGGTGAGCAGCATCCGCTTGCCGCCCGCCTCCACCAAAGCGACGATGCTCGACAGGTTCGTCACCGATTCGTCGACGTATGCCGCCAGCGACTGCTCGGTCCTCGTGCTCGGCGGGTGCGCCTTGAGCCAGTCGTCATGCTGTTTCTTGAGCGCGACGAGCTCGTCGCGCGTCGGTCCGACGACCTTCGGATCGACCTGGTCGGCAAGGAGGCCCGGGTGGGCACCGGCGCGGATCAGCTCGCCGTCGAAGGCGCCGTTGACGGGAACGTGCAGCCGCTCCGCGTCCGATCGAAGCTGACGGCCCTGCGGCACGCTGGCAAGCACCATGGCGGCCGAATAGCCGCGCTCATCGAGGATCGTGCCCGCCGTGCCGCCGTCGCCCGACAGCGACGCGCACACGCTCGCGGCGGTGCTCGCGAGCTCGGCTGGAACCTTGCCGACGAGGTCGTCGAAGCTGTTGTGCCACAGCGCACGCAGCTGGAACAGCGGTGGCTTGTGCTCGTTGTCGCGCGTGATCGCCTCGCGCGTGAGGTCGAGGATGCCCTGGATGTGATCGTCGTCGATATGGCTGACCATGACCACGTCGATGGGAAGCGGGACGGCGTCCTGGAGCTGGCGCTTCACCCGCATCTCCATCAGCCGCGGCCGCAGGAACGGCGCGTAGACCTGCGTCGGCCCTCCATCGATGAGCATCACGCGAGGCGCTTGGGGCGTGCCGAAGTGCAGCAGCATGCAGTCGCCCTTGCGAGCGCGGCGCACGTCGAGGCTGAAGATGTCGGTCATATCGATTGGAAGGCCCGCAGGATGTCGAGCATGCCGCGCCCCTGGAACGTGCGCTCGCGCCCGAGGTCGGTCGCGCTGTCGCAGAGGATGGTCTTGATGCGCCTCGGCTGGCCGACCAGCTCGGAGTAGCGCGCCATGAGCATGGCAGCCGCGCCGCTGACGTGCGGCGCCGCCATGCTGGTGCCGTCGAGGTCGCCCCACTCGTTGCCCGGCAAGGGCGCGCGGATGCGCTCCCCCGGCGCGACGAGGTCGGGCTTGAGCCTGCCGTCGCCCGTGGGCCCGCGGCTGGAGAAGAAGCTGACCCCGTATGTTTGCGGCCAATAGCGATGCGTTGCGCCCACCGTGATGACGCCGTCGGCGTTGCCGGGGTCGG
>DASXAF010000062.1:0-30284 GCA_036406955.1 Casimicrobiaceae bacterium
ACTCGGCCAAACGGCCGAAGCTCCGGGAAGGGATTCGCAAAGTCGCCGCCGCCCGCGGCGGCGCGGGATCATCCTGTCCTTGGCGTAGGTTCTTGTGTTACGCGCCCGCGGCGGCGCGGGATCGTCCTGTCCTTTAGCGTAGGTTCTTGTTTACCCGCGCCGCATCGAATCGAAGAAATCCCCGTTGTTCTTGGTCGCCTTGACCTTGTCGAGCAGGAATTCCATCGCCTCGAGCTCGTCCATGGGGTAGAGCAGCTTCCGCAAGATCCAGACCTTCTGCAGGATCTCGGGCTTCAGCAGCAGCTCCTCGCGGCGCGTGCCGGAGCGGTTGACGTTGATGGCAGGGTAGATGCGCTTCTCGGCCATGCGGCGATCCAGGTGGATCTCCATGTTGCCGGTGCCCTTGAACTCCTCGTAGATCACGTCGTCCATGCGCGAGCCGGTGTCGATCAGCGCGGTGGCGATGATGGTGAGCGAGCCGCCTTCCTCGATGTTGCGCGCCGCGCCGAAGAAGCGCTTCGGCCGCTGCAGCGCATTCGCGTCGACGCCGCCCGTCAGCACCTTGCCCGACGCCGGCACCACGGTGTTGTAGGCGCGCGCCAGGCGCGTGATCGAGTCGAGCAGGATCACCACGTCCTTCTTGTGCTCGACCAGGCGCTTCGCCTTCTCGATCACCATCTCGGCGACCTGCACGTGGCGCGTGGCGGGCTCGTCGAACGTGGAGGCGACCACTTCGCCGCGCACGGTGCGCTGCATCTCGGTCACTTCCTCGGGCCGCTCGTCGATCAGCAGCACGATCAGGATCACGTCCGGGTGATTGGCGGTGATGGCGTGGGCGACGTGCTGCAGCATCACGGTCTTGCCCGATTTCGGCGACGACACCAGCAACCCGCGCTGGCCTTTGCCGATGGGCGCCACGATGTCGATCACGCGGCCGGTGATGTTCTCCTCGGCCTTGATGTCGCGCTCGAGCACGAGCGGCTCGTCGGGGAACAGCGGCGTCAGGTTCTCGAAGAGGATCTTGCTCTTCGCGTTCTCGGGCGGCTCGCCGTTGACGCGGTCGACCTTCACCAGCGCGAAGTAGCGCTCGCCGTCCTTCGGCGTGCGGATCTCGCCCTCGATGGTGTCGCCGGTGTGCAGGTTGAAGCGGCGGATCTGCGAGGGCGAGATGTAGATGTCGTCGGTGCCGGCGAGGTAGCTCGTGTCGGGCGAGCGCAGGAAGCCGAAGCCGTCGGGCAGGACTTCCAGCACGCCCTCGCCGAAGATGCTCTCGCCCTTCTTCGCCTGCGTCTTCAGCAGCGCGAAGATGAGATCGTGCTTGCGCATGCGGTTCGCGCCGTCGATCTCCATCGAGTTGGCGATGTCGAGCAGCTCGCTCACGTGCTTGGTCTTGAGTTCGGAGAGGTGCATGGGCTGCGGATAACGGCCGCGGATACGGCCAGGAGAGCCTGCGAACGCGGGCGGAAAAAGGAACCGGGAAACTTTCAGTGCGCCGCAGAAGGAAGGCGCGGCGCGCGAACCTTGGGACCGACCGTCCAGTCGGCCCGCCGGCGCAGCGATGTCGATCGCGCGCCGGCTAGGTGGGGATGAGCGTAACGGGCTTAGAGATTGCTGTCAAGGAAGGCCGTGAGCTGCGACTTGGTGAGCGCGCCGACCTTCTGGGCGTGGACCTGGCCGCCCTTGTACAGGATGACCGTCGGAATGCCGCGGATGCCGTACTTGCCCGGGGTCGCGGGGTTGGCGTCGATGTCCAGCTTGGCGACCGCCAGCCGATCCTCGTAGGTCCGGGCGACGTCGTCGAGCACCGGCGCGAACATCTTGCACGGCCCGCACCACTCGGCCCAGAAATCGACGAGCACGGGCTTGGGGGACTGCAGCACGTCCTTGTCGAAGCTCGCGTCCGAGACGTGCTTGATCAATTCGGTCTTGACGTCGGTCATGAAAAAATCCTCTGGGATTGAACGCCGCCGTTGCGAGAACGGGGCCGCGGAAAGTGTACCGCATGTCCCCGGAGACGACGGCTCCGGCCGGCCGGGGCCGGCATAACCGGGGATTTGAGGACCGTTCTGCTAAAATTCAAGATTCCCCGATCGGCACCAAGGTTTTTCCCGGACATGACGTACGTCGTCACCGAGAGCTGCATTCGCTGCAAGTACACCGATTGCGTCGACGTGTGCCCTGTCGACTGCTTCCGCGAGGGCCCGAACTTCCTCGTCATCGATCCCGACGAGTGCATCGACTGCACGCTGTGCGTGGCCGAGTGCCCCGTAGAGGCCATATTCGCCGAGGACGACGTGCCGCCCGACCAGCAGGACTTCAAGGCGCTGAACGCGGAGCTGTCGAAGGTGTGGAAGCCCATCATCGAGCGCAAGCCGGCGCCGCCGGATGCCGACGAATGGAAGGACGTGCGAGACAAGCGCCCGCTGCTCGAGCGCTGACGCGGCCGCCATGTACAATCCGCGCGCCCGGCCCCGCACAACAATCACAACCGCTATCGTTCTCCTGATGCCGATGACTCCACGTAAGCTCGTCCTCGCCGCGGCGGCGCTTGCGCTCGTCGGCGGGGCCCAGGCGCAGACATCCGCGCCTCCACCGGCGGGCGATCCCGCGAAAGGCAGCCAGCTCACGCGCATGTGCGAAGGCTGCCACGGCATCGCCGGGTGGCACACCGCGTATCCCGTGGTCTATCACGTGCCGAAGCTCGGCGGCCAGCACGAGGCGTACATCGTCTCGGCGCTGAAGCAATACCGCAGCGGGGAGCGGTCGCATCCGTCGATGCGCGCGATCGCGGCGTCGCTCTCCGACGACGACATCGCCAACCTGGCCGCGTACTACGCGCGCGGCCAACAGACCAACACCGCCAGCAAATGAAGAAGGCTCTCATCACGCTCGCGTGCGCGGCCGGCATGGTGGTCGCCTCGACGGCCGGCGCGGCCGACCGGGCTGCGGGGCAGGCCAAGGCGAAGGAGATCTGCCAGGCCTGTCATGGCATGGACGGCAACAGCCAGACGCCCGACTATCCCAGGCTCGCCGGGCAATACCCGGATTACCTCGCCAACGCGCTGCGCGACTACAAGGCGGGCAGGCGCAAGAACCCCATCATGGCGGGGATGGCCGCGCCGCTGACCGACAAGGACATCGACGACGTCGCGGCGTATTACGCCGCGCAGCCCGCGGTAGTGCAGGTCAAGAAATAAGCGTCATTCCCGCGAAAGCGGGAATCCAGTGCCGTTCGACGGCCTAGCGTTTGCGCAGGCAGGCGAGATAGACGTTCGCGTCCGGCTGCGTCCCGAGCCGCTGCGCCTGCCACAGCGTCTCCCCGAGGCATTCCTGCACGTCGTGCAACGCCGCGTGCTCGTCGCCATGCTTTGCGCGCAATCGCTCGAACTCGGCACGGATGCCCGGCGGCTGGTCGACGGCGAGCTGCTCGTCGACGGCAAGGTGCAGCGACAGATGCAGGAACGGATTGATCTCGCCGCCCTCGGGTCCATAGTCGCGCGGGAGATGGCGCTCCGGGTCGTCGACGATCGCGTGGTATTCCGGATGCAGCGCGATGATCGCGACGGCCTTCTGCTCCAGGCCGCTCAACGGACGCCCCGCGCGATATTTCGCCCACGCGTCGACCAGAAAGCGCCGCGCTTCCTCGCGTGACGGCGCGAACACGGCGTTACGCGCCCCTGCGCTTGCGTGCGGGGCGCACCGGCTCGACCACGCGCTTGCGCAACGTGCGCGCCTTCGGCGGTTTCCCGGCAGTCGCCTTGCGCGCCGGCTCGACGAGCATGCGGTCGACCTTCTCCGGATCCACCAGCCGCGTCTTGTGCTTGAACTCGCACAGATCGAGGATCACGCACTCGGGGCACTTCGGCACGCGCGCGACGCACGTGTAGCGGCCGTGCAGGATCAGCCAGTGATGCGCATTGTGGCGGAACTCGTCTTCGACGAACCTGTTGAGCTTCTGCTCGACCGCGAGCGGATCCTTGCCGGGTGCCAGGCCGGTTCGGTTGCACACGCGGAAGATGTGCGTGTCCACCGCGATGGTCGGCTCGCCGAATGCGACGTTCAGCACGACGTTGGCGCTCTTGCGTCCCACGCCCGGCAGCCGCTCGAGCGCTTCGCGGTCGTGCGGCACCCGCCCGCCATGCTCGCGCAGCAGCATCTCGGAGAGCGCGACGACGTTCTTCGCCTTGTTGCGATACAGGCCGATCGAGCTGATGTAAGGCGTCAGCCCATCGACGCCGAGCTTCGCGATGGCCTCGGGCGTGTTGGCGACCTTGTAGAGCTTCTCGGTCGCCTTGTTCACGCCCTTGTCGGTTGCCTGCGCCGAGAGCACGACGGAGACCAGCAATTCGAACGGCGTGGTGTGCGCGAGCTCGGTGGTCGGATTCGGATCGGCCTTGCGCAGCCGCTCGAAGATCGCGCGCCGCTTCGCCGCATTCATGGCGCAACGCCGCCGATGCGCGCAAGCCGCGCGAGGCGGTCCGCGTCATTCGCGGCCAGATCCGCGTCGTCCTTCAGCAGCGCATGCGCCTTCGCGGCGAAGCGCCTCGCCGACGCGGCGTCGTTGCGCGCGAGCGCGATCTCCGCGAGCTCCTCGTAGATGTAGCCGTCGGACGCCTGCGCCCGGTCGGTCTCGGTCGCCAGCGCATGCTGGATCGCTTCGGCTTCGTCGAGGCGCCCGAGCGAGCGCAGGCCGCGCGCAACGGTCCACTTGGCAATCCGGATGCCGCCGGCATCGCCGGCTGCTTCGCGCAGCGCAAGCACGCGCTGCCAGCAGTCGAGCGCGGCCGCGAAATTGCCGCGATCGTGCTCTGCCCAGCCGAGGTTGTGCAAAAGCGAGCCGCGCCAGCCGCGGGCGCGCTCGTCGCTCGCGGCTTCGGCGGCTGCCAGCGCCTTGCGGTCCCATTCGATGCGCGCGTCGGCCGGTGCGGCGATGCCCAGCATGTGCAACGCGTCGATGCGGTAGAACGCTGCGCCGCCCAGCGTGTCCGCGTCGCTCGCGCGCAGCGCGTCCATGAACATCGGGACCGCTTTCGCAGGCTCGCCCGACGAATTGCGCGTCCGTCCGCGCTCGAGCAGGTAGCGCACGCGGATGCGCGCGGGCGCCGCGTCCAGGTCGCGCGCCACCTCGTCGAGCGTGGCGTCGGCCTGCCCGAAGCGGCGCTGCAAGGACAGTGCGCGTGCGATCTGCGTGGCCGCTTCGAGCGCCTCGCGCGTATGAGCCGCGAAACGATCGCGCTCGGCGCGAAAGCGCTGCTCGGACACCGCGGGCGCGTCGAAATCCCACAGCTTGTCGAGCGCCGCGGAGTAGTCGGCATCGGCAGCCCGTGCACCGACCGCCACGGCCAGGAGCAACGCCGATACTGCGATGCGCGCGCGGTCAGGCGGCACGAGCCTGGCGTCGTGCGCGTGCGCGCGCGATCGCCGCGGCGACGGCGGCGTGCCGCGCGGCGGCGTTGGCGGTTCCGTCGGGGCGCGACGCGGCGCTTTCGCGCGATGCGACGCGCTCGCCGCGCGCGTGCCGTGCGTTGCGCGCGCGATACCGCTCGCGCGCGGCGCTCGCCTCGACGGCCGTCCACTCGCGTTGCGCCGGAACGATCGCGATGCAGTCCACCGGGCACGGGGCCACGCAGAGCTCGCAGCCGGAGCACAGCGAGGGCAGCACCGCATGCATGCGCTTCGCCGCGCCGATGATCGCGTCGAGCGGGCACGCGTCGATGCACAGCGTGCAGCCGATGCAGCGCGCTTCGTCGATCACTGCGACGGCGAGCGGTGCATGGGCGCCGCACGACGGATCGAGCGGCATGGCGGGCCGGCCGGTGAGTGCGGCCAGCGAGACGATCGTCGCCGGGCCGCCCGGCGGGCAGCGGTTGATGTCGGCTGCGCCGCGGGCGATGGCGTCGGCATAGGGCGCGCACCCGGCATAGCCGCAGCGCGTGCACTGCGTCTGCGGCAGCAGCGCGTCGATGGCCACGGCGGAAACGCTGTCCATGCGCGCGATTTTATCGCGCCGAGCGCCGCGGCCCCGCGCGCGCTATCCGCCGCCGCGGCGCTCGCTGCCGTGCACGCGATAGTCCGCCGGGACCTTGAACAGGTCGGCCGGCGGCTCACCGCGCTTGAGGTTGGTGAGCCGGTACGTCGTCTCGCCGCTGCGCGGATCGCTGGTGCGCGCCATGACGACGAGCTGAAGCTCGGGAGAGAACCAGCGCTCGCGCGTGATGACGATCGGCTTTTCGTTGCCGATCGCGCCGGCGGCGATCGTCCACGTCGTTTGCGTGCCGTCCGCCTTCACGCCGTCGATGTCGCGGGTGCCGAGGCTCTTCTTCTCGCCGTCGCCGCGGGGCACGAGCGGCATGACGACGGGCAGGCCGCTCGCGCCCGCGTCGTCCGGCTGGCCGATGCGCACCACTTCGACGCGAACATCCTGCGGCTCGCTGTCCATGGTGCGGCGAACGACGACGCGCTCGGTGCCTGGCGCGGCTGGCGTCGTCGACGTCGAGGGCGCCGGTGGCGCCGGTGCTGCGGGCGGCGCGGGGGGCATGGGCGGCGCGGGCGGCGCCGGCGGTGCCGGCGGCACGGGCGCGAGGCTCGGTGCGTCGACGTCGGCCACCTCCGGCACCCGCGGGATGCGTACCGCCGTGCGGCGCTGCAGGTTGAGCGCGAAGCTGCGATGGTCGATGGGGTCGAACACGTACGCGACGGCACCGCGCGAGGTCTCCTTCTCCTGCCGCGTGCGTCCGTAGGTGTCGCGCGCAAGGTGCGCAACGGTGCGCCGCACGATGCGATTGCCGTCCTGAAGCCGCTGCACCGATTCGGTGACGGCGTCGGCGGTGTAGGGCGCGTTCTTCACGATCTCGCGCGTGGCGCCGAGCTCGCTGCCGATGAACGCGAGACCCGAGTAGTCGAGGTCGAAGTCCGCCTGCGCCAGCAGCTCGCCCGCGTAGCGTTCGGCCCACTCGCGGTGCTGCTCGGCGTAGGCCTTCGCCTGTTCGGCGGCGCGGTGGACCTGCTCCTGCGCCTCGCGCACTTGCCGCTCGACGTCGGCGCGCAGGCTCCTGCCTGCCGGCGTCGCGTCCTGCGCGAGGGCGGTGTGCGAGGCCAGCATCAGGCCGGCGAGCGCGCCGGCCGCGGCACAGCGACAGACGTGGTGGAAGGGCGCGTTCATGAGCGGCTCCTGGTGGTCAATCGGCGAAGCGATAGGCGAGCACGGCGCCGTCGCGGCGCACCAGCAGTTCCGCGTTCACCGGCTCGTCGGCGTGCGTGGGATCGAGCGGCAGCCCGTATTGCGCGAGCGTCATGCGCGGCACGCGCGCCGGAACGACCACCGCGTCGGCGGTCTGCTGAATTTCCGCCATCGGAACGATGGGCGTGAACGACGGCCGCGGCGGTGTGGCGGGCGACGCGGTGTCGAGCGGCGCATGCTGCAGCGATCCGCGCAGCGCAATCGACACGATGGCCACCGAGGCGGCCAGCGCGAGCGGCCAGGCGACCCAGTGTTGCGCGGCGCGGCGCAGCCTGGCGGGTGTACCGGTGCTGCGATGCGCGGCCGCGGCGATGGCAGCGTCCACGCGCGCGGGCGGCACCCAGGACTGCGCGTGTGTGCGCAATGCGGCGAGACGCGCTTCCAGCTCGGGATAGGCAACGGTCATGATGCAGCCTTTCGTGCGAGCGCATCCGAGGCGCGCGCATCGCGGTCGACGTCCAGCCAGCGCGCCAGCAAGGCGCGTGCGCGCGAAAGACGGGAGCGCACGGTGTTGAGCTCGCAGCCGCAAATCGCGGCGGCCTCGGCGTAGGAGCGCTCGGCCAGGTCCACCAGCACCAGCACGTCGCGAAAATGCGGCGGCAGCGCGGCAACGGCGCGGCGCAGCGCCTCGAGGTCCTGGCGCTCGATCAGCGCGGCATCGGGCGAGGGTGCGGGCATCGCGGCGTCGTCGATCGCGCGCTCGTCTTCGTCCTTCACGCCCGCGCGCCGGCGCACGAGGTTGCGGGCAATGCCGAGCAGCCAGGGCAGCAGCGCGCCGCGCTCGGCGTCGAAGTCGCCCGCGCGCGTGAGGAGGTGGACGAAGACATCCTGGGTCACGTCGGCGGCGAGCGCCGACTGACCCGACCACAGCAGCGCGAATCGGTAGACCGTGCCGCGGTGCCGCCGGTACAGCGGCTCGAGCGCCCTGCCGTCGCCGCACGCGAGGCGGGCGGTGAGCGCCGCGTCGGAAACCGCGTGCGAGTCGGACAGGCTGGCGGGCATGGGGTCGTCCACGGATCGGGCGGCGCGTCGTCTCTCATATTCGCGCAAGCCGGCCGTAAAGTTCCGGGCGGTCGGGCAGACTTGCGGCCATTGGCGCCCGCCTGCGACCATTCGCGCCCCGCGGCAGCGAATCGTCGCACGGCGCTCGCCGGTCCCGCCGGGCCGCGGCAGCATCGCCGCCATCGTCACCGACCTGCCAAGACCATGCCTGCCACCCGTCGCCGACCGCAAACGGCCTGCCCGAACGCCGCGATCGTGCATCCGCTCGAGCTGATCCCGCTGTTCCGGCGCTGGCCCCGAAGCGCCGCGCGGGACCTGGTGTACACGCTCGTCTGGAACTCGCTGTTCGCGCTGGCGTTCATCGCGCTCTCGCTGGTGTTCGATTCGCGCACGCCGCTGCGCGAGGTGGCGTGGCCCATTTTCATGTTCTCGCAGTGCATCGGGCTCGTCATCCACGTGCTGTTCATGATCGGCGATCGCCTCATTCCGGGTATCCACGGCATGCGCGTGCCGATCCGCTTCGCGTACTACACCGTGCTGCCCATGATCGGCGTCTTCGTGGGATATTCGATCGGTGCGCGGCTCCTCGGCTACGGGGATTTCCTGCGGTGGCTGCTGAGCCTCCGCGGTGCGGCCTCGGTGCTGCTCGTCTCGTTCCTCATCAGCTGCTTCCTGATGGTGCTGCTCCTGCTGCGCGAGCGCGCGGCGCGTGCCGAGACGGGTGCGGCGCAGGAGCAGGCGCGCGTGGCGGCCGCGCAGCGCGAGGCGACGACGGCGCGGCTCAAGCTGCTCGAGGCGCAGGTAGAGCCGCACTTCCTCTACAACACGCTGGCGCACGTCGTGTCGCTGATCGACACGCACCCGCCTACGGCGAAGCGCATGATCGAGCGGCTCATCGCGCTGCTGCGTGCCACCGCCGCGGCGCCGGATGGCCAGGGCACCCTCGCCGAGCAGATCGCGTGGCTTCGTGCCTACCTCGAGCTGCTGGAGCTGCGCATGGGCAGCCGATTGCAGTGGCGCATCGACGTGCCGGCGGACCTGCTCGCGCTTCGCGTGCCCCCGATGGTGTTGCAACCGGTCGTCGAGAATGCGATCAAGCACGGTCTCGAGCCGAAGGTCGAAGGCGGGCGCCTCGACATCGTGGCGCGGCGCGACGACGACGGCGTGCATCTGACCGTTCGCGACAGCGGGCTGGGATTCCGCGCCACGCGCGCGCCGGGCGTCGACAGCCTGGGCCTCGCCAACCTGCGCGCGCGCCTCACGGCGTGGTACGGCGATGCGGCGCGCGTGATCATCGAAGACAACCCGCCCGCCGGCGCATGCGTCTCGGTCGTGGTGCCGCTGCAGGCATGAGCGCACCGCGACGCACCACCGCCATCATCGCCGACGACGAGCCGCGCCTCGCCGAGTATTTGCGCGGGCGCCTCGCCGCCCTGTGGCCCGAGCTCGTCCTGGCCGGCATCGCCCACAACGGGCCCGCCGCCGAGGCGCTGCTGCGCGACGAGGAACCCGACATCGCGTTCCTCGACATCCGCATGCCGGGTCTCACGGGCCTCGACGTCGCGCGGCGTGCCGGCGCGCGCACGCACGTGGTGTTCGTCACCGCGCACGATCAGTACGCGATCGACGCGTTCGAGCGTGCGGCCGTGGACTACCTGCTGAAGCCCGTGACCGACGAGCGGCTCCTCGAAACCATCGCGCGGCTGCGGCAACGCATCGCGTCGCCGCATCCGGACGACGTGCAGGCCGCGCTTGCGGTGCTCGGGCGCCTGGCAGGGCGCGACGGCGCGGCCGCGCCCGGGCCCGAGCGGCTCGCATGGATCCGTGCGCTGGTGGGCGAGCAGGTGCGGCTCATCGACGTCGACGACGTCTGCTATTTCCAGTCGAACGACAAGTACACCAGCGTCTTCACCGCCGAATGCGAGGCGCTCATCCGCACGCCGCTCAAGGAGCTCGCCGAGCAGCTCGATCCGTCGCGGTTCTGGCAGGTGCATCGCGGCACGATCGTGAACCTCGCGCACGTGAAGGCGACGGAGCGCGACTTCTCCGGCCGCATCTCGCTCACGCTGCGCACGCGCCCGGAATCGATCGGCGTGTCGCGCGCGTACGCGCACCGGTTCAAGCAGATGTAGCAGCGCCGCGCGGTTTGCCGGACAATCGCGGGTGATGCCGCACAGTCATCACCACGATCACGCGCACGCGCATGCGCACGAGCATGCGCATCACCGCGGCGGCGCGCAGCAGGCGCTCGCCGTCGCGCTGCTCCTGACCGCCGGCTTCGCGATCGTCGAGGTGGCCGGCGCGTGGTGGGCCGGCTCGCTGGCGCTGCTCTCCGATGCAGGTCACATGGCGACGGATGGCGCGTCGCTCGGCCTTGCGCTGTTTGCTCAGCGCATCGCGGCGCGGCCGCCTTCGCACCGCGCGTCGTACGGCTACGCGCGCGCCGAGGTGATCGCCGCGTTCATCAATGCGCTGGCGCTGCTCGCGCTGGTCGTATTCATCGCCGTCGAAGCCGTGCGGCGCCTGCTGGCGCCTACGGCGGTCCAGGGCGGCTGGGTGCTGGGCATCGCGGGCGTCGGCCTGATCGTGAACCTCGTGGCGGTGTGGTTCCTGTCGCAGGCGCCCGGCTCGCTCAATGCACGCGGCGCGCTGCTGCACGTCCTGTCGGACCTGCTCGGGTCGGTGGCGGCGATCGTCGCCGGCGCGGTGATCCTCGTCACCGGCTGGATGCCGATCGATCCGATCCTGTCGCTCGCCGTCGCGGCGCTCATCGTGCGCTCGACGTGGCGCCTGCTGATGGATTCCCTCGGCGTGCTGATGGAACGCGTGCCGTCCCATCTCGACTACGCCGCGATCGGCCGCGCGCTGTCCGGGCTGCCCGGCGTGACTTCCGTGCACGACCTGCACGTCTGGCACCTGAGCGGCGACACCGTTGCATTGTCGGCGCATGTCGCGATTGCCGATGGCGATCGCTGGCTGGAAGTGCTTGCCGCGGCGCAGCGGCTGCTCGCCGAGCGCTACGGCATCCAGCACGTGACCCTGCAGCCCGCGTGGCCTGCGCCGGTGAACTACGGCGACCGGCGCGTGATCCCGATCTCGCCCGGAAAGGCGGGGTCAGAGTAAGTGCTGCACGACGGGGTCAGAGTCGGTTTTGCGAAACTACTCCGACCGCGCGATTCCGAACTGACTCCGACCCCGTCGTCGTCAAATCCAGCGCGCCTTGCGAAACCGGAAGAACAGCAGCACGTCGACCGCGATCATCATCCCGACCGCGTACCAGTAGCCCCATTGCCAGTCGAGCTCGGGCATGAACTTGAAGTTCATGCCGTACACGCCGGCGACGAGCGTCGGGATCGTGATGAGCGCGCCCCATGCGGCGAGGCGTTTGGTGACCTCGTTGTCCGAGATGCCGATCAGCGCCAGGTTCACCTGGATGGCGGTGGTCAGCATCTCGCGGCTGCTCTCGATCGCCGAGTTGATGCGCGCGAGATGATCGTAGACGTCGCGAAAATATTCCTGCGTGCCCTGGCACAGGTGCGGCACGCGGCCGCCGTACAGCTTGCCCACCGCTTCCATGAGCGGCGCGACGGCGTGCTTGAGCGTCATGAGCTTGCTTTTGAGCTCGTAGAGCTCCTCGATCTGTTTGCGCGACGCCGGCGTGGTGAACATGCGCTGCTCGAGCGCCTCGATTCGCGTCTCGAGCTCGTCGAGGATGGGGAAGTAGCGATCCACCACGTTGTCGATCAGCGCGTAGAACACGAAGCCCGAGCCGTGCTTCAGGAGCTCCGGCTCGCGCTCCGTGCGCGCGCGCACGGCGGCAAACCCGACCTTCGTGCGATGGCGCACCGACAGGACGTAGTTGGGGCCGACGAAGATGTCGACCTCCCCGACGTTGAACGACTCGGTGCCGTCGTCGGCCTTCTCGATCTCCACCGGGTGCAGCACCGCGAACAGCGACTCGCCGTATTCCTCCACCTTCGGCCGCTGGTGGCCGTGCCGGGCGTCCTCGACCGCCAGCTCGTGCAGGCCGAACTCCTGGGCCATCAGGTCGAGCTCCTGCCCCGTCGGCTCGAACAGCGCGACCCAGACGAAGCAGTCGGGCCGCTTGACGTAGTCGCTGATGTCCTCGGCCGGAATCTCGGCCAGCTTGCGGCCGTTCTGGTAGGCGACGCAGTTGAGCAGCATGATGCGGGCTTTCGTGTGCCGCGCATGATAGCGGCACCGAAACGCCGCGGCCAGCACGGCGGTCGGTTGCGCCGGGACGCGCTCCTCGCCGCGGGGACGGGGTAACATCGACCTTCCGCCCCGATCCGGCCGGCATCGCCGCATGATCATCGAGTCGCTGCTCGACACCGACCTGTACAAGTTCACGATGATGCAGGTGGTCCTGCATCACTTTCCCGCCGCGCACGTCGAGTATCGCTTCAAGTGCCGCAACCGCACGGTCGACCTGCGCCCCTACATCGGGGAGATACGTGCGCAGATCCGCGAGCTCTGCAAGCTGCGCTTCAGCCCGCGCGAGCTCGACTACCTCCGCGGCTGGCGCTTCTTCAAGAGCGACTTCGTCGACCTCCTGAGTCTCTTCCAACTCGACGAGCGCTTCATCCACGTCGAGCCGCTCGGCGACGAAGGCGACATCGACATCTTCATCAAGGGACCGTGGCTGCACACGATCCTCTTCGAGGTGCCGGTGCTCTCGATCGTGTCCGAGGTGTACAACCGCGATCGTCACCCGAGCCCCGATGTCGAGGAAGGCCGTCGGCGCCTCGCGCGCAAGATCGAGCAGATCAACGGCCTGACCGATCCGACGTTCCGCATCGCCGATTACGGCACGCGGCGCCGCTTCTCGTATCGATGGCAGGACGAGGTCGTGCGCACGCTGAAGCACGGCATCGGCGCGAAGTTCGTCGGCACGAGCAACGTCAGGCTCGCGTTCGAGCAGAACCTCACGCCGCTCGGCACGATGGCCCACGAGTACCTGCAGGCGTGCCAGGCGGTCGGGCCGCGCCTGCGCGACTCCCAGGTGTATGCGTTCAACACGTGGGCGCGCGAATACCGCGGCGACCTCGGGATCGCGCTCTCCGACGTCTACAGCATGGACGCCTTCCTGCGCGACTTCGACCTCTTCTTCTGCAAGCTGTTCGACGGCGTGCGCCACGACTCGGGCGATCCGTTCGAATGGGGCGAGAAGCTCATCGCGCACTACCAGAGGATGCGCATCGATCCGCGCAGCAAGACGATGGTGTTCTCCGACAGCCTGAACGTGCCGCTCGCGATCCGGTTGTTCGAGTATTTCCGCGGGCGCACCCTGATGGCCTTCGGCATCGGGACGAATCTCACCAACGACCTCGGCTACGACCCGCTGTCGATCGTCATCAAGATGACGCGCTGCAATGGCCAGCCCGTGGCCAAGATCAGCGACGAGCCGTCGAAGGCGATGGACTACGAGCCGTCGTACGTCGCCTATCTGCGCGAGGTGTTCCAGGTGCCGGCGCCGGAAGCGCAACGCGACAAGGTCTCGGCCTAGGGCTCGGCCCACGGCGGTCGCGGTGCATTCGGCGGCAGCGCAGTCTGCGCGCCGTTCATCACCATTGCGAGCAGCGTGTAGTAGCCGCACAGGCCGAGCAGGTCGACCACGCCGTGCTCGCCGAAACGCGCGCGCGCGCGCTCGAACGTCGCGTCGCTCACCCGCTGCGTCGCCTGGAGCTCGGTGCAGAAGGCGTGGACGATCGCCTCGTCGGCGGTGAGGCGCGGTGGCGTGGCACGTGCGCCGATCGCTGCGATCGTGTCGGCCGCGATGCCCGCCTGCGCCGCGATCGGCGCGTGGATGGCCCATTCGACGTCCTGCGACCAGTGCCGCGCGACCATCAGTATCGCCAGCTCGGAAAGCTGCGTGCCGATCGCCGAGCGATAGCGCAGGTACTCGCCGAGGCGTTGCGCGTGACCGAGCAGCTCGGGACTGCGCAACAGCGGCACGAAAGGGCCGTAGAGACCGCCGCGCGGGCCCGCGATGACGGCTGCCGCGGCCTCGCGCTGCGCGGGCGTCAGGGCGTCGTCAGGCAGCGGCGGCAAGCGGTCGACCATGCTCGAAACCCGGGGTCAGGGTCGCGACTCCGACCCCGGGGTCAGAGTAACGACCCCGACCCCGAAGCCGCAAACGTCAATCGTACGCGCCCGGGTCCGGCGAATCCGTCGGCTTCTCGAACGCCTTCTTCAGCGCCGGCGACAGCGGGAAGTCGAGCGTCACGCCCTTGGGCGGGATGGGCTTGACGAACCACTTGTCGTAGATCGCCTTGATGGCCCCGCTCCTGAACGTGTCGGCGAGCGCGCGATCTACGACGCGCTTGAACCCGGCGTCCCCGTGCGGCAGCATCAGCGCGTACGGGTCGACGCTGTAGCCCTCCGTGCTGATCGACCATTCCGACGGCGTGCGCGAGTTGGCCGCGAGGCCGGCGAGCAGGATGTCGTCCTCGAAGAACGCCGCGGCGCGACCCGATTCCACCATCAAGAACGATTCGGCGTGGTCCTTGCCCGACAGGATCGTCATGCCCAGGTTGCGCTTGTTGTTGAGCTCGTGCACGCGTGCGATCGTGTTCGTCCCCGCAGTGCACACCACCGTCTTGCCCTTGAGGTCGTTCAGCGTCTTGAAGTTGCTCGTCTTCTTGGCGATGAACCGCGTGCCGACGATGAACGTCGTGTAACTGAAGCTCACCTGCTGCTGTCGTTCGGCGTTGTTGACCGTCGACCCGCACTCCATGTCGACGGTGCCGTTCGCGACGAGCGGGATGCGCGTCGCCGAGGTCACCGGGTTGTAGCGCACCCGCAGGTTCGGCATCTCGAGCGCCTGCTTCACGGCATCGACGGCGCGCAGGCACAGGTCGATCGAGTAGCCCACCGGCTGCTGGTTCTGGTCGAGGTACGAGAACGGCACCGACGAATCGCGGTGGCCGAGCACCACTTCGCCGCGCTCCTTGATGCGGGCGAGCGTCGGCGAATCGTCCGCCTCGGCGACGTGCGGCATGGCGAGGCACAGCGCGGCAACGATCGCGAGCAGGGGTAGCGTACGCATCGGATCCTCCTTCGGTTGAATGTCGTCCCGGCGCGCTATCGCGCGGCCGCGATGCCGGCGTCGATCGCGCGCGCCAGCCGCTCGACGATGGCGTCGAGCTCGGATTCGCGCACGATGTACGGCGGCGCCAGCAATACGTGGTCGCCGCGCTCGCCGTCGATCGTGCCGCCCATCGGATAGCAGAGCAGCCCTTCGCGCATCGCGGCGGCCTTGACCTGGGCATGGACGCGCCGCGCCGGGTCGAATGGCGCCTTCGTCGCGCGCTCGGCGACCAGCTCGATCCCGTAGAACAGGCCGCGGCCCCGGACGTCGCCGACGTGCGGGTGCGCCTCGAACCTTGCGCGCAATGCATCGCGCAGGTAGGCGCCGCGCGCGCGCACCGCGGCGAGCAGGTTGTCGCGCTCGATCACCTGCTGCACCGCGAGCGCGGCGGCCGCGGCGACCGGGTGCCCCAGGTAGGTGTGGCCGTGCTGGAAGAAACCGCTGCCACGCCGTATCGGCTCGACGACGTGGCCTTGCGCGAGCACCGCGCCGATGGGCTGATAGCCGCCGCCCAGTCCCTTCGCAACCGCGACGAGATCGGGCACCACGCCTTCCTGCTCGATCGCATAGCGCGTGCCGGTGCGTCCCATGCCGCACATCACCTCGTCGGCGATGAACAGGATGCCGTGGCGGTCGAGCACGCGCTTGATGCGCGCGAAGTAGCCGGGGGTCGGAGGCACGGCACCCGAGGTTGCGCCGACGACCGGCTCGGCGCAGAACGCGATCACGCGCTCGGGACCCACTTCCTCGAGGGTGCCCTCGAGCTCGGCGACGAGGCGATCCGTGTAGGCGTCCAGCGTCTCGTCGTCGCGGCGGAATCGATATTCGAAGCACGCCGACACGCGCGCGACGTCGATCAGCAGCGGCGCGAACTCGCGCCGCCGCCACTCGTTGCCGCCGACCGCCAGCGCACCGAGCGTGTTGCCGTGGTAGCTCTGGCGGCGGGCGATGAACACGTTGCGATCACGCTCGCCGCGCTCCACGAACGACTGGCGCGCGAGCTTGAGCGCGGCTTCCATGGCTTCGGAGCCGCCCGACACCAGGTACACGTGATCGAGGCCTTCGGGGGCCTGCGCGACCAGCGTGTCGCCCAACGCTTCGGCAACCTCGGTGGTGAAGAAGCTCGTGTGCGCGTACGCGACCTTGTCGATCTGCGCGTGCATCGCGGCGAGCACGTCCGGATGCGCATGTCCGAGGCACGACACGGCGGCGCCCCCGCTCGCGTCGATGTACCGGCGACCGTCCTTGTCGACGATCTCGACGCCCGATTGGGACACGGCGATCGGCGGCACGGCGCGCAAGCTGCGATGCATCAGGTGGCTTGCGTGTTCCCCACCGTTGCGGCGCTGCACGCCGCTTCGCCCCACAGGGGCGTGAGAGCCTTGGGACGGTGCGGCGGTGCTCATCGTTCGGCCTGCCAGTAGGCGCCGGCTTCGCGCAGGAGGGCCTCGCGCTGCTCCAGGCGGCGCACGACGCTGCGGCCGCCACGCGCGGCCAGGGCGGCCATGAGCCGCTCGACGAGCGCGTGCGCGGGAACGAGCGAATGGAAGAACGAGCTCGACGCGGCGTCGAACAACAGGCGCTCCTGCGCAGCGCGCGCAAGCGGCGAAAGCTCGGAATCGGTGATGGCGACGATCGGGACGCGGCCCTGCGCGGCCAGATGCACGGCGTCGACCGTCTGCCGCGAGTACGGCGCGATGCCGATCGCGACGAGCACGTCGCGGCTCGTCAGCGCGGCGACGCTCTCGCGCAGCGTGCCGTAGGCGTCCTGCAGCAGCGTGCCGCGGCCCGTGAGCATGGAATGGAGGTAATGCGCGTGCAGCGCGACGCTGTGGCAGCTGCGAAAGCCGAGGAATGCAACGCTGCGCGCGCGAAGGAGGCGCGTCGCGACGCGATCGAGCGCATCCGGGCCGTTGAGCGCGTCGAGGCTTTCGATGTCGGCCGCCTGCAGGTCGGCGAGGCGCTTCTTCGCGGGCGCCGAGCGACCGGCCGGCGATTGAAGACGTCTTGCGCGCGCCGAGAAATCCGCTGCGCCCCATGCGGCATGGCTGCGGAAGTCGCCCTGGAAATCGCGAAACGACGCGTAGCCCAGCGCACGCGCGAGACGCGTCATGGTGGGTGGCACCACGTCCGCCCGGCGCGCCTGCTCGCGCAGCGACAGGAAGCACACGTCCACCGGATTGTCGACGACCCAGCGTGCCGCGCGCTGAAGCGCCGGTGGCAGGTCGTCGTAGCCGTTCCGGACGCGGGCGAGGGCGGGGTGGGCGGGCATGAAACGAACGTTACCGAGTTTGGGAAGCAGTGTCAAATGTTACATAGGGACGAGCGACGAGGGGCGAGGGACGCGGGGTTGGGATTACGGCGCAGTGACCACGCGCGACAGACCTCCCTCTCCCCGCGAGGGGGAGAGGGTTGGGGTGAGGGGGCACTCGGGAGTTAGCTCTTCGCCAGCGCCGCGCGATACGCCGCCAGCACGTCGGCGCCGAAGCACGCGAACACGATGTGCCGCGGCTCGGCGGCGGTCTGCGCGAACGCGCGCGCTTCACGCACGGCGATGGCGACCGCCGCATCGAGCGGGTAGCCGTACACGCCGCAGCTGATGGCGGGAAACGCAACGGAGCGCACGCCGTGGGCGGCGGCGAGCGCGAGGCTGTTGCGATAGCACGCGGCCAGCAGCTGCGGCTCGCCGTGCCGGCCGCCGCCCCAGACGGGCCCCACGGTGTGGATGACGTAGCGCGCGGGCAACCGGTGCCCGCCGGTGATGCGCGCTTCGCCCGTAGGGCATCCGCCGAGGCGCGCGCATTCTTCGCGCAGGCCGGGGCCGGCGGCACGATGGATCGCCCCATCGACGCCGCCGCCGCCGAGCAGCGTGCCGTTGGCGGCGTTCACGATGGCGTCGAGCGCAAGACGCGTAATGTCGGCTTCGACCGTCTCGATCCGTACGCGCGAGGCGTCGTGCTGCGTCATTCGCACAACGCTATCGCCGTTTGTCGGGCATTGGCAAGGGGTCGGCGGAGCCCTTCGAAGCGAAGGCCGCCCGCAAGCCTTGCCGGTGTAAAGTGCCGCATGGCCACACCCGTCAGCGGCATGAAGCCGCTCCCCGCCGCTCGCACGGCCGCGACCGACCGCCGGCTGCGCCTCGACGACATCCTGAAGCTCATGGTCGCCGACGGCCTCGTTCCGGCGGCCGAGGCCGAGAAGATGGCGCGCGCACGGGTGCACCGCTTCGAGCATCCCCTCGAGTTCCTTGCCGAGCAGCGCCTCAAGTCCGCCAGGCCGCCGTTCAAGCCGCTGATCCTGGAAACGCTCGTCGAGTGGCTCGCGGGCAAGCTCGGCTTGCCTTACCTGCACATCGATCCGCTGAAGATCGACGTCAGCGCGGTCACCGCGACCATGTCGATCGCGTACGCCGAGCGCTATCGCATCCTGCCCGTTGCCGTGGATCGCATGACGCTCACCGTGGCGACGGGCGAGCCGTTCGTGCGCGCATGGGCCGACGAGCTCGAGAAGATCCTCAAGCTCGACGTCCGGTTCGTCTTCGCCAATCCGGTCGACATCCGGCGCTACGTCGGCGAGTTCTTCAACCTCGCGCGCTCGATGAAGAAGGCGCAGGAGAGCTCGAAGGGCAACCTGTCGATGGCGTCGAGCTTCGAGCAGCTCGTCGAGCTCGGCAAGCACGGGCACCTCGATGCCAACGACACGCACGTCGTCCACATCGTCGACTGGCTGTGGCAGTACGCCTTCGAGCAGCGCGCCTCCGACATCCACGTCGAGCCGCGGCGCGATGCGGGGCAGGTGCGCTTTCGCATCGACGGCGTGCTGCACACGGTCTACAACATTCCCACGCTGGTGCTGAACGCCGTCACGTCGCGCATCAAGCTGCTCGCGCGCATGGAGATCGTCGAGAAACGCCGGCCGCAGGACGGGCGCATCAAGACCGTGGCACCCGACGGCGGGGAGATCGAGCTTCGCATCTCCACCATGCCCACCGCGTTCGGCGAGAAGATCGTCATGCGCATCTTCAGCCCCGAGGTGCTGGTGCGCGATTTCACCGATCTCGGCTTCACGCCCGACGATCGCGCGCGCTGGGAGACGATGACGCGCGAGCCCAACGGCATCGTGCTGGTCACCGGTCCGACCGGCTCCGGCAAGACCACGACGCTCTACTCGACGCTCAAGACGCTCGCCACGCCGGAGGTGAACGTCTGCACGATCGAGGACCCGATCGAGATGATCGAGCCGATGTTCAACCAGATGCAGGTGCAGTCCGTGATCGGCGTCGACTTCGCCAACGGCGTGCGCACGCTGATGCGGCAGGACCCGGACATCATCATGGTGGGCGAGATCCGCGATCGCGACACCGCCGACATGGCGGTGCAGGCCGCGTTGACCGGCCATCTGGTGCTTTCGACGCTGCACACCAACGACGCCCCCACGGCGGTGACGCGCCTGCTCGATCTCGGCGTGCCGCCCTATCTCATCAGCTCCACGCTCCTCGGGGTGATGGCGCAGCGCCTGATTCGCACGCTTTGCCCGCACTGCAAGAAGCCCACCGAGCTGCCGGACGACGACACGTGGTCGACGATCACCGCACCGTGGCGCGCCGACAAGCCCGCGCAGGTGATGGGCCCGGTCGGCTGTCTCGAATGCCGTATGACCGGTTATTTCGGCCGCATGGGACTTTACGAAGTGATGACCATGACGCCCGCGATCCGGCGGCTGCTCCACCAGGAAGCGGACGATCGCACGATCCGCGAGCAGGCGTTCAAGGACGGCATGAAGCCGCTGCGAGTATCCGGTGCAATGAAAGTCGCGGCCGGGCACACGACCATCGACGAGGTCGTCAAGGTCGCGCCGCTGGCGTGATGCAAACGAGCGGCGCGCAAGCGGCCGGTGGCGCCGCCGTCGCGACCATCGCGCGGGCCGACCGCACGCCCCGCCTCGGATTCCTCGACCAGACGCGCGCGGTGCTCACGCTGCTGGTCGTGCTGCATCACACCGCGATCACGTACGGCGGCCCCGGAAGCTGGTACTACCGCGAGCCCGCCGCCGCCGGCAGCCTGCCGGTGACGCTATTCACGCTGTTCTGCGCGATCAACCAGGCGTTCTTCATGGGCGCGTTCTTCCTGATCGCGGGCTACGTAACGCCACCGTCGCTCGCGCGCAAGGGATTGCGCCGCTTCGCCGTCGATCGGTCGATCCGCCTCGGCGTGCCGCTCCTGGTCTACATGCTGGTGCTCGACGGGCTGACCGTCGCCATCGCGCGCACGGCACGCGGCGCGCATTTCACCGACGCCTTGGCGAACGAGATGCTTCACGGCGATTTCGGTCCCGGGCCGCTTTGGTTCGTCGAGGCGCTGTTGATCTTCACGGCGGTGTACGCCGCCTGGCATTGGCTGGTGCAGCGCACGGCGCAGGTGGACGCGGCGCCGCTTCCCTCGCACCGCGTGCTGCTCGCGGCCGCGGTGCTCACCGGTGCGTGCGCGTTCGTCGTTCGCCTCTGGATGCCCGTCGGGCGCGAGATCGCGCATCTGCAATTGGGCTACTTCGCGTCCTACGTCGTGCTCTTCGCGGCCGGCTGCATCGCGGCGCGCCATCGCTGGCTCGAGCGCATCGACCGCGATTGCATGCAGCCGTGGCTGATCGTGGCGCTCTGCACGCTGCCGGTGCTGCCCGTAGCGGTGCTGGTGCATGGCGCGATCGCGCACGCGCCGGCCAACGTCGCAGGCGGCGCCAACCCGTGGGCGCTGCTCTACGCATACTGGGAACCGTTCGTCGCGTGGGGCGTGCTTCTCGCGTTGCTGTGGGGCTTTCGCACGCACGTCGCGCCGTCGCGCCTGCAGCCGCTGGCGCGCCGCGCCTATGCCATCTATTGCTTCCATCCGCCGGTGGTCGTCGCGATCAGTGTCGCGCTGCGCGGCTGGGCCGCTCCGGCGTTGCTCAAGTTCGCGACGGTCGGCACGCTTTCGTGCGTCGCGCTTTACCTGCTGGCCGGCGCGCTGCTTCGCGTGCCGCTGCTCGCGCGCGTTTGGTAGCCGACGGCGTCGCCGACGCCGGGACGGCCGCTACGCCGTTCGATCGGCGTGCGTGATCTCGACGATCTGTCCCGACTTGACGTACTGGCTGTATTCGTCGCCCGAAAGCGGCGTGCGGTGCTCGGTGCCGTCGTCGTCCCACCACAGCAGCGTGGTGTGCGGCTTGCCGGGCTCGTCCACGAGCCGTCCCTCGCTTGCGGGGATGCGCTGGCGACGGCCCTTGTCGTCCACGTAGCTCACGGCACCGATCTTCACGTGTTTCGTCATGTGGCCTCCTCGGACGGCTCCATTATCGCGCGGTGCGGGTCGCGCATACCAGTGATGCCCCTAAGGTTTTGAGGTTTCGTGCCGATACCTCCGTTCAACAATAACCTTATTGTCACGGAGGGATCGTGCGCAAGACGATTGCATCAGTCTTGGCAATGCTGCTGGTGTCGGCAGGGCTTCACAGTCAACCGGCTGCCGCTTCCACATATACAAGCGAAATCAGCGACATGTGGTGGAACCCCGCCGAGTCGGGCTGGGGCGTCAACATCGTGCTGCAGAACAATGTCGCGTTCGCGACGTTCTTCATCTACGACGGCCAGCGCAATCCCGTCTGGTACACCGCGCAACTTACCTATGCGAGCAATCTCACGTGGACGGGTCCGCTCTTCGCCACGACGGGGCCCTGGTTCGCCGGCCCCTTCGTCGCGAGCACCGTAACGGCGAGGCAGGCCGGGACCGCGACCTTCCGGCTGCAATACCTCGATCAGGCGTCGTTCACCTATTCGATCGATGGCATGTCGGTCACGAAGAGCCTGCAGCGCCAAACGTGGACGAACGAAAACTATTCCGGAACGTACGCCGGGGGCTACTCGATCCGCACGAGCGGCTGCAATCCGAGCTATTTCAACGGTGTGACGGACGCTGCAGGCTATCTCACCGTCACGCACTCGAATGCATCGTTTTCCATGCTCTCGAACTCGAATCTGGGAACTTGCACCTTTTCCGGAATCTACAGGCAGACGGGCAAGCTCGGCGAGGTGGATGGCAGCTATTCCTGCTCCAGTGGAGAGCGCGGCACGTTTTCAATGTTCGAGATGACGCCGACGATCAGCGGCTTCACGGCCCGCGTACAAGGGACAAATCAATATTGCGCGCAGTGGTCCGGCTATGCAGGCGGAATCCTGAGGGCGCAATAGCGGAATCAGCGTGGCTTCGCCAAATTCAGAGCTTCGGCGATCGCACGCATCCCCGCCGCCGCGCCGATCGGCAACGACACGTCGCGCGGACCGTGCACACGGGCCTCGCGCGGATTGATTCGGATCATCGCGGCATCGTACGCGCGCACGACGCGCTGCGAGAAGTGGCGCACCGAGGGGATCGCGGTTCCGGCACCCAGCTCGACCACCACCGGACGGCGCGCCGCAGCGAGCCACGCATCGAGCTGCAATTGCTGCGCGTGCTGCCGGACCCCGATCCAAGACGCATCGCCGAACATCAGTACGTTGGGTCTCGCGAGCGTGCCGCATCGCACGCACGCGGGTGGCGCATTGCGCAGGACGCACGCCTGCTCGTCGACGTCCGGTGCGAACGCGTCCGCGCACCATACGTCGTCGCCGCAAGGCTCGAGGCATTGAAGGTGATGGAGCGAGCCATGGCACTCGACGATCGCGCACGGGTCGAACCCGGCCTTCTGGAATTGCCCGTCGACGTTGGACGTGTACACGAACGATCCGCCCCGCATCGATTCGCCGATGCGCCGGAGGAGGGCGAAGCCCTCGTGCGGCACGGTGCGCCGATACAGCGCGAGGCGGTGGCCGTAGAAGCCCCACGCGAGCGACGCTGAGGCGCGGAACGCGTCGGGCGACGCGATCGACTCGAAGTCGATTCGCGCCCTGCCGAGCGCAGGGTAGGCTCGCCAGAAACCCTCGCTGCCGCGAAAATCGGGCAGACCGGAATCGACGCCCATCCCCGCGCCGGCGCCGATGATCAGGGCGTCGGCGTGCTCGATCAGAAGGGCCGCTCGCCTGGCGGCTTCCTCGAGCTCCGCGCTCGGGAGGTCATTGCGCTGCGCCGTGTCGGAAGCCATGCTTGATCCCATGCCCGTGTTCCACTTTCCGTTTCGCGCGATGGCGGCCGAGAACGAGCTGCAGCTCGTCGCGGCCGACGAAGCCACCGCAGCGCGTGTCGCGCAGGTCGCCATCGCGGACGTTGCTCGCATCGAAGCCAAGTATTCGCGCTACCGCGATGATAGCGTCACGACCCGCATCAACCGCGCGGCCGGTGGCGCGCCGGTTGCGATCGACGCGGAGACCGCCGCACTCCTTCGGTATGCCGAGCGCTGTCACGACATCAGCGGCGGGCGCTTCGACATCACCTCGGGCGTGCTTCGACGAGCCTGGGATTTCAAGCGCAAGCCGCCTCGGGTTCCCGGCGCGGACGAGCTGGCGGCCGTCGTCGAGCTCATCGACTGGCCCTCGGTCGAATGGAGCGAGCACAGCGTGCGCCTTCCGAAGCCCGGCATGGAGGTGGACTTCGGTGGGATCGGCAAGGAGTATGCGGTCGACCGAGCCGCGACGATATGCGCCGACGCAGGCATTCGAGGCGCCGTGGTGAATTTGGCCGGCGATGTTCGCGTGATCGGCGCGCAGGAACACGGCGCGCCGTGGCGGGTCGGCATCCAGCATCCGCGCCGCGAGGGCGAGGCGATCGCGTACGTCGAGGTCACGGACGCCGCCGTTGCCACGAGCGGTGACTACGAGCGCTTTTTCGAGGTCGACGGTCGTCGGTATTGCCATATCATCGATGCACGCTCCGGCATGCCGGTCGGCACATGGCAGTCGGTGAGCGTGGTGGCGCCGCTGTGCGTGCTCGCGGGCTCGTGCTCGACGATCGCGATGCTGCTCGGGGATGGTGCAGAGGCATTCCTGCGTAACGAGCAGGTGCGATATGTCGCGGTGGCTGCCGATGGCTCGTTACGCACGGACGGCGCAGCGACGCGCTGACGTGCGCGCCGAACGTTCAGTCCGCCATTGCGCAATACGCAGCCGCGACGCGCGCCGCGAGCCGCGCGTTGTCGAGAACGAGCTCGATGTTCGCCGCGAGGCTGTCGCCGCCGGTGAGCTCGTTCACGCGCGCAAGCAGGAACGGCGTCACTGCCTTGCCGGTCACGCCGCTTGCGCGTGCTTGGTCCAGCGCCTGGTCGATCGCGCGGTCGACGCGCTCACGCGGCAGGGCGAAACGCTCCGGGATCGGGTTGGCCACAACCACGCCGCCGTTCAATCCAAGGTCCCACTTCGCCTTCATGATGCGCGCGATCTCGTGCGGTTCGTCGACCCGGGCATCCAGCGCAAGGCCGCTGTCGCGCACCCAGAACGCGGGCAGGCGCTCGGTGCGGAATCCGATGACCGGGACGCCGTGCGTCTCGAGGTACTCGAGCGTCAGTTCCAGATCGAGCACCGATTTCGCGCCCGCGCAAACCACTGCGACCGAAGTACGCGCGAGCTCCGGAAGATCGGCGGAGACGTCGAAGGTCGCTTCGGCGCCGCGGTGAACGCCGCCGATGCCGCCCGTCGCGAACACGCGGATGCCGGCCATGGCAGCGACGATCATTGTTGCAGCGACCGTGGTCGCGCCGGTTCCACCGCGCGCGACGACAATCGGCATGTCGCGACGGCTGACTTTGGCAATGTCGCGGCCCCCGCGCGCGAGCCGCTCCACGTCCCCGTGCGTGAGGCCTGCCTTCAGATGGCCGTCGATGATCGCGACGGTGGCCGGTGTCGCCCCCAGCGACCGAACTTCGGATTCCAGCGCGAGCGCGGTCTCGAGGTTCCTCGGCCACGGCATGCCGTGCGCGATGAGCGTCGATTCGAGCGCGACGACGGGTCGATTGTTGCGCACCGCGTCATCGACCGCGCGACTGAGGTCGACGTTGACGTTCATGGCAGATCGAGGCTTGGGCGTGGTTGGGATTCAAGCGCAGGAAGCCGCGCCCACTATTGGAGGTTTACCGTCGAATCCATTGTATTCGACCGAACCATCACTGTCCGAGACCTCCCTTGGTTTGATGCACGGAGCACCGATGATCGGATCGCTGGCACGCTTTCGCCGTTCTGTTGCATCATCCCGCCGCGCAGCCTCAGTCGCCTATGCGACGGTGGGCCAACAAACAAGATCAGGAGAGGCACACCGTGGAGTCGAGCCGGATCGTATCTGCCGTAGCCATGGCATTCGCTCTTTGCAGCAGTTCGGTCGCTTACTCGGCCGATATCTTCAACGAGCCGGTCACGGGCATACCCGACGCGGTTTTCACGGCGGACCCGCTGTTTGCGATAGAGCGCATGCGTTTCGCGATTGTCGCGCGAATCGTCCGGCAATATCGCGGCGAGCTCACTGAGCACGACATCGACGTTGACTCGTTCCGCAGTGGTCTCGCCGCATTGCGCGCAGACAAGCTCCTGGCCGCGTCGTTGGTCGATGAGCTCGAGGATGTAGTCGCCATACTGGCTGCACCTCAGGCCGCTGGCGCTGCCTCGCAGCGCTTCGTTGCTATCGATGCGACCGCCCCGGCGGAGCGAGCGCTCTCGACATCGGCAACAGCGTATGTGTTACGCGAAGGCGAGCGGCTCGCCATCGTGACGGCCAGCGAGCTCATGGCGCATGCGAATGCTCGCGTGGTTGGCTATTTCGAGCCCGTGAACCAAGTGTTCCTTTCGGCCCCGGCCGCAGTCGGCGCCGTGGCCAAGGACGGGCCCGGTAGCGGAGCTGGCTCCTGGCTCGGCTACGCGGCCGGGAACAACGTGGCAAGTGGCTCCGGCAGCGCCGTCGCGGCAGGCAGGTTCAATGCGGCGACCAATTCGAATTCGGCTATCTTTGCCGGGCAATCCAATTCAGCCGAAGGGTTGTCGTCGCTGGTGATCGGCGGGTTCGACAACCATGCGACTGCCATCGACTCCCTCGTCGCGTCTGGCGCTGGTAATCGCGCGACAGGCGCACGAAGCGTGGTCATGGGCGGGGGCTACAACCTGGCGAGCGGCGCGTGGTCTTTCGTCGGGGGCGGAGGTCGATGGTCGACCTGCACTGGAGCAGCAGCCGCGTGCGATGAGGACAACATTGCATCCGGCGATTTCACGGTAGTGACAGGCGGCCAGGCGAATCGGGCGACGGAGACCTTCAGCGCCGTTCTCAGCGGCAATCGCAACGTCGCCTCGCAGCCATTCAGCGTCATCGCGGGTGGAACCGACAATCACGTCAACGGCAGCGGCTCAGTGGTCGGCGGAGGGATGCAAAACGAGGTGACGGGTGCTACATCGGCCATCGCTGGAGGATTCAACAATGCGGCATTTGGCGAGAGCGTGTACATCGGGGGCGGAAGAACGAACCAGGCGTACGCTGACCATGCCGTTATCGGCGGCGGCTCGAACAACTCGGCCATGGGCGGCGAAGCAGTCGTCGGCGGCGGATTCGGCAATTCTGCAAGCAGCTACACCAGCGCCGTTGTCGGCGGTCAAGCAAATAGCGCTACCGGGCAAGGCGCGTTCATAGGCGGCGGCACCGTGAACCAGGCAAGTGGCAGCAAGGCGGTAATCACCGGTGGATACTTCAACGCTGCCAGCGGCATGAGTGCGGTGGTGGCAGGCGGGGAAAACAACGCCGCGAATGGCGGCCACTCGGCTGTCGTTGGTGGACTCTTGAACCGTGCTGAGGGCGGCATGTCGGTCGTCCTGGGCGGAACGCAA
The DNA here is from genome assembly GCA_036406955.1 of Casimicrobiaceae bacterium. Classification (GTDB taxonomy): domain Bacteria; phylum Pseudomonadota; class Gammaproteobacteria; order Burkholderiales; family Casimicrobiaceae; genus VBCG01. The sequence goes on from DASXAF010000062.1 coordinate 27,112, forward strand.
AATGATGCGATCGCGGACGGAAGCCTGGCGGCCGGGTTCAGGGCAAAGGCCTCCTATTTCGGATCCTTCATGTGGGCGGATCGAACCAATCTGGATTTCAAGGTTCAGTCCAACGAGTTTTCCGGCCCCGGCACTGGTTGGACCGATGCGACCAACACGTTCAATGCCCGCGCCACTGGAGGGGTCTGGTTCGTGACCGCGGTCGATCCCGTGACTGGACGTCCAACCGCGGGCGCCATGCTGAACGCGGGAAGCGGGAGCTGGGCGAGCACGAGCGATCGGGCATCCAAGCAGGATTTCGTCGCCGTTGATCCTCGCATCATTCTGGCCAAGGTGACGCGCTTGCCGGTGGCCACGTGGAGCTACAGGACCGAGGGCGGGGTGCGCCACATCGGTCCACTGGCCCAGGATTTCCACGCGCTGTTCGACGTCGGTGCCGACGAACGCACGATCAGCGTAGTAGATGCGGACGGCGTCGCATTTGCGGCAATCCAAGCGCTAAATCAGCGCCTAGACGAAAAGGACACCGAGATTGCGGCGCTAATGCGGCAGCTCGCGGTCATCAAGGCGAAGTTGGGTCTGGAGTGACGGTCTCATGGAAGAGAGACCCGCAACCCGCTAGGAAGACATCGGGTGACCGGCCCGCCGGAACGCATCGTCACCATGTGTCCGTCCGTACACGACGATCCTGGCGGATGGGGTGGGATTCGAACCCACGGGCCGCTTGCGCGGCCGCCGGATTTCAAGTCCGGTGCATTCAACCGCTCTGCCACCCATCCTGCTGGAAAACTTGATATTTGCGCGGGCGAACCCATGTTAGCACGCGCGTGGTGGCTTGCCGGAAGCGTAGGTCCTTGAAACCCGGCCCGTTTCTGCTAGTCTAAGCGTGCGCCGGCGCTTGCCGGCGGTGCTCAACCCCGGAGGAAGAATGGACAAGCTTCAGCCCGCGTTCTCGAACGAGCAGCTTTCGCTGCCCAAGGCGGGCGGCGGTGTCGTCGTCCAGGATGCCCACCGCGTCCTGCGCAACACCTATTGGCTGCTGGCGCTGTCGATGCTGCCGACGATCGCCGGCGCATTCGTCGGCATGCAGTTCAACCTCATCGGCCTGTTCATGGCGGCGCCGATCCTCACGCCGCTGCTCATGTTCGGCGTGATGCTCGGGGCGCTGTTCGCCGTGAGCGCGCTGCGCAACAGCGCGTGGGGCGTGCCCGCGCTGTTCGGCTTCACGTTCATCGCGGGCCTGATGCTGACGCCGATCCTCACGGTCGCGGCGGGGCTTCGCAACGGCGGCCAGATCATCGGCCTCGCGGGCGGCATGACGGCAGTGATCTTCTTCGCGCTGGCGTCGATCGCCACGGTGACGAAGCGGGACTTCTCCTTCATGGGCAAGTTCCTGTTCGTCGGCCTGATCCTGCTCATCGTCGCTTCGCTCGCCAATCTGTTCTTCCAGATCCCGGCGCTGCAGCTCACGCTGTCGGCGGTGGCCGTGCTGATCTTCTCGGGCTACATCCTGTACGACGTCAGCGACATCGTGCACGGCGGCGAGACGAGCTACATCAGCGCCACGCTGCGCATCTTCCTCGACCTCTACAACATCTTCATCAGCCTGCTGAACATCCTGATGGCGCTGACCGGCCAGCGCGACTGAAAAGAGGCCTGACACAGCGGAAAAGGGGCGAGCGATCGCCCCTTTCTTTTTTCGCGACCTGGCGTCAAGCCTCGATGATGTGCACGGGATGGCGATCCGGCACGAGGGCCGGCGACGGCTGGCTCGGCAGTCTCGGCGGCGCGGCGTCGGGCGTCTGCGGGGCCGTGCCGGGGACGCGGCGTGGAACGAGGATCAGAACCGTACCGCTCGAGCCCGACGCGACGCCGTTCTCGTCGGTGTCGGGAATGAGGATCATCGTCGGGCCGGGCGCGTCACCCAGCTGCGGCACCGCGTTGTCGAGGCCGCCGCGCGGCGCCGCGAGCTCGCTCGGCGACGCGGCGTCGTCGGCGCAGGCGCAGGGCGCGACGCCGAGGCCCGCCAGGCTCGCGGCCGCGGCGAGCGCCATCAGGATGCGTCTCGAATGCATCGAAGCTCTCCTTCTCCACATTGCGTTATCCGCGCAGCAGCAGGTTGCGCCGCCCGTGTGCGCGGCGTGCAGCCATTGTCGAGTGCCGCGGCCCGATGCGAAGTCGGTGGCGGGCAGCAATGCGTGTAGGACCGCAGCGCCATCGGGCCTCGGAAAGCGCTGAGCCCGAGCCCCGATACCAGCCGCTTCACGGCTCGAACGTCGCGATCGATTCGACGTGCGCCGTGTGCGGGAACATGTCGACCACGCCGGCGGCCGTCAGGCGATAGCCGCGCTCGTGGACGAGCACCGCGGCGTCGCGTGCGAGCGTCGCGGGATTGCAGGACACGTACACGATCCGAGCAAGCGGCCGGTTCGCTTCACGACCCGGCAGCGCCTTGGCCACCGCGAGGGCGCCTTCGCGCGGCGGATCGATGAGCACGCGCTCGAGCGGGCCGAGTGCTTCGAGCGCTTGCGCATCGAAGTCGAACAGGTTGACGGCCTCGAAACGAACTTGCTCCGTCAGGCCATTTCGCGCGGCATTGGCCCCGGCGCGCTCGACGAGCGCCAGGCTGCCCTCGAGGCCGGTGACAAAGGCGCCCCGCCGGGCGATGGGCAGCGTGAAATTGCCGAGCCCGCAGAAGAAGTCCGCGATGCGCTCGCCGGCGCGCGGATCCAGCAGCGCGATCGCGCGGCGCACAAGCACGCGATTGATCGCGGCGTTGACCTGCGTGAATTCGGTGGGCGAGAACGGTAGCGCGACGTCGAATTCGGGCAGCGTGTAGGCGAGCGCCGCGTTGCGCGGATGAAACGGGGTGACCGTTTCCGGACCGCCGGTCTGCAGCCAGAACTCGACGCCGTGCGCGTCGGCGAAGGCGACCAGCCTGGCCTCGTCCGCAACCGCGAGCGGTTCCAGGATGCGCAGCACGAGGGCGTAGACCGGCTCTTTGGACGGCTTCGCGCCCGACGTGGGCAGCCGCTCGCCGACGGCGAGCTCGATCTGCGGCATGCGCTGGCGAATCGAAAGACCCCCGATCAGCGTGCGCAGCCGTGGCAGCAGCGCCGAGATCTTGGGCGGCAGCACGTGGCATTCCAGCATGTCGGCGACGTAGCTCGACT
>DASXAF010000063.1:0-4766 GCA_036406955.1 Casimicrobiaceae bacterium
TCAGGAGTTCATGATCGTGCCGCTCGGCGCGCCGACCTTTCGCGAGGCGTTGCGCTACGGCGCCGAAGTGTTCCAGACGCTCAAGAAGCTCATCGACGAGCGCGGCATGCCGACCACGGTGGGCGACGAGGGCGGCTTCGCGCCCGACCTTGCGTCGAACGAGGCCGCGCTGCAGCTCCTGCTCGAGGCGATCGACCGCGCCGGCTACACGGCCGGGAGCGACATCGCGCTCGCCATCGACGCGGCGGCGAGCGAGTTCTATCGCGACGGCGCGTATCGCCTCGAAGCCGACAACCGCGCGCTGCGCGGCACGGAATGGGCCGACGTGCTCGCCACCTGGTGCGACAAGTATCCGATCGTCAGCATCGAGGACGGCATGGCCGAGAACGACTGGGACGGCTGGAAGTACCTGACCGACCGCCTGCGCAGCAAGGTGCAGCTCGTGGGCGACGACGTCTTCGTGACCAATACCAAGATCCTCGCCGAAGGCATCAAGCGCGGCATCGCCAATTCGATCCTGATCAAGATCAACCAGATCGGCACGCTGTCCGAGACGTTCGCGGCGATCACGATGGCCACGCGCGCGGGCTACACGGCGGTCGTGTCGCATCGGTCGGGGGAGACGGAGGATTCGATGATCGCGGACATCGCGGTGGGCACCAACGCCGGGCAGATCAAGACGGGCTCGCTGTCGCGCTCGGACCGCATCGCGAAATACAACCAGCTCCTGCGCATCGAGGAAGACATGGGCGATGCGGCGACGTACGCGGGACGCGACGCGTTCTTCAGCATTCGGTGACCATGCGCTGGCTCGCGCTCTTCTTCGCCATCCTCATCCTGGCCCTCCAGTATCCGATGTGGCTCGGCAAGGGCGGCTGGCTGCAGGTGCGCGAGTACGATCGCCAGCTCGCCGAGCAGCGCGCGCAGAACGAGAAGCTCAAGGCGCGCAACGAGGCGCTCGACGCCGAGGTGCGCGACCTCAAGACCGGCTACGACGCCATCGAGGAACGCGCGCGCAACGAGCTCGGCATGATCCGCCAGGACGAGGTCTTCTTCCAGCTGCAGCCGGGCGGCACGGCGCCGAGGCCGATCTCGCGCGCCAGGCCCTGACGCGCGGCCGGCGCGTCGGCATGCAGCGCGTCGTCTCACCGAACAATCCGCGGCTGCGCGACGTGCTGCGCGTGCTCGCATCGTCACGCGAGCGGCGCAAGTCGCAGCGCTGCGTGCTGGAAGGCGCGCACCTCGTCGAGGTGTATCGCGAGCGTTTCGGCGCACCGGAGACCGTCGTCGTCACCGACGAGGCCCTCGCGCGCGAGGACGTCCGTTCGCTGCTCGCGCACGTGCCGCCGGCGGACGTGATGGCCGTGCCCGCACGGCTCATCGCCGAGCACACCGCCGTGCCGGCCGACGTCGGCGTGCTTGGCGTCGTTGCCACGCCGCGGGAGTCCGTGTCCGAAGCCGCGCGCTTCGTGCTGCTGATCGAGGACGTCCAGGATCCCGGCAACGTCGGGTCGATGATACGCACCGCCGCTGCAGCGGGCGTAGACCAGGTGGTGCTGTCACGCGCATGCGCATTCGCATGGGCGCCGAAGGTCCTGCGGGCAGGGCAGGGCGCGCATTTCCTGGTGTCGATCGTGGAAGACGTCGATCTGGTCGACTATGTCGAGCGCTTTCGCGGGCGGCGCGGGCATGCGGTAGCCACCGTGGCGCACGGCGAAGCGGGCCTGTACGACACGCGCTTGCCCGCGCCCGTTGCGATTGCCATCGGCAACGAGGGCGCGGGCCTTTCGCCCGGGATCATCGCGCGCTGCGATGTGCGCGTAACGATTCCGATGGCCGGCGGCAGCGAATCGCTGAATGCCGCCGCGGCGGCCGCGATCGTGCTGTTCGAGTGCGTGCGGCAGCGTCGCGCGAAAGCGCGCTGACGCGTCAGGCCGCCGGACGGCTCGCGACCCTTGGCTGCGCCGGGCAGCGCGTGGCCGTCGGCTGCGCGAACGAGATGTACGCCATGCCCGCGACGTCGCGTTGCGAGACCTTGAGCGCGCGGCCTTCGCCGACGGTCGCGGCGCGCACGTTGCCGCAATGGACTACCGGGCGCAGCGCGGTTGCCGTGCCGGTGAGCGGCGCATGCTCGACGGCCTGCACGTTGACCGCCCGGACCGCACGGTGGCCGAACCAGAGGTCGGTGCCGAGCGCCGCGTACGTCGCCATCGCGCCGAGACCCAGGGTGACGGCTACGGCGGCGTTCAGGGCGAGATCACGCATGGAGAGCCGGGTGCGCACGATTGCGTTTTCGACCAGGCGCTTGCACCGGAGTTCCGGCAACGTGCTTGGCACTATTGCTTCAGCGTGGCCGAGAAGTTGGCGTTCTCCTGGCAACCGCTGTTCAGCGTTGCCGCGAGCCGGCCCTCGATGCCTTGCGCGGTCTGCTTGATCTCGTAAACGGTCGCCGTCGTGTTGAGGTCCGCAAGGGCCCCGCCCGTGCACTGGTAGGAGGCGCCTGCGATACGGTACAACTGGCCATGCTGCTCGAGCGGCCCTGACAGCGTGCAGACGGACTGCGCATCCGCGTAATTGAAAGTGAACGTCGCCACGCCGCCGGTCTGCGTCACACCGAGGTCGTAGGTGTCGGTGTACGAGCCCGCGGCTGCGCAATTCGAGTAGCCGCCCACCTGTCCGCCCACGTAGCTGCCGGCGAGGGCGATGGGTGCGAGCGTCTGGCGCTGGATCGCCTTGATGACCGTGCCGACGTTGTTCACCGTGTAAGTGAGCGTCGCCTGATAGGCGTTCAGGTTGTCGGGCTGGAACGTCGCGGTGCCGACTTGCGCGACGCCACGCAGAGCCGGGTTCCACGGCAGCGCATAGTAGGTACCCTGCGTCGCGAAAAGGCCGCCGGAGTATGCGACGCCGTCCCAGTTCAAGATGGCCGTGTACCAGGTCGGCTTGGTATCCGCGCCGTAGATGAAGAAGGTGAGGAACAGCACATTGTCGGCCTGCACGACGTTCAAGCCCCAGCCGCTCTCCTCGGGGATCCACCAGATGTCCGTGTAATCCACGGCGCGCGCGGGCAACGCAACCAGACAGGCACCGAGCAGCACGGTGCGGAGCAGACGGCGAATCGTAGCGGACATGGGTGGCATGGGTGGTCGATGAAAGGTGGAGTGTACCGACAACGCGAGGCACGCATTCGCGGGCTTCGGGAAAGCTCGCGTCAAAGCGTGTCGGCCAGCGCACGGATCTCGTCGTGATGCGGCATGGCGGCCTGGGCGCCGTGCCGCGTGCAGGCGATGGCGCCGGCGGCGAGGCCCTCGCTGACGGCGCGGTCGACGTCGGCGCCACGGTCCAGCGCGGCCGCGAACGCGCCCGTGAAGGCGTCGCCCGCACCCACCGTGTCCACCGCCTCGACGCGTGGCGCCGCGCGCTCGTGCACGCCCTCCGCGCTGGTGTATAGCACGCCTTGCGCACCGCGAGTCACGACGAGCGTGCGCTCGGTCCCGGCAAAGCGGCCGCATAGCGTGCGCGCGTCGCCGTCTCCGAGGTCCCGGGCGAGAACGTCCGCTTCCGTCTCGTTGACCACCAGCACGCTGATGTCGCCGAGCAGGCTTTGCGGCAGGCGTGCCGCCGGTGAGGCGTTCAGCACGACGCGAGCGGCGCGCGCGGCGGCACGATGCGCCAGCGCGCGCACTTCCGCCAGCGGCACCTCGAGCTGCATCAGCAGCGTCGTGCCGTGCACGATCGCGCTGTCGGGCACTTGCGCGGCACGCGCGTTGGCGTTGACACCGGAGGCGACGGTGATCGCGTTCTGTCCCTCGGCATCGACGTGAACGAGCGCGACACCGGTCGATCCCTCGATGGCCTGCACGCCGCCGACGTCGACCCCCGAATCGCGCAGCAAGGCGACGGCCTCATCGGCAAACGCGTCGCGTCCGACGTGACCGAAGAGGCGCACGCGCGCGCCGGCACGGCGTGCGGCCAGCGCCTGGTTGGCGCCCTTGCCGCCCGGTGAAGCCACGAACGCGGAGGCGAGGAGCGTCTCGCCGGCGGCCGGAAGCCGCGCCACGTGCGCGACCAGATCGACGTTGAGCGAGCCGAAGACGACGATCACGGACGGTCCGCGATCACGCCCTTGACGAGCAGGATGTTGGCGTAGGGACGTGCGTCGCCGGTGCGAGCGACGATGTACGCATTGCGCGCGCGCGCATAGAACTGCTGGCGCTCGTGGTGTCCGAGCGCGCGGTCGTCTCGCGTGTGGCGCGCGATCGTCGCCTCGAACTCCAGCACGGCCGGTGGACGCGCCTTCGGATCGCCCACCACTTCCATGGTGACGGCCGCAGGCGATACGAACGTGTCGAGCGGCATCACCGTGAGGACGGCGTCGAGGAGATCGGTGGAAGTGGCTCCCGGCACCTCGATCACGCGCCGGCCCGTGCTCGCAGCCGGGAAATTGGCGTCCACGATCGCAATCTCGTCGCCGTGCCCCATGGCGCAAAGCGCATGGAGCAGGTCGGGCGTGAGCAGCCGCGGCACGCCGACGAGCACGTCACCCCCGAAGGGCTGCCTCGAGGGCGTGACACGCCCCGGGCGGGGGCAGCGGGCGGAGCGAGCGTCGGGGCATGTTCACCTAGGCCTTGATGCCGCCGGCGGTGAGCCCGACGACGATCTCCTTCTGGATGACGATGGTGAGCAACAGGACCGGCAACGTCACGACGATGGCCGCCGCCGCGAGCGGGCCCCACGAGAGCTGCTCGAACGTGAGCACATTGTAG
>DASXAF010000064.1:0-5820 GCA_036406955.1 Casimicrobiaceae bacterium
TCGTTGCCGCGGCGCGTGGTGACGGTCTGGATTCCGCTCGTGGCGTTCCTGGTCGTCCTGCTGTTCCCGTTCTACTGGATGGTGATGACCAGCTTCAAGCCGAACGAGGAGCTCCTGCAGCGCTCGGGCAACCCGTTCTGGGTGCACCATCCGACGTTCGCGCACATCCACAAGCTGCTTTTCGAGACGGACTATCCGCAGTGGCTCTGGAACACGGTGCTGGTGACCGTCGTGTCGACGTTCCTGTCGCTGCTGTGCAGCGTGCTCGCCGCGTACGCGATCGAGCGATTGCGCTTTCGCGGCTCGCGCTACGTCGGCATGGCGATCTTCCTCGCCTACCTCGTGCCGCCGTCGATCCTGTTCATCCCGCTCGCGACCATCATCAACAAGCTCGGCCTGTTCGACACGCGGCTCGCGCTGATCCTCACGTATCCGACGTTCCTCATACCGTTCTGCACGTGGCTGCTGATGGGCTACTTCAAGTCCATACCCTACGAGCTCGAGGAATGCGCGCTGATCGACGGTGCGAGCCGCTGGCAGATCCTCCTGCGCATCGTGCTGCCGCTCGCGGTGCCGGGACTCATCTCGGCCGGCATCTTCGCCTTCACGCTGTCGTGGAACGAGTTCATCTACGCGCTCACGTTCATCTCGTCGTCCGAGGTGAAGACCGTGCCGATCGGCGTGGTGACCGAGCTCGTCGAAGGCGACGTCTACCACTGGGGCTCGCTGATGGCCGGCGCGCTGTTCGGCTCGCTGCCGGTCGCGGTGCTCTATTCCTTCTTCGTCGAGTATTACGTTTCCGGCCTCACCGGCGCGGTGAAGGAGTAGGCTTGAGGCGGGCCGCAGCCGCCCCCACTTGATAGAATCGAGCAATTGCCTCGCAAGGTCCCGCCATGACCGACATCCAGGACACCATCCGCCAGCAAGTCACCGACAATCGCGTCGCGCTCTACATGAAGGGCACGCCGCAATTCCCGCAATGCGGCTTCTCCGCCACCGCCGTGGAGATCCTGCGCCGCTGCGGCGTGGGCGACTACGCCAGCTTCAACGTCCTGCAGGACGAGAGCCTGCGCCACGGCATCAAGGAATTCAGCAACTGGCCGACGATCCCGCAGCTCTACGTCAACGGCGAGTTCGTCGGCGGCTGCGACATCATGCGGGAGATGTACCAGAGCGGGGAACTACAACAGCTGCTCGCCGACCAGCCCGCGTAGGCGTTACGTTCTCGCGCGCGCGATGCGGCGCACTTCCGGCACGCGCTTCAGCGCGCGCATGAGCTGCGCGAGGTGCCGGCGGTCGCGTACCTGAACGCCGAAGAAGATCGCCAGCACTTCCCCGCCGTCCGGGCGCTCCATCGACACCGTGTCGATGTTGACGTTGGCATCGGCGATGACGGTGGCGAGATCGGCGAGCAGGCCGCGGCGGTCCGCGACGAGCGCGCGGATGCCGGCCTCGAACACGCCACTGACGTCGGGGGCCCATTCGACGTCGACGAGCTCGCCGCTGTCGACGCGCTGCTTGCGCAGCGACACGCAGTCGCGCTGATGCACCAGGAGCCCCTGGCCCTTGCGGAATTGCGCGACGATGGCGTCTCCGGGAATGGGACGGCAGCACTTCGCATACTGGATCGCCACGCCTTCGACGCCGCGCAGGCTGAGCGCCGCGCCCTTGGCGGGCGTCGCGGTGACGATCGCTTCCTCCTTGCCCGGCTGTCGCGTCAGCGCCTGCGCGACCACGAACGACAGCCGCTTGCCGAGGCCGATGTCGGCGAGGATCTCGAGCTGGCTCTTGGTGCCGTATTCCTTTTGCAGCGCCTCCCAGCGGTCCCACGAGATGGCGTCGGGCTCGACCTTCAGCGTGGCGAGCGCCTGGTTGAGCAGCCGCTCGCCGAGCGCCGCCGACTCCTTTTGCTGGAGTCCTTTGAGGTAATGACGAATGCGCGACCTTGCCTTGCCGGTCGCCACGAAGGAGAGCCACGACGGGTTCGGTCGTGCGGTCGGTGACGTGAGGATCTCGACGTGATCGCCGTTCTTGAGCTCGGTGCGCAGCGGCAGGAGCTCGTAGTTGATGCGCGCCGCGACGCAGTGGTGACCGATGTCGGTGTGCACGCCGTACGCGAAGTCGACCGCCGTCGCCCCGCGCGGCAGCGCCATGATCTTGCCCTTGGGCGTGAAGACGTAGATCTCGTCGGGAAAGAGGTCGCCCTTGATGTGCTCGAGGAATTCCTTGGAGTCGCGTGACTCGGACTGGATCTCGAGCAGGCTCTGCAGCCAGCGATGCGTCTCGCGCTGCGCCTCGGCGAGGTCGAGGGGGCCGCCCTGCTTGTAGAGCCAGTGCGCCGCGACGCCCGTCTCGGCCACGCGGTGCATCTCGTGCGTGCGCAGCTGCACCTCGAGCGGCGTGCCGAACGGCCCGAACAGCGTCGTGTGCAGGGACTGGTAGCCGTTCGCCTTCGGGATCGCGACGTAGTCCTTGAACTTGCCGGGGATCGGCTTGTAGAGCTCGTGCAGCACGCCGAGCGCCGCGTAGCACGCCGTCTTGTCGGCGACCTGGATGCGCACGCCGTAGATGTCGAACACCTGCGAGAAGGTGTAGCGCTTCTCGCGCATCTTCTTGTAGGCGGAGTACACGGTCTTCTCGCGGCCGTTCACGAGCGCCGGAAGGCCGGCCGTCGCGAGCCCCTCGCGGATGACGTCGATCAATCGATTCATCACCTCGCGCCGGTTGCCCCGCGCCGTCTTGATCGACTGCGCCAGGATGCGATAGCGCATCGGGTACAGGTGCTTGAACGACAGGTCCTGGAGCTCGAGGTACAGCGCGTTGAGGCCCAGGCGGTTCGCGATCGGCGCGTAGATGTCGAGCGTCTCGCGCGCGATGCGCTTGCGATGGCCGGGCGCCATCGCGTCCAGCGTGCGCATGTTGTGCAGCCGGTCCGCGAGCTTGATCAGGATGACGCGCACGTCGCGCGCCATCGCGAGCAGCATCTTGCGGAAGTTCTCCGCCTGGGCGTCCTCGCGCGAGGCGAACTCGATCTGGTCGAGCTTCGACACGCCGTCGACCATGTCGGCGACGGGCTTGCCGAAAGTGTGCTCGAGCTCGTTGCGCGTGACGGAGGTGTCCTCCATCACGTCGTGCAGCAGCGCCGCGGCGAGGCCCTCGGCGTCGAGGCGCCACTGCGACAGGATGCTGGCGACCGCCAGCGGATGCGTGATGTACGGCTCGCCGGACTTGCGGAACTGCCCGCGGTGCGCCGTCTCGGAGAACTCGAACGCGCGCTCGACGAGCGCGATGTCGGGCCGCGGCAGGTAGTGCCCCAGATGTCGGGTGAACTCGACGATTTCCGACATGGGGATGACGTCCGGGCCGCGGCGCGTCAGCTCAACGCGTGTTCCGCATCGTTCAACGTGTATTCCACATCGTCACGTCGTCGGCGTCGTCTGCGGCTTGTGCAGCATCTCGATGCCGACCTTGCCGGCGGCGACTTCGCGCAGGGCGATGACCGTCGGCTTGTCGCGGTCGGGCTCGAGCAGCGGGGCGGACCCGGCCGTGATCTGGCGCGCGCGGTTGGTCGCGGCGAGCGTCAGCTCGAACCGATTCGGGATCTTGGCGAGGGCGTCCTCGATGGTGATGCGGGCCATGGCAATTCCTCTATTCGGGCGGTGCAAGCAATTGGGCGAGGACCCTGGCATGGCGCGCCTGCTGGCGCGGCGCGGTGAGCCGCGCTGCACGCACGATCACCGACAGGTCGTCGACGGCCCGCGCAAAGTCCTGATTCATAATAACATAGTCGAACTCGCCGCAGTGCCGCATCTCCTCGCGCGCGGCCTCGAGCCGTCTCGCGATGGTCTCGGGGCTATCCTGGCCGCGCTTTTCCAGCCGCTCCTTCAGCGCCCCCAGCGACGGCGGCAGGATGAAGATGTGCACCGAATCCGGCACCAGCTTGCGCACCTGACGCGCGCCCTGCCAGTCGATCTCGAGCAACACGTCCTGGCCCGCCGCAACCTGCGAGGTGAGCCACGTGCGTGAGGTCGCGTACCAGTTGTCGTGCACGTGCGCCGATTCGAGGAACTCGCCTTTCGACTGCAGCGCGCGGAACCGCGCGTCGTCGACGAAATGATAGTGCACGCCCTCGCACTCGCCCGGCCGTGGCGGCCTTGTGGTGTACGAGACAGAGAGTCGAATGCCCGGTTCCCGCTCGAGCAGCGCGTTGACCATGCTGCTCTTGCCGCCGCCCGAGGGTGCCGCGACGACGAAGAGGCAGCCGGAGGCGGGCGGGCCCTGGGTCGTGATGGTCATGCTGCCCTCACCCCAATCCTTGCCGCTTCGCGGGCGAGGGATCGCTTCGGCGGAGGTTTTTCCCCTCCCCGCGAAGCGGGGAGAAGGACCAGGGCGAGGGCCCCGCGCCGATCGTCACTCAATGTTCTGCACCTGCTCGCGCATCTGCTCGATCAGCACCTTGAGCTCGAGCGACACCTGCGACACCTCGGTGTCGACCGACTTCGAGCCGAGCGTGTTGGCTTCGCGATGAAGCTCCTGCGCCAGGAAATCGAGTCGCTTGCCGGCGCTGCCGCCGTGCGTGAGCACGCGCCGCACTTCCGCGACGTGCGTGGCGAGGCGCGCCACCTCTTCCGCGACGTCGACCTTGGTGGCGAAAACGGCCAGCTCCTGCTTGAGCCGCTCCTCGTTGGGGTCGAGGCCGGCTTCGCGCAGGCGCACGCCGAGCCGTTCGACGTACGCGGCGTGGATGCTCGGCACGCGCGGGACGACGCGTGCGACCTGCTGCTCGATGCCGTCGCAGCACGCTTCGAGGACCGCGCGCAGCTTTGCGCCTTCGCGCGCGCGCGCCGCCGCGAGGTCGGCCAGCGCCTGGTCCACCAGGCCATTCACGCGCTCCGTCAGCACGTCGGCGGCGACGGTCGGCTCGGCGAGGACGCCCGGCCACCGCAGCACGTCGGCGGTGGACAGCGGCGGCGCGCCGGCCAGCACGCGCGCGACCTGCGCGGCAGCGGCCGCGAGCTGCTCCACGCGTTGGGGATCGACGCTGAGCGGCACCGCGCCCGTGTTGCTGCGGTTGAGCGCCACCCGGCATTCGACCTTGCCGCGCTTCAGGTCGCGCGCGAGACGCTCGCGCAGCGCCGGCTCGAGGCCGCGCAACTCGTCGGACAGACGGACGGTGAGGTCGAGATAACGGTGGTTGACGGCCCGCAGCTCTACGGCGAGCGAGACGCCGGCAAGCTCCGCCGCGACCGCGGCAAAGCCCGTCATACTGAGGATCATCGGCGAATTCCGGCGATTGGAGCCGGATTCCCCATGCTTTCCGGCTTTACTTTGCGGCTGGGCATCGAGACAATGTATGCGTTATCGGGCCCTCACGCAAGGCGAATTCCCGTGCCTGGCACGCGAATTGCGGTGCGGAAGTCCACGCTCAAGTCCGGCGCCCGTCCTCGACGCTGCAATGCCCGTCACCAACCAAGCCCTGCCCGGCGGCTATCAGCTGCTCAACTACCGGATCGATCGCCAGATCAGCCGGGGCGGGTTCTCGATCGTCTATCGCGCATTCGACGAGACGGGCGCGCCGGTCGCGATCAAGGAATACCTGCCGTCGTCGCTCGTGCTGCGCACCGAGGGCGACATCGTGCGCGCGTCGTCGGCGGAGAACCTCACGTCCTTCCGCTACGGCATGAAGTGCTTTTTCGAGGAAGGCCGCGCACTCGCGAAGATCAATCACCCGAACGTCGTGCGGGTGCTGAATTTCTTCCGCGCGAACGAGACCGTCTACATGGTCATGCGCTACGAGCGCGGCCGCACGCTGCAGCAGCA
>DASXAF010000065.1:0-5799 GCA_036406955.1 Casimicrobiaceae bacterium
CGTGAGCGTGCTCGTCCAGGCGGCGCCGACGCTCGCGGAGACGCGCTTCCTGCTCGACGTCGCGCGGCGCAGCGCGGGACGTGTCCGCGCCGTGGTCGGCTGGGTCGACCTCGACGCCGACGAAGCCGTCGACACGCTCGCCGAGCTCGCCGCCGATCCCCTGCTGAAATCCATCCGCCCGATGCTGCAGGACATTGCCGACCCGGCGTGGATCATTCGCCCGCGCGTCGCGCGCGCGCTCGAGACCCTGCCCGGCCTGGGCCTGCGCTTCGACGCGCTCGTCAAGCCGCCGCAATTGCCGGCGCTCCTGCGCATGCTCGATCGCCATCCCGACCTGCGCGCGGTGATCGATCATGGCGCGAAGCCGAACATTGCCGAAGGGCAATGGGAGCCGTGGGGCGGCCTCGTGCGTGGGGCGGCTGCGCACCCCAACGTCTTCTGCAAGCTGTCCGGCCTCGTCACCGAAGCGGCGCCGGGCTGGACGCTCGATGCGCTGCGTCCCTACGTGGAGCATCTGTTCGAGTGCTTCGGCGCAGGCCGCATGATGTGGGGCAGCGACTGGCCGGTGGTGGAGCTCAACGGCGGATTCGCCCGCTGGTCGGCCGCCACCGACGCGCTGCTCGCCACGCACGACGCCGCGGCGCGCGATGCCGTGCTGGGCGGCAACGCGCGGCGCTTCTATGGCATCGGTCAGTAGATGTGCCGCGACAGCTTCGCCCGATGCAGCACCGTCGTGGCGATCTCCTCGATCGACTTGGTGGTCGTGTCGAGCATCGGAATGCCGTGCTGCTGCATGAGGTTCTCGGCTTCGCGTATTTCGTAGCGGCAATTGTCGAGCATGGCGTACTTGCTGCCGGGACGCCGCTCCTCGCGTATCTCGCGCAGGCGCTCCGGCTGGATCGTGAGGCCGAAGCAGCGCTCGCGAAACGGCAGCACGGAGGCCGGTAGCCGGCGGTCCGCGAAGTCGTCCGGCGTGAGCGGAAAGTTCGCCGCGCGTATCCCGAACTGCAGCGCGAGATAGAGCGAGGTCGGCGTCTTTCCGCAGCGCGACACGCCGACCAGGATCACCTGCGCCTTGTCGAGATCGCGCGTCTGCGCGCCGTCGTCGTGCGCCTGGGTGAAGGTGATCGCCTCCATGCGCGCGAAATACTCGTGGCTGTTCGCGATGCCGTGCGAGCGTCCCGCCGCGTGCGAGCTCTTGGCGCCGAGCTCACTTTCGAGCGGGGCGATGAACACCTGGAACAGGTCCAGCGTGAGCGCGTTCGCCTCGCGACGGATCTGCTCGCTCATCGCGTCGTCGACGACCGAGCTGACGACGATGGGCCGGCGGCCTTCGCTCGCCGCGGTCGCGTTCACCTGGCGCACCGCCTCGGCGACCTTGTCCTGCGAATCGACGAAGGGAATGGTGATGCGCTGGAACTGGAACTCGTCGAACTGCGTGAGCAGGCTGTTGCCGAGCATCTCCGCCGTGATGCCGGTACGATCGGAGATGAAGAAGACCGTCCGGCGGGTCGCGCCCATCACCAATCCGCCCAGATCGGGGTGAGGCCCGCGGGCAACGGCGGCAGGTCGCCCAGGTCGAGCCGGCTTTCGCCCGGGCCGTGATAGTCCGAGCCGCAGGATGCGCGCAGGCCGAACGCCCGCGCCAGCCCGCCGAGCTCCGCAACCTGCGCCTGGGTGTGCGACGGCGACAGCACTTCGAGTCCCGCGCCGCCGCAGTCGCGGAATTCGGTGATCAAACGGCGCAGGCCCGACGCCGTCACGTTGTAGCGTCCCGGATGCGCGAGCACGGCCTGGCCGCCGGCGACGCGAATCCAGTCGAGGGCCTCCCCCATGGTGGCCCATGCATGAGGCACGTAGCCGGGCTTGCCGGGGGTGAGATAACGCTTGAACACCTGCTGTATGTCCTTGCAGACCCCGCGCTCGACGAGATAGCGCGCGAAATGGCTGCGCGAGATGAGCTGCTCGTTGGTGACGTGCCTCATCGCGCCTTCGAGCGCGCCGGGAATGCCGGCGGCCTCGAGCGCCGCGGCGATGCGCCGCGCCCGTGCATCGCGGCCGCTGCGCACCCGCGCAAGCCCGTTCACGAGCGTCTCGTTGTCCGGATCGATGCGCAACGCCACCACGTGGATCGTGTGCTGTTCCCAGCTCACCGAGAGCTCGGCCGCCGGCACGAGCGCGAGCGCCGTGCCTGCGGCTGCTTCGCGTGCCTCGGGGATCCCGGACACCTGGTCGTGGTCGGTCAATGCGAGCACGTCGACACCGCGTGCCGCGGCGCGCCGGACCACTTCGCGGGGCTCGAGCAGACCGTCCGAGCGGGTGGAATGGCAGTGGAGGTCGTAGCGAAGCATCGGTTTGCCTGCGATTCTACTGCCCGGCGGGCCGCGAACCGTTCGCACACGACGCGTTGTAACGGCGCGACGGTTACAGGAAATTCGTGCCGTTTCGCGCGCCGTCCGTCGGTGCCCCTTGCGCGCGCATGCGGTTGTGGTGAAATATATGCCATTGGTATAGGACGTGCTTGCGCGGGAAGTGACAGCCCGTGCCGCGCGGCACTACGTCACGGAGCACACGTGAAGATTCTCGATCGCGTCCTCAATCCGCGTGAGATCCGGCGGCGCCTGGGCATGAATCAGGAGCAGTTCTGGACGCAGATCGGCGTCACGCAAAGCGGCGGCTCGCGTTACGAAAGCGGGCGCGAGATGCCGCGTCCCGTGAAGGAGCTGCTGCGGCTCGTGCACGTCGAGCAGATCGACCTGTCGCAGGTGAAGCGCATCGACTTCGAGATCATCAGCTATCTCAAGGAGTCGCACCCCGACCTGTACCGCAACCTGCGCCGTGCGGTGCGCAGTCGGCAACGCGGCGCGACGGGCCCGGTCGATCTCACCGCGCCTGCGGCGGGCGACGACGCAGCCGACCTCGAAGCCGACGCGGGCGTTTCGCTGCCCAGCAACGGCCAGAGCTGATCCGCAAATCGCTGGGGGTCGCACGACCGCTCGGCCATGCGCGGCCGAGGCGCGCATGCGCGCCACGCTAGAATAGCGGCATCCCCCGGTTGCATCGCGCGCCCCGAGCGGGCCGCCCTTCGCATCCATTCCCGAGGCTTCGATGAACGAGACGGTGCGCGTCATTCCCTTCGATCGCTTGCGCATGAGCGACGTCCACCGCGTCGGCGGCAAGAACGCGTCGCTCGGCGAGATGATCGGCAATCTCGCCGCGGCGGGGATTCGCGTGCCGGGCGGCTTCGCCACGACGGCCGACGCGTTTCGCGAGTTCCTCGCACATGAGGGCCTGGCCGTGCGCATCGACGAGCGCCTGACGGCACTCGACGTCGAGGATGTCGCGGCGCTCGCCAAGGCCGGTCGCGACATTCGGGAATGGGTGCTCGCGGCACCGCTGCCGCCGGCGCTCGAGCGCGACGTCGCCGCCGCGTATCGGGCGCTCATGGCGGATGCACCGGACGCGGCCGTGGCGGTGCGATCGTCGGCCACGGCAGAGGACCTGCCGGAAGCGTCCTTTGCAGGTCAGCAGGAAACGTATCTCAATATCAATGGCTTGGAAAACGTTCTTCATGCGATGAAGGAGGTCTTTGCCTCCCTCTACAACGACCGCGCCATTTCGTATCGCGTGCACCAGGGGTTCGTGCACGCCGACGTCGCGCTGTCGGCGGGCGTCCAGCGCATGGTGCGGGCGGACACGGGCGCTGCGGGCGTGATGTTCACCCTCGATACCGAGTCGGGCTTCGACCAGGTCGTGTTGATCACCGCGTCGTACGGTCTCGGCGAAACGGTCGTGCAGGGCGCGGTGAATCCCGACGAGTTCTACGTCTACAAGCCGAACCTCGCCGCCGGGCGGCCCGCGATCCTGCGCAAGAGCGTCGGCAGCAAGGCGACGCGCATGGTGCTCGGGAACGAGGCGCGCGCCGGGCGCTCGACGCACACCGAGCAGGTTCCCGAGAGCTTGCGCAGCCGCTTCTCCATCGCCGACGCCGAGGTGGAAGAGCTCGCGCGCCATGCCGTTGCGATCGAGGGCCATTACGGCCGTCCGATGGACATCGAGTGGGCCCGCGACGGAGCGGACGGCAAGCTCTACATCCTTCAGGCTCGCCCCGAGACGGTGAAGTCTCGCGCCAGCGCGAACGAGCTGCGCAGGTTCCGCCTGAAGAGCCGCTCGGAGGTGCTCGCGAGCGGGCGCGCGATCGGGCAGAAGGTCGGGCAGGGCAGCGTGCGCGTGGTGCGCTCGGTGCGCGAGATCGAGCGCGTGCAGGCGGGCGACGTTCTCGTCACCGACATGACCGATCCCGATTGGGAGCCCGTGATGAAGCGCGCCGCGGCCAT
The DNA here is from genome assembly GCA_036406955.1 of Casimicrobiaceae bacterium. GTDB lineage: Bacteria > Pseudomonadota > Gammaproteobacteria > Burkholderiales > Casimicrobiaceae > VBCG01. The sequence continues at coordinate 4,338 of DASXAF010000065.1, forward strand.
CGTCACCAATCGCGGCGGGCGCACGTGCCACGCCGCGATCATCGCGCGCGAGCTCGGCATTCCGGCCGTGGTCGGCTGCGGCGATGCCACCCAGACCATCGCCGATGGCAGCGAGGCAACCGTGTCGTGCGCCGAAGGCGACACCGGCCACGTGTACGCCGGGCTGCTCGAGGTCGAGACGGTCGACGTGGCGCTCGATCGCATGCCTTCGATTCCCACCCAGCTCATGATGAACGTCGGCAATCCCGAGCTCGCGTTCGAGTTTCGCCGCCTGCCGAACGAAGGCGTGGGCCTCGCGCGCCTGGAATTCATCATCAACAAGAACGTCGGCATCCATCCCAAGGCGCTGATCGAGCTCGCGCAGCAGCCGGCCGATCTGCGCGCGGAGATCGAGGCGCGCACCGCGGCGTACGCCTCGCCCACCGAGTTCTACGTCGCCAAGATCGCGGAAGGCGTCGCGACGATCGCGGCCGCGTTCTTCCCGAAGAAGGTCATCGTGCGGTTGTCGGACTTCAAGTCCAACGAGTACCAGAACCTTCTCGGTGGCAGCCGCTACGAGCCGCACGAGGAGAACCCCATGCTGGGGTTCCGCGGCGCCTCGCGCTACATCGCGCCGCAGTTCTACGACTGCTTCGCGCTCGAGTGCCAGGCGATGAAGCGCGTTCGCGACGACATGGGCTTCGCCAACGTGGAGATCATGATCCCGTTCGTGCGCACGCTCGACGAAGCGACGCAGGTGAACGAATTGCTCAAGCAGAACGGCCTCCAGCGCGGGCACAACGGCTTGCGCGTGATCATGATGTGCGAGCTGCCGTCGAATGCGGTGCTCGCCGACGACTTTCTCGAGCACTTCGACGGCTTCTCGATCGGCAGCAACGACCTGACGCAATTGACGCTCGGCGTCGATCGCGACAGTGGCGGGCCGATCGCGTCGACCTTCGACGAGCGCGATCCTGCGGTCAAGGCGATGCTGAAGCTCGCCATCGACGCGTGCCGTCGCAAGCACGCCTACGTCGGCATCTGCGGCCAGGGACCGTCGGATCATCCCGACCTCGCCAAGTGGCTGGTCGAGCAGGGCATGGAGAGCATGTCGCTCAATCCCGATACGGTCGTGGAGACGTGGCTGATGCTCGCGGGAAAGGCGCCGAGGTAACGGCGCGTCCGCCGTCATCCCTGCGAAAGCAGCCGCGTAGCCGTCGTCCCTGCGAAAGTGGCGGCGTAGCCGTCGTCCCTGCGAAAGTGGCGGCGTAGCCGTCGTCCCTGCGAAAGCAGGGACCCAGTGTCGTCCGTAAACCGGTCTCTCGATCTAGGCATTCCGGCCGATCGCGCCGGTGTGCACGGGCATGTTCACATGCGCGCATGCGCCTGCCGCCCGCCGTTCACGTCACGCTCCAACCGTCGCGCCGCGCGCTGGCGTGGGTGGTCGGCATGGCGCTCTGCACGTGCGCCGTGCTTGCGACGT
>DASXAF010000066.1:0-30562 GCA_036406955.1 Casimicrobiaceae bacterium
GCTCGTAGTCGAAATCGACCTCGGCCATTGGACCTCAAGAACCCGTCGGCAATCGAGCTTTTCATTATAGCGAAGCGGCCCCTCATCAGATGCTTCCACGGCGCCGGGCGGATTCAATCCAGCGTGCGCCGATAACGCAGCAGCGCGACCACCGCGGCGACCAGCATGAAGGCGGCGATCGGCACGAGGCTCGGCCAGGTCTCGGCACCGCCGTTGCCCTTCAGCAGCACCCCGCGCACGATGCGCAGGAAGTGCGTGAGGGGGAATATTTCGCCCAGGCCCTGCGCCCAGCCCGGCATTCCGCGAAACGGAAACATGAAGCCGGACAGCAGCAGCGACGGCAGGAAGAAGAAGAACGTCATCTGCATCGCCTGGAGCTGGTTGCGCGCGAGCGTCGAGATGGTGAACCCCATCGCGAGCAGCGAGGCGATGTACAGGGTCATCGCGCCGAGCAGCAGCAGCAGGCTGCCCTGCATCGGCACGTCGAACAGGAGCTTCGCGGCGCCGAGGATGATGCCCGCCTGCAGGAAGCCCACCACGATGTAGGGCACGATCTTGCCTGTCATCACCTCCAGCGGCCGCGCCGGCGTGGCGAGCAGGTTCTCGAACGTGCCGCGCTCGCGCTCCCGCGTCACCGCGAAGGCGGTCATCATCACCATGGTCATCTGCAGGATCACGCCGAGCAGCCCCGGCACGATGTTGTACTGCGTGATGCCCTCGGGGTTGTAGCGGCGCTGTAGGTTGAACGCGAATGCGCCCGGCGCCCCGGCGAGCGGCGCCAGCGGCCCGTACAGGTCGTGCGCGAGGACCTGGGCGCCGAGCTGGCCGAGCGATGCGAGCGCGTTGCCGGTCGCCGCGGGATCCGTCGCGTCGGCGGCGAGCAGCGCATCGGGCCGCTCGCCGCGCAGCAGCCGACGCGTGAAGTCGGACGGGAACACCAGCTCGAACTGGATGTCGCCGCGCGCGAGCATGCGGTCGGCTTCCCTTTCACCGGCGGGCGTGGCCGCGATCGCGAAATAGCCGGTATTGACGATGCCCTGCGCGATGCTGCGCGTGAGATCGCTGCGGTCGTGGTCCACCAACGCGGTCGGCAGCGCCTTCGGATCCGTGTTGATGGCGTAGCCGAACAGCACGAGCTGCAGGATCGGCACGCCGACGATCATCGCGAAGGTCAGCCGGTCGCGGCGCATCTGCACGAATTCCTTGAGCGCGATGGCCGTGAAGCGCGCGACCGAGAAGTGTTTCCCCCACGCTTGCGGCTTCGCCGCTGCGCTGCCCCCCGAGGGGACGGAATTCGTGCCTTGGGGCGGCTCGGCGGGGCTCATACGTCGCTACTGGACATTGTCGCGCGCGTCCTGCATGAGGCTGATGAACACGTCCTCGAGCGAGGGCTCGACCGGCTCGACCTCGAACCGGTCCGCCGGCGCGTCCGCGCGGAGCACATCGCCGAGCGCGCTCGCGTCGTGCCCGGACACGTGCAGCGTGTTGCCGAACGGGACGATCGTCTCGGCCGCGGGACGCTCGCGCAGTCGCCGCCCAAGCATCGCCAGCCCGCGCTCGTCGCCCGCCTCGCGCGGGTTGACGACATAGGTCGCGAGGCCCGAGTGCGCGATCACCTCCTCCGCGGTGCCCTGCACGAGCAGCCGGCCGTAGGCGAGGTAGGCGAGCTGATGGCAGCGCTCCGCCTCGTCCATGTAATGCGTGCTCACGAGAACCGTCATGCCCTCCGCGGCCAGGTCGTGGATGTGCTCCCAGAAATCGCGACGGGCCTTCGGATCGACGCCCGCCGTGGGCTCGTCGAGGAGCAGGAGCCGCGGCTCGTGCAGCAGGCAGGCGGCAAGCGCGAGGCGCTGCTTCCAGCCGCCCGACAGCGTGCCCGCGAGCTGCTTGCGCCGCGCGGTGAGGCCGAGGCGCTCGAGCGCGTCCTTCACCGCTTCGCGCCGGTTGCGCACCGCGTAGACGCGCGCGATGAAATCGAGGTTCTCCTCGATCGAAAGGTCCTCGTAGAGGCTGAAGCGCTGCGTCATGTAGCCGACGTTGCGCTTGATGGCGTCGGCCTCGCGCACGATGTCGTAGCCGAGGCACGTGCCCTCGCCCGCGTCCGGGCGGAGCAACCCGCAGAGCATGCGGATGGTGGTCGTCTTGCCGCTGCCGTTGGGGCCCAGGAAGCCGAAGATCAGGCCGCGCGCGACCGTGATCGAGAAATCGTCGACCACCGTGCGGCCGTCGAAGCGCTTGGTGAGGTGACGCACGTCGATGGCGGCCTCGCTCATGACGCGTTGCTCACGAGCGCGACCTCGACCGGAAGGCCCGGATGCAGCGCGGCGTTCGCCGCATCCGGGTGCGCCTCCACCAGGAACACGAGCTTCGCGCGATTCTCGCGGCTGTAGATCACGGGCGGCGTGAACTCGGCCTGCGGCGCGATGAAGCTGATCTTCGCGGCGATCGCGGCGCCGCATCCGTCGCAGCGCACGCTGACGGGCGCGCCGATGCGCAGCGAGGCGAGCACGGGCTCGGGCACATAGAAGCGGATCTTGACGTTGCCCGGCGGCAGAATGGAGACGACGGGCGCGCCCGCCGCGACCCATTCGCCGGGGCGATACAACGTGTCGTTGACCAGTCCCGCGACCGGCGCGGTCTGCGTCTTCTGATCGAGACGCCATTGCGCCTGCGCGAGGGTATCGGTTGCAGCCTTGAGGTCGGCACGCGCGGCCGCGATCTCGTCGGTGCGCGCAGGCATGTGCGTCAGCTCGACCTGCGCATCGAGCTCGCGCACGCGCGCGCCGTCGCGGTCCCGCGTCGCGCGCGCCTCGTCAAGCCGTTGTGGCGCGAGGAACTTGTCGGCCACGAGCTTCTGCACGCGCACGAGGTCGGCTTCGCTCTGGCGCAACGAAGCCTGCGCCTGCGCGAGCTGCGCGCGCGCCGCCGCGATCTCCGGCGGACGCCGCGCCTTCTCCAGGTTCGCGAGCGTCGAGCTCGCGCGCTGCACCTGCGCTTCCGCCTCGGCACGCGCCGCGCGCTCGCTTTCGCTTTCGAGCGCGAACAGCGGCGCATTCGGCTGCACCGTGTCGCCGCGCTGCACGGAGAGCTTCGCGAGGGCACCCGCGATCGGGGCGCCCACGCGCACGTATTCCGCTTCGACGTAGCCCGCATAGCCGGGCGGCGGCGCGTCGCTGCACGCCGCGAGCAGCGTCAACGCGAGCGCGAGCGACGCCCGCATCATCGCGTGCGCGTCCGGGCCGGCGCCGAGCGCGAGAGGCCCGCGAGCACGAGGTCGACGCGCTCGGCCAGCGCGCGATCGGAAACGACGTCCCTCTGGAAGCTGCGCCGCAGGCCTTCGGGCACGCCGTCGCGCTCGGAGAGCACGCTTCCGAGGAGAATCGGCGCCCCCACGCCGCCCGCCACGAACGCGAGCGCCTGGCGGGGCACCACGGGCTTCAGCGCGCCGGCGCGCTGCCCGGCCTCGATGAGCGCGGCAACGACGCCGATGTGCCGCGGAAGGTTCGCGCGCACGAACGCAAGCGCAATCGGCTCGTCGTTGAGCGCGTCGGTCAGCAGCCGCCTCAACAGCATGCGATTGTCGCGCACGAAGCGCGCAAGCACGTTCATGGCCGCGCGCAGCGCCTCGACCGGCCGCCGATCGGAGCCGGCCGCGAGCGTCAGGTCGGCGAACATGCCGTCGTAGAGCTGCTGCAGCAGCGCACGCACGAACGCCTCCTTCGAGCCGAAGTGGTAGTGGAACATGCCGAGGTTCACGCCGGCATGCTCCGCCACCTTGCGCACCGACAGCCGGGCGACGCCCGTGCCGGGATACAGCGCACGGCCCGCCTCGAGCAGGGCCGCGTCGACGTTGCGCGAGGGACGCGGCATGGGGGTAACTATACGGATGTATAGTTATGCGCGTCAATGGGGGAGGGGTTAGCTAATCGTCAGCCACCGTCGTCGCATCCGGCGCGCTCGCGGCCGCCCGCGCAATCGCGCGCCGGCGCTCGCGTCGCGCCTTGATGCGCATGGTCCAGCCGTCGAGATAGGTGTAGATCACCGGGACGACGACGAGCGTGAGCAGCGTCGAGGTGATCACGCCGCCGATGATCGCGCGGCCCATGGGCGCCTGCGTCTCGCCGCCCTCGCCGATGCCCAGCGCGAGCGGCAGCATGCCGCCGATCATGGCGGCGGTGGTCATGAGGATGGGACGCAGCCGCACCTGCCCGGCGTCGAGCAGCGCCTGGCGCAGCGGGCTGCCCGCGCGCCGCGCGCGATTCGCGAAATCGACGAGCAGGATCGCGTTCTTGGTCACGAGCCCCATCAGCATGATGAAGCCGATCATCGAGAAGATGTTGAGCGTCGTCCCGGTGAAGAGCAGCGCGAGGAACACGCCGATCAGCGAGAACGGCAGCGACGCCATGATCGCGACGGGCTGCGTGAAGCTCGCGAACTGCGACGCGAGGATCAGGTAGATGAAGATGATCGCAAGCCCGAGCGCCGCGAGCGCGGCCTGGAACGACTCCTTCATGTCCTTCGCCTGCCCGCCGACGTCGAAGCGATAGCCCGGCGGAAGGTCGGTGGCCTTCATGATCTTCTCGACGTCCGCATTGACGTCGCCAGAAGGCCGGCCCTGCACGTTGGCGTACAGCGCGACCCGGCGCTGCAGCTCCTGCCGCTTGACGATCTGCGGGCTGGTCGACTCCACGATGTCGGCGACCTGCCGCAGCGGCACCATGCGCAGCGCGCCGTCGGGACCGCGCTTGTTGGTCGACAGGTACACGTTGCCCAGGTCGGACGCGAGCTGCCGGCGGTCCTTCGAGAGCTGCACGTTCACTTCGTAGTTCTGCCCGTCCGGCCCGAGCCAGTAGCTCACCGTGTCGCCCGCGATGAGAGGCCGGATCGTCGCCCCGACCTGCTGCACGCTGATGCCGAGCTCGGCCGCCTGGTCGTTGTTGAGACGAATCGACAACGCGGGATTGCGCGCCTTCTCGGACACCTCGAGGTCCGCGATGCCCGGCACCTTCGCCACCTTCGCCGCGAACTCGTTGATGAGCCGCGTCATCGTCTCGGGATCGGGCCCCAGCAGGTTCACCCACACGGGCCGGTCGAAGCCGAGCGCGAGCTCGATGCCGGGAATCGGCCGCACGATCTCGCGCACGCTCTTCTCGATGTCCTTCTGCGTACGCGACCGCGCGGTCGGCTCGGACAGGCGCAGGTTCACGCGCGCGTAGTTGCGGCCGTCCTCGGTGCCGACGGTCGTGATCACGAGCTGGACCTCGCGGATCGCCTTCACCGCCTGCTCGACCTCGAGCACCTTGCCGTTGGTGTACTCGAGGCTCGACCCCACCGGCGTGTTCAGGCGAAGGGAGATGAAGCTCTGGTCCGCTTCGGGGATGAACTCGGTGCCGACCAGCGGGACGATGAAGAGGCTGCCGACGAACGTGAGCAGCGCGATCGCGAGCACCGACTTGCGGTGGTCGAGCGCCCACCCGAGGATCACGCCGTAGACGCGATGCACCCAGTCGATCACCTTCTCGACCCCGTCCATGAAGCGCTCGAGCCACGGCACCTTCGAGAAGCGCGACCCCGGCGGGTCGTGCCACACCGACGACAGCATCGGGTCGAGCGTGAAGCTTACGAAAAGCGACACCAGCACGGCGACGGCGACGGTGATGCCGAACTGGAAGAAGAAGCGGCCGATGAGGCCCTGCATGAAGGCGATCGGCACGAACACGGCCACGATCGCGAACGTGGTCGCCATGACGGCCAGGCCGATCTCGTCGGTGCCTTCACGCGCGGCGCGCACGTGGTCCTTGCCCATCGACAGGTGGCGCACGATGTTCTCGCGCACCACGATGGCGTCGTCGATCAGCAGGCCGATGCACAGCGACAGCGCCATCAGCGTGAGGAAGTTGAGCGTGAAGCCGAAGGCGTTGAGGGCGATGAACGTCGCGACCACCGCGAGCGGAAGGGTCAGGCCGGTGATGATGGTGCTGCGCCAGCTGTGCAGGAACAGGAACACGATCAGGATCGTCAGCATGGCGCCCTCGACGATCGTGCTCTTCACGCGCGCGACGCTGCGCTCCACCGCGTCGGCGGTCGAGTAGACGACGCGCACCTCGACGTCCGAGGGGATGCGTCCCTTCAGGTCGGCGACCGCCGCTTTCACGTTCTCGGCGGTCTCGATGATGTTGGCGTCCTGCGCCTTCTGCACGTCGAGCGAGATGGCGGGCCGCCCGTTGATGCGCGAGATGGAGTCCATGTCCTTCTCGCCGTCGATCACGTCCGCGACCTGGTTCAGGTACACCGGTCCGCCGCCCTGCTGCGCGACGATGATGCGGCCGAACTGCGCGGGGTCCTTGATCTTGCCCTCGATGCGCACCACCGAATCGGTCACGCCGCGCGTGAGCCGGCCCGCGGGAACGTCCTGGTTCGCGTTCTGAACGGCGGTGATCACCTGGTCGACGCCGATGCCGAGGGCGGTCAGCGCCTCCGGCCTGATCTGGATGAGGATCTGGCGCGTGACGCGGCCGTTGACGTTCACGCGCGCCACGCCGGGCAGGTTCTCCAGCGCCTTGACGATGGTCTGGTCGGTGAGCGACGTCAGCTCGCGCAGGCCCACGTTCTCGGACATCACCGCGAGCTGCACCACCGGCTGGCTGTTCTCCTGGTCGGCGCGCACGACCAGCGGGTCCTTCACGTCCTTGGGAAAGGCGGGACGCACGGTGGCGATCTTGTCGCGCACGTCCTGGATCGCCTGGTTGATGTCGGCGGAGAGGCGGAACTCGACGTAGACGCCGCTCTGGCCCTCCGTCGAGTTGGAGCGGATCAGCTTGACGCCCGCGACCTGATTGACGGCGTATTCGATGGGCTTGGTGACGTCGACCTCGACCGCTTCGGGCGAGGCGCCGGGGTACTGCGTCAGGACGAACACGAACGGCAGGTTCGTGTCGGGCATCTGCTCGACGCGCAGGCGCACGTACGAGAACAGCCCGAGCACGGTGATGCCGATCATCACCATGGTGGCGAAGACCGGGTTCCTGATGCTGACGCGGGTGATCCACATCGCGCGTGCCTGCCTCAGACCGTGCCCGCGGGCCTGGGCGCGCGTGCGTCCTGCGAGGACGTCGGCGCCTTGACGAGCGCCGGCGCGCCGTCCTTGAGGTTGTCGAACTTCGCGGCGAGCACCGGGACGTCGCCGGCGAGCGGCGTGCGCAGCTCCACGCGGCCGCTCGCCTCGTCACGCCGTCCCAGCATCACGATGCGGCGCGTGAGCTTGCCCTTGTCGATGACCCAGACATAGTTCTGCCCGGCCTCGGTGCGGATCGCCGCGATCGGCAGCGTGGGCGCGGGCGCGCTCGCGGCCAGCGCGATCCGCCCGGTGGCGAACATCCCGGCGCGAAGCGTCGCGTCCTGGTTGGAAAGCGCGACGTAGACGAGGATGGCGCGCGTGCCCGCCTCGGTCGACGGATTGATGCGCTCCACGCGCCCGGTGAAGCGGCGGTCGCCGAAGCCGTCGACGGTGAGCTGGACGGGCATGCCGATGCGGAGCTCCGGCACGTCGATGGCAGGAACCAGCGCCTGCACCTCGAGATCGGTCAGGTCCACCACGGTGACCAGCGGCGCCTCCATGGGCACCTTCTCGCCGGGTTGCACGTGACGCCTCGCCACCATGCCGTTGAGCGGCGACACCGCGTCGGCGTCCTTGAGGGCGTTGCGCGCGAGCTGGACCTGCGCCTCCATGGACTTCACGTTGCCCCGTGCGACGTTGAAGCTCGACTCGGCGCTGTCGAACGCGTTCTGCGAGATGAACTTGTCGTTGAGCAGCCGCACGTTCATCGAGCGGGTCTTCTCGGCCAGCGCGAGCTGCGCCCTGGCGCTTTCCAGCGCGCCGATGCGGTCGGCGAGCTTCGCTTCGAGGTCGGTGGTGTCGATCCGCGCCAGCACCTGGCCGGCGCGCACGCTCTCGCCTTCGCGCACGGTGACCTGCTTCACGTCGCCCGCGACCTTGGCCTTGACGATCGCCTGCCGCACCGGCTGCAGCGTGCCGGACACGGGCAGCCAGCGCGCGAGCGGCGTCGCTTCGACGTGCGTGAGATCGGAGGGGGTGAACTGCAGCGCGACCGGCGCACCCTTGGCGAGGTCGTTGCCTTCGCTCGCCTTGCGGGCGGCGCGCAGGGCGACGGCGCTCGCCAGCGCGCCGACGAGCAGGAGCACCACGAGACCGCCGATCGCCCGACGCCGGGTGAGCCCACGTGACATCGAATCTCCCTTGCGTCCTGTCGGGACGCTTCTTGGCGCCGGGTTGGATGCCCGGCAGCAGGCGTTCGGATTCAGCGCGCGAAGCGGTCGGACGATAGCACCGGCGCATGACGAGGCAACCGCGGCGCGACAGAACGCGCCTGGCTGCGACGAGCCGCAGCTCGCGAGGGTCGCATTGTCGCACGCGTTTGGCGCGCATTGACACCGGTGGGCGCCAACTAAATAATGCCCAGCTACCTGTCTCACCCCACCCCACGGAGGTTCGCAATGCTGATTTCCCGCAAGCTCGGCCTGACGCTCGTCGCGGCCGCGCTGGTCACGGTCTACGGCTGTGGCGAGAAAACCGAAACCAAGAGCGACGCCAAGACGAGCGCGGCGCCGGCCGCCCCGGCCGAGGAGACGATGACCGTCAAGATCGGCCACGCCGGTCCGTTGACCGGCGGCATCGCGCACCTCGGCAAGGACGACGAGAACGGCGTGCACCTCGCCATCGACGAGGCCAACGACAAGAAGATCAAGATCGGCGGCAAGGTCGTGAAGTTCGAGATGCAGAGCGAGGACGACCAGGCCGACCCGAAGCTCGGTCCCACGATCGCGCAGAAGTTCGTCGACGCGAAGGTCGCCGGCGTGATCGGCCACCTCAACTCGGGCGTGACGATCCCGGCGTCCGCGGTCTACAACCAGGCCGGCATTCCGATGATTTCGGGCTCGGCGACGAACCCGAAGCTCACCGAGCAGGGCTTCAAGGACATCTTCCGCACGGTCGCCCGCGATGACCAGCAGGGCCCGGCCATCGCGACCTACATCGCGCAGGAGCTCAAGGTCAAGAAGGTCGCGATCGCCGACGACGCGACGGCGTACGGCGAGGGCCTCGCGAACGAGGTCGAGAAGACGCTCAAGGCCGCCGGCGTGCAGGTCGTCACGCGCGAGAAGACCAACGACAAGGCGACCGACTTCAAGGCGATCCTGACCAAGATGAAGGGGCGCAATCCCGACGCCGTGTTCTACGGCGGCATGGACGCCACCGGCGGCCCCATGCTCAAGCAGGCGCGCGAGCTCGGCATCAAGGCGGTGTTCACGTTCGGCGACGGCGCATGCACCGCCGAGATGAACAAGCTGGCGGGCTCCGCCTCCGAAGGCATGTACTGCTCGCAGGCGGGCATCCCGACGCAGATGGCGTCGAAGGCGTTCACCGACGCCTTCACCAAGAAGTTCGGCGAGGTGAAGCAGTACGCGCCGTTCTACTACGACGCGACCAACGTGATGATCGCCGCCATGCAGAAGGCCGACTCGACGGATCCGGCGAAGGTCGTCGACGAGCTGCACAAGATCAGCTTCGACGGCGCCACCGGCCACATCGAGTTCGACGAGAAAGGCGACCGCAAGGACGCCGAGGTCACGATCTTCCAGCTCCACGGCGGCAAGGTGGATCCGGTGGCGATCGTGAAGGCGGGCAAGACGCAGAAGGTGGACCTCGCGTCGGCCGGCGCGACGGGCGCACCGGCTGCGCAGGCGCCGACCGCGAGCTCGACGCCTGCCCCGGCGGAGGCACCGAAGAAATAGCGTCCCGGCTGTAGAAACGACGGCGGCGCCTTCGGGCGCCGCTTCGTTTTCGCGGCGCCGGTCCGTCGCGGGTGGCGGGCACGGGCGTCGGTGGGTCGACGCCGCGTCTGCCTGCCGGGCACCGGCAGGAGCGCGGTTGCGGCCCGGGAGCTCTTGCGCGCTGCCCGTCGCTGCCCCGGCGCCGACGGCCTTGGTGGCATTCGCGGCACGCCCGTCAAGTCTTGTCGCGCCACGCGCCGCCTAGCACAATGCCGGCGCCGGTGCTGCAGTGCGGCCCGCCACTCGCCTTCTCCCCCGTGGACATCTTCATCCAGCAGCTCGTCAACGGCCTGACGCTGGGCAGCGTGTACGCGATCGTCGCGCTCGGCTACACCATGGTGTACGGCATCATCCAGCTCATCAACTTCGCGCACGGCGAGGTCGTGATGATCGGCGCGATGGTCGCGTTCACCGTGATCACGCGCATCGTGGCGGCGGGGACGGGGCTTCCGCCGGTCGCGATCGTCATCGCCGGCGTGCTCGTCGCGATACCGGTGTGCATGGCCGTGGGCTACGCGCTCGAGCGGGTCGCGTACCGGCCGTTGCGGCGTGCGCCGCGCCTGGCGCCGCTGATCACCGCGATCGGGCTGTCCATCGTGCTGCAGCACCTCGCCCTCATCATCTGGAGCCGCAATCCGCTCGCGTTCCCGCAGATCGTCAAGGTCGTGCCGCACTCGGTTCCGTTCGCGCCGGGCGCGACGATCACCAACGTGCAGATGGTCATCATCGGCACGTCGATCGCGATGATGGCCGGGCTGCTCCTGCTGGTCTATCGCACGCGCCTCGGCGTGGCGATGCGCGCCACCGCGCAGAACCAGCAGATCGCGGGCCTGATGGGGGTGGACATCGATCGCGTGATCGCGGTGACGTTCGCCATTGGTGCCGCCCTCGCCGCCGTCGCAGGCGTGATGGTCGGCACCTACTACGGCATCGCGCAATACCAGATGGGCTTCCTGCTGGGGCTCAAGGCCTTCTCCGCCGCGGTGCTGGGCGGCATCGGCAACCTCGCGGGCGCGATGCTGGGCGGCCTGCTGCTCGGCGTGATCGAGGCGCTCGGCGCGGGCTACATCGGCGATCTCACCAATCTTTGCCAGCTCACCGACTGGTCGGTGGCGATCGCGCAGCGTTGCCAGCAGGACCAGAACCTGTCGCTCTTCGGCAGCAATTACCAGGACGTGTTCGCGTTCTTCGTGCTGATCGCGGTGCTGATCTTCCGCCCCTCCGGCCTGCTCGGCGAGCGGGTCAGCGAGCGCGCGTAGGCCATCCGATGGTCGAGCAGATTCTCGCGCTTCGGCAGCACCCGGCCGCCTCCCGCGTCGGCACGCTGCTGATCGCCATCGCGCTCGCGGCGCTGCCTTTCGCGCTGGCCGGCATCGGCACGGCGTGGGTGCGCATCACCAACCTCGCGATCCTCTACATCTTCCTGTCGCTGGGCCTCAACATCGTGGTCGGCTTCGCCGGCCTGCTCGACCTCGGCTACATCGCGTTCTACGCCGTCGGCGCCTACGTCTACGCGCTCCTCGCGAGCCCGCATTTCGATCTTCACCTGCCGTTCTGGGCCATCCTGCCGATGGGCGCGCTGCTGGCGTGCGTGTTCGGCGTGCTGCTCGGCACGCCGACGCTCAAGCTGCGCGGCGACTACCTCGCCATCGTCACGCTCGGCTTCGGCGAGATCATCCGCATCTTCCTGAACAACCTGTCGCAGCCGGTCAACATCACCAACGGCCCGCAGGGCATCACGCTGATCGACCCGTTCCGCGTCGACGGCTTCAGCTTCTCGCAGACGCAGTCGATCGCCGGCCTCACCTTCACCGGGCCGATCAAGTACTACTACTTCCTGCTCGTCGTGCTGCTGCTGGTGATCGCCCTGAACCTGCGCCTGCAGAACTCGCGCATCGGGCGGGCGTGGGAGGCGATCCGCGAGGACGAGGTGGCCGCGCGCGCGATGGGCATCAACACGCGCAACATGAAGCTCCTCGCCTTCGCCATGGGCGCGTCGTTCGGCGGCATTGCCGGCGGCATGTTCTCCGCGATCCAGGGCTTCATCAGCCCGGAGAGCTTCGTGCTCGTCGAGTCGATCAACGTGCTCGCCATGGTGGTGCTGGGCGGCATGGGCAACGTCTGGGGCGTGGTGCTCGGCGCGCTGCTGCTGTCGTTCGCGCCGGAGGTGCTGCGCTACACCGTCGGGCCCGTCCAGCGGCAACTGTTCGGGCGCACCCTGATCGACCCCGAGGTGATTCGCATGCTGCTGTTCGGCCTGACGCTCGTGCTGATGATGCTGTTCCGGCCCGCGGGCCTGCTGCCGTCGTCGCTGCGCAAGCGCGAACTGGAGACCAAGCGCACATGAGCGCGGCCGAGACATGAGCGCCGTCGCCACCACCGACACGAACGAAGCGGCGGTGCTGCTCGAGGCCGATTCCATCACCAAGCGCTTCGGCGGCGTGCAGGCGCTGTCCGAGGTGAGCTTCGTCATCCGGCGCGGCGAGATCTACGGTCTGATCGGGCCCAACGGCGCGGGCAAGACGTCGCTGTTCAACGTGCTGACCGGCATCTACGGCGCCGACGGCGGCCGCTTCACGTTCAACGGGCAGCCGCTCGCCGGCCTCAAGCCCAACGACGTCGCCGCGCGCGGGATCGCGCGCACGTTCCAGAACATTCGCCTCTTCGCCAATCTCTCGGCGCTCGAGAACGTGATGATCGGCCGCCACGTGCGCACGCGCGCCAACGTCTTCGGCGCCATCTTCCGCGACGCCGCCACGCGCGCCGAGGAAGCCGCGATCGAGCGGCGTGCCTACGAGCTGCTCACGTACGTCGGCGTCCAGCGCCGCGCCAACGACCTCGCGAAGCACCTGCCCTACGGCGACCAGCGCCGGCTCGAGATCGCCCGGGCGCTCGCCACGGAGCCCAAGCTGCTCGCGCTCGACGAGCCGGCGGCCGGGATGAACGCGACCGAGACCGCGACGCTGCGCGCGCTGCTCGAGGACATCCGCCGCGACGGCACGACGATCCTGCTGATCGAGCACGACATGAAGCTCGTGATGAGCGTGTGCGACCGCGTGCTGGTGCTCGACTACGGGCGCAAGATCGCCGAAGGACCCGCCGCGCGAGTGCAGAAGGACCCGAAGGTGATCGCGGCGTATCTCGGCGGCGACGTCGCGCTGAATCTCAAGGGCGCGTGACGTGGCCGCGCCGCACGCGCTTCTCGAATTGCGCAAGCTCGCCGTCGCGTACGGCGGCATCCAGGCGGTGAAGGGCATCGACCTGCACGTCGACCCGGGCGAGCTCGTGTGCCTCATCGGCGCCAACGGCGCCGGCAAGACGACGACCCTCAAGGGGATCTGCGGCCTGCTGCCGGTGCGCTCGGGCACCGTGCACTACGCGGGCGACGACGTCACCGGGAAGCCCGCGTTCGAGCTCGTGCGCAAGGGGCTTGCAATGGTGCCGGAAGGACGCGGGGTGTTCGGCGCGCTCACCATCGAGGAGAACCTTCAGATGGGCGCGTACGCGCGCACCGACCGCCCCGGCGTGCGCGCGGACGTCGAGCGCGTGTTCGAGCTGTTTCCGCGGCTGCGCGAGCGGCACCGCCAGACGGCGGGCACGCTGTCCGGCGGCGAGCAGCAGATGCTCGCGATGGCACGCGCGCTGATGTCCAGGCCACGCCTGCTGCTGCTCGACGAGCCTTCCATGGGACTCGCGCCGCTGATGGTTCAGAAGGTGTTCGAGACCATCCTGGCGGTCTCGAAGGAAGGCGTGACGATGCTGCTGATCGAGCAGAACGCCAAGCTCGCGCTCGAGGTGAGCAACCGCGGCTACGTGATGGAATCGGGCGAGATCACGCTCACCGGCGAGACGCGCGCCATGCTGCACGATCCCAAGGTGCGCGCCGCGTATCTCGGCGAGGTCGCTTGACCGATCCGCGCAGGGCGCACGGTTGAGCGATCCCTCCTCGCCCGGCACGGCGGCGCCGCCTCGCGTGCGAGCGGCGCGCACCGTTCCCGCCGATCACGCATTCGCCTGGTACCGCGAAGCCATGCGCTTGTGGCGCGCATCGCCGGCCGTTTTCGCCGCGCTCGCCGGCGCATCCATCGCCGTCGAGCTCCTGCTGCCGCTCGTTCCCTTCGCCGGCGTCATCGTGTCGCAGGTGGTGCTGCCGCTGGTCGAATGCTCGCTGCTGTACGCGAGCCTCGCCGCGGACCGGCACGACAAGCCGCGCCTGCGCCATCTGCTCGCGATCCTCGGCGCGCCCCCGCGCGCGCAAGCCGCGGTCGTCGTGTCGAGCCTGCTGGCGTTCGGCGCGCAGGCGCTCACGGCCGGCGCGTTGACCGACCTCAACCTGCTGCAGCCGGCCGCCTTCAACGACCGCGTGTCGCTCACCGACATCGTGCTGATCGTCGCGGCCGGCGTGGCGCTGTCGCTGCCGTTCACGTTCGTCGCGCCGATCGCGCTGTTCGACGACCCGGGCTTCGGCGCGTCGCTTCGGCTGAGCGTCGGCGCATTCGCGCGCAACATCGCGCCGCTGCTGATCTATGCCGCGCTGTCGCTCGGCCTGTTCCTGTTCGGCATCGTCACCAATGGCCTCGGGCTCCTGCTCGCTCTGCCGTGGCTCGCCGCGTCCTCGTACGCGGCGTGGAAGGACGTGTTCGGCGTCGAGGCGCGCACCACGGAATCCGCCTCCTAGCATGCGGTCCAACGCGCCATGGCCAGGCGCGGCGATTTCGGCAAGGAGGACATGCCGCTCAAGGCACGCCTCGACGCATGCCGACGCTGCGATCTGTGGGCCAACGCGACGCAGGGTGTGGCCGGCCGCGGACCGGGGCGCGCGAGCATCATGCTGGTGGGCGAGCAGCCGGGCGACGAGGAGGACCTCGCGGGCGAGCCGTTCGTGGGACCCGCAGGACGCCTGCTCGCCAAGGCGCTCGCCGAAGCGGGCATCGAGCCGTCGCGCGTCTACGTCACCAACGCCGTGAAGCACTTCAAATGGGAGCCGCGCGGGAAGCGGCGCATCCACAAGACACCGGCGCAGCGCGAGGTCGAGGCGTGCCACGTGTGGCTCGACGGCGAGATCGCGAAGGTGCGCCCGCGCGTGCTCGTCGCCCTCGGCGCGACGGCGCTCGCGTCGCTGCTGGAGCGCAAGATGGCGATCCGCGACGCACGCGGCCAGGCGCTGCCGCACGCGAGCGGCGCGCGCGTGTACGCGACCTTCCATCCTTCGGCGGCGCTGCGCGCGCCCACGCACGAGATGCGCGAGCAGACGTACCGCACGCTCGTCGAGGACCTCGTCGCCGCGCGCGCGTTCGCGGACGAAGGCGCCTGAAGCTTCACGCGATGCCGCCCGGCCCCGGCTGCGCTTCGTCGGCCTCGCGCCAGCGGCCGTCGACCACGCTCGCCACGACCGCGCCGGCGAAGAACAGCGCGCTCGACCAGTAGATCCACAGCATCACGATGACCACCGCGCCCGCCGCGCCGTACGCGGAGGTGAGCGCGAAATGCGCGAGATACCAGCCGATCGCGAACTTGCCGATGGTGAACAGCGCCGCGGCCGTGAGCGCGCCGATGATCGCGGACCGTTGCCGCGGCGGGCGTTCCGGCAGCAGCCGCAGGATGGCGGCGAACGCGCATGCGAGGACCACGAACGACACGATCTCGTTGGTGATCGCGCCGAGCACCGCGCGTCCGAGGTTGGCATGCGCCACGCGCGTCAGCATCGTGTGCACCGCTGCGGAGAGCATCAGCGACGCGATCGACAGCACCGCGACGCCCACGACCAGTCCGAACGACAGCAGCCGCGTGCGCACCAGCGCGAACGCGCCGGACACGCGCGACCCGAACACGCGGTCGAGGCCGTGCTGCAGCTCGGCGAACACGGCGGTCGCGCCGACCAGCGTGACGACGAGCCCGAACAGCGCCTTCACCCCTTGCGTGAGCGCGGCCGGATGCGCGCCCGCGATCAAGCCCGCGATGAACTGCCCGCTCTGAGCGCCCGCGACGTTGGAGATCTGCGACAGCAGGTAGCGCGTCGCCGCGTCGGAGCCGAGCAGCCAGCCGGTGATCGCCACGATCACCAGCAGGAACGGCGTCAGCGAAAGCACCGAGTAGAACGCGAGCGCCGCGGCGTTGTGAGTGCCGTCGACACGAGTCCATTCCTCGACGACCCGGCGCAGGAAGATCGCGGGACGCGTGCCGGCAACGCGCGCTGCAAGCGACCGCAGCTTCAGCGCGAAATGGTGCGGCATGTCGCGCTCCGTCGAGCTCATGGCGATTACGGGTGCCCCTCACGCGCGAGGTTGTCGGCGGCCGCTGCCGTGGGCTGTCCGTCGCCGTCCGTTTGTCGCGCCGGAATCGGACTACACGAGACGCGACGCAACCGGGCTGCGGGCAGGGTGATGCGCATCGTCAGCACGCTCCTACATCAGGCAGCGGACTCGGCCGGTTTCGCTCGCCCGGCCTTTGCACGATCATCCACGTGTCGTGCAGCGCTTCGACACGAGACGCGATGAAGAACAGCCAGGACGCAACCATCCCCGAGCCGGGAGGAGCAACGACAATGACTCGAGGTACCCAGGCAGCCCCGACGCGCCGGGGCGACGACACGCGCGAGCGCCTGCTCGACGCGGTGGAGACGCTGATCGCCGACCATGGATTCCATGTCCTCACGCACCGGCTCATCGCGCAACGCGCCGACGTGCACGTCGCGCTGCTCAATTATCACTTCGGCAGCAAGGAGCAGCTGATCGAGGACGCGATCGCGCGGCGTGCGCCGCGCCTGATCCAGATGCAGTCCGAGGCCCTCGAAGCGGTCCAGCGAAGCGGCGTATGGACCGTCGAGGACGTGCTCTGGTCGTTCTGGCAGCCGTTCTCGGTGCTCGATGCGAGCTCGGATCCCACGTGGCGCAACTTCCTCTGCGTGGTCGCCCGGCTGGCGAGCTACGACCGCGGCGACGAGATCTTCACGCGCCACTTCGGCGCCGTCGAGCGCGCGAGCCTGGAGGCGCTGCGACGCGCGCTGCCTGCACCGAGCGAAGACGAGCTCGCGCGCGGCCTGCGCTATTGCCGCCTGCTGTTCGAGCGCGAGCTGATGACGCGGTGCACGCACGGCGCGCCGCCCGATCCGCAGATGCAGCGCCGCCGCAGCGAGCGCCTCATCGCGTTCCTGTCCGGCGGGCTGCGCGCGCTCAACACCGACGGCGCGCGCACCACGGTTTGAGCCGCTAATCGCCGCGCCGCGTCTCGAATCCGGTCAACCCATCGTCGGGCTCGGCGTCGACGACGTCGACCGCGCTCACGTCGGCACCGGGCGGCCCGCGCTCGGACCACGCCACGAGCGCGAGCACGGCGGCGCCGTCGCCCTGCACGAACGCTTCCACGCTTCCGTCGCGCAGGTTGCGCACCCAGCCGCGCACGCCGGCGTGCCGTGCCGCGCCCACCATCGCATAGCGGTAGCCCACGCCCTGCACGTGCCCGCGGATCACCAGCCTGCGCGCGACGACGCTCATTCGTCTCGCGCCGTGTTGCGCCGCGCGTAGAGCAGCAGCGTGGCGACGGTCTTGGCGTCCGTGATCTCACCCCGATCGAGCGCGGCGAGCAGCGCGTCGAGCGACGTCACCTCGATTTCCAGGAACTCGCCGTGATCGAGCCTCGCGCCCACGTGACGCAGCCCGTCGGCGACGAAGCACTGGATCGCCTCCGTCGAATAGGAGATCACGGGATGCAGCACGCACAGCGGCACGAGCCGTCCCGCTTCGTACCCCGTCTCCTCGATCATCTCGCGCGCGGCGGTCTGCAGGGGCGTCTCACCCGGGTCGATCTTGCCCGCCGGGAACTCGAGGAAGACGCGCTGCAGCGGATAGCGGAATTGCCGCTCGACCAGCAGGCGGCCGTCGTCGAGCACGGGCACGATCAGCACCGCGCCCGGGTGCACGACGTATTCGCGCACGGCCTGCCCGCCATCGGGCAGGCGCACGCGGTCGCGGCGCACGTGCAGGAACGAGCCGTCGTACACCGTCTGGCCGTCGACGCAGGTCTCGTGCAAGGACTCGTAGCGCTCGGAATCCTTCATCGTCATGCATCGTACCGCATGCGCCTCCCCTCACCCTGCCCTCTTCCCGGACGCGGGGACAGGGTGCCCGTCAGCGTGGGTGAGGGGCGCATCACTCGAGCCAATCCCGCGCCACGAGGAACCGCTCCGTCAACTCCGCCTCGCGGCTGCCGGCCTCCGGACGCCAGTCGTAGCGCCATTTCACCAGCGGCGGCAGCGACAGCAGGATCGCTTCCGTACGACCCGCCGATTGCAGGCCGAACAGCGTGCCGCGGTCCCACACCAGGTTGAACTCGACGTAGCGCCCGCGCCGGTACGCCTGGAAATCGCGCTCGCGCTCTCCGTAGGGCGTGTCCTTGCGGCGCGACAGGATCGACGCATAGGCGGGAAGGAGCGCATCGCCAACCGCGCGAGCGATCGCGAAGCAGCGCTCGAAGCCGCCGGCGTTGAGATCGTCGAAGAAGATCCCGCCGACGCCTCGAGCCTCCTGGCGGTGCCGCACGTAGAAATAGTCGTCGCAGGCGCGCTTCATTTGCGGGTACAGCTCCGCGCCGAACGGCGCGAGCGCATCGCGGCACGCCGCGTGGAATGCGCGCGCGTCCTCTTCGTAGCCGTAGTACGGCGTGAGGTCCATGCCGCCGCCGAACCACCATGCGGGCGCCGGCTCGGTCTCCTCACCCGCGACGAAAAAGCGCACGTTCAGATGCACCGTCGGCGCGTGCGGATTGCGCGGATGGAGCACCAGCGAAACGCCCATCGCTTGCCACCGGCGGCCGGCGAGCGCGGGCCGCTGCGCCGTCGCCGACGCGGGAAGCCGCTCGCCGCGCACGTGCGAGAACAGCACGCCGCCGCGCTCGAGCACCGTGCTGCCTTCGATGAAGCGCGAAATGCCGCCGCCGCCTTCGGCGCGCTGCCAGTCGTCGCGACCGAACGCGCCGCCGTCGATGACCTCGAGCCCCGCGACGATCCGTGCCTGCAAGCCCAGCAGGTAGTCGCGCACTTGCCGGGCATTCATGATCAGCCGCGCCGGGAGAGCGCGCGAAAGCCGATGTCGCTGCGGAACTGCATGCCGTCGAACCGGATCGCGGCGACGGCGGCGTATGCCGCGCGTTGCGCCTGGCGCACGGAGTCGCCGAGCGCCGTCACGCACAGCACGCGCCCGCCGCTCACGACGACGCTGCCGTCGGCAATCGCGGTGCCCGCGTGGAACACCTGCACGTCGGGATGCGTCTCGGCGTTGACATTGTCCAGCCCGTCGATCACGGCACCCGTGCGCGGCGCCTCGGGATAGCCGTCCGCCGCGAGGACCACGCCCAGCGCCGCGCGGCGATCCCATTCCGCTTCGACGCGGTCGAGCGTTCCGTTCACGCCGTGCTCGAGCAATTGCAGCAGATCGGTGCGCAGGCGCACGAGGATCGGCTGCGCTTCCGGATCGCCGAGGCGGCAATTGAACTCGAGCACCCTGGGCGCGCCCTGTGCGTCGAGCATCACGCCCGCGTACAGGAATCCGCTGTACGGCACGCCGTCCGCCGCCATGCCCTGCACGGCGGGCGTGATCACCTCGCGCATGATGCGCGCGTGCACGCCCGGCGTGACCACCGGCGCCGGCGAATACGCACCCATGCCGCCCGTGTTGGGTCCTTCGTCGGCGTCGCGCAGGCGCTTGTGGTCCTGGCTGGAGGCGAGCGGCAGCACGTGCACGCCGTCGACCATGACGATGAAGCTCGCTTCCTCGCCGGTCAGGAATTCCTCGACGACCACGCGCGAGCCGGCCCCGCCCATCGCATTGGCGACGAGCATCCGGTCCACCGCGGCGTGCGCTTCGTCCAGCGTCGAGGCGACCACGACGCCCTTTCCCGCGGCAAGCCCGTCCGCCTTCACCACGATCGGCGCGCCGCGCGCATCGACGTAGGCATGCGCGTCCCTGGCCGAAGTGAACGTCCGGTGCGCCGCCGTGGGAATGGCGTGACGCTGCATGAACGCCTTGGCGTAGTCCTTGGAGCTTTCGAGCTGGGCAGCCGCGCGCGTCGGACCGAAGATGCGCAGCCCTGCGGCGCGAAAGCGATCGACGATGCCGGCCGCGAGCGGCGCTTCGGGGCCGACCACGGTCAGGCCGACGTTCTCGCGCCTGGCGAATGCGACCAGCGCGTCGGCATCGGCGAGCGGAACGTTGGTGAGCTCCGGCGCACGCGCAGTCCCGCCGTTGCCCGGCGCGACGAACACCTGCGCGATGCGCGGCGACTGCGCGATCTTCCACGCCAGCGCGTGCTCGCGCCCGCCGCCACCGATGACGAGGACGTTCATTCGTTTCGACCTCGTCCCTGCGAGAGCAGGGACCCCGTGACGTCGGACGCGTCACGACGCTGGATTCCTGCTTGCGCAGGAAGGACGAGCGTTTCCATCAATGCCGGAAGTGCCGCACGCCGGTGAAGACCATCGCGATGCCGCGCTCGTTGGCGGCCGCGATCACCTCGTCGTCTCGCACGCTGCCGCCAGGCTGGATCACGGCGACCGCGCCGTTGTCCGCGACGACGTCGAGGCCGTCGCGAAACGGAAAGAATGCGTCGGAGGCGACCACCGAGCCGGCGAGCGAGAGCCCTGCGTTGGTCGCCTTGATGGCCGCGATGCGCGTCGAATCGACCCGGCTCATCTGCCCCGCGCCGATGCCGAGCGTGCGCCCGCCGGCGCAATACACGATCGCGTTCGACTTGACGAACTTGGCCACGCGCCAGGCGAACAACAGGTCGCCGAGCTGCGCAGCGGTGGGCGCGCGCGTGGTGACGGTGCGCACCTCGGCTGCGGCGACGTCATGGTCGTCCGGCGTCTGAAGCAGGAAGCCGCCGCCGACGCGCTTCAGGTCGAACGCATTGTGCGCCGCGGGACCCGCGGGGAGCGCAATCTCCAGCACGCGAACGTTCTTCTTCTGCGCGATCGCGCGGAGCGCGTCCTCGGCATAGGCAGGCGCGAGGAGCACCTCGACGAATTGCGCCGCAACCGCTTCCAGCGCGCCGGCGTCCACCGGACGGTTGAACGCGATGATGCCGCCGAAGGCCGAAGTCGGATCGGTCGCGAAGGCGGCGCGATACGCGTCGAGCGGCGTCGCGCCGAGCGCCACGCCGCAGGGATTCGCGTGCTTCACGATCACGCAGGCGCAAGTGTCGAAGGTCTTGACGCACTCCCACGCGGCGTCGGCGTCGGCGATGTTGTTGTACGACAGCTCCTTGCCCTGGAGCTGGCGATACGACGCGATGCTGCCCGCGAGCGGCGCCTCGTCGCGATAGAAGGCGGCCGCCTGGTGAGGATTCTCGCCGTAGCGAAGCATTTGCACGCGCTCCCCCGCCATGCGGAACGACTGCGGGAACGCCTCCGCGCGGCCGTCGGGTCCGCGCGCGGTGAGCCAGTTGGCGACCGCGCCGTCGTACGCCGCGGTGTGCGCGAACGCCTTGCGCATCAGGGCGAAGCGCGTGGCCTCGCTCAGTGCGCCTTCGCGCGCGAGCTCGGCGAGCACGCCTTCGTAATCCCGCGGATCGACGACCACGCCGACGTGCTGCCAGTTCTTGGCGCCGGCACGCACCATCGCCGGGCCGCCGATGTCGATGTTCTCGATCGCATCGTCCAGCGTGCAGCCGGGCTTTGCGATCGTTTCGCGAAAGGGATAGAGATTGACGACGACCAGGTCGATCGCCGGGATGCCGTGCTGCTCCAGTGCGGCGCGATGCGAGGCGTCGTCGCGCCGCGCGAGGATGCCGGCGTGGACCTTGGGATGCAGCGTCTTGACGCGGCCGTCGAGCATCTCGGGAAAGCCGGTGTAGCTCGACACGTCGGTGACCGGCAGGCCGGCATCGGCAAGCGCGCGCGCCGTGCCGCCGGTGGACAGCAACGCGTAGCCGCGTGCTGCGAGGCCGCGCGCGAAATCGACGAGCCCGCGCTTGTCGGACACCGACAGCAGCGCCTGGCGTGCCGACTGCATGTTCAGATGAGCTTGTACTTGGCGAGCTTCGCGCGCAGCGTCGTGCGGTTCATGCCCAGCATGTCTGCCGCGTGCGTCTGGTTGCCCTGCGCTCGTTCGAGGATGGACGCGAGCAGCGCGCGCTCGACGTGGGCGATCACCATGTCGTACACGCCGTGCGGCGGCTCGCCGTCCAGCTTGCGGAAATATTCGTCGAGCGAATGCTCGATGCATCGACCGATCTCGTTGCTGCCATTCAGGCGTGCCGTGCGTTTCACGCAGCGAGGGCCTCCCCTGCCCACGACCTTGCGGCCGATTGCGTTTGCCATGCGCGGTCCGCGGCCGACGCGCGCAGCGGCGCGATGGCGCAGCGCGCGGTGTCTGCCGCGTCCGTGGTCCCGTCCAGGTACGCGAGCCGTTCCCCCCGAACGGCGAGCGCATCGAAGAATGCCTCGACCGCGGCCATTTGCGCCAGCGCGCTCGTCGTCTCGTTGACGATTGCGCGCAGCGTCGCGCCGCCGGGCAATGCCTCGGTATACCACGCGAGGTGCTTGCGCGCGATGCGCACGCCGAGGTCCTCGCCGTAGAAATCGTAGTGATCGCCCAGGTGCGCCGCGATGACGGCGCGGGCCTCGCTCACCGTCGGCGGCGGCAGCGTCGCGCCGGTCGCCAGGTAGTGCGCGATCTCGCGAAAGATCCACGGCCGCCCTTGCGCCGCGCGGCCGATCATGAGGCCGTCGGCGCCCGTGCGCGCGAGAACCTCGCGCGCCTGCATCGGCGTGCCGATGTCGCCGTTGGCGAACACCGGAATGCCGACCGCCGCCTTGACCGCCGCAATGGTTTCGTATTCGACCGCACCGACGAACGCGCACGCGCGCGTGCGCCCGTGCACTGCCAACGCGGCGACGCCCTCGCTCTGCGCCATGCGGGCGATGCGCACCGCGTTGCGCGCGGCGGGATGCGGTCCGGTGCGCAGCTTGAGCGTCACGGGAACGGGCACCGCTTGCACGACCGCACGGACGATCGCGGCCACCAGCGGCTCGTTCGACAGCAGCGCGGAGCCCGCGGCCGCGTTGCATACCTTCTTCGCCGGGCAGCCCATGTTGATGTCGATGATCTGCGCGCCGCGATCGACGTTGTAGCGCGCCGCGTCGGCCACGAGCGCCGGATCGGCGCCCGCGATCTGGACCGCGATCGGCTCGACCTCGCCTGCGTGATCGGTGCGCCGCCGCGACTTGTCGGTGGCCCAGAGGCGCGGATTCGCGGCCACCATTTCCGACACGGCATAGCCGGCGCCCAGCCGCTTGCAGAGCTGGCGGAACGGCCGATCGGTGACGCCGGCCATCGGTGCCACGGCAAGCGAATTCGCCAGGACGTGCGGTCCGATGCGCATCAGGGATTGGTTCGGCGTGCAGCGGGGAGGGGCGCGATTATACCGCGCGTTCGTGCCGATGTTCGCGCGATTTTTCGCGCGCGTGCATCGTTGCGCGCATGGCGCGCCCGGCGCGGCGCTGCGAAATGCAACAAAAAAGCGGCAGCGTCGCGCGACGCTGCCGCCGTTGCTTGTCGAAAGCTCGTTTACTGACCCTTCGTGTTCCCCGGCCCCATGTTGCCGGCCTGCACGCCCGAGCCGGACAGCGGAACCGGCGCGTTGGTGTCCACCCTGCCCGTCAGCCGGCTCACCTCGGCGGGCGTGAGTCCCTGCTGGTTGGTGTCGGCCGCGTCCCAGCGACGGCCCATTTCGTCGAGATACGCCTGTCGCGAGATGCGGCCCTGGTGCCGCGCCGAATAGTCGTACACCCACGCGTTCATGTCGGCCGGCGGCGGCGCGGTGTTCACGACGGCGCCCGATGGCGTCGTGACGGCGTTCGGCGCCACGTACGTCGTTTGCCCGTAAGCGACGCCCGCCGTCATGGCCGCTACGACGGCGAGGGCACGTGCGCGTTGCGTTGCATTCATTGCGGACCTCCTCGATGCGTTTGGCGGGGATGCTTCGAGGAACCATTGTGGCGCACAGCCTTCCGCCGGGCAGCCGGCAGCCCGCGCATCGACGTGTAGGCCAACGCCTGATCGGTCGTCCCACACGGCGCGCACCGTCAACCCCACCCGTAGAGCATCGCGCGCGTGAACGCGCGCTTGAGCGGCGGCATCGTGTCGAGCAGCGTCAGGCCGAGGCCGCGCGGCCAGCGCAGCGCGTCGCCCGAGAAGAGTCGCACCAGGGCGTCGGTGAACGCGATGCCGGTGCGCCGGTCGACGCTGCGTCGGCGCGCGTACGCGTCCAGCATCGCGCGCGAGCCGATGTCGTCGCGCCGCGACCCGATCAGGGACTGCGCGAGCTCGTACGCGTCGCGCAAGCCGAGGTTGAAGCCCTGTCCTGCGATCGGATGGAGCGCCTGCGCCGCGTTGCCGATGGCCACGACGCGCAACGCGACGGGCGGCCGCGCGCGCTCGAGCACCAGAGGAAAGCTGCGACGATCGGCGACACGCGCGTAGCCGCTGACGCGCGTGCCGAAGTGGCGGCGCAGCGACTCGATGAACGCTTCCTCCGAAAGCGCGAGCGCTTGCTGCGCCTGCTCGGGCGTGCGCGTCCACACGAGGCCGTAGCGGCCGGGCTCGGGCAGCAGCGCGATCGGGCCGGCCGGCGTGAAACGCTCGTACGCGATGCCGCCGTGCGGGCGCTCGGTCCAGAGCTTCGCCACCACGGCCACCTGGCCGTAGTCGCGGCGCTCGCGCGCAATGCCGTCGATGCGCTGGCCCGCGCCGTCGGCCGCGACGGCGAGGCGCGCAGTCAAGGCGTCGGTCGTGTCCTCGAGCGATATCGCGGCGTACGCGGCCGTGGCGCCGACGTGCGCGACGCGCGCGCCGAAGCGCACCGCGACCTGCGTGCGCGCCAGCGCGGCGTCCAGCGCCGCCTGCAAGGCACGGTACGACACGACATATCCCAGCGCGGGCAGGTCGTGCTCGCGCGCGTCGATGCGCATCGTGCCGAAGCCGCCGGCCTGCGAGATGTCGATCGCGCTGATCGGGGTCAGCGAAGACGCGGGCAACGCGCTCCACACGCCGAGGCGCTCGAAGACCAGTCTCGCGCCGTGCGACAGCGCGAGCGAGCGGTCGCCGCGCGGCGTCTCGCCCGGCGCACGCGCATCGAGCGCAACGACGTCGAGATCGGTTTGCGCGAGCGCGAGCGCGAGCGTCGCGCCGACGGGACCGGCGCCGACGATCACGACGTCGTGCATGGCCCTCACCCCAACCCTCTCCCGCAAGCGGGAGAGGGAGATAACTGGCGAACGGTCGCGCCGAAGGGAATCCCTCGCCCTGCGCAGCGGGGAGAGGGACCAGGGTGAGGGGCGCTTCTGCTCAGCGCACGCAAGCCGCTTCGACGTCCGCCACCGTCTTCGGCGCCGCCGACGTCAGATTGTCGATGCCGTCGGCGGTGACGAGCACGTCGTCCTCGATGCGAACCCCGATGTTCCAGAACCGCTCCGGCACGTTGTCGGCGGGACGGATGTACGCACCCGGCTCGACCGTCAGCACCATGCCCGGCGCCAGGCGCTGCGACGCGCCCTTGACCTGGTAGAGACCCGCGTCGTGCACGTCCATGCCGAGCCAGTGTCCCGCGCGGTGCATGTAGAACTGCTTGAACGCGCCGCTTTCGAGCACCTCCTCGAGCGAGCCCGTGCACAGGCCGAGGTCGATGAAGCCCTGCGCGAGCACGCGCTCGGCGACCTTGTGATAGGCGTGGAACTCCGCGCCGGGCCGCACCGCGTCGAGGCACGCGAGCTGGGCGGCGAGCACGAGCTCGTAGATGTCGCGCTGCGGCCCCGAGAAGCGCCCGCTCACCGGGAACGTGCGCGTGATGTCGGAGGCGTAGCCGTGGTACTCGCAGCCGGCGTCGATCAGCAGCAGGTCGCCATCCTGCATCTGGCGGTTGTTCTCGCGGTAGTGCAGGACGCAGGCGTTCGGGCCCGACGCCACGATGGAAGCATAGGCGACGGATTGCGCGCCGTGCTGCAGGAACTCGTGCGCGAGCTCGGCCTCGACCTGGTACTCGTGCTGCCCGGGACGCGTGCGCGCCATCGCGCGGCGATGCGCCGCCGCCGAGATCTGCGCGGCGCGGCGCATGAGGCGAATCTCCTCCGCGTCCTTGACGAGGCGCATCCCGTCGAGCGCCGCGCGCACGTCGACGATCTCTTCGGGTGCGGCGACGCCGGTGCGGGCGCGCCCGCGGACCTCGTTCAGCACGTCGGTGATCTGCCGGTCCCAGTCGGGGAAGAGACCGAGCGGCGTGAACAGCGCGGGACGATCCGAGGCAAGCTCGGGCAGCTTCTCGCGCACCGCTTCGATCGGATGCGCCTCGTCGAAGCCGAACACGTCCTTCGCCGCGTCGGGGCCGTAGCGGAAGCCGTCCCAGATCTCGCGCTCCTCGTTCTTCTGCCTGCAGAAGAGCAGATGGCGGTCGCCGTCGGGACCTGCGACCAGCGCGACGATCGCTTCCGGCTCCGGGAACCCCGACAGGTAATAGAAGTAGCTGTCATGACGATACGGATACAGCGAATCGCGGTTGCGCGGCACTTCCGGCGCAGTGGGAATCAGCGCGACGCCGCCGCCGGTGTGCTCGCGCATCGTGCGCAGCAGCGCGTCGCGTCGGGTGCGGTAGACCTGGTGGGCGTGGTTCATCGTGTGCGCAGGTGCCGGTGTATGCACCATTATAGGGTGAGGCGATGCGCTACCATCGCGCCATGGCGTCGTCCGCCGCGCCCACCGGTCCTGCGCTGCGCGAGGCGAAGCGCGCGATGCGCGCCGCGATCGTGTCGCAGCGCGATGCGATGCCGCGCGAGGAGCGTGCCGCCGCGTCGCAGGCCATCGCGGCGCGCGTGACCGCTCTGCCGGCGTTCGCCGCGGCTTCGAGCGTTCTGGTGACGCTGCCGTTTCGCAGCGAATGGGACAGCGCGCTCGTCGCCCTGACCGCGCTCGCGGCGGGCAAGAAGGTCATCGTCCCGCGCGTCGACGTCGCCGCGCGCGTGCTCACGCTGCATGCGGTCGAATCGCTCGAGCGCGCGATCGCGCCCGGCTATCGCGGCATTCCCGAGCCGCGCGCCGATACGCCGGCCGCGCTGGCGGATGAAATCGCGCTCGCGCTCGTGCCCGGCGTCGCGTTCGACGCCGAGGGACGGCGGCTGGGCTACGGCGGCGGGTACTACGATCGCCTGCTGCCGCTGCTCGCGCACGACGTGCCGCGCATCGCCGGCGCCTTCGACCTGCAGATCGTCGATCGCGTGCCCGCGGCCTCTCACGACCTCGTGATCGACGTGGTGATGACGCCCACGCGTGCGGTGGGGCCGCGCGCGCTTCCATGACGGAGCGGCGTCTCGCGGCCGTCGCGCTCGCCGCCACGCTCGCGATTCAGATATTCACCTCGCTGGCGGCCGCGGCCGCCGCGGTGCTCGCGCCGACGATCGCGCCCGCGTTCGGCGTCGAGCCGCGCTGGATCGGCGTCTTCATCGGATTGGTCTACGCGGGCGCGATGGGCGCGAGCCTCGCGTCGGGCGGATTCATCGAGCGCTTCGGCTCCATCCGCACCTCGCAGGCCTGCGTGGTGATCTGCGCGCTGGGCGTGGCGATCATCGCGCTCGCGCCACCCGGCGCCGTGTGGCTGCTCGCGCCGGCCGCAATCGTCGTCGGACTGGGTTATGGCCCGATCACGCCGGCGTCCTCGCAACTGCTCGCGCGCACGACGCCGCGCGACCGCATGTCGGTCACGTTCTCGATCAAGCAGACCGGCGTGCCGGCCGGCGTCGCGCTCGCCGGCGCGGCCCTGCCGTCGCTTTCGCACGCGGCCGGCTGGCGCGGCGCATTGTGGGCGATCGCTGCGATCGGCGTGGCCGTGGCGTTGCTGGCCCAGCCGGTTCAGCCGAAGCTCGACGTCGATCGCCAGCACGGCCGGGGATTGTCCCTGCGTGCCGTGCTCGCCCCGCTCGCGCATCTGCGCGCACCGCCGTTGCGGCAGGCGGCGCTGATCGGGTTCGCGTACTCGGCGACGCAGGTGAGCCTCACGAGCTTCCTCGTGGTCTATCTCAACGAAGCGCTCGGTTACGGCCTCGTGCCCGCCGGGCTCGCGTTGAGCGTCGCCACGCTCGGCGGCGTGGTCGGGCGCATCGGCTGGGGCGTCGTGGCCGATCGGTGGCTGCGCGCGCGCAGCACGCTCGCGCTGATCGGCAGCCTCGCGGCCGCGTGCGCGATCGTGCTCGCCGCCGCGCAGGCATCGTGGCCGGCCGCGGCCTGTCTGGCGCTTGCCGCCGTGTTCGGGGCAACGGCGATCGGCTGGAACGGCGTGCAGCTCGCCGAGGTCGCACGGCTCGCGCCGCGCGGCAACGCCGGGGCAGTGACCGGCGCGGTGGGCTTCGTGACCTTCTCCGGCGTGGTGGTCGGTCCCCCGCTCTTCGCGCTGATTGCGTCGCTCGCATCGAGCTATCGCGTCAGTTTTGCTGCAGTGGCGGCGCTGAGCGCGGGCAGCGCGCTGTGGTTGCTGCGGGCCGGACGGGCGCGGCCGGTAGTAAGCGGTCACTGACGCAAGTGGCCGCGGGCAACGCGTCCCTGAACGCCGACCATGTTCAAGCTGGCACAGTAATGGAAATAATTTCCATATCGCGGTAAGCTTTCGAGTTTCGGTGGGCGGCGCTGCAGCGCGGCAATACAGGGCGGCCACGGCGCGCCTACAATCGAATCGCTCTTCCCCGCAGCCTTCACTTCCCGGAGTTCAGCATGGACAGGATCCCCGATCTCGATCCACAGGAAACACGCGAATGGCTTGAGGCGCTGGAAGGGGTACTGCAGACGCAGGGTCCGGATCGCGCGCACTTCCTGATCGAGCAGTTGATCGACAAGGCACGCCGCTCGGGCGCCTTCATGCCGTTCTCGGCGAACACGGCGTACATCAACACGATCCCGCATCACAAGCAGGTCCGCATCCCCGGCGACCAGGCGATCGAGCACAAGATCCGCTCGTACACGCGGTGGAACGCGATGGCGATGGTCGTGCGCGCGAACAAGCACACCAACGTCGGCGGGCACATCGCGAGCTTCGCGTCGTCCGCCACGCTCTACGACGTCGGGTTCAACCATTTCTGGCACGCGCCGTCGGACGAGCACGGCGGCGACCTCGTGTTCGTGCAGGGCCATTCCGCGCCGGGCATCTATTCGCGCATGTTCCTGCTCGGACGGCTCACCGAGGAGCAGCTCGACGACTTCCGCCAGGAAGTCGACGGCAAGGGCATCTCGTCGTATCCGCATCCGTGGCTCATGCCCACGGTGTGGCAGTTCCCCACCGTGTCGATGGGCCTCGGACCGCTGATGGCGATCTACCAGGCGCGCTTCATGAAGTACCTGCAGGACCGCGGCTTCGCGAAGACCGAGGGCCGCAAGGTGTGGTGCTTCTGCGGCGACGGTGAAATGGACGAGCCCGAGTCGATGGGCGCGATCGGAATGGCGTCGCGCGAGGCGCTCGACAACCTCATCTTCGTCATCAACTGCAACCTGCAGCGGCTCGACGGGCCCGTGCGCGGCAACGGCAAGATCATCCAGGAGCTCGAGAGCGACTTCCGCGGCGCCGGATGGAACGTCATCAAGCTCGTGTGGGGCTCGCGCTGGGACGCGCTGCTCGCGCGCGACAAGAAGGGCATCCTGATGCGCCGCATGATGGAAGCCGTCGACGGCGAGTACCAGACGTTCAAGTCGAAGGACGGCGCGTACGTGCGCGAGTATTTCTTCAACACGCCCGAGCTGAAGGAGCTCGTCGCCGATTACTCGGACGAGGACATCTGGAACCTGAACCGCGGCGGGCACGATCCGCACAAGGTGTTCGCCGCCTATCACCAGGCGGTGAATCACAAGGGACAGCCCACGGTCATCCTCGCCAAGACGATCAAGGGCTACGGCATGGGCGAGGCCGGCGAGGCGCAGAACATCACGCACCAGCAGAAGAAGATGGACGTGAGCGCCATCGAGCGCTTCCGTGATCGCTTCCAGATCCCGGTGCCCGACGACCAGATCGAGCAGGTGCCCTACATCAAGTTCGCCGAAGGGTCGCCGGAGCTCGAGTACATGCGCGCGCAGCGCATGAGCCTGGGCGGCTACCTCCCGACACGCCGCACCCGGGCCGAATCGATGCCGATTCCGCCCCTGTCGACGTTCGAGCGGTTCCTCAAGAGCACGGAGGATCGCGAGATCTCGACCACGATGGCGCTCGTCCAGATCATGCAGGTCCTGGTGCGCGACAAGAACATCGGCAGGCGCGTCGTGCCGATCGTGCCGGACGAGTTCCGCACGTTCGGCATGGAGGGCATGTTCCGCCAGCTCGGCATCTGGAACCAGCTCGGACAGCTGTACACGCCCGAAGATGCCGACCAGCTGATGTTCTACAAGGAGTCGAAGACCGGACAGATCCTGCAGGAAGGGATCAACGAGGCGGGTGCGATGTGCGACTGGATCGCCGCGGCGACGAGCTACTCGACGCACGGCGTGCAGACGATCCCGTTCTACATCTTCTATTCGATGTTCGGCTTCCAGCGCGTCGGCGACTTCGCGTGGGCCGCCGGCGACATGCGCTCGCGCGGCTTCCTGCTCGGCGCCACCGCCGGCCGCACCACGCTCAACGGCGAAGGCCTGCAGCACGAGGACGGCCAGAGCATGACGCAGGCGGGCTTGATTCCCAATTGCCGCAGCTACGACCC
>DASXAF010000067.1:0-5019 GCA_036406955.1 Casimicrobiaceae bacterium
CGGACAGCCACCCATCAGCCGATTGAGTCTCGATGGGGACACCCTATTGAGACTCCACAGCTAGGCGCATGGCCTCGCTCGACTTCCTCGCCCTCGGCGAGCCGATGCTGGAGTTCAACCAGGCGCGCGCCGACGATCCGCGCGCGTGGCTGCAGGGCTTCGGGGGCGACACGTCGAACGCGGCGATCGCGGCTGCGCGCCTCGGCGTTCGCGCGGGCTACGTCACGCGCGTGGGGCGCGACGCGTTCGGTCGCCGGTTCACGGAGCTGTGGCAGCGCGAAGGCGTCGACACGCGCGGCGTGCGCGAGGACGACGCCGCGCCAACGGCCGTGTACTTCGTGAGCCACGGCCCCGGGGGTCACGAGTTCTCATACCTGCGCGCGGGCTCCGCCGCGTCGCGCCTCTCGCCCGACAACCTGCCGCTCGACGTGATCACCGACACGCGCATCCTGCACCTGTCGTCGATCAGCCAGGCGATCTCGCCGTCCGCGTGCGACGCATGCTTCGTCGCGATGGAAGCGGCGCACGATGCCGGCGCGCGCATCTCCTACGACACCAACCTGCGCCTCAAGCTGTGGCCGCTCGTGCGCGCGCGTGCCGTGATACGCGAAAGCGCGCAGCTCGCCGACTGGATGCTGCCGAGCCTCGACGACGCGAAGCACCTGTTCGGCGACGTCGCGCCGGATCTCATCGTGGATGCGTGCCACACCTGGGGCGCGCCGCTGGTGGTGCTGAAGCTCGGCCCCGCCGGTTGCATCGTCTCCGACGGTTGCCGGCGCGAGCGCATCGAGGGTTTTCGCGTCGACACCGTCGACGCCACCGGCGCGGGTGATTGCTTCGACGGTGCGTTCGGCGCGCGTCTGGTCGCCGGCGACGACGCGTTCGCGGCAGCGCGCTACGCCAACGCAGCGGCCGCGCTCGCGACGACCGGTTTCGGTGCCGTCTCGCCCTTGCCGGGGGATGTTGCAGTGCAAGCCTTGCTCGCGACTCGCAGCGGCGTCTCCTCACCCGCCCTGTCGGGCACCCTCTCCCCCTCGGGGGAGAGGGCAGGGTAGGGGTGAAAGCCGGTTGAAAGCTATTGCGCAAACGTTTCGCGGCGACCTGCTCGCCGGGCAGGTCGCGCTGGTGGTCGGCGGCACCAGCGGCATCGGCTCGGCCATCGCACATGCGCTCTCGTGCGTGGGCGCGGTGGTGACGGTCACCGGCGGGACGCGCGAGGAGGTCGAATCCGCGCGGGGAGCGGCCGATTTCGCCGCGCGCGACGCCGTCGTGCTCGACGTGCGCGACGAAACGCTGTTGCGCCGCATCCTCGACGACCTGCCGCGCCTCGACGTGCTCGTCAATTGCGCGGGCATCATCCGTCGCGGCGCCGAGCACGACGCTCGCGTGTTCGAGGAAGTGGTCGGCGTGAACCTCGTCGGCACCATGCGGTGCTGTGCGCTTGCCCGCGACAAGCTTAGAATGGGCCCCGGCAAAGCGGGCGGGGCGATCGTCAACACGGCGTCCATGCTCGCCTTCCACGGCGGCGCGCTCGTACCCGGCTACAGCGCCAGCAAGGGCGGTGTGGTGCAGCTCACCAAATCGCTCGCGCTCGCGTATGCATCCGACGGCATTCGCGTCAACGCAGTCGCGCCGGGCTGGGTGCGCACGCCGCTCACGCAGGCGCTGCAGGAGGATGCAGCGCGCAGCGCCGCGATCGTCGCGCGCACGCCGATGGGCCGCTGGGCGGAGCCGGCGGATGTCGCGGGCGCGGTGGTGTTCCTGTGCTCGCCCGCAGCGGGCTTCATCACCGGCGCCGTGGTGCCGGTGGACGGCGGTTATCTCGTTGCTTGACCGTTTTGCATTTCCGAGGAGGGGAAACGCATGGCGCTCAACACGGCAATCCGGCATCTCAAGAACGGCGATTGGGCGAAGGCGCACGCCGTCGTGCAGAACGACTCTTCGCACATGGGCTGCTGGGCGCACGGCATCGTTCACATGCTGGAGGGCGACATCGGCAACGCGCGCTACTGGTACCGTCGGGCGGGACGGCCGTTTCCGCGCGAGCGCGACGCGAGCGCGGAGATCGACGCGCTGGTGGCCGAGATGAAATCGCAGGCAAGCACGCAGACGGAGCAGCCGCGACAACAGCAGGCGCAGATGCCCGCGCGCGACGGGCATCACGACGAGTCGCAGTGAATGCGCCGCTGATCCTTCCTGCCGCCGGCATCCGGCCCGAGATCGCGGTTGCCGCAATCCCCGACGACGAGCGCGCGTGGGTGCCGCAGGCGCCCGACGTGTGGTTCCGTCCGCTGCTGCTCAATACCGTCACCGGCGGCTGGTGCAACCTGCTGCGCGTGCGCCGCGCGGGCGTGCTGTCGCGTCATCGCCATCCCATGATGGTGGTGGGCTACGTGATCAAGGGGCGCTGGAAGTACCTCGAGCACGACTGGGTGGCGGAGGAGGGCAGCTTCGTCTACGAGCCGCCGGGCGAGATCCACACGTTGACCGTGCCCGGCGATTGCGCCGAGATGATCACGTTCTTCAACATCGCCGGTGCCATGATCTACGTCGACGACCAGGGCAGGCAGGTCGGCTACGAGGACGTGTGGAGCAAGATCGACATGTGCCGTCGCCATTACGCGCAGTGCGGCCTCGGCGCGGATCACGTCGAGCAGTTCATCCGTTGAGAGGGATACGGGCGGAACTTGTGACGGGCCGCGCGGGTCGCTAGACTAGCTCCACGGAGATGGCATTCCTCCCGTGCCGTTGCCGGCGCCCGTTCGCGCCCGGCCATCGAACCGCCGCAAGGCTGATGATGCCTACGCGCAGCACCCGTTACGACGGGGCGGTGTAGGCGATCGCGTTTCCCGCCCTCGTTTCTGCTGGTTGTGGCCGCGTGCTGCGGCAGGAGGAGACGCATGTCCTGGGGTGGGATCATCGCGGTAGGCGGCGGGGCAGCCGTCGGTGCATGGCTGCGCTGGGGCCTCGGCATCGCGCTGAATCCGGTCTTCCCGACGCTGCCGCTCGGCACGCTCGCCGCCAACCTGATCGGCGGATTGCTGATGGGCGTCGCCATGGAAATCATGACGCGCCATTCCTTCCTGCCGCCGGAAGCGCGCCTTCTCATGACCACCGGATTCCTCGGCGGTCTCACGACGTTCTCCACGTTTTCCGCCGAGATCACGACGCTGCTGATGCGCCGTGACATGCTGTGGACCGTGCTCGGCGTGGTCGCGCACGTTGCCGGCTCGCTGGTCATGACCGTGCTCGGCATCCTGTTCGTTCGCTCGCTCTACGCATGGGGGTCGCCATGAACGGCGTGCTGCTGCGCTTCTACGTGCACGAGAACCGCAAGCATCGGCACATCCTGCTCTACGAGTGGCTGCTCGAGCAGGCGAAAAGGATCGGCATCCACGGTGGATCCGCGTTTCGCGCGATCGCGGGCTACGGTCGTCATGGCGTGCTGCACGAGGAGCATTTCTTCGAGCTCGCCGGCGATCTCACGGTGGAGATCGACTTCGCCGTGACCGAGGCCGACGCCGCCGCGTTGCTCGGCCTGATCGAGCGCGAAGGCATCGGCATCTTCTACGTGAAGATCCCGATCGAGTTCGGAGCGATGGGGGCCGCGCGCACGTGACGCGATGACGGACATCTACGCTCTGGCCGCGTTGTGGCTCGGGCTCGCGCTCGCCGCGATGCTGCTGTCGATGTGGCTGCGCATCGCCACCGCGATGTCCGAGATCATCGTCGGCACCGTCGCCCAGTTGGTGATCGGCGCGCTGGTCGGCGGCGCGGCGCTCGGAACCAACGAGACCTGGATCAAGTTCCTCGCAGGAACGGGTGCGATCCTGCTCACCTTCCTCGCCGGCGCCGAGCTCGACATCGACGTGCTGCGCACACGCTGGAAGGAGACCACGACGGTCGGCACCATTGCCTTTCTCGCGCCATTCCTGGGGTGCGCAGCCGCGGCGTACTGGCTGCTCGGCTGGAATCGCGGTGCGAGCTGGCTCGCCGGCATCGCGCTGTCGACCACTTCCGTCGCGGTCGTATACGCCGTCATGCTGGAATTCGGCTTCAATCGTACCGAGTACGGCAAGGTCGTGCTGGCCGCCTGCTTCGTCAACGATCTCGCCACGGTGATCGCGCTGGGGCTCATGTTCGCGCCGTTCACGCTGCGCACGCTGATCTTCGTCGTCGGCGGCATCGGCGGCATCGCGGTGTTGCCGTTCGTCACGCCGCGCTTCTTTCGCCGCTGCGGCAATCGTCCCTCCGAGCTCGAGGCCAAGTTCCTGCTGCTTTGCCTGTTCGGCTTCGGCGCGCTCGCGGCATGGGCGGACAGCGAAGCGGTGCTGCCCGCGTACGTGATCGGCATGGTGCTGGCCGGAACGGTGGGCCGCGATCACGCGCTCGTGCGCCGGCTGCGCACGGTGACGTTCGGGCTGCTCACGCCGTTCTATTTCATCCGCGCCGGATCGTTCGTGTCGGTTCCGGCGCTCGCCGCGGCGCCGCTCGCGTTCGTGCTGCTGCTCGTCGCGAAGATGGTGACCAAGTTCGCAGGCGTCTACCCGGTGACGCGCTGGTTCGCCTCGCCGCGGCGCGAATCGCTCTACACCACGATGCTCATGTCGACAGGACTTACCTTCGGCAGCATCTCGGCGCTGTTCGGCCTGTCGCACGGCATCGTCGATCAATCGCAGTATTCTTTCCTGATAGCGGCCGTGATCGGCAGCGCCATCGTGCCGACGCTCGTCGCCAACGCTTTCTTCCTCCCGCGCCACCTGATGCCGCGCGACGAGCAGCCGGATTCCGCCGCGCCCGCGTCGGCGCCGCTGCGGGAGCGCGCATGACACGCATCGTGCTCGCTTTCGATGGCTCGGCGTCGGCGATTGCCGCATCGCACTTCGCCATCGACATGGCGCGCCGCTACGGCGCCGAGCTGTGCGTGGTCGCGGTCGCGCGTCCGCCGGAATTCGGCGAGGACGTGGAAACGGAGGCATGGATCGAGCGTGCCCAGCTCCATCTGCACAACGTGATGCA
>DASXAF010000068.1:0-2796 GCA_036406955.1 Casimicrobiaceae bacterium
CGCGATGCTGAGCCAGAGCGGATCGATGGCCGGCGCGGTCGCGCGGCACCTGCAGGACAGCGGCTTCGGCTGCGCGTACATCGTCAGCGTCGGCAACGAGACGGTGCTCTCGCTGCTCGACCTGATGGCGTACATGATCGAGCAGGACGACGTCCGCGTGCTCCTGCTGTTCCTCGAGGGACTGAAGGACGGCGATCGCCTGGTGGCGCTCGCGCGCCGCGCGCGCGCGAAGGGTATCGTCGTGGTGGCGCTGAAGGCCGGCAGCTCGACGGCAGGACGCGCCGCAGTGGCATCGCACACGGGCAAGCTGACCACCGCCGACGCGATCTACCGCGACATCTTCACGCAGGCAGGCGTCCTCCAGGTCGCGAGCCTGGTCGAGCTGATCGAGGCGGCGCAGGTCTTCACGAGCGCGCCCCTGCCGCGCGTGGATGCAGGGGGCGTCGGTGTGTTCAGCATTCCGGGCGGCACGCGCGCGCTCACCGCGGACCTGTGCGAGGCGCGCAGCGTCCCGCTCGCGCAATTCTCCCGCGACACGATCACGGCACTCGAGGCGGTCCTGCCCTCGTTCGGCGTCGCGACCAATCCGACCGACGTGACCGGGCAGGTGCTGTCGCAGCCCGAGCTCTTCGAGACGGCGCTGCAGATCGTCGCGCGCGATCCGGCGACCACGAGCCTGATCGTCCAGCTCGCCAACCGCGGACCGTCCGATGCGCTTCGCTACAAGGCCTCGTTCGCCGCAAGGGCGCGGGACAGGGCGATGCCGGTCGTCGTGTCGTTCCTGGCCGACGCCATCGCGCCGCGCGACGTCGCCGCGTTCGCGCGCGACGGCATCCTGTGTGCACGAGATCCCGCCGACGCCGTGCGCTACGTCGATTGGCTTTACGCGGTGGCACGGACGGCGCATCGGCCGGCGCCGCGATTCACCCCACCGGCATCGCGCGCGCTGGGCACGCTGCCCACCGGCTGGCCCGGCGCCATGCAGTTGCTCGCCGAAGCCGGCATCGCGACGCCCCGATGGGCGATCGTGCCGGCCGGCGCTTCGCCGGCAGCGGCCCTCGACACGCTTGCGCTGCCCGTCGCCGTCAAGGCGCTGCCCGAGCAGGCCGAGCACAAGACGGAGCAGCGGCTCCTGCGCTTGAACCTGCGCACCGCCGAAGCCGTCGATGACGCGGTTCACGCGTTGCGGGCAACGCTCGGATCGTCCGCGCCGCTGCTGATGCAGGAGATGTGCGCGCCCGGCGTCGAATGCGTGCTGTCCGCGTTCCGCGACCGGGACTTCGGCGTCGTGGTCGCGCTCGGCAGCGGCGGCGTCCGCGTCGAGCTCATGCGCGACATCGGATATCTCAATCCGCCGATCATGGCAGACGATGTCGAGCGTATCGTCGAACGGCTGCTGCTCGGGCGCATGCTCGAAGGATTCCGTGGAGCGGCGGCGGCGGATCGACCCGCGCTCGTGCAGAGCGTCCTGGGGCTCGCCCGCGCGTTCGCGGCGCGCTCGAGCGAGCTCGCGGAAGTGGAGATCAACCCGATCATCGTATTGCCGCGCGGACAAGGCGTGGCGGCAGTGGATGTGCTCGTGAAGCCGGCGGACCCGACCAATCAGAATACGGCGGCCATTCGGGGCCGCAACGAGGAGATGCAATGCAACGCATGATCCAGAACGTCCTCGCAGGCGCCGCCCTTGCCGGCTGCGCGCTGCTGTCGCCCGACGCCGCGGCGCAGAAGGTGACGATCGCCACGGCGGCGGACTCGTTCCAGTACATCATCCAGGACATCGCGATCGACGGCGGCTACTTTCAGCAGGAGGGCCTGACCGCGGATCCCGTCGTGTTCGACTCCGGCACCAAGCAGTCGGCGGCGATCATGAGCGAATCGGGCACGGTGGTGGGTCCGATCGGCCTCATCCACAACATCAAGGCGAGCGCCGCCGGCGGCAACCTCGTCGCGATCTCGCGGCTGTTCGACGTGATGGACGTCTTCGTCGTCATGTCGAACGCGGCGCTGCAAAAGTCGGGCATCACGCCGCAGATGTCGGTCGACGAGAAGGTGCGGCGGCTCAAGGGGTTCCGCATCGGCATCACCGGCCCGGGCAGCACCGTGGACACCGCGGTGCGCGCGCTGTTCAAGGCGCGCGGGATGGACCCGGACCGGGACGCGAAGCTCCTGCCGCTCGGCGCGCCGGCGAACATGATCGCCGCCATGGAGAAGGATGCGACCGACGCGTTCGCCTACCCTGCACCCTGGCCGTCGATCGCGGCGAGCCGCGGCCTCGGCAAGGTGATCATCGACCCGTTCACCGACGACATCCCCGAGATCAAGGGCGTTCCGTTCAACATCGTCGCGACGAGCCGCGAGCTGGTCGAGAAGAACCCCGCCCTGGTCGAGAAGATCGTGCGCGTCTTCACGCGCGCGATGAAGTACGCCAAGGACGATCCGGAGGGCGCCAAGCGCATCATGCGCAAGCGCTTTCCGGACATGGACCAGGCGGTCTTCGACACGCTCTGGGCGAGCTATCGCAAGGCCGTTGCCCAGGACCCGCTCATCACGCGCCAGCAGTTCAACGCGACGCAGAAGTGGCTGAACATCACGGCGCAGCCCCCCTTCGCCCAGAAGTACGAAGACGTCGTATACGGCAAGGCGGCCACCGCGGCATCGAAGGCGATCCTCGGCAAGTAGCGCCATGCGCACCACGGAGGTACGCGGACTCGTCGCCTGGCAGGCGGTGGTCTTTGTCGCGCTCCTGGTAGCGTGGCAGGCCGCCGGCCTGGTGCTCGATCGCACCTGGATCGGCAG
>DASXAF010000069.1:0-42844 GCA_036406955.1 Casimicrobiaceae bacterium
ATGCACGCAGCGCCACAGCCGCCATCGCGCCAGGCGCACTGCAGCCAGCACACCGGCGAGCGCGCAGGCGGTGCGCGTGAGCGCGTCGATGCGCAGCGCGGCAGCGAGCGCGGCCACTGCGATGATGGCGATCAGCGCGCCTTCCACGCGGGGCTGCACGCGCGCCGCGAGCGACCGGCGCTGTCGGTAGAACTCCCCCGCGACGGCAGGCGCGAGGATGCGTCCGCCCATGAACAGCATCAGCCCGGCCAGGAGGAGGACCAGCGCCGTCACGAGCGCATGCAACGTGAGCGCTTCTGCGGCCGGCGCTGCGACCGCGTAGGCCGCTGCCGCTGCGCATACCGCAACCAGCAGCGCCGGTAACGCCTGGTTGCGCAGCTTCTTCGCGGCGCGAAGCAACCGCGGCGCGACGTGGAGCGCCACGGCAATCGCGAATCCGGCGTTCACGAGCGCGGCGAGCAGCGTGTGGGGCAACGCGATGAACGCGACGCGCGCGAGCACCCAGCCCGCGAACAGAAGCCACAGCCGCACCGGCGACATCCGGGGAACCTGATAGCCGGCGACGACGGCGAGCGCATAGCCGAGCAGCATCTCGTGCGCGTGTCCGAACGGACTCGACAGCGCAACGGGACCGCGAACGGCGCCGCTCATCGCGAGCACCGACCAGGGCAATACGAGCGCCGCATGGAGCGCCGCTGCGGGAAAGAAGAGCGTAGCCGGCACGAACCGCGCGAGCGCGCCTCGACGATGCGGCGCAGGATCCGTCATCGCCGTCGAGGGGCCTCGCTCGCCGCGCGAGCGATGTGCTCGTGGTACGCTCGGCCCTGAAAGCGTCGCAGCGTTGCGGCGCTCAACGTTCGACGCCTTCGCATGTCACACGACGTGACGGCGATGCTGCTGCTTGCGCTCCCGTTCGCCGGGAGCGCCGTCGCCATCCTGCTGCCCGTCAACGCGCGCAACGCCGAGGTATGGCTTGCCGGCGCGATTGCGCTGGTCGCGCTGGCCCTGACCTCGACGTTGTTCGGCGACGTTGCGGCGGGCAATGTCGTGCGCGTTTCCTTCGAATGGCTTCCGCTCGGCGCCACGTTCGGCGTTCGCATCGACGGCTACGCCTGGATGTTCGCGATGATGGTCACGGGCATCGGGTTCCTGATCGTCGTGTATGCGCGCTACTACCTGTCGCGGCAGGACCCGGTACCGCGCTTCTTCTCCTTCCTGCTCGCGTTCATGGGCTCCATGCTGGGGGTCGTGCTGTCGCCGAACCTCCTGCAGATGGCCTTTTTCTGGGAGCTGACGAGCCTCTTCTCCTTTCTGCTGATCGGCTACTGGCACCACAACGCGTCGGCGCGCGAGGGTGCCCGCATGGCGCTCGTGACGACCTCCGCAGGAGGCCTGTGCCTGCTGGCGGGCGTGCTCGTGCTCGGCCGCATCGTCGGCAGCTACGACCTCGACCGCATACTCGCCGCGGGAGATCTCGTCCGCTCCGACGATCTCTACGGGGTCGTCCTGGTGCTCGTCCTGCTGGGCGCGTTCACCAAGAGCGCGCAGTTCCCGTTCCACTTCTGGTTGCCGCGCGCGATGGCGGCGCCCACGCCCGTGTCGGCTTACCTGCATTCTGCATCGATGGTGAAGCTGGGTGTCTTCCTCCTGGCACGGATGTGGCCGGTGCTTGCCGGCACCGACGCGTGGATGTGGCTCGTCGGCCTGACCGGCCTGATCACGTTCCTGCTCGCGTCGTACGTGGCCGTGTTCCAGAACGACCTCAAGGGCCTGCTCGCCTATTCCACGATCAGCCAGCTCGGGCTCATCACGCTGCTGCTCGGCCTGAACACCACGCTGGCCACCGTTGCCGCGATATTCCACATCATGAATCACGCGACGTTCAAGGCGTCGCTGTTCATGGCCGCGGGCATCATCGACCACGAGGCCGGCACGCGCGACATCCGTCGCCTGAGCGGGCTCATCCGCTTCATGCCGATCACGGCGACGCTCGCCATGGTTGCCGCAGCGGCGATGGCGGGCGTGCCGCTGCTGAACGGATTTCTCTCCAAGGAAATGTTCTTCGCGCAGGCGCTCGATGTCGAGGGCCCGCTGCCGGAGCTCGACCGCGCGCTGCCCTATCTCGTCACGCTCGCCGGCATGTTCACCGTGACCTACTCGCTGCGCTTCATCCGTGGGGCGTTCTTCGGCCCGGATCCGGTCGGCTTGCCGCGCGTTCCGCAGGAGCCGCCGCGCTGGATGCGGCTGCCCATCGAGGTGCTGGTGCTCGGCTGCGTAGTCGTCGGAACGGTACCGGGCATCACCATAGGCCTCTTGCTCGACGTCGCGGCTCATGCGGTGCTGGGCGCGCAGACGCCGCAATACAGCCTGAGGCTCTGGCATGGGTTCACGCTGCCGGTTTTCATGAGCGCGATCGCGCTCGCGGGCGGCGCGATCCTGTACTACGTCATGCGCCGCTTCCTCGCGCGCGGCACCGGCATCGTGCCGTTCCTTCCGCGCATCGACGCGAGGCACGTCTTCGACGCGGTCCTGGTCGCCGTGTCGTGGCGATGGGCGCGCGCCCTCGAGCGACGCCTCGGCACCACGCGCATGCAGCCGCAGCTGCGCTGGGTCGTGGTGCTCGCGCTGCTGGCCGCCCTGTGGCCGACGGTGCGCGATGGCATCGCCATGCAGGCGCCCGCGTCGCCCTTCGATGCGGCGCTCGGGCTCGTGTGGCTGGTCGGCGGCGCATGCGCCATCGCCGCGGCGTGGCAAGCCAAGTTCCATCGGCTGGCCGCGCTCGTGCTGGCAGGCGGCGCCGGACTCGCGACGTGCCTGACGTTCGTGTGGTTCTCGGCGCCGGACCTCGCGCTCACGCAGCTCCTGGTCGAGATCGTCACCACCGTGCTGCTCCTGCTCGGCCTGCGCTGGCTTCCGAAGCGCACGCCGTACCGATGGACATGGGCGCGCGCGCGCGCCGCGCTGCCGCGCCGATTGCCCGACCTCGTGGTCGCCGTGGCGGCAGGCAGCGGGCTGGCGGCTGTCGCTTACGCCGTGATGACGCGAGCGCTGCCCGACACGATATCGGCATTCTTCGTGCAGCGCGCGCTTCCCGAGGGCGGCGGCAGCAACGTCGTCAACGTCGTCCTCGTCGATTTTCGCGGCTTCGACACGCTCGGCGAGATCACCGTGCTCGGGGCGGTGGCCATCGCGGTGTACTCGCTCCTGCGCCGCTTCCGCCCTGCGCGTGAAGCCGATCGACCGCCGCCTCAGCAGCGCAGCCAGGACGAGCGCGCCGTCGCCGACGATCTCCTGGTGCCGGGCGTGATCATGCGCGTGATGTTCGCGCCGATCGCCGTGTTCGCGGCGTACCTGCTGCTGCGCGGTCACGACCTTCCCGGCGGCGGCTTCGTGGCAGGGCTCGCGTTCGCGGCAGGCGTCATCCTGCAGTACATGGCCGGCGGCACGCGCTGGGTCGAGGACCGGTTCCAGTTGAGGCCCGTGCGGCTGATCGGCGTCGGGCTCGCGCTCGCCGCATTCACGGGCGCCGGCGCGTGGCTCTTCGCGCATCCGTTCCTGACCTCTCACGTCGCGGTCCTCGAGCTGCCCATCGTCGGCGAGCTCCATCTGCCGAGCGCGTTCCTGTTCGACCTGGGCGTGTTCCTGCTGGTGGTCGGTTCCACCGCGCTCAACCTCATCGCGCTGGCGCATCAATCGTTGCGCGCGCAGCGCGCGGGGCGCAACCGATGAACGAGGCGGTCGTCGCGCTGGGCATCGGCGTTCTCGCCTCGTCGGGCATCTGGCTGCTGTTCCGGCCGCGCACGTTCCAGGTCGCGATCGGGCTTTCCCTGCTGTCGTATGCCGTGAACCTGTTCATCTTCGCGATGGGCCGCCTGCGCACCGCCGCTGCCCCGATCGTGACCGCAGGTGCCACGCCGGACCCCAGGCTGCTCGCCGATCCTCTCCCGCAGGCGCTCGTGCTCACGGCGATCGTCATTGCGTTCGCGACCACGGCACTGCTGCTCGTGGTCCTCATCGCTGCACGCGGATTCACCGGAACCGACCACGTCGACGGACGGGAGCGCGACGCATGAGCGCGGCGGGGAGTCCAATGACCGCCGCGGACCATCTGGTCATCGCGCCGATCGTGCTCCCGCTCGTGGCGGGCGCGCTGATGCTGCTCGTCGACGAGCGTCGCGTCGGGCTCAAGTCCGCGCTCGGCGTCGCGGCGAGCGTTGCCACGGCGGCGCTGTCCGTCGCCTTGCTGCTGCGCGTGGACGCTGCAGGGACCGAGGTATATCGCGTCGGCGACTGGCCCGCGCCGTTCGGCATCGTGCTGGTTGCCGATCGCCTCTCGGCGGCGCTGGTCGTGCTGGCGAGCGCGTTGTCCGTCGCGTCGGCGCTGTTCTCGAGCGCGCGGTGGGACCGCGAGGGACCCCGCTATCACACGCTCGCGCAGTTCCTCGTCGTGGGCGTGAACGGCGCGTTCCTCACGGGCGACCTTTTCAACCTGTTCGTGTTCTTCGAAGTGATGCTCGCCGCCTCGTACGGGCTCGCGCTGCACGGGTCGGGCGAGCTCCGCGTGCGCGCCGGGCTCAAGTACATCACCGTGAACCTCACCGCGTCGCTCCTCTTCCTGGTCGGCG
Organism: Casimicrobiaceae bacterium; assembly: GCA_036406955.1. GTDB lineage: Bacteria > Pseudomonadota > Gammaproteobacteria > Burkholderiales > Casimicrobiaceae > VBCG01. The sequence goes on from DASXAF010000069.1 coordinate 4,626, forward strand.
CGAGCCTGATCTATGGCGCGATCGGAACGCTCAATCTCGCCGACATTTCCGCACGCGCCGTCACGGCGACCGCCAACCAGCGCTCGCTGCTCGACGCAGGCGCGGCCGTGCTCGCGATCGCGTTCCTCGCCAAGGCGGCGATGTGGCCGCTGTGCTTCTGGCTGGTTCCTGCCTATTCCGCCGCGAGCCCGCCCGCCGCGGCGCTGTTCGCCGTGCTCACCAAGGTCGGTTTCTATGCCCTGCTGCGCATAGGGCTGCTGCTCCACGATGGGCCGGCAGGCGCGTCGGCGCACGCCGGATGGGAGTGGCTTCGCCTGGGCGGATTCGCCACGCTCGCGTTCGGAACGCTCGGTGTGCTCGCTTCGCAGGACCTCGGCCGTCTCGCGAGCTACAGCATCGTCGTCTCGTCGGGCACGCTGCTCGCGACCATGGGCGGCGCGGCCGCAGCACTGACCGGTGCCGCGCTGTACTACCTCGTGGCGTCGGTGCTCGGCGCGGCGGCGTTGTTCCTGCTGCGCGAGGTCATGGAGCGCGGCCGCGGGCCGGGCGAGCAGGTGCTGGCGGTCACCGCCGAGCTGTTCGAGGCGGACGAGATACCCCGCGACGACCTGCTCGAGGAGGTCGGCATTGCGATTCCCGCGCCGATGGCGATCATGGGCGTCTGCTTCACCTGTGCCGCGCTGATGGTCGCGGGACTTCCACCGCTCGCCGGATTCGTCGGCAAATTCGCGATACTGCACGCCATGCTGGCGCCCGCGCCCGTTCCGGCCACGTCGTGGACCATGCTCGCGCTGCTGCTCGTGTCGGGGCTCGCGTCGATGATCGCACTGGCCCGCGTCGGCGTCCGGCGCTTCTGGGCATCGCCGGATCGACCGGTGCCGCGCGTAGGGCTGGTCGAGATGGCGCCGATCGTGCTGCTGCTCTCGTTGTGTGCCGCGCTGACGATCGCCGCCGCGCCGGTCCTGCGCTACCTGAACGATGCAGCGCGCGCGCTGCATGCGCCGAGCGGCTACGTCGAGCGGGTGCTCGTCCCATGATCGCGCGCTGGCTGCCGTTTCCGCTGCTGTGGCTGTCGCTCGTCGCGATGTGGCTGCTGCTGAACGAGACGCTTTCCGCGGCTCAGGCCCTGCTGGCCGGCGTGGTCGCGTTCGTCGCCGTGCGCGGCCTCGCCTTGCTGCAGGCGCCGTTCGGTCCGGTGCGCCGGCTCGGCGTGGCGGCGGCGCTCGCAGGCGTTGTGGCGATCGACATCGCGCGCTCGAACATCGCGGTGGCCCGCATCGTGTTGCGGTGGCGAACACGCACGCGAAGAGCGGGCTTCGTGGACGTGCCGTTGCAGCTTCGCAATCCCGCCGGCCTCGCGGCGCTGGCATGCATCGTCACCTCGACACCGGGAACCGCATGGGCGGGGTACGACCCGCGCCGCAACGTCGTCACCATTCACGTGCTCGACCTCGTCGACGAAGCCGGGCTGATCGCCGCGACGAAGGATCGCTATGAACGACGCCTGATGGAGATCTTTCCCGATGTCTGATCCGCTGTTGGGCACCGCGCTGATGCTTGCGCAGGTGCTCCTTGCGCTCGCGATGGCCTGCGCGTTCCTGCGGCTGGTTCGAGGGCCGCGCGCCCAGGATCGGGTGCTGGCGTTCGACACCATGTACGTGAACGGCATGCTGCTCGCGCTGGTCGTCGGCATGCGCGACCGGGATCCCGTGTATTTCGAGGTCGGGCTGGGAATCGCGCTGCTGGGCTTCGTTTCCACCGCTGCGCTCGCCAAGTTCCTGCTGCGCGGCGAGGTCGTCGAATGAGCGCCGGGCTGTCGCTGTGGGTCGCGCTGCCCGTCGCCCTGCTGGCGGTCGGCGGCGCGACGATCGCGCTGCTGGGGTCGATCGGCCTGCTGCGGCTTCCCACGTTCTACCAGCGCGTGCATCCGCCCACGATGGGCACGACCGCGGGAACGATCCTCGTGCTGCTCGCCTCGACGATCCTCTTCTCCGCGCTCGAGGGCGGCCTCGCGCTGCGCGAGATCGTGATCGCCGCGTTCATGGTCGTGAGCACGCCGGTGACGTTCATGCTGCTCGTGCGCGCGGCGCTGCACCGCGACCGCAAAGGCGCACACGAGGACGTCGAGTAGAATGTCGGAGCGCGGTTCCGGAAGCGATCGGCTGCTTCCGGAGCCGCGCGTCGTTTCTACGCGTCGTCCCTCTCCAATCCATGAGCCGCAGCCTCGTCGCGCGCATCTACGACCTCGCCTGGCCGGTGCTGATCGCGCAGCTGGCGGTGATGGCCTATGCCGTGGTCGACACCATCATGGCAGGCCGTTACGCGACGGACGACCTCGCGGCCGTCGGCATCGGCGCGTCCGTGTATTTCAGCGTGTTCGTCGGCCTCATGGGCGTGCTGCTCGCGATGACGCCGATCGTCGCGCAACTGAAGGGTGCGGGCCGGCACGAGGAGATCGGCGAGCAGGTGCGGCAGGCGATGTGGCTCGTGCTGGCGCTCGCCGCGCTTTCGATCGTGATCTTCCGCTACCCCGACCCGCTGCTGCGCCTGAGCCAGCCGCCGGCGGCAGTCGAGCGGAAGGTGCGCGCGTATCTCGCGATCGCAGCGTACGGCGCGCCCGCCGGCCTCGCGTTCCGCCTCTTCGCGAGCTACACCACCGCCGTGTCGCTTCCGCGCGTCATGATGGTGCTGAATCTCCTGGGGCTGGCCTTGAAAGTGCCGCTCAACTGGATGCTCGTTTTCGGCCACTGGGGCGCGCCGGAGATGGGCGCTGCGGGATGCGCGCTGGCGACGGCGATCGTGAGCTGGCTGATCTGCGCGCTCGCATGGCTGCACGTCGCGACCTGGCGCGCGTACCGCGAGCATCGCGTCTTCGCGCGCTGGTCTTGGCCGCGCGCGCGAGACCTCTACCATCTGCTCGCGCTGGGATTGCCCATCGGCGGGACGTTCCTGGTCGACGTGACGTCGTTCACGTTCATGGCCCTGTTCATCGCGCGCCTCGGCGCGGCGACGTCCGCGGCGCACCAGATTGCCGCGAACGTCGCGGCCGTGATGTACATGGTGCCGCTCGCCACCGCGAGCGCGGTCGGCATCCTGGTGGGGCAGGCCATCGGCGCACGCAACTTCGCGCAGGCGCGCGCGACGGGGCTCACCGGCCTCGCGCTCGGGCTCGGCATCGCGGCGACGTCGGCCTGCCTGCTCGTGCTGGGCGCGCACCGCATCGCCGCTTTCTACAGCGACGATCCCGACGTTCGCTTTCTGGCGGCCGGCCTGCTGCTGCTGGTGGCCGGTTATCACATGTTCGACGCGGTGCAGTCGGTCACGGTCAACGCACTGCGCGGCTACAAGCGCGCCGTGGTGCCATTGCTCGTGAATGCCGCGGGCATGTGGGTCGTCGGTCTCGCGGGCGGCGTGGCGATCGGATTGACGCACGTCGCCGCGCTCGAAGCGATCGGCGTCGGCACGCCGCTCGGCGTGCGCGGCTTCTGGATCGCCGCGATGATCGGAATGGCCGTCGCAACGGTCGGCATCGTGATCTACTTTCTGGCGATCAGCTCGCCGCGCCGGCCACGGCACGACGCGAGCATGGTGCCGGCGCGGCTGCGCCGATGGCGCCGTCGATTCGTTTCCATGACGAAGACGGAACGGCGCGCATGACGAGTCGGCCGCCGAGGACGGTCCGTTGACCGGCGAGCAACTCCGCTTCGACGTCGCGATCGTCGGCGGCGGCGTCGTCGGATGCAGCACGGCACACTTCGTCAAATCGGCGGCGCCGGAGGCTGCCGTCGCGGTGATCGAGCCCGATCCCGGCTACGAGTACGCCTCGACGTTGCGCGCCTCGGGCGGATGCCGCGTGCAGTTCAGCCGGCCCGAGAACGTCGCGATGTCCCGGTTCAGCATCGACTTCATCAGGTGCTTCGAGTCGCTGATGTCGATTCCCGGGACGGATGCGCCCAAGGTCGACTGGGTCGAGGGCGGCTATCTCTTCATCGTTTCGCCCGGATCGGTCGATGGGCTCGAGCGCAACGTTGTGCTTCAACGGTCCATGGGGTGCGAGGTCGATCTTCTGACGCCGCAGGAGCTCGCGTCGAGGTTTCCCTCGATGAACGTCGCCGACCTCGGCGCCGGCGCGTACTCGCCGAGGGACGGCTGGTGCGATCCGAACGGCCTTCTGTGGGGCTTCCGCCGCAAGGCCGCGTCGCAAGGCGTCTCATTCGTCAAGGCGCGCGTCACGGCCATGGACGGCACGTCGACGGCGCTCCGCACGCTCACGCTGGACGACGGCCGGACGGTCGCTGCGGACCACTTCGTGAACGCCGCCGGCGCGTGGTCCGGCGAAGTCGCCGCGATGGCCGGCATGCGCCTCCCCGTGTCGCCGTTGAAGCGCTACGAGCACTACTTCACGCCCGGGTCGCCGATGGAGCCGTTGCCCTACGTCAAGGACCTCGACCGCATGGCGTTCCGGTCGGAAGGCAGGGGCTTCTCGGGCGGCGTGGTGGATGGATCCGCGCGTCGCGGCTTCGATTTCGAGATCGATCACGACTACTTCGAGCGGGTGGTGTGGCCGGCGGTCGCGCATCGGTTCCCGCCGCTCGAGGCGGCCAAATGTCATCGCACCTGGTCGGGCCTGTACGAGCAATGCGAGCTGGACGGCAACCCGATCATCGGACGATGGAGCAGCGGGCGCGCCAACCTGTACACCGTTGCCGGCTTTTCGGGACATGGCATGATGCACGCGCCTGCTGCCGGCCGCGCCATCGCCGAGTTGCTGTCGACCGGCTCGTTCCAGACGATCGACCTGACGCGGCTGGGCTACGAGCGCGTCGAGCGCAACGAGCCGTACCCCGAGAGCGGCATCCTCTAGCGACCTTCCGCGTCGAAGGGAACATCGCCATGCCGGTTCGCATCATCGACGTTCGCGAGGTCACCAAGCCCATCGCGTCCGCGATTCGAAACGCGTACATCGACTTCTCGAGGATGACGACGAGCCTCGTCGCGGTCGTGACCAGCGCCGAGCGCGACGGGCGTCGCGTCGTCGGCTATGGATTCAATTCAAACGGCCGCTACGGTCAGGGCGGGCTCATCCGCGAGCGCTTCGCACCGCGGCTGCTCGAAGCGGATCCGGCCTCGCTGGTCGATCCGACGGGCGACAATCTCGATCCCGACCGCGTGTGGGCCGCGATGATGGCGAACGAGAAGCCGGGCGGGCATGGCGAGCGCTCGGTCGCGGTGGGCACGCTCGACATGGCGACATGGGACGCCGTGGCGAAGATCGCCGGCAAGCCGCTGTTTCGCCTGCTCGCCGAGCGGCACGGCACCCGGGCCGATCCGCGCGTGTTCGTGTACGCGGCCGGTGGCTACTACTACCCCGGCAAGGGCAACGACGCACTGCGCGCGGAAATGCGCGGCTATCTCGAGCGCGGTTACTCGGTGGTCAAGATGAAGATCGGCGGCGCATCGCTCGCGGAGGACCGCGAGCGCATCGAGGCGGTGCTGGCGGAGATCGGCGGGGAGGCGCGTCTCGCGGTCGACGCCAACGGACGCTTCGACCTCGAGACCGCGATCGCCTACGCGAAGATGCTGCGCGACTATCCGTTGTTCTGGTACGAGGAACCGGGCGATCCGCTGGACTTCCAGCTCCAGGCGGCGCTCGCGCAGTTCTACCCGGGCGCCATGGCGACCGGCGAGAATCTCTTCAGCCATCAGGACGCGCGCAATCTCGTCCGCTACGGCGGCATGCGGCCGGACCGCGACTGGCTGCAGTTCGATTGCGCGCTCTCGTACGGGCTCTGCGAATACCTGCGCACGCTCGACGTGCTGAGCGCGCATGGCTGGTCGCCTTCTCGCTGCATTCCGCACGGCGGTCACCAGATGTCGCTCAACATCGCGGCCGGGCTCGGGCTCGGCGGCAACGAAAGCTATCCCGACCTGTTCCAGCCCTACGGCGGATTTCCCGACGGCGTCGAGGTACGGCGCGGCTACGTCACCATGCCCGATCTGCCCGGCATCGGCTTCGAGGGAAAATCCGACCTGTATGCGCAGATGAGAAGCCTCGCGTCGTAGGCCCGACGGCCGTAGCGTCGCTCAGCCTGCGAGCAGCGCGCGCACGACCATGAACAGGCCGACGCCCAGCATGGCGCGGCAGAACCAGCGGCGAAACACCTTCGGGTCGAGCTTTGCGCGCAGCCACTGTCCCGCGAGCATGCCCGCGAGCGCCGGAACGACCGCAAGCGTCGACGAGGTCGCGAGCGCGCCGGGATAGCGCCCCGAGACGGCAAGAGCGGTCGCGAGCGCGAGCGTGGAGACGGTGAACGAAAGGCCGAGCGCCTGGATGAGCTCCTCGCGTCCGAGATCGAGCGCGCTCAGGTACGGCACGACGGGCACGACGAAGACACCCGTCGCCCCCGTCAGCATGCCCGTGATCAGGCCGATCGCCGGCGAGAGCAGCCATTCGGCGCGGCGCGGCGTCGACAGTCGCGGCATGCACAACGCCACCGTGGCGTAGATCGCGAGCACGGCGCCGAGCGCCATCGAAGGCCACTTCGACGAAGCCGAAGTCAGCAGCCCGATGCCCAGGAACGTGCCGAGGCATACGCACAGCATCAGGCTGCCCAATCGGCGGATGAGCGCGAGCAGCGCCGGGCCGACGACGAGCTGCCACAGGTTGGTGACGAGCGACGGCACCACCAGCAGCGCAGCGGCCTGCACGGGCGGCATGAACAGGCCGAGGGTCGCCATTGCGACGGTGGGCAGGCCCATGCCCACGACGCCTTTGACCCAGCCGGCAAACAGGAAGGTGAGTCCTACCGTGACGAGTGGCGCGAGTGAATCGGGCATCGCTGGGGTCGATCGTGAGAAAGGTGCTGGCGCGTGCGAGAACGCTGCGCGTCAATGCGCGGCGACCGGCCCGCCGGCGGTGGGGCGACCCGCGAGCCACACCGATGCGGTGAGGAGCACGAACAGCCAGCCCGACAGCCAGAACACGTCGTTCGCCGCGAGCAAGGTCGATTGATGCACGAGCGCAGCATCGAGCTGGCCGAGGGATTGCGCGTGGTCGACCCCGGCCGCGCCGATGGTCGCGAGCGCATGTCCCGTCGCGGGGGAATAGGGCGTGATCGCTTCGGCGAGTCGCGTGTGATGCAGGGCTTCGCGCCGCTCCCACAGCGTGATCGCCAGCGAGGCGCCGAAGCTCCCCGCACTGGTGCGGAAGAAATTGACCAGCGCGGAGCCGAACGCCATGCGCTCGGGCGGAAGGCCGCCGAGCGTGATCGCGATCAGCGGAGCGAAGTACATGGCGATGCCCGCGCCCTGCAATAGCTGCGGCAGGGCGAGGGATGCGTAGTCCGCGTCGGGCGTGAATCCCGCCCGCCAGAAGCTGCTCGCGGCGAAGATGGCGAATGCGGCCGTCGCGAAGAGCCGCGCGTCGACGCGACCCAGGTTGCGGCCGACCACGGGCGACAACAGGAACGCCAGCACGCCGTACGGCGCGACCACCAGGCCCGCCCAGGTCGAGGTGTAGCCGAGCTGTGTCTGCAGCCAGAGCGGCAACAGCACCACGTTGCCGAAGAACACGCTGAACCCGAGGCTGACGGCAAGCGTCCCCGCGCGGAAGTTGCGCAGCCGGAAAAGGCGCAGGTCGACGATCGGGTGGGCTTCGGTCAGCTCCCACGCGACGAACACGATGGCGCCGATCGACGCGACGATCGCGAGCAGCGTGATCGCGCGCGAGTCGAACCAGTCGAGCTCGTTGCCCTTGTCGAGCATGATCTGCAACGCGCCGACCCACAGCACGATGAGGCCGAGGCCCACCGCGTCGACGGGCACCTTGCACGTCGGCGTCTCGCGGCCGGCGAGCAGGCGATGCGCGAGCGTCGCCACCGCGACCCCGACCGGGACGTTGATGTAGAAGATCCACGGCCAGCTCGCGTTGTCGGTGATCCAGCCGCCCAGGATGGGGCCGACGACCGGTGCGACCACGACGGTCATGCCCCAGATCGCGAGCGCGATGCCCTGCCGCTCGCGCGGATAGGCGGACATGAGCAGCGTCTGCGACAGCGGCACCATGAGGCCCGACACGCCGCCTTGCAGCACGCGGAACGCGAGCAGCATGGGAAACGTGCGCGAGATGCCGCAGAGCCACGACGCGAGCGTGAACAGCAGCACGGCGCTCGTGAACACGCGCACCTGCCCGAAGCGCTCCGCGAGCCATCCCGACAGGAGCACCGAGATCGCGTTCGCCACCGCGTAGGAGGTGATGACCCACGTGCCCTGGTTCGGGCTCACGCCGAGGTCGCCGGCGATGTGCGGGACGGCGACGTTGGCGATCGTCGTATCGAGCACCTCCATGAAGTTGCCGAGCGCGAGCGCGAGCGTGACCAGGGCCAGGACGGCGCCGGCGAGCGGCGAAGCGCGGTTCGTGGACACGGCGGTCAGCGCGACGCGCTTCGCGATGCGGCTCCGACGACGCGCGGGCGGCCGTCGGGCGGCGCGGCGCCCATGTTGCGGGCGATGATCTGCGCGATGGGCGCGTCGGGTGCGCGCTGCTGCGAGGCGAACACGCTCGTGTGGTAGCCGGGATCGTGCGCCGCGCCGAGCGGCGAGCCGCTGCGATCGTGTACGTCCACGTCGACTTGCATGGACAACCCGATCTGCAGCGGATGCGCCTCGAGCTCCGGCCGGGCCAGCGCGATGCGCACCGGCAGTCGCTGGACCACCTTGATCCAGTTGCCCGTGGCGTTTTGCGCGGGCAGCAGCGCGAACGCCGCGCCGGTGCCGGGGGCGAGACCCGCGACGGTGCCGTGATAGTCCGCGCCGTTGGCGTCGGCGCGCAACCGGACCGGCTGCCCGATGCGAATGTCGTCGAGCTGGTCCTCCTTGTAGTTGGCGTCGACCCACACTTCGTCGAGCGGCACGATCGCCATCAGCGGCATGCCGGGATCGACGTGCTCGCCCAGTTGCACGCTGCGCTTGGCCACGAATCCCGACACGGGCGCGAGCAGCGTGGTGCGCAGGTACGCGAGATAGGCTTCCCGAACGCGCGCGGCCGCGGCTTCGACGTCGGGATGGTGCTCGACGGTGGTGCCGTCGATCCGCGCCATGCTCGCGGCGAGCGTTTCCTGTGCCGCGGCGAGATTGGCCTGCGCGGCGTCCAGGGTGTCGCGCGCATGCTGCGCTTCCTCGGCCGAGATCGCGCCCGACGAAGCGAGGCGCTGGCGGCGGGCGTAGTCCTCCTGTGCCTTGGTAACGTCCGTGCGGCGCGCGTCGACGGTGGCGCGCAGCTGCCGGGCGGTCGCGAACTGCCGGCGCACTTCGCGCACCGTCTTCGCGAGGTCCGCTTCGGCGCGCTCGAGCGCGACGGTCGTGTCGGCGCGATCCAGCTCGACCAGCGCCTGTCCGGCCGCGACGAACTGGGTGTCGTCCGCATGGATCGCCACGACGGTGCCGGCGACCTGCGGCGTGATCTGCACGACGTTGCCGCCGACGTAGGCGTCGTCGGTGGACTGTCGGTATCGGCCGGCCAGTGCCCACCAGGCGAAGTACGCGGCCGACGCGACCAGCACCCCGCCGGCGATCGCGCCAAGCACCTTCTTCCGGCGGCCCGTCGCCGCGGCGGGCGGCGCAGCTCCCATGACTCCCTCCGCAATGTCAACACTTGTTGACATGCTAGCGCGGGCGGGCTTGTGATGTCAACACGTGTTGACGTATGATGCGCGCATGGCCGATCGAGCTCTTCCCGCGGGACGCGGCGACCTGACGCGCGCGCGCATCCTCGCCGCCGCGCGCAGGCGCTTTGCCGTCGACGGCTACGAGCGCGCGACCATCCGCGCGATTGCCGCGGATGCCGGCATCGACCCGGCGCTGGTCATGCGCTATTACGGCGACAAGGCGAGCCTGTTCACCAGCGCTGCGGAGTTCGACCTGCGCATGCCCGATTTGCGCGCCGTGCCGCGCAAAGCGGTCGGGGCCGCGCTGGTGGAGCACTTCCTCAATCGGTGGGAGGGCGACGACGTGCTGAAGGCGCTGCTGCGCACGGCGGCGACGCATGCCGCCGCGGCCGAGCAGTTGCGCGACATCTTCCAGAAGCAGATCCGGCCGGCCATCGCGGCACTGTGCGGCGACGGGCAGGGCGCGTCGACGCGCGCCGGCCTCGTCGCATCGCAGATGATCGGCTTCGCGCTGTGCCGCTACGTGATCAAGCTCCCGCCGGTCGCGGGCATGCGCCGCGCGGAGGTGATCGAGTGGCTCGGCCCGACCATTCAGCGTTACATCGGCGGCGAGAAGCGTTGATGCCGCCGACCTGCGGCATCACCCCTTGTACCGGATCGCGATGCCGACGACCTTGCGTTCCTTCGCCGTGTCCAGGGTGCGCGCCCATGGGCCGAGCACTGCATTCGCCGGCTGCAGGCGGTCGATCACGACGACGATGGCATCGGCGCCCATCTCGGCCGCGGCGGATCTCAGCCGCTGCTCGATCTCCGCCTGCGGTACCGAGGGCTTGATGGACGCATCGACCTCGACTTCGCCCAGGCGCTCGTGAGCTCTCGCGGGCGCGCCGCGCAGGATCTCGACGTGCGACGCCGCGGTCGGCGCCGGCCGCGGGGCGTCTGCATAGCGCGTCGAAGCCGACTGAATGCTCGCGCAGCTTGCCAGCATCGCGATGCATGCGACCAGGGCGAGCCGGCGGGTGCGCCGGAAGGGGCTCGATCGATGCATGGGCGTCGCGCGCGAGGGCGCAGGCACTGTAGCATCACCCGGCGCTCGTCAGGATCGGGAAGATGCAGCGCCCTGTCGATTTCGCGCGCCGCCGATCGACTACGGGATGCGGGACCTTCGTGAGGTCCGCTCACTGCCTGGAGAAAATCGATGCGATTCATTATGATGGTGAAGGCCGATCCGAGCTTCGAGGCGGGCGTGCCGCCGAAGCCCGAGCTCATCGCGGCCATCGGCAAGCTCACCGAGGAGATGACCAGGTCCGGCGTCATGGTGCAAACCGGAGGCCTCATGCCGAGCGCCAAGGGTGCCCGCGTACGCGTGGCGGGTGGCAGGATCACGGCGGTCGACGGCCCGTTCTCCGAGACCAAGGAGCTGATCGGAGGCTACGCGATCGTCGACGTGGGCTCGCGCAGCGATGCGCTGGCGCTGGCCAGGCGATTCATGGAGATCCACGTCGAGGTCCTCGGCGCGGCGTACGAAGGCGAATGCGAGATCCGGCAGATGTTCGAGGGGCCGGACTGCAGCGGCCGATGAGTCAATCCACGTCCGCGTAGCCGCCGCCCTGCGAATCGCCCGATCGATCGCGCCGATGCGCATGCAACGCGGGAGCGTCGCCCGCCGACGTCGAATCGACGATCGCGCCGTGCGCGGATGCCGGGCCGGCCGTCGCACTGACGGTCGGATCCGGCGCGCGCGCGACGAATGCGTCGAGGACGCCCAGCATGTGCATGATCCACGCCGCCGCGAGGAACACGGCGGCGTAGAGCCCGGCCGCGAGGGCGCCCTTCGCGAGCGAGCGCACGAGGCGTGCACCCCGTGTGCGGCGTCTTCGCAGCGGAACGACGTCGCCTGCCGTGGGCTCGCGAGCGAAGAGGTTGTAATGCAGAATGCGCGTCCAGTGTGTTCGCGGCCTCATGCGGCGCAGTCTAGGTGCCGAATGAGGCGCGGGCATTTCGCGTGCGCCGCCGCTTTGTATCATTTGTTTTGAGCGCTGCCGTCTCGTCGTCCGAAACGTCGCTCGCCGCGGCGCTCTGGCGCGCGCTCGGCGGCGTGGACGATGCGCTGCAATCGCTCCGTTTCTCGGGGCCGGCCGGCGGCCTGCCGTCGCGATTCCACGTGAGCGATCTCGCCGCCGCGACCATCGGCGTGGCAACGCTCGCGGCCGCCGAGTTGTGGGCGCTGCGGCGCGGCGAGCCGCCGCGCGGCGTGACCGTCGAGCGGCGATTGGCGTCGGCCGCGTTCGTGTGCGAGCGCTTGTTGCAGCCCGTCGGATGGTCGCTGCCCGCGCTTCGCGATCCCGTCACGGGCGACTACGAGTCGGCCGATGGCTGGATCCGCCTGCACGCCAACTACGCCCGTCATCGCGACGCCGTGGCGCGCGCGCTCGGCGTGCCTTCCGATCGCGCGCGCGTGGCCGTGGCGGTGAAAGGCCGGCATGCCGCCGAGCTGGAAGCCGCGATCGTCGCGGCCGGCGGCTGCGCGGCCGAGTCGAGGACGATCGATGCGTGGCGCATGCATCCGCAGGGTGCCGCGCTTGCGCGCGAGCCGCTCTGCGACCGCAGCGGCTCATGCGTCGCGCCTCGGCTGTCCCCGGAGGCGGCCGCCCCGCTCGAGGGCGTGCGCGTGCTCGACTTGACGCGCGTGATCGCGGGTCCGGTCGGGACGCGCTACCTCGCAGCGTTCGGCGCCGAGGTTCTGCGCATCGACCCGCCCGGGTTCGAAGAAGTCGCCGCGCTGCTGCCGGAAACGACGCGCGGCAAGCGCCGCGCAGCGCTCGATCTGCGCGAGCCGCGAGACCGTTCGACCTTCGAAGCGCTGATCGCGAAGGCGCACGTGCTCGTGCACGGCTATCGCCCGGGCGCGATGGAAGCGCTCGGCTATTCCACCGAGCGGCTTCGCGAGCTCAACGCCTCACTCGTGGTCGTGAGATACGACGCTTACGGCTGGAGCGGGGCATGGGCCGCCCGGCGCGGCTTCGACAGTCTCGTGCAGATGAGCTCGGGCATTGCGCATCCCGGCCACGATGGCCGGCCCGTGCCGCTGCCGGCGCAAGCGCTCGATCACGCCACGGGATATCTCGTCGCCGCGGCGGCGTGCCGTGGCCTGGCCGACGGATGCGCGAATGCGCGCCTGTCGCTCGCGCGCACCGCCCGGCTCCTCGTCGAGCTTGGCGCCGACGGCGATGTAGCCGCGCCGGGGCTTCGCGACGTCGACGCGCTCCTCGAGCCTGCGGACACGGCGTGGGGACCCGTGCGACACGTGCGCTGCCCGGGGCACATCGAAGGCTGCGAGGCCCGGTGGCGCGAACGGGCCGGCGAGCTGGGCAGCCACGCGGCCCATTGGAGCGCGATGTAAGCCGCCGATTCGCGGTCAGGTGCCGCGATTCGACGCCGCGCCGCGAAGCCCTACGCCATCGTGCCCGGTGTCGGCGGTGCGGAATGCCGGTGCATGACGTCGAGGGCCAACGTCGAATGCGCATAGGCGCCACCCGCGCGCATCTCGGCGGCGACCCATATGGCTTCCATGATCTCCTTCTCGGTCGCGCCCTGCTTCACGGCGAGCTCCGTGTGGCCGCGGATGCAGTACGGGCACTGCGTCACGTGCGCCACCGCCACGGCGATGAGCTGCTTGGTCTTCGACGGCAGCGCGCCGTCGGCGAAGACGCGCTGTCCAAAAGCGCGGAACGCCTCGTAGATCTCCGGCGCGAGCTCCCTGCGCTTGCGCGCGAGCTCCTTCGAAGTCTCCGGGTACATGCTTCCTTCCATGGCGAGCTCCTTTCGTGTCGGCCGATGCGTCCTGCGACGCTTTCGTTCACGAGGTCACCGTATCATAAGCGTGGAACGTCGAAAGATCGGGTGATGCGACCGGACGCGCGCAACAACGTGCTGGGACGCGCTGTTCGACAGGCCGCGCGCGGCTTGTCGCCCGCGTATTTCGCGCTGGTCATGGCCACCGGCATCGTCTCCGTCGAGGCGCATCTGCTCGGCATGCGGCGTGTCGCGAGCGCGCTGTTCGAGTTCAACGTCGCGGCTTTCGCGGCGCTCGTCGTGCTGACGGTGCTGCGGGCCTGCTGGTTCGCGCGCGAGCTGTGGCACGACATGATGGATCACCGCAAGGGCCCGGGGTTCTTCACCAGTGTCGCCGCGGCCGCCGTCCTCGGCAGCCAATGCGTGGTGCTCGAGGGCGACTACCGCAGCGCCGCCGCGCTCTGGGTTCTCGCGCTCGTGCTGTGGGCGGGACTCACGTACGCGATGTTCAGCGGCTTCGCCGTCAAGGAGCGGAAGCCCGCGCTCGACGAGAGCATCTCCGGCACGTGGCTGCTGGCGGTGGTGGCGACGCAATCGATCGCCGTCCTGACCGCGTATCTCACGGCGCATCGCACGCTGCCGTACGAGCCGGCGCTCGACTTCCTGGCGCTCTCGCTCTGGCTCTGGGGCGGCATGCTGTACATCTGGATCATCGCGCTCATCTTCTACCGCTCGATCTTCTTCCAGCTCTCGCCGCTCGACTTCACGGCGCCTTACTGGATCAGCATGGGCGCGATGGCGATCTCGACCCTCGCCGGCGCGCTGCTGGTCGACAACGCGCGCGACGCCGCGCTGCTCGCGCCCCTTGCGCCGTTCCTCGAGGGCTTCACGGTGCTCTGCTGGGCGACTGGAACGTGGTGGATACCGCTGCTCGTGGTGCTGATGGTGTGGCGGCACTGGTACCGACGAGTACCATTGCAGTACGGGCCCCTGTCGTGGAGCGCGGTGTTCCCGCTCGGCATGTACGCGGCGAGCTCGTTCCAGATGGCGCACGCGCTCGGCCTCGAGTTCCTCTACCCGATCCTGCCGTACGCCGGATACGTCGCGCTCGCGGCGTGGGCGATCGCATGCGTCGGCCTCGCGAGGGCGCTCCTGCATTCGCTGGTGGCGCAGGTGCGAACGTCGGGCGCGTGAGCGCCGCTTCCGGGCGATCTGCAAGCCGCTACACGCCGAGGTAGGCGCGCCGGACGTCGGGATCCTTGGCAAGCTCGGACGCCGGGCCTTCGCGGACGACGCGCCCGTTCTCGAGCACGTACGCCCGGTCGGCGATCGCGAACGCGGCGTGCACGTCCTGCTCGACCATCAGCACGGTGACGCCTTCGCGGCGGATGTCGAGAAGAACGTCGAGCAGCAGGTCGACGACCGCCGGCGCGAGCCCGAGGCTCATCTCGTCGACCATGAGCAGCCGTGGAGCGGCCACCAGCGCGCGCGCGAACGCGCACATCTGCTGCTCGCCGCCGGAGAGGCTGCCCGCGAGCCTCGTGCGCCGCTGCGCGAGCGCGGGGAAGAGCGCATAGCTCCGCTCGATCCGCGTCTGCGTCGCGTTGCGATCGCGCTGCCGATAGGCGCCCATCAGCAGGTTGTCGTGCACGCTCATGCGGTCGAACAGTTGCCGCCCTTCGGGCACCTGCACGAGGCCGAGGTCGAACACCTCGTCGGGATGGAGCTGCGAGATCGGGCGCCCCGCGAATGCGATCCTCCCGCTCGACGGGATCAGCCGCGAAAGCGCGCGCAACAACGTGGTCTTGCCTGCGGCATTGCTTCCGACGATGGCGACGATCTCCTCCGCGTCGATCGCGAGCGCGATGTCGTGCAGGACCGGCACGCGGCCGTAGCCGGCGCCGAGGCCGGCGACATGGAGCAGCGGGGTCGCACCGTGTCTCCCCCCGAAGCGGCGCTCCGCGCCGCCTCCCCCCGCAGGGGGGCGAGCGCCTTCGGGCGGCCGCGCGGCGCTCATGTTCGCCGGCGCCCGAGATACGCGTCGACCACGCGCGGATCGCGCAGCACGTCGACGGGCGGCCCGTCGGCGATCTTCTCGCCATGGTGCAGCACGAGCAGCCGATCGGACAGGCTGCGGATCGCCTTCATCACGTGCTCGATCACCAGGATGCTGACGCCCTGGTCGCGCACCTTGCGGATCATGTCCACGACCGCCTCGATCTCCACGGCGTTCAGGCCCGCCATGACCTCGTCGAGCATCAGGAGCCGCGGATTCATGGCGAGCGCCTTGGCGAGCTCGAGCCGCTTGCGATCGGGGCCGCCGAGCGTCTCGGCGCGCTGCGCCGCTCGATGCGCGAGGCCGACGAAGGCGAGCTTCTCCTGGGCGAGGCGGCGCGCGTGGCGCAGGCTGCCGCTGCGGCCGCTGCCGAAAAGCGCCCCGACCGCGACGTTGTCGACGACGCTGAGGCCCGGAAACGGGTGCATGATCTGGAAGGTGCGCGCGATGCCGAGGCGCGCGCGGCGAAACGCCGGCACGCGTCGCACGCTCCGTCCCTCGAACGCGATGTCGCCCGACGTGGCGCGCGCGGTGCCGCTGATGGTGCCGATCAGCGTCGTCTTGCCCGCGCCGTTCGGCCCGATGAGGCCGAGGATCTCGCCCGCTTGCAGCGTGAAGCTGACGTTCGACAGCGCGACCAAGCCCGCATAGCGCTTGGTGAGCTGGCGAACCTCGAGGATGGCAACCATGCGTCACAGGCGATGCGCGCGCACGTTGCCGGTGAAATAGCGCCAGCCGAGCCTGCCGAACCGGCCGCGCATGTCGGCGAGGCCGCGCGGCATGAGCACCACGGCGACCACGATGACGACGCCGAAGAACAACCCGGCCACGGTCGACACCTCGGTGGAGAGGACCTCCGAGATGGCGGACAGCAGGAATGCGCCTGCGACCGGCCCGAGGACCGAGCCCGGTCCGCCGAAGACCGCCATGATGATCATCTTGACGTTGAGCACGATGTCGAACGCGCTGGCCGGGTCGAGGAACGTGATCCAGTACGCGTGAATGCCGCCGGCGAGCGCGCTGAAGAAGCCGGATAGCGCGAAGGCAGCGGTCTTGTAGAGCGTCGTGTCGACGCCCATCACCGCGGCGGCTTCCTCGTTCTCGCGAATGGAAACGAGGCCGAACCCGAAGCGGCTGTGCGCGATCCATGCGACCGTCAGCGTGGTTGCGACCAGCAGCCCCAGGGCGAGCTCGAAGAACAGCGCGTCGCCGCGCAACAGCGGCAGCACGATGCCCGTGTTGCGCCCCGCGATGTCCAGGTTCGACACGATGGCGATCATGACCTCGGCAAGCGCCAGGGTGCAGATCGCGAAATAGTGGCCGCGCAGGCGCAGCACGGGCAGGCCCAGGAGCACCGCGAACACGACGGCGAAAGCGCCGCCGATGGCGAGACCGGCGCCGAAGGGCAGGTGCCAGCGCGTCATCGCAATCGCCGTTCCGTAGCTGCCCAGGCCATAGAACACGGAGTTGCCGAACGACGCGTAGCCCGCATAGCCGCCGATGATGTTCCAGCCCTGCGCCAGCGTCGCGAGGAGCAGCGTGCTGATGCCGAACTGCACGAGGGTCGCCGATGCGTACCACGGCGCGCCCGCGAGCAGCAGCACGACCACCGCCGCGGCGGTCCAGCGCATGTTGCCGGTCAAGCCGTCCTCCCGAGGATTCCCGAAGGACGCACGATCAGCACCAGCACCAGGATGCCGAAGCTCGCGACGTCGGCGTACGTCGGTCCCACGTACAAGGAGGTGAACGCTTCGACGATGCCGAGGAAGAGCCCGCCGACGATCACGCCGAGCGGGCTGTCGAGGCCGCCGATGATCGCGATGGCGAACGACTTGGCGGTGAGGGTCGTGCCGATGTAGGGGTTGACCTGCGATACCACGCCGTACAACCCGCCGGCGGCCGCGGCGAGCGCCGCACCGAGGCCGAACGTCAGTGCGTAGACGCTGCGCGGCTCGACGCCGTACAGGCGCGCGGCCACGAGGTTCTGCGCGGTCGCGCGGATGGCGCGTCCGAGGCGCGCGCGGTCGAGGAAGGCCCAGAGCGCCAACGTGAGGGCCAGCGCGACGACGAATGCGAGCAGTCGAACGAGCGGCACGGTGGCGCCGAGCAGCTCGAAGTTGCTGCCCGCGTACGCGGGATTGATGGTGCGGAAGTCGGCGCTGAACGCGATCTGCGCGAGATACGTCAGCACGACGTCGATGCCGAACGTGATGAGCAGCGTGTTGAACATCGGCCCGCGGATCACGAGGTTCAGCAGGCCTCGCTGGATGACGTAGCCGAAGACGAACAGCGCGATCATCGCGAGCGGCAGCGCCGCGAACGGATCGATCGAGAGATCGGCGAACAGGTAATAGCACGCGTAGGCGCCGAGCATGATGAACGCGCCGTGCGCGAGGTTCACCACGTTCAGCACACCCCACACCAGCGCGAGCCCGAGCGCCATCAGGGCGTAGAGGCCGCCCAGCAGCACGCCATTCACGAGGACCTGCCACAGCAGGATCACGGGCCTCCTCCCTGAACGATGGCCCGCTGCTCGGTCAGCGGGCCATCGTCGATGGCGCTTTCAGCGCTTGTTCCAGGCCACCATCGGGTATTCGGGCTTGTCGATGAAGCCTTTCTGGCCGTAGATCGGAACGACCCTGCCGTCCTGCACCTGGATCACGGTCTGCGGAAGGCTGATCTGGCCGGCACCGTTGAAGTGGATGCGCCCGTACAGGCTGTTGAAATCGAGCTTCGCGATCGCGTCGCGCACCTTCTTCGGGTCGGTCGTTCCCGCCGCTTCGATCGCCTTCGCGTACGCTTCGACGTCCGCGACGGCGGAGGCCGCGTGGTAATCGGGCTCGTAGCCGAAGCGCTTGCGGTATTCCTGCGCGAACGTTGCCCCGTCCCCGAAGTAGTCGTCCTT
Organism: Casimicrobiaceae bacterium; assembly: GCA_036406955.1. Classification (GTDB taxonomy): domain Bacteria; phylum Pseudomonadota; class Gammaproteobacteria; order Burkholderiales; family Casimicrobiaceae; genus VBCG01. The sequence continues at coordinate 23,047 of DASXAF010000069.1, forward strand.
CAGGCTCGCGGACGGCAGCCACGGCGTCATGCCGAACGCGTAGTTGGCATCCTCCCCGAGCGCCTTGCGGAAGTCCGCGCTCGGCACGCCGACCGTGAAGCTGTACAGATGCGGGCTCACGTCGAGGCTCTTCGCCTGGCGGATGAAGTTGAGGATCTCGGTCTCGTGCCCGGCGACGAGCACCGCATCGGGCTGCGCGCGCTTGATGCGCGCGAGCAGGGATGCGAAATCCGACGCATTGGTGCTGTATCGCTCGTCGAGCGCGATCTTCAGGCCGGCCTTGGTGAGCTCGTCCCGCGCGCCCTTTGCGACGGCCACGTCGAACGCGTCGTCGGCGAACAGCAGCGCCACGCTCCTGGGCTGCGGCTTGAGCTCGTGCATCGCGTCGATGGTGCTCGCGAAGTACTCGCTCGCCACCGGCAGCGTCCCGAACACGAAGCGGTAGCCGCGATTGAAGATGTGGTCCGACGCCCCGCCGCCTTCGATCATCGGCACCTGGTACTTCTCCGCGACCGACGATGTCGCGATCACCGCATCGCTCGCAAAGGGCCCGAGCAGCAGGTCGACCTTGTCCTGCGACACGAGCTGCACGTACTGGCGCACCGCGAGGTTGTTGTCCGACTGGTTGTCGAGCAGCTTGACCGCGAGCTGCTCGTGCGCGTTGCCGACCTCGACGCCGCCCTTCCTGTTGATCTGGTCGACGGCGAACTGGTAGCCGTCGCGGTAGTAGCGCCCCGTGTTCGCGAGCGGCCCGGACAGCTGCACCGAAGCGCCCAGCGTGATCGTGGCGGCCGCGGCGTTGGTGACGTAGCCCAGCCCCGCATACAGCAGGAAGAACGCGATCAGCGCGATGACCGCCGGTACGATGCGTCTCATTGTCGACTCCTCTCTGATTGCGCAATGGCCGCCGCTAGTCGAGCGCCGCGAGCTTCGGGTCCTGGCCGGCCGTCGACTGGCACGTCGTGCGGTAGCTCTGCGGCTCGCGACTGCACGCGGCCATGGCCTTGCGGTACCGGTCGTTCTCGTGCTCGAGCGCCGTGCTCTGGGCCGGCGACATCGGCGGCTCCGCGACGTGCTTGCCGTAGCCCGTGCGCTCCTGGCAAATCCCGCGCTCGCTCGAGGGCAATTTGCTGCATGCCACCTTGTCGGTCGTCGCAGCATGCGCCGGGTGATACGCGCCGCCGATCGCCAGCGCGACGACGGCCGCGCCGATCGCCAGCCATGGATTCCTCGTCGATCCACTCATGTTCGCCTCCTCGTTCGGGCAGTACCCATGATGACCGTGCCCCGCAGGCGCCGTTCATGCCGGGGCGCCGATGTCGAGAACTCCCGACCGCGACGATCAAGGATTGCCGACTGCGGGCGGCGGCGGCGGGCGGGTACGTTTGCAATCGCGAGCGCGGAAAGGGTGTATGCGGCTCGCAACGGCCAGGCCGGATTCCGGTCCAACGAGGACACGGCGGGTGCCCGCGCGCGCGCCCGTGTTCCATTGGAAACCACCGAACGACGGGCGATGCGCCGCGCTATCCAGCAGGGACCGCACACACTGCGCCGGGCCGCGGACGAGATGCGGGACCTCTATCACAACGCGCCGTGCGGGTACCACTCGGTGGACCGCGACGGCGTGGTCGTCCAGATCAACGACACGGAACTGCGCTGGCTCGGCTACGCACGCGAGGAGATCGTGCGCCGCAAGCGGCTCGTCGACCTCATGCCGGTCCACTGCCGCGGCGAGTACGAGGCGGCGTTCCGGGCGCTCAAGGAGCGCGGGCAGGTGCGCGACCTGCGGCTCGACTTCTCGCGCAAGGACGGCTCGACGTTCCCGGCGCTGCTGAGCGCGACGGCGGTCATGGACCGCAACCACCGGTTCGTGGAGAGCCGCGCCAGCGTGTTCGACATCACGCGGCGCATGCAGGCGGAAGAGGAAGCGAGCCGCTATGCGCAGCGGCTGAAGGGGATGGCGCAGCGCGCGGCCGAGGTGCAGGAGATCGAGCGGCGCACGCTCGCGCAGGAGCTGCACGATCGCGTGGGCCAGAACCTCACCGCGCTCAACATCAACCTCAACATCCTGAAGACGGCGCTTGCCGCGACCACCGCCTCGCCGTCGGTGCGCGCCCGGCTCGACGATTCGCTCGTGCTCCTCGACCGCACGGTCGAGAGCATCCGCGACGTGATGACCGAGCTGCGTCCGGCCGTCCTCGACGACTACGGCCTCGCCGCGATGCTGCGCTGGTACGCCGACGACTTCACCCGTCGCATCGGCGTGGCCGTGAGCGTCGCCGGCGCCGATCCGGCGCCGCGCCTGCCGGCATCGACCGAGCGAACGCTGTTCCGCATCGTCCAGGAAGCGTTGAACAACGTGGCGAAGCATGCGGCCGCGCGCCATGTGAAGCTGCTGCTCGAGCCGCAGGCCGGATGGTTCAGGCTCACCGTCGCCGACGACGGCTGCGGCTTCGATCCCGTCACCTGCGATGCGTCGAACCCGCATCGCGGGTGGGGCCTCATGATCATGCGCGAGCGTGCCGAGTCCGCGGAAGGGCGGCTGCGCGTCGAGTCCGCTGCCGGAAGAGGCACGCGCGTGGCGATCGAGGTGAGGCGCTGAGGTGACCATCCGCGTCCTGCTCGTCGACGATCACTCGATCGTGCGCGACGGCCTGCGGGTGCTGCTCGAAAGCGAGGGCGACATCGCGGTGGTCGGCGGCGCTGCGACCGGGCTCGAGGCCGTGCGCAGGTGCCGCGAGCTTCATCCGGACGTGATCGTCATGGACCTCGCCATGCCGGACCTCAACGGCACCGAGGCGACGGCGCAGATCCACGACATCTGCCCCGACACCGAAGTGCTGGTGCTGTCGATGCATTCCACGGCCGAGCACATCTACCGGGCGTTCCAGGCGGGCGCGCAAGGCTACGTGCTGAAGGAGTCGGCGGGACCCGAGGTGGTGAACGCGGTGCGCACGGTGTACGCGCATCGGCGCTACCTGAGCCAGAAGATCGCGGGCACCGTCATCGACGACTACATCCGCGAGCGGCGCGCGGTCACGCCGCTCGACACGCTGAGCCGTCGCGAGCGCCAGATCCTGCAGCTGATCGCGGAAGGCCGGTCGACGGCCGAAGCCGCGAAAACGCTGTGCCTGTCGCCGAAGACCGTGGACACCTATCGCAGCCGCATGATGCACAAGCTCGGCGTGGACAACTTCGCCGCGCTGGTGCGCTTCGCCATCCAGCACGGCGTGACGCCGCTCGAATAGCGCGCGCTACACGCCGAGGTAGCGGTGCAGGATCTCGGAGCGCTGGCGCAATTCGTGCGAGGGCCCTTCGTGCACGATGTGGCCGTTGTTGAGGATGTAGACGCGCTGTGCGAGCGCGAGGGTCGCCGCGAGGTTCTGCTCGACCAGCACGATGGTCTGCCCCTGCTCGGCGAGCGTGCGGCAGGCGTCGACGAGCTGGTGCACGATCACCGGTGCGAGGCCTTCGAACGGCTCGTCGAGCAGCAGGATCTTCGGCGCGCGGATCAGCGCACGTGCGATCGCGAGCATCTGCTGCTCGCCGCCCGAAAGGTCGGTCCCGCGGCTCGCGCGCCGCTCGCGAAGCCGCGGAAACATCGCGTACACGCGGTCGAGCGGCCAGCGGCCGGGCGCGGTAAGGCCGGCCAGCACGAGGTTCTGCTCGACGTTGAGGCTGCCGAAGATGCGCCGCTCCTCGTGCACGAGCTGCATGCCGGAGCGCGCGATGGCGTGGCTCTTCGCGCCCGCCAGCTCGACGCCGTCGAGCATCACCGAGCCGGCGCGCGGCCGCACGACGCCCATCAGGCTCTTCAGCGTGGTGCTCTTGCCGGCGCCGTTGCGGCCGAGCAGCGCGACCACTTCGTTGCGCGCCACGCGCAACGAGACGTCGAACAGGATGTGCGAGTCGCCGTAATAGCTGTTGAGGTCGTGCACTTCGAGCAGGTTGTCCGGCGACGGCAGAGCGCCTGCGCCGCTGCCGTCGGGCGCGACGAAGCTCGCGCCGCGCGCGCGGGGGATCGCGGTCATTGCTCGACCACGCCGTGAACGCCGCCGAGGTAGGCGTCCTGAACGCTCGGGTTCGCCTTGATCGCCGCGGGCGTGCCTTCGGCGAGCACGCGGCCTTCCTGCAGCACCGTGATGCGGCCGGCGAGCTCGAACAGCGCGTCCATGTCGTGATCCACCACGATCATCGTGCGATCGCGGGCAATCGACTTGAGGAGCTTCACGGTCTCGGCCCGCTCGCTCGGGCTCATGCCGGCGAGCGGCTCGTCGAGCAGCAGCAGCTTGGGCGACGACGCGAGCGCGAGCCCGATCTCGAGGCGCCGCTTCTCGCCGTACGCCAGTTGCGAGACCGGCACGTCGCGCCGATCGACGAGGTTCACGAGCTCGAGCGTGTGATGCACCTGCTCGCGCAGCGCGGGAATCCTCGCGATACGGCCGAGCAGGTCGAGCCGGAACTTGCCGCGCAACGCCGCGAGCGCGGCGATCGTGACGTTCTCGGCGACCGTCAGGCGATTGAAGAGCTGGTTCACCTGGTAGCTCTTGGTGAGCCCGAGCTGGCACACCTCGGTCACGCTCATGCCGGTGATGTCGCGGCCTTCGAAGACGATCTTGCCGGAGGTCGGCGGCAGCTCGCACGTGAGCATCTTGAAGAACGTGGTCTTGCCCGCGCCGTTCGGGCCGATGATCCCGCGCAGCTCGCCGCTGTCGACGCTGAAGTCGATATCGGCGTTCGCGGCCACGCCCCCGAAATGTCGCGTGAGGCCGATCGCCTGCAGCAGCGGGCCCGTGTGCGCGCTCGCGGGGCGGCGAAACGGCGCCGACCGCGCGCTCGCGACGCCTGCGCCCGGCACTTCGATGTCCCCCTCGAGCGCCTGATCGGCCGGACGTTGCGCCGCGCCCATCCGGCGCGTCCTCGCGCGCCCCGCGAACTGATACAGCGCGACCAATCCGCCGATGATGCCCTGGCGCAGGAAGCACACGAGCAGCACGAAGGTCAAGCCGAGCACGAGCTTCCAGGCGGCGCCGAGGCCGAGCGTGGCCTGCAGGAAGTCCTGCAGGAAGAGCCACACGGCGGCGCCGAGCAACGGCCCGAACAGCGTTCCACGCCCGCCGATCGCCGTCTGCATTACCAGCTGGCCCGACGTGTCGAAGGTGAATGCCTCCGGCGGCATGAACGCCTGCATCACGCCGAGCAGCCCGCCCGCCAGCCCCGCGTACGCCGCGGCGATCACGAACGCGGTCAGCTTGTAGGCGTGCACGCTGTGCCCGACCGCGGCCGCACGCACCGGATTCTCGCGGATCGACCGAAGGATGGCTCCGACGGGCGAGCGCACGATGCGCAGCGCGATGACGATGCCGATGAAGAAGCAGAAGGCGAGGAACGGATACAGCGACCAGCCGGTCGTGAAATGCAGCGTCGTGAAGCCGAGGTACAGCGAAGGCGTGGGAACGCCGGGCAAGCCGTTCTCGCCGCCGGTCCATTCGGCGAGCGGATTGAACTCGACGAAATAGAACACTTCGGCGATCGCGACCGTGATCATCGCGAAGTAGATGCCCGTTCGGCGCAGCGCGACGAGGCCGACGAGGTAACCGGCCACCGCCGCGGCGATCGTGCCGATGACGAGCGCGGTGATGACGTGCGGAAAGCCGGCCCGCGTGAGCAGATAGGCGGCGACGAACCCGCCGGTGCCATAGAACGCCGACTGGCCGAACGACAGCAGCCCGGTGTAGCCGAACAGGATGTCGAACCCGATGCCGAACAGGCCCCACACGAGTATGCGGTTCACCGTGTTCGGCGCGAATCCGAGGTACGGCAGGATCAGCGGCGCCGCGATGAGCCCGATCGCCGTGAGCGTCTCGACCAGGAACGGCCGGTGAGCGCGCACGGCCTGTGCGGGCTCATTCACGGCCCTGGACTCCCAGCAGCCCGCGTGGCCGCAGCATGAGAACGAGCGTCATGGCCGCGAACAGCATCACGTACGCGTACCCGGGGTTGACCATGGAGGTGATGCTGACGATCTCCCCGGCGATCAGGCCGCCCAGCACGGCGCCCGGAAACGAGCCGACGCCGCCGATCACGACGACGACGAACGTCTGCACGAGGATCGACTCGCCCACGTCGGGCGTGAGGGACACCACCGGCGCGTTCACGATGCCCGCGAACCCGGCCGCCATCGCGCCGATGCCGAACACGACCATGAACACGCGCGAGACGTTGATGCCGAGCGAGTCCACCATGGTGGAATCCTCGATGCCCGCGCGCACGATCATCCCGAGGCGCGTGCGATACAGCATGAGGAAGAGCGCGAGCAGCGCTACCGCGACGATGCCCACCACCGCGAGGCGGTACGTCGGATACACCATGACGCCGAGCGAGGTGATTCCGGAGACCAGCGGCGGAGGCGGCACGCTGAGCGACTGGCTGCCGAAGACGAGCCTCACCAGCTCCACGAAGCAGATGCCGAGGCCGAAGGTCACGAGGAGCTGGTCCTCGTGCGGACGCGCATAGAAATGGCGGATCACGACGCGCTCGACCAGCACGCCGACCAGCAACAGGAACACGGTGCCCGTGACGACCGCGACGAGGAACGACCCGGTCGCCTGCCACGCGACGTATCCCGCGTAGCCGCCGAGCATGAACATCGCGCCATGCGCGAGGTTGAGCACGCCCAGCGTGCCGTAGATGATGGTGAGCCCCGAGCTGATCAGCGCCAGCAGCGCGCCGAGCGCGAGGCCGTTGAAGAGCTGCGAGACGAAGTTCGGCCAGGTGATCATGGACGCAGGCGCGCTGTGGCGCCGGAGGCAGCGTCGGTGCGCGTAACGAGCCCGCGGCGCCGCGGTGCGCATCCGCGGCGCCGCCCCCGCGCGCTTACGTATACGTGCCGAGCTGGCAGCCGAACGCGTCGGGTGCCTGCATCAGCGGCGCACCCGGCACGATCTCGACCACGTCGTAGAAATCTTCCTTGTTCTTCATGTCCGAAGACTTCTTGCCGCGCACGATGATCACCGGCCGCACCAGCTGATGATCCTCCTTGCGGAAGTAGACCTCGCCCACGGTCGACTGGATCTTGCGGCCCGCCTCGTACGACTTGATGACGTCGGGCGGATAGAACGTGCCCGCGTTCTCGGCCGCCTCCGCCCACAGCGCGAACTCCATGTAGGCATTGTTCGCGCCCCATTCGGGCTTGTAGCCGTACTTTTGCTCGAACGCCTGCACGAACATCTTCGCGAGCGGGTACTTGTCCTCGAGCGTCCACCAGAAGTCGGTGGCGGCGTACACGCCGGCGAGCAGGTTGCCGCCGACTTCACGCGCGAGGAACGGCGTCTGGTAGGGAATGACCAGCTTCATCTTGTCGAAGATGCCGAAGCGCTGCGCCTGCTGCGTGGACAGCACCGCGTCGTGGCCCCAGTTGACGTTCAGCAGCACGTCGGCGCCCGAGTTCGCCACGTTCACGAGGTACGACGAATAGTCCGGCGCGCCGAGCGGCGCGACCTGGTCGGTCACGGTGGTCCAGCCGGCCTTGCCGTTCAGGTAGTCGGACATCGACTTCGTGACGGTGTGGCCGTAGGTGTAGTCGGGCGTGAGGTACGCGGCCTTCTTGTCCTTCCCGAACGTCTTCACCACGAGCGGCCCGATCGCCGCTGCGGCCGTCTGGCCGTAGAAGCACTGGCGAAAGCCGTAGCGCACGCAGTCCTTGCCCGTGGTGTCGTTCGAGCCGGAGATGCCCGCGACGTAGAGCACCTTCTCGCGTTGCGCGAGCTTGTTGAGCGCCACGGCCACGGCGCTCGACGTCGATCCGGTCATCAGGATCGCCTTGTTCTCCGTGATGAAGCGCTGCTCGGCCTGCACCGCATTGTTGGGCTTCGCGGCCGAATCGGCGACGCCGTACTTCACTTCCTTGCCGAGCACGCCCTTCTTGGTCTTGGGCGATATCTCGCGGATCAGCGGGTGCCCTGCGTTGATGTGCTCGACGGCGAGCTGGTAGCCCTTCAGCTCGTCCTCGCCCTGCAGCGCGTACGTCCCGGTGCGCGGCACCGTGATGCCGATGAACACCGAGTCGCCGCTGGAGCCGCCGGGCCAGGTGCCGATCGGCGACTGATCCGCGGCAAGCGCGCTGCGCGAGAAGCCGGCCGGGAGCGCCGCCGCTCCTGCGAGGCCGAGGCCGGTTCGAATGAAGTCGCGGCGGCTCTGCCCGCGCGTGCCCGAGTTGCGGTCCTCCATGGGGTTCCTCCTCCTCCGTGTAGACTTCGCGCAGATATATCGTAAGACGATACAATTGACAAGTATATCGGATCACGATATTTCTCGCCGGGCGGTGGCGCCCATGCTGGACGGCGGGGGAGGATGTGGACGGGCCGTGCTGCTCAAGCGCGCCGAAAGGCGGTACAACCTGACGACCGACGACTACGCGCAGCTCGCGGGCTTCCGCCATGCGCTGCGGGCGTTCCTGCGCTTCAGCGAGGCTGCGGCCGCCGAAGCCGGGCTCACCGCCCAGCACTACCAGGCGATGCTGGTGCTGCGCGGATGCGCCGACGGCGAGCGCGTGTCGATCAACGATCTCGCGCACCAGCTCTTCATCAAGCACAACAGCGCGGTCGGGCTCGTCGACCGGCTGGAGCAGGAAGGCCTGGTGGTCCGCGAGCCGTCGAGCTGCGACCGGCGCAAGGTCGAGCTGCACCTCACCGCCACGGGGCGGCAGGTGCTCGCGCGGCTCGCCGCGAACCATCGGCGCGAGCTGCAGCGCATCGGAGCGAAGCTGCAACGCTTCTTCGCGGAGCTGTCCTCGGTGCAGGCGCCGGTCGAGCGGCGATCGACCGCGGCCCGCCGCCAGCGCTAGCCGCGCATGGCGCCGAGCGGCTCGTCGTCGCGCTCAGCGCGGCGGCGGGCGGCTCGTTGGCGGAGGCGGCGCAATTCCCAGCTCGCGCGCGATGATGCGCTGCGTTGCGAGCGCGTCGCGCTCCGCCTGCTCGCGCGTGCGTGCCTGCGCGGCGGCGCGGCGGCTCGCCTCGTCACTGCTGCGCGCACGCGTCGAGGGCGCGGCCTTCGGTGCGTCTGCGGCGACCGGTGTCGCAGACTCGCTCGCGGGAGGCGCGGGCCGGTCGCTCCCGCGGGTCGTGCTCGACGACTCGGTCGACGTCGCAGGTGCCGGGCCCGCTGCCGGGGCTTGCGACGCGGCCGCGTCGATTGGCGGCGGCGGCGGCGGTGCGGGCGGCGCTTCCACGACAGGTGCGGGCGTCGAAGCCGTGCCCGTGGCCGGCGATTGCGCGGCCGGCACCTGCGGCGCCGGTGGCGCCATCCGCGGCGTCGAGCGGTCCGTCGTGCGCGCGTCGTTTGTACCGTTCAACCATACCCAGGCGACGGCTGCGCCGAGCGCGAGGAACAGCGCAGCCGCGATCGCGCGCGGGGCGCGACGCGGCTTCCAATCGCCCGCGTGCGCGCCGGCGTCGCCGCTCGCCGGTGCAGCTTCCTCCGCGGCGCGATTCGCGGCGTCAAGCGAAGAATCGCCGAAATCGGCGAGACGAGGCTCGAGCGGTTCGTGGTGTACATGTGCAAAGTCGCGAGCATCGCTCGAAGCGTCGCCGAGCCTGTCGGCGAGCGCGACCGGAACCGCACCGCCCGACATTGCCGCCTCGTGCGCGGCCTCCGCCGTCTCCATCACGGCCGGCTCCTCCTCGACCGCTTCCCAGAGCGGCGCGCCGCACTGGCTGCAGCGATCATCCGACGCGTTGTTGATCGCCTCGCAGTGCGGGCACGGCACGAGGTTGAGCGGCGAGCCGCACTGATTGCAGAACTTCGCGCCTTCGGGATTCGGGCTACTGCAGAAACGGCAGGACAGGCTGGACATCGTGCTTCACGAGCGAAATTTGCACCATGGACGAGTGGCGCCTGGCGCGCACCCGGTCGATACCATAGGCTTCCCGCGCGTGCGCGTCCAGCGTCGATTCGCGAATCAGATGCGGCGCCCGGCCTCGGGCCCTTGCGAGTCCGGCCACGGATGCTGCGGCTTCGCGTCGAAAATCGTGCCGGCGGACGCGCGCTCGAGGCGCCAGTCGCCGCGCGCGATCTCGTTCTCGAGCTGGCCGGGTTCCCAGCCCGAATAGCCGACGAAGATGCGAAGCCCCTCCATCGGCTTGTCGCGGTCGAGGAGCTGCAGCAGCAGCTCCCGGCTCGTGCCGAAGTAGATGCCGTCGGCGACTTCGACGGCGCCGCCGGGCGGCGAATCGGCGCGAAACAGATACGACACCGCGGTGAGGTTGACCGGGCCGCCGAAATACAGCTTCGCATCCGTGTGCGCGAGCTTGTCGCGATCGGGAAACAAGTGCGACACCGGAATTCGCGTCGGCCGGTTGATGATCACACCGGCCGGTGCCGCACCGAGGTTGTTCATGACCAGGACCACCGCGTCCCTGAAGTTGTCGTCGGGCAGGTCCTCGCGCGCGACGATCAGTATCGTGGTCAGCGGCTTCGCCGTCTCGGCCGCGAACGCGGCCGACAGTCCCAGGAGCAGGAATGCACAAACGGCGCGGATCACGGCGGGCAAACGAGGCGACATCACGTGCGGCACACGAGCAGCGGTGGCTAGTATGCGCCGACCGCGCAGCGTGCGCACGGGCCCGGTTCGCGAGGACGCGGTACGTCGACGGCTGCTCGCGCGCTTGCTCGAGCGCTCGCGCGTGTCGAGAACTGCGAGAAGGTGAAGCGGCAGAAGCGCCGAAGCTACCGGGAGAGCAACGACCCGCTCCGGTTCATTCACGAAGCCCGCTGAGCGTCCACGCTCGCGAGCGGGGCGCTCGACGGCGACGCGAGCCCGCGCACGGCATCCTCGATGGAGATGCGGCGGTCGATATCGGCCGCGTGAGGCCCGAGCTGCTTGCGCAGGAGCTCGCGCACCGGTCCCCGGGCGTCCACGATGCGCAGCGCGGCACCCCGCGCATCGAGCTCGCGCGCGAGCTCGTGCAGCATCCGGGCGCCGGCGATGTCGACATGCGGCGATGCCGACAGGTCCCAGACGACCAGGCGCAGGTCGGCAATCCGCGACATGCGCGAGCGCACCTGCTCGAGCACGTAAACCGCGTTGAAATAGAACAGGCCCGATTCGACGCGCACGATGAGAGCGCCGCGGATCGTTTCGTTGTCGGGATGGCGCTCGCAGTCGGAATAGCGCTGCGTTCCGGGCACGCGGCCGAGCGTCGCCACGTGCGGGTAGGCGGCCCGGCGCACGAGCAGCAGCATCGAAACGATGGCCGCGAGCAGCACGCCCTTCAGGATGCCGAGCAGCAGCACCGCGGCGAGCGCCACCATCGCGATCCAGAACTCGGTGCGCGACAACGCGTACACGCGCCGCAGCTCCCCGACGTCGATCAAGCCCTTCACCGCGACCAGCACGATCGCCGCGAGGAGGACGTCGGGCAGGTTGCGCAGCAGTCCCGTGAGGAACAGCAGGCAGAGCGCGATCGTGACCGATGCGAACACGAGCGAAAGCGGCGTCCTGGCACCCGCGCGGTCGTTCACGGTCGACTGCGAAAGCCCGCCTGCGACGGGGTAGCCCTGGCTCAACGCAGCCGCGAGGTTGGCGGCGCCGAGCGCGAAGAGCTCCTGACGCGCGTCGATGCGGTCGCCGTGCCGTTGCGCGAGCGCTCGCGCCGCCGACACGCCCTCGATGTAGGCGAGGAGGAAGCAGGCCAGCGCGAGCGGAACGATGCCGTCCACGTCGCGTGCGCGCAGCGACGGCACGCCGAAACCGGGCAGGCCCGAAGGCAGCACGCCCACCGTCCTGAAGCCGAGCGACGCGAGCGGCGTCGCGGACAACGCGACGATCGACAGGACGACGACCACCAGCGCGACCGGTCGTGCCGGGAACAGCCTGTCGCCGGCGACGAGCAGGGCGATCGCGGCGACCCCGAACGCGAGCACGACCCAGCGCGTGTCGGGCAGCTGGGTTGCCAGGATCCACGCGCGCTCGAAGAAATGATCGCCGCCGCCCGGCACGCCGAAGAGCCTGGGAAGCTGCGTCATCGCGATCGTGAGCGCGGCGCCGGCCTTGAAGCCGAGCAGGATCGTCTCGCTGATGAAACTCACCAGCGACGAGAGCTTGAGCGCCCACGCGATGAAGCTGACGGCCGCGAAGACCAGCGCGGCGAGCGCCGCGATCTGCGCCCAGCGCGCCGGATCGCCCATCGCCATGCCGGCCACCGTGGTGCCGACGAGCAAGGAGATCGCGGACGTGGGACCCAGCGCGAGCTGCCGCGACGTGCCGAAGAGCGCGTACGCGATGCCGGCGACGAGATAGCAGTAGACACCGTGCTGCGGCGGCAGTCCGGCGAGCGACGCGTAGGCGAGCGAGACCGGTATCGCGTACGCCGCGAGCGTGACCCCCGCGACGGCGTCATGGCGAAGCCACGACGCGCGATAGGCCGGAAGCCAGCGCGCAGGCGGAAAGAGGGCGCGCAGCATGCGAGCGCCTCGTTCTCGCCGCGCGACGCGATGCTATTGCTGCTTCGCGCCCTTGATGTTGCCGGCCACGCCGCCGGCGACCGCGCCGATGGCGGCGCCGGTCCAGCCGCTGCCGCCGGCAATCGCCGCGATGCCGGCGCCGGCCGCCGCACCGATCGCGGCGCCCGTCACCGTGCCTTGCTGCTGCGGCGTCATCGACGTGCATGCGCCGACGCACAGGGCAACCACAGCCGCCACGATCAGCGTGTGTCGCTTCATGTTCATTCCTTCTTGGCCGCTTTCGCGTAGCCCGGGACGACCGCTTCGTACCAGATGACCTCGAACACCGGCCGCCCGAGCTGGCCGGGATGCGCGGCATACCAGCGATCGACCGTGTCGCGCACGCCGTCGAGCGTCTGTCCCTTCAATCCGGCCGCTGCCATCGGCACCAGGCTCTGGCTGTCGGACGGCGGATTCGATCTCTCGTACGCCCATTCGATCTGCAGCAGGTTCGCCAGGCCGATGAGATAGGCCTTCTTGACGTCTTCGGAAGACTTGGTCCAGTGCTCGCCCGTGACGATCGGAACTTCGGCCGCCCGGAGCGTGCCGGCCATCGACGAGAGCGCGAGGCACGCGACCACTGCGATGCTGCGCCAATGCTTCGTTGCCATCATCGTTCCTCCATGATCGTTGTGGCGCCTGTCGTGGTGCGGTGAACTTACGAGCCGGCGCGACGATCGTCTTCGCAAATCTCGACACCGCGTCGCGTCACGGCTGCTCCCGCTCGCCGGTCCATTCCTTGAGCAGCGTGTACGCGATCGCCAGCACGACGGGCCCGATGAACAGGCCGATGATGCCGAACGCGATGAGACCGCCGATCACGCCCGCGAAGATGAGCAGCAGCGGGAGATCCGCGCCCTTGCGGATCAGGATCGGGCGCACGACGTTGTCCATCGCGCCGACGATGACGCTCCACACGAGCAGCGCGGTGCCCCATGCCGCGTGGTCCTTCCAGAACAGCCAGATCACCGCCGGGACCAGGATGACGACCGGGCCGATCTGCGCGATGCACAGGAGCAGGATGATCGCGGTGAGCAGGCCGGCGAACGGCACGCCGGCGACGGCGAGGCCGATGCCGGCCAATGTCGTCTGCAGCAGCGCGGTGACCACCACGCCGAGTGCTACCGCCCGAATGGCCTGGCCGCCGAGCACGATCACGCGCTCCCCGCGCTCGCCGGCGAGGCGCCGGCCGAAACGGATCAATGCTTCGCGCGCGACCTCGCCGCGGCTGAACAGGATCGCCGCGATGATCACGGTCAGCAGGAACTGAATGCCCAGCGCACCCGCGCTGCCCGCCGCGCCGGCGAGCCAGTGCGCGACATCTCCCGCGTAGGGCGCGACACGCGAGGCGAGCTCGTCCTTGCCCGCGGACGCGATGTTCGTCCAGCGATCCGCCATGCTCGCGCCGACCAGGGGAACGCGCGTCAGCCACGCGGGCGCCGCGGGAATGGACGCGGTCGCGAGCGACTGTATCCAGCGCACGATCGTCGCCGTGTTGTCGACGATGATCTGGATCGTCATCACCAGCGGGCCGATGAAGATCGTCAGCATCGCGGCCGTCATCAGCACCACCGCGAGCGCGCGCCGCCGCAGTCGCGCCTGGACCTTGAGCATCAACGGCCAGGTGGCGACGACGATGGTCATCGCCCAGACGATCGCGAGCAGGAAAGGCCGCAGGATCCAGAAGGACGCGCCGATCAGGATGCCCAGGAGCAGCACGGCGAGCACCGTGCGCGCGAGGTCGCCCCGGGCGACGCGAATGGCGATGTCATCGGGCATGGCGGGCCCGCGGGGAACGCGCCGGGCGATCCGGCACGCCGCCCTTCGGCGTTTGCGCCGATGCTGATGCGCGCGTCACGGCTCGTCTTTGCAATTCGCGACAGCGGCCGTCGTGCGAGCGTGCCGGCGTAGCGCCGAAGCGACGACCTACCGATTTCCCGCCCGGTCCCGATCGATCCACTGCGGTGCCGGAATGCCGAGACCCAGCCGAACGGACACGAGGCGCAGCAGCACGACCGTGCCGACGCCGATCAGCGCGGCATTCGCGTAGGCCAAGTCGACGCGAAGCGCGACGACGAAGGCAACGCCGCCCATGAACGACGCGCTCGCATAGAGGCCGCCCGGGCGGAACAGGTCGGGCAGCTCGTTGACCACGACATCACGCAGCACCCCGCCCGTCGTGCCCGCGACCACGCCCATGAGAACCGCGACCACGACCGGCGCATCGCGCTGGAGCGCGATCCCTACACCGGTGATGGTGAACAGCGCGAGCCCCACGGCGTCCGTCTTGATCGAGCGCCGATGCACCGCGGATGCGATGCGGAACATCCTCACGCTGTACACGAACGGAATGGCGATGAGCAGGATCGCGAGCAGGTAGCCCCAGTTCGCCATCCAGTAGAAGGGCCGGTTGTCGAGCAGCAGGTCGCGGACGGTGCCGCCGCCGAATGCATTGACGCAGGCGAGCGCGTAGGCGCCGATGAGGTCCATGCGCTTGTCCGCGGCGACGATCATGCCGGCGATCGCCGACACGACGACCGCGGCGGCTTCGACGGTCTGCAGCACGAGATCCGTGTTCAGCGCAGGCAAGGCGACTCCTCACGGCGATCGGGCACGCCAGGGGGACGACGCATTGTCCCGTGCCGCGAGCCGCAGCGTCCTGCCACTTCTGGACAGCGGCGCCCGCGTTGCGCAGCTTCAGCGACCCATTCGGCGGTCGTAGGTATCGGAGAGGCGATGCACGAACGCCGTGTCGCTGCCGCTCGGGCCGACGGCGTCGAATTTCACCTGGATGCGGCCGTCTGCAAGCGTCTGCACCGAGGCGGTCACGAGCGCGTTGCCGCGCGTGCCGCGAATGACGCCTGAGCCGTGGTCCTGCTGCGTGATCGTCACGCCCTCGTCGGACATGGCGCCCGCCGCGGCGGCCCACGATCGATCGAAGCGCTGCTGCGTCGTGGGTTGTGAAACGGGCACCGGCTCGTAGACCACGCAGGCGCTCAGGCAGCAGGCGACGACGAGCAGCGTCGCGACGTGCAATCGGGGAAGCATGTGGATTTCCTCGGCGGTCGGCGCGCAACGCCGCATTGTAGCGCCCGCGCCGCGAGCCGGCGCGCGCCTAGCCCGGCCCGCGAGCCGCGCCGCGCGAACGTACGCTGCGGCGATCGGAAGGCGAGTGGTCGAACTGCCTTCGGTACCACCGCGAGAATCCGCTCGGCGCCGCGAAGCCGAGCAGCGACGACACCTCGGCGAGCGATCGGTGGCGATCCTTCACGTAGCGCGCCGCGAGCTCGCGGCGCACGGCATCGACGATGCCCGAGAACGTCTGCTGGTCGGCAGCGAGGCGACGATGGATCGTGCGACGGTCCACGCCGAGATGCTGCGCGACGACCTCGATCGTGCACTGCCCGGTGCCGAGCAGCATCAGCACGGCTTCGCGTACCTGCGCGGTGGCGTCGGGCGGCCCACGGCTGTCGTCGGCCTCGAGCATCTGCTGTGCGTAACGCGCCATTCCCGGGTCCGCGTCGCGATTGGGCGCCTCGAGGTCGCGCCGCAGGCAGACGATGCCGTTGAAGTCGTGACCGAACTCGACCTTGCAGGCGAACACGCGGTCGTGCACGGCGCGCTTGGCCGGCGCGTCGTGGGCGAAGCACACGCGCCGGGGCTTCCAGTCGGCTCCCAGGAGCGTCCGCAGCATCCGGAACACCACGCCGATCGCGAGCTCGGTCGATTGCCGCACCGGGCCCGCGTGCCCGACGATCAGCTCCTCCCGGACGACGACGACATCGGCGCTCTCCTCGATCGTGATGAACAGCGCCTCGTTGAGCTCGCGGCCGTGGCGCGCGAGCGCCTCGAGCGCGAGCCGCACGGTCGGCTGCTCCCGGACCAGAAGCCCCAGCGGGCCGAGGTTGGACAGTCGCCGCGTTTCCGCCATGAGGAGCCCGAACGCTTCCTCGCCGCTTCGCGCGGCCGCGGTCTCCAGCAACTGGTGCACCGCGTCGATCGGCATCTTCAGCTCGGGATCGACGAGGCAACGCGGCGGCAACTCGAATTCGCGCAGCAGGCGCACCGGATCGAGCCCGGCGGCGCGCGCGACCTCGGCGAAGTTGGTGAGGCTCGCGCTGCGGATCAGGCCCGCCATGCGCCGCTCCGAAGGTGTCCCGACAAGATAAGTCTATGCCCCGGAGGATCAATTGCCAATCGCGTGGAAGGCGAACAATGCGTCGCAACGGGCGAGTGGCAGCCCTTGACTCTTCTTCGACGACACGCGATGGCGATTGCGACGCACCTCGAATTCGAAACGGCCGGGCAACGGCCGGCGCCGCGCCGCTACGCCTGGTCCGTGTTCGGCATCGTCTTCGCGCTCATGATCGTCGACTACATCGACCGCCAGGTCGTCGTGTCGATGTTCCCGCACCTCAAGGCGGAATGGAACCTCTCCGACGCGAAGCTCGGCGCGCTCGTGTCCATCGTGTCGATCACCGTCGCGCTCGGCACGGTGCCGCTGTCGCTCCTCGCCGATCGCTGGAGCCGCGTGAAGAGCATCTTCCTGATGGCGCTGGTGTGGAGCTCGGCGACGCTGGCGTGCGCGTATGCGCGCGACTACGGCCAGCTTGTCGCGGCACGCAGCCTCGTCGGCCTCGGCGAAGCCGCCTACGGGTCGGCCGGCGCCGCGCTCCTCGCAACGCTCTTTCCCGTGCGCATGCGCAGCACGGTGCTCGGCGCCTTCCTTGCGGCCGGCCTCGTCGGCTCGGTGCTCGGTGTCGTGCTGGGCGGCGTCATCGCGCAGCACTGGGGATGGCAGGCGGGCTTCGGCGCGGTCGGCGTGCCCGGTCTCGTGCTGGCGTTCCTGTTCCTGCTCATCGTGCGCGACTACGACACCGTGGCGCTCCCGACGGCGGAACGCGCGCACGGCGGCGCAAGGCCGGCGGCAAGCGTCATCGTGAAGGCGCTGCTGCGCCCGCGCACCGCGATCGTCACGTGCGTCGGTGCCGGCCTTCAGCTCGTGATGGTGTCGACCACCTATGCCTGGCTCCCGAGCTTCTTCAATCGCTTCTATGGCCTGACGCCGGATCGTGCCGGCGCGCAGACCGGCGTCGTCGTGCTGATGGGCGGCATCGGCGCGATCCTGTGGAGCGTGGTCGCCGATCGCCTGAGCGGGCGCTTTCCGCGTGCGCGCCTGCAGGTGCCCGCGATCGCGGCGGTTGCAACCGCCGTCCTGATGCTGTTCGCGTTCGCCGTGCTGCGGCCCGGTCCCGCGCAATTCGCGTTCATCGTCGCGGGCGCGCTGACCATGACCGGCAGCATCGGGCCCGTGTGCGCCGTCGTCGTCGACGTCGTGCATCCCGCGGTGAGGGCAACTGCGGCGTCGCTCCTGTCGCTCACGCAAAACCTGTTCGGGCTGGCCGCGGGGCCGCTGCTGACCGGCCTGCTCTCCGACGCGTACGGATTGCCCTTCGCGATGTCGGTGGTGCCGTGCTTTTGCCTTCTCGCCGCCGGCGTGTTCCTGCTGGCCGCGCGCACTTACGTCTCCGATCTGAAGCGCGCGTCCGACGACGTCGAGCCGGACGGTGCGCTCAAACCGATGGTGGCGTGACATGAACGAGAGCGATTCGAGCGACGGCGCCCGCAAGCCGGCTTCGCCCCAGAAGCGCGGGCAGGCCAGGGGCAACTGGAACCCCGACTGGGATCCGTTCGTCAAGCTCGACCCGGCGTGGACGGACAAGGTGATCGCCGTCGCGATCGCGCCGATGGTTGCCGGGGTGCTCGACAAGAAGACCGTCGAGCTGATCGGCATCGCGCTCGACGCGTCCTGCACGCACCTGTACGCGCCCGGCGTGCGCCGCCACATCCAGCGAGCGTTAAAGGCCGGCGCCACCAAGGAAGAGATCACCGCGGTATTGCAGCTCG
Organism: Casimicrobiaceae bacterium; assembly: GCA_036406955.1. GTDB lineage: Bacteria > Pseudomonadota > Gammaproteobacteria > Burkholderiales > Casimicrobiaceae > VBCG01. Next base: position 41,455 of record DASXAF010000069.1, read on the forward strand.
CCACCATGCAGGGACTTCACAGCATCTGCCTCGGCGGCCCCATCCTGCTCGACGAGCTGGAGGCCGCCACCGCTGCGCCGAACGAACAACCCCGACTACCGAAAGGCCAACCATGAACTTCCTCGATGGATCGTTGTTTCCCGAGAACCAGGACGACCTGGTCATCACCTGCGCGCCGTACGGGCCCGAATGGATGCCCTCCGACTTTCCCGAGGACATTCCGGTCACGATCAAGGAGCACGTGCAGAAGGCCGTGGACTGCTACAACGCGGGTGCCACCGTGCTGCACGTGCACGTGCGCGAGCTCGACGGCAAGGGCAGCAAGCGCCTGTCCAAGTTCAACGAGCTGCTCGGCGAGCTGCGCGTCGCGGTGCCCGACATGGTGCTGCAGGTCGGCGGCTCCATCTCGTTCGCGCCGGAAGGCGAGGGCGCCGCGGCGAAGTGGCTCTCCGACGACACGCGCCACGCGCTCGCGGAGCTGACGCCGCAGCCCGACCAGGTGACGGTGACCGTCAACACGACGCAGATGAACATCGTCGAGCAGATGGTCCCGGCCGACATCGCCGGAACGACCCTGGGCGAGACGGAGACGTACCGCACGTACCGCGACATGATCGTGCCGTCGAATCCGAGCTGGTACGAGGAGCACATCCGCCGCCTGAGCGCCGCCGGCATCCAGAGCGCGTTCCAGTGCTACAACATCAACAGCTTCGAGACCGTCGAGCGGTTGATGCGCCGCGGCGTCTACCAGGGCCCGCTCGTCCTCAACTGGGTCGCGATCGGCGGCGGCATGGACGCGCCGAACATCTACAACCTCGCGAACTTCCTGCGCGCGGTCCCCGACCGCGCCGTGCTGACGGTCGAAAGCTCGATGCTCAACGTGCTGCCGATCAACGTGATGGGCATTGCGATGGGCCTGCACGTGCGCTGCGGCATCGAGGACAACCTCTGGACGCAGGATCGCAAGTCGAAGATGAGCACGGTGAGGCAGATCGAGCAGCTCGTGCGCATCTCGCGCGAGGTCGGCCGCAAGGTCGCGAGCGGCAAGGAGGCGCGCCGCATCTGCCGCATCGGCGAGTTCTACGCCGACGTCGACCAGACGCTCGCCGCGAACGGCTTCGCGCCCAACCGCAAGCCGCGCGTGGCCGACGCCATGCGCGCGGCGGCCTGAGCCCACGCGCAAGAGGATGCGAACCATGGCTTACGCAGTTCGATTCGACAAGCCCGGCGGGCCCGAGGTGCTGCGCGGCGAGGAGGCCGCGGTCGGGGGGCCGGGGCCCGGCCAGGTGCGCCTGCGGCACGAGGCGGTCGGGCTCAACTTCGCCGACACGTACTTCCGCACCGGGCTCTACCCGGTGCCGCTTCCGAGCGGCATCGGCGTGGAGGCGGC
>DASXAF010000070.1:0-22681 GCA_036406955.1 Casimicrobiaceae bacterium
GCGGATGGGTGATCGCGAAGTCGATCAGCAGCTGGTGCTGCGAGCGCAACGGGGTGACAAGCGTGCGTTCGAGCTGCTGGTGACGAAGTACCAGCGCAAGCTGGGGCGGCTCCTGTCGCGGTTGGTGCGCGACCCGGCGGAAGTCGAGGACGTGACCCAGGAGGCCTTCATCAAGGCCTACCGGGCGCTGCCGAGCTTCCGCGGCGACAGTGCGTTCTACACGTGGCTGTATCGCATCGCGATCAACACGGCGAAGAACTACCTGGTCGCGATGGGCAGAAGGGCGCCGACCTCGACGGGGTTCGATCACGAGGACGCGGAGAGTTTCGAGGAGGCGGAGCAGTTGCGCGACACCGCCACGCCGGAGGGCGAGCTGCTCGGCAAGCAGATCGCCGCGACGGTGAACCGCGCGATGGACCAGTTGCCCGACGACCTGCGCACCGCGATCACGCTGCGCGAGATCGAAGGGTTGAGCTACGAGGAAATTGCGAACGTCATGAATTGCCCGATCGGCACCGTGCGCTCCAGGATCTTCCGCGCGCGCGAGGCGATCGCCGCCGAGCTGCGGCCCCTGCTCGGCACGGACGAGAACCGGAGATGGTGAGATGAACGAGAAGATTTCCCGCTTCATGGACGGCGAGCTCGACGAGGTCGAGATCGCCACCGTGCTGTCGGGCATGAAGAGCCCCGAGGCGCTGCACACGTGGGCGTGCTATCACGCGATCGGCGACACGCTGCGTCGCGACGCTGCGCCGCGCGCATTCGCGTGCGGCGTACCGCGCGACCTCGCGCAGCGCCTTGCTTCGGAGCCGACCGTCGTCGGCGCCCGGCGCACGCTGGTCGAGCGGACGGCCACGTGGGCGTGGGCGGCGGCAGCGACGATCGCCGCGGTCGGCGTCGTGGGCTGGACGGCCTTCTCGCTCGTGGACGAGACGCCGGCGGCCGTCGCCAAGGCGCGGCAGGCCGGCAGCCTGCGCGCCGCCCAGGTGCGCGAGCTGATCTCGGTGCCGTCCGACTATCTCGTGGCACATCAGGAGTACTCACCTTCCACGGCACTCCAGGTCGTCGGACCGTACTTGCGGGCCGCGGCCGTGCAGGGCGGCGACATCCGGCGATAAGCAACGTGTCACCGATGGTTCGCCCCTTGCGCTTCTCCCGAATTGCCGGCCGGCTCGCACCGGCCGCCTTTTTGTGGCTTGCCGTCGCGCAGCCCTCCCATGCGCAGGACGCCGCGGCGTGGCTCGCGCGCGCGGCGAAGGCGGCTCGCGAGTTGAACTACGTCGGCACGATCGTCTACCAGATGGGTGCGCGCGTGGAGACTTCCCGGCTCGCACACCTGTTCGACAACGGCGTCGAGCTCGAGAAGCTGGTGAGCCTCGACGGCCCGGCGCGCGAGGTCGTGCGCACGCCGACCGACGTCCGGTACTACTATCCCGACGTGAAGCTCGTGAAGATCGAGCCGCGCACGTTCCGCAACGTCTTTCCGTCGTTCTCGGCGGAACAGCAGCGGTCGCTCTCCCAGTACTACGACTTTCGCGTCGTCAGCGGCGAGCGCGTGGGCGGGCATGCCGCCGAGGTCGTGTCCTTCGAGCCGCGCGACGGCCTGCGCTACGGCCATCGATTCTGGTCCGACACCGCGACCGGGCTGCTGTTGAAGGCGCGCGTCGTCAACGAGAACGGCGACGTCGTCGAGCAGTTCGCGTTCACCGACCTCGCGGTCGGGCCGACCATCGATCGCGCGCTCGTCGAGCCCTCGTGGCCGGCTACCCCGCCGGAGTGGCAGGTTCGCCAGGGCTCCGGAGGCGACATCACCCAGCAGGACACCGGCTGGTTCGTGTCACGCCTGCCTGCCGGCTTCGCCAAGATCATGGAGGGCTTTCGCAAGCTCCGCGGCAAGCCGCAGCCGGTCGCGCATCTCGTGTACTCCGACGGGCTGGTGGCGATCAGCGTCTTCGTCGAGGCGCTGCCGCCGTCGATCGGCAGCACGGGCCTGAGCCAGCAGGGCGGCCTCAATATCTACAGCACCAAGCTCGACGATCACCTGATCACCGCCCTCGGCGAAGCGCCGGGCGCGACCGTACGCCAGATCGCGACCTCCGTGGTCCATCGCTGAGGCGGCGTCGCCCGGCCTCCATCCCACCCGCTCCGATTCCCGCAAAGAGGAACGCCATGTCGATTCAATCGCTCGCGCCCGCGCGCGCCGCCGCGGCGGTCGCGCTGGCTGCATTGCTGTGCGGCGCGCCCATAGCACCGGCGCTCGCGCAAGGCCGCGCCAATTCGCTGCCCGACTTCACCGACCTGTACGAAAAGCAGGGGCCCGCCGTGGTGTCGATCGACGTGACGCAGAAGATCCGCCGCCCGCGCCTGCCGGACATCTCCGAAGACGATCCCTTCTACGAGTTCTTCCGCCGCTTCGGGCAGATCCCGCGGCGCGGAGCGCCCGGCACGCCGGAGCGCGAATACGAGGCGCAGTCGACCGGCTCGGGCTTCATCCTGTCCGCCGACGGCTATGTCGTCACCAACGCGCACGTGGTCGAGGACTCCTCGGAAGTCACCGTGCGTCTGTCCGACCGCCGCGAGTTCACCGCCAAGGTGATCGGTGCGGACAAGCGCACCGACGTCGCGTTGCTGAAGGTGGAGGGGAAGGACCTGCCGCGCGTGGTGATCGGCGATCCCGACAAGCTCAAGGTCGGCGAATGGGTCGTGGCCATCGGCAAGCCGTTCGGCCTCGAGAACACGATGACCGCGGGCATCGTGAGCGCGAAGGGGCGTGACCTGCCGCAGGAGAACCTCGTTCCCTTCATCCAGACCGACGTCGCGATCAATCCGGGCAACTCCGGCGGGCCGCTGTTCAACATGCGCGGCGAGGTCGTCGGCATCAACTCGATGATCTACTCGCGCACCGGCGGCTACATGGGGCTTGCGTTCGCGGTGCCCATCGACATCGCGATGAACGCCGTGAAGCAACTGCAGGAGAAGGGGCGCGTCACGCGCGGCCGCATCGGCGTGCAGATCCAGGAAGTGAGCAAGGAGGTCGGCGAATCGTTCGGCCTCAAGGAGCCGCGCGGCGCGCTCGTGAACAGCGTCGAGCGCGACGGGCCGTCGGCGAAGGCGGGCGTCGAGCCGGGCGACATCATCCTCAAGGTCGACGGCCGCGACGTGAAGCAGTCGAACGACCTGCCGCGCATCATCACCGCGATTCCGCCCGGCAAGAAGATCACGCTCGGCATCTGGCGCAAGGGAACGACGAAGGACATTCCCGTCACCGTCGCCGAGCTCAAGGAGGACGTCGCGTCCGCGAACGCGCCGCGCCGGCCCAGCGCGCCGGAGAAGAAGGAGAAGGCCAAGCCCAACCGGCTCAACCTCATGCTGTCGGACCTGACCGACGACCAGCGGAAGGAGCTCGACGTCAAGTCCGGCGTGCTGATCGAGGACGTCGCCGGCACGGTTCGCGGCAACGTGCAGCCCGGCGACGTCATCCTCGCGATCGTGCAGCGCGGCCAGTCGACCGATGCGAAGAGCGCGGCGCAGGTGAACGAGGCGCTCGGCAAGCTCGACAAGGGCTCGTCGGTGACGCTGCAGCTCAAGCGCGGCGACAACACCTTCTTCTCGACGCTGAAGGTGCCGAACGGGGAGTGAGTGAGGCGCGACCGCCCCTCACCCTAGTCCCTCTCCCCGCTGCGCGCGGCGAGGGATTCCTTCGGCGCAAGTGCTCGCGGAAACTCCCTCTCTCCCGCTCGCGGGAGAGGGTTGTGGTGAGGGCGCTCGTCTCATGACTCTCACCCTCCTCACCCGCGCCTACTGCCACCTGTGCGACGACATGCGCGACGCGCTCGCGCGGCTGGTTGCAGGCCGCGGCGTGCACGTCGTCGAGATCGACGTCGACGCCGATGACGCGCTCGAATCGCGCTACGGCGATCTCGTGCCGGTGCTGCTGCTGGGCGACGCGGCGGGCGGGCGCGAGCTCTGCCATTACCATCTCGATCCGGAGGCCGTGCGCGCCGTGCTGCTAGACGCCGTGCGCTAAAATCGCGGGTTCGGCTCGCGAACCATGCAGAACATCCGCAACTTTTCGATCATCGCGCACATCGACCACGGCAAGTCGACGCTCGCCGACCGCTTCATCCAGCGCTGCGGCGGGCTCTCCGAGCGCGAGATGGCCGAGCAGGTGCTCGATTCGATGGAGCTCGAGCGCGAGCGCGGGATCACGATCAAGGCGCAGACGGCCGCGCTCACGTACCGGGCGCGCGACGGCAACACCTACGAGCTCAACCTGATCGACACGCCGGGTCACGTCGACTTCGCGTACGAAGTGTCGCGCTCGCTTGCCGCCTGCGAAGGCGCGCTGCTGGTCGTCGACGCGTCCCAGGGCGTGGAGGCGCAGACGGTCGCCAACTGTTACACGGCCACCGAGCAGGGCGTGGAAGTCGTGCCCGTCCTGAACAAGATCGACCTGCCGTCGGCGGATCCCGAGCGCGTGATCGACGAGATCGAGGACATCATCGGCATCGACGCGTCGGACGCCATCCGCGCCAGCGCCAAGACGGGGGAGGGCATCGACGACATCCTCGAGGCCGTGATCGCCCGAGTGCCCGCGCCGAAGGGCGATGCCGCCGCGCCGCTGCGCGCGCTGATCATCGACTCGTGGTTCGACAACTACGTCGGCGTCGTCATGCTCGTGCGCGTGATGGAAGGCACGCTCAAGCCGCGCGAGCGGATCCTGCTCATGGCGGCCGGCGCGACGTACGCGTGCGAGCAGCTCGGCGTCTTCACGCCGCGCTCGGCACAGCGCGACCAGCTTTCGGCGGGCGCCGTGGGCTTCGTGGTCGCGGGCATCAAGGAGCTCAAGGCCGCGCAGGTCGGCGACACGATCACGCATGTGCAAAAGCCGGCCGCCGCGCCGCTGCCCGGCTTCAAGCGCGTCAAGCCGCAGGTGTTCGCGGGCCTGTATCCGGTCGAGGCGAACCAGTACGAAGCGCTGCGCGACGCGCTCGACAAGCTGAAGCTCAACGATGCGTCGCTGTACTACGAGCCCGAGGTTTCGCAGGCGCTCGGGTTCGGCTTCCGCTGCGGCTTCCTCGGCCTTCTGCACATGGACATCGTGCAGGAGCGCCTCGAGCGCGAGTACGACATGGACCTGGTCACGACCGCGCCGACCGTGGTCTACCAGGTGCTGCTGCGCGACGGCACGATCCTCGATATCGAGAATCCGTCGAAGCTTCCCGACGCATCCAAGGTGGAGGAGATCCGCGAGCCGGTCATCACCGCGACCATCCTCGTGCCGCAGGACTACGTCGGGCCGGTGCTCACGCTGTGCACCGAGCGAAGGGGCGTGCAGAAGAACATGCAGTACGTCGGCCGGCAGGTCCTGCTCACCTACGAGCTGCCGATGGCCGAGGTGGTGATGGACTTCTTCGACCGGCTGAAGTCGGTGTCGCGCGGGTACGCCTCGCTCGACTACGAGTTCAAGGAATTCCGTGTCGCTGACGTCGTGAAGCTCGACATCCTGATCAACGGAGAACGCGTCGACGCGCTGTCGGTGATGGTGCACCGCTCGGTGTCGCAGTACCGCGGGCGCGAGGTCGCGGCCAAGATGCGCTCGCTCATCCCGCGGCAGATGTTCGACGTCGCCGTCCAGGCCGCCATCGGCGCCAACGTCATCGCGCGCGAGACGATCAAGGCGCTGCGCAAGAACGTGCTCGCCAAATGCTACGGCGGTGACGTCACGCGCAAGAAGAAGCTGCTCGAGAAGCAGAAGGCCGGCAAGAAGCGCATGAAGGCGGTCGGCAGCGTCGAGATCCCCCAGGAAGCGTTTCTCGCGATCCTGCAGGTCGGCGAGAAATGATCTGCCGCGTGGCGGTGCGAAGGCGGTTCACCGCCCGGCGTGGCCCCGTGCAGCGCCGGCACGGGCCGAGCGCACGCGACATGCGACAATTGCCCTCAACATCCGCGTCTTGGCGCCCGCCGGCCGGCGGGCTGTCTCCCTGAATGCCTGATCCGACGATGAACTTCGCCCTGCTCCTGTTCGTGCTGACCGCCGTGACGGGCATGGTGTGGCTGTTCGACCGCCTCGTGCTGGAGGGACGCCGCCACGCGCGCGCGCGCTCCGCCGTCGCGGAGCTCGAACGCCGCGCGGCCGCGACCGGCGGCACGGCGGCGGCCGAGCATCGCAGCGCAGCGGAGCGCGACGCGCTGCGCGAGCCGGGATGGGTCGAGTACTCCAAGGCGTTCTTCCCGGTCCTGCTCATCGTGTTCCTGCTGCGCTCGTTCCTGGCGGAGCCGTTCAAGATCCCGTCGTCGTCGATGCGCCCGACGCTCGAGGTCGGCGACTTCATCCTCGTCAACAAGTTCATCTACGGCATCCGCCTGCCGATCATCGAGAAGAAGATCATCCCGATCGGCGACCCGCAGCACGGCGACGTGGTCGTGTTCCGCTATCCGCTCAATCCCTCGCAGGACTTCATCAAGCGCGTGATCGGCACGCCGGGCGACACCGTCGAGTATCGCGACAAGCACATCACGGTCAACGGCAAGCCCTGGCCCCAGACGCCGGACGGCACTTACAGCTACCTGGAAGGCCTGCGCTTCGAGACGCTCGAGCGCTCGATCGAGCTGACGGACGGTCGGCAGGACCGGGCGCACACTGTTGGCATCAATCCACAGATGCTGCCCGTTTATCCGCAGAACGTGCGGCCGTTCCCGAACCGTGATAATTGTGACTACAATGAACGCGGCTTCGTATGCCGGGTTCCGGCGGGCCACTACCTGATGATGGGCGACAACCGGGACAACAGCGACGACAGCCGGTACTGGGGCTTCGTCCCCGACGACCACATCCGCGGCAAGGCGTTCTTCATCTGGTTCAACTGGGACGATATCTCGTCGTTCGCGTTCAAGCGGGTGGGCAGCGCGATACATTGAGGAACGGGCGACCTATGGCGGCACGGAGCAGGCAACGCGGTCTGACGATCATCGGCTTCCTGCTCGTGGCAGCCGTCGTGATCATCTTCGCGCTCGTGGGCTTCCGCGTCCTGCCGTCGTACATCGAGTACTACACCGTGCAGAAGGCCCTCGAGGCCGCGCTCGCCGACCAGGGCAACATCACGCCGCAGGACATCCGCCGCTCGCTGGAGCGCCGCATCAACGCCGACTACGTCGATTCGGTGCGCGCGAGCGACGTCACCGTGAGCAAGGAAGGCAACCAGGTGGTGGCGTCGCTCGAATGGCAGAAGATCCTGCACATGGTCGGCAACGCGAGCATCCTGCTGGAGTTCCAGGCCACCGCTGCCCGCTGACCGTCGCGCCCGCCGGGCGCGCGAAGCGGCCGCACCGGCCGCCCTGATCATGTCCGACATGTTGCGCGACCGCCTGGGTTATGCGTTTCGCGATCCGGCATTGCTGCGGCAGGCGCTGACGCATCGCAGCTACGGCACGCCGCACAACGAGCGGCTCGAGTTCGTGGGAGACGCGGTGCTCAACTGCGTCGTCGCGCGCGCGCTCTACGAGCGGTTTCCCGACATCGCCGAGGGCGACCTCTCGCGCGCGCGCGCAAGCCTCGTCAACCAGGACACGCTCGCGACGGTCGCGCGTCGCCTCGCGCTCGGCGACCAAGTCCGCCTCGGCGAGGGCGAGCTGCGCAGCGGCGGCAGCGAGCGCGCGTCGATCCTCGCCGATGCGCTGGAAGCGCTGTTCGGCGCGGTATTCCTCGACGGCGGGTTCGACACCGCGCGCGAGGTGATCGAGAACGCGTATGCGGAGGTGCTGCGCGACGCCGACCCTGCAGCGCTGTCCAAGGATCCGAAGACGCGCCTGCAGGAATGGCTGCAGGCGCGCCGCATGCCGGTGCCCGAGTACGCCGTGGTCGGCACGCGCGGGGAAGCGCACGCGCAGCTCTTCGACGTCGAGTGCCGCATACCGGCGCTCGGCGTGGTGACGACCGGTACCGGCAGCAGCCGTCGCGCGGGTGAGCAGGCGGCCGCGTCGGCTGCGCTGCACGAGATCGCAAAGCGATAGTCGTCATGGCGGACGAAGGCGGGTTCCGATGCGGCTTCATCGCGATCGTCGGCCGGCCGTCGGTCGGGAAGTCCACGTTGCTCAACGCGCTGGTCGGCGCGCGGATCAGCATCACGTCGCGCAAGCCGCAGACGACCCGTCATCGCATCGCCGGCATCGTCACCGACGACGCGGTGCAATACGTGTTCGTCGATACGCCCGGCTTCCAGACGCGCCATCGCTCGGCGCTGAACGACCGGTTGAACCGCACGGTGCGCGAGAGCCTCGCCGACGTCGACGCGATCGTATGGGTCGTCGACGCCGCGCGGCTCACGCCGGAGGACAAGGCGGTGGCGGACCTGCTGCCGCGCGACATGCCGGTCGTCGTGGCGGTGAACAAGGTCGACGTGCTTGCCGACAAGCGCGCGATGCTGCCACGCCTCGCTGAGATCGGCGCGCTGCGCGAGTGGGCCGCCATCGTGCCGATTTCCGCGGAGCGCGGCACGCAGCTTCGCGAGCTCAAGACCGAGATCGCGAAGCTCCTGCCGCAGTCGCCGCCGCTCTACCCGCCCGACGAGCTCACCGATCGGGACGAGCGGTTCCTCGCCGCCGAGATGGTGCGCGAGAAGATCTTCCGGCTGCTCGGCGACGAGGTGCCGTACGCGACGACGGTGACCGTCGACGCTTTCGAGCAGGAAGGGCGGCTGCGGCGCATTCACGCGACCATACTCGTCGACAAGGCGAGCCAGCGCGCGATCCTGCTCGGCGAAGGCGGCAGCCGCATGAAGGCCATCGCGTCGCACGCGCGCACGGACATGGAGCGCCTGTTCGGCGGGCCGGTGTTCCTCGAAGTGTGGGTGCGCGTCAAGCGCGGGTGGGCCAGGGACGACGCATCGCTCGCGCGTCTGGGTTATTGAATTCCGTGGCCAAGGCAACGCTGCGCGATCGCCGCGACGACCAGCTCGGCTACGTGCTGCACGCGTATCCGTACCGCGAGACGAGCCTCATCGTCGAAGCATTCACCGCCGAGCACGGGCGCATCGGCCTCGTCGCGCGCGGCGCGAAGCGACCACGCTCGGAGCTGCGCGGACTGTTGCAGGCGTTCCAGCCGCTGACGCTCGCGTGGGCCGGCGCGGGGGAGCTCAAGACGCTCGTCAGGGCCGAATGGCGCGGCGGCATGCCGCTGCCGGGCGGCGCCGCGCTGCTGTGCGGTTTCTATCTGAACGAGCTTTTGCTGAAGCTCCTGCCGCGCGAGGACCCGCATGCAGTGCTGTTCGCGCGATACGAAGACGCGCTGCACGCGTTGAGCCTGCACGCGAGCGCGGCCGAGCAGGCCGTCGTGCTGCGGCGCTTCGAGCTGGGTCTTCTCGCCGAGCTCGGTTACGCGCTGTCGCTCACGCGCGACGTCGGCACCGGCGAGCCGGTCGATCCTCACGAGCGTTACCATTACGCCTTCGACCGGGGGCCGCAGCGTCATGTCGCCGAGCCAGGCGCGCGCTGGCCCGTGGTGCGCGGTGCGGCGTTGCTCGCGCTCGCCGAGGAGCGTTATCCGGACGCGGAGACCGCTGCCGAAGCGAAGCGCCTGATGCGCCTGGTGCTGGATCATTACCTCGAGGCGCGGCGCATCGAGAGTCGCCGCGTGGTCAAGGACCTGCAGGCGCTCGACGACGAGCGTGACATTCCGTGAAGGGGCTTCGACCGTGATCGAGCTGGGCGTCAACATCGACCACGTGGCGACGCTGCGCCAGGCGCGGCGCACGTACGAGCCGGATCCCGTCTGGGCAGCCGTGGAGGCGCATCTCGGCGGCGCCGACGGCATCACCGTGCATTTGCGCGAGGACCGGCGACACATCCAGGACGAGGACGTGCGGCGGCTCCGCGAGCTCGTGCACATCAAGCTCAACCTCGAGATGGCGGCCACGGCCGAGATGATCGACATCGCCTGCAAGCTGCGCCCGGAGATGGCGATGCTCGTGCCCGAGGGCCGGCAGGAGATCACCACCGAAGGCGGGCTCGACGTCGTGGCGCAGGAGCGCGCGCTGGCCGATGCCGTGGCGCGGTTGCGCGACGCGGGCATCATGACGTCGGTGTTCATCGACGCGGACGTTCGCCAGGTCGAAGCGGCCGCGCGCATCGGCGCGGCGGTGTGCGAGATCCACACCGGGCCGTACGCGCACGCGTTCCACGCCAAGGGACGCGACGCGGAAAGCGCCGCGGTGCAGGACGAGCTCGCGAAGATCCGCGCCGCCGGCGAAGCAGTGCGCGCGCACGGCATGCGCTTCAACGCGGGACACGCGCTCAACTACTTCAACGTGCAGCCGGTCGCCGCCATCGAAGGCGTGCGCGAGCTGCACATCGGCCATTCCATCGTGTCGCGCTCGGTGTTCGTGGGGCTGCGCGAGGCGGTGCGCGAGATGAAGGCGCTGATGCGCCAGGCGTTGCTGCACACGGGCGTCTTTGGATGACGATGCGTCGTCCGCGCGGCCCGGTGATGCCGGGCGTGGAGGGGCTGGCGCTGACCGACGCCGATCGCAGGCGCCTCGCCGACCCGTTGGTGGGTGGCGTCATCCTCTTCAGGCGCAACTACGCCGATCCGGCGCAACTGCGCGACCTGACCGCGAGCATCCGCGCGCTGCGCGAGCCGCGGCTGCTCGTCGCGGTCGATCACGAAGGCGGGCGCGTGCAGCGGTTCCGCGCGGGCTTCACCGACATCGGGCCGATGCGCGCGCTCGGGCTGCGCTGGGACGAGGATCCGGCTGCGGCCCGCGACGAAGCATTTTCGACCGGTGAGACGATCGCACGCGAGCTGCGCGCGCACGGCGTCGATTTCAGCTTCACGCCGGTGCTCGATCTCGACCACGGCGCGAGCGTCGTCATCGGCGATCGCGCGTTCCATGCAACGCCGGATGCCGTGGTGGAGCTTGCGCAAGCGCTGGTCGGCGGGCTGCACGCGGGCGGCTGCGCCGCCGTCGGCAAGCATTTCCCCGGGCACGGCTACGTCGCGGCGGATTCGCATCTCGAGCTGCCGGTCGACGAGCGCCCGCTCACGCGCATTCTCGATGCCGACGTCGTGCCGTTCGCGCGGCTCGCGAGCATGCTCGACGCGGTCATGCCGGCGCACGTGGTCTATCGGCGCGTCGATCCGCGCCCGGCGGGCTTCTCGAGCGTGTGGGTCGGCGACATCCTGCGCGCGCGGCTCGGTTTCGACGGCCTGGTCATCTCCGACGACCTCGACATGGCGGGCGCGCAGGGCGTCGGGGACATCGTCGCGCGCGCCGACGCAGCGGTTGCGGCGGGGTGCGACATGGTGCTCGTCTGCAACGACTTCGCCGCGATGGACGACCTGCTCGGACGCTGGAAGCCACCGGTCAACCCGCGGCTGGCCCCTCGCGCGGCTGCGATGGCGGCTCGTGAAACGGCTTGAGCCGCCGCGAAGTCGTAATATGGAAGCGCGGCGGCACGTCGCGACGCGCGCCGCGAGCGCTCAATACGAACAGGAGACCGTCATGGCGAAGAAGCAGGCAGCGGGCAAGCAGTCAGGCGACACCGGCGTCTACAAGGTCGTCGAGGTGATCGGCACGAGCCCCGTGTCGTGGGAGGACGCCGCCAAGACCGCCGTCGCGACCGCCTCGGGGTCGCTGCGTGATCTTCGCATCGCCGAGGTCATGAAGCACGATGTGAAGATCGAGGACGGGCGCATCGCCGCGTATCGCGTGCGCCTGTCGCTGTCGTTCAAGTACGAGGCTTGACGGGGAGGCCGATCGCGCGGCTACGCTGCCCGCGCGATCGGCTTGTCCATCGTCGTGCGCGTCGCCTGGTGCGACTCGGGCACCGGGTAGCCCGCTGCGGAGAATGCGTCGCGTATGGCGCGGTTGGTGTCGAAGTACACCTGCCAATAGTCCTTCGGGCTGCAGTAGGGACGCACCGCGAGGACCGGGCCGCGCTCGTTGAACGAGAGGATCTCCACGTCGGGCGCCGGCTTGCCGAGGACGTTGGCGACGTGCCCGAGCGCGGCTCGCAGGCGAGCGATGGCGTCCGCCGTATCGACGCTGTGCGCGACCTGCGCCGTCAGGTCGACGCGCCGGTACGGATTGGTCGAATAGTTCTTGATGTTGTCGCCGAAGATCTTGGCGTTGCCGACGATGGTCAGGACGTTGTCGGGGGTGACGATCGTCGTGCCGAAGAGCCCGATCTGCTCGACGGTACCCTCCACCCCGCCTGCGGCAATCGTGTCGCCCACCTTGAACGGCCGCAGCGTGACGAGGAATGCGCCGGCCGCGAAGTTCGACAGCAAGCCGCCCCATGCCGCGCCGATCGCGATGCCGACGCCGGCGACCAATGCGGCGAAGCTGGTCGTCTCGACGCCGAAGTAGCCGAGTATCGCGACGATCAGGACGATGTTCAGCGTCACGCTGACCACGGAGCCCAGATAGCGCGTCAGCGTCGGATCGAAGCGCTGCCGGTTGAGCGCCGCGGCCATCAGTCGCACGGCCAGGCCGATCAGCCAGCGGCCGACGATCCATACGGCGAGCGCGCCGGCCACCTTCAGCCCGAAGGCGAGCGCGACATCCTGCCAGCGTTGCAGATCGATGCTCATGGCGCGGTCCCCCATCCCGATGCTTGCAGGAGGTTGCAACGTGCGGCGACGGTGCGTCCTGCCATTTCAGGACAGCACGCGATCGCCCGGCAGCGCGCGGTCAATACGGATGCGGCCAGCGCCCGCCGAGGTGACGCGTGATCTCCTCGGCGATGTGCGCGACGATCGGCCCGAGCTGCTTGATGCGCTCGTCGGGCAGGCGTGACGAAGGGCCGGCGAGCGAGATCGCGCCGAGCGACTCCGCGTGCTCGTCGTAGATGGGCGCGGCGACGCAACGCGTCCCGGGCAGGTGCTCCTCGTCGTCGAACGACCAGCCGCGCTGACGAATCACACGCAGGCTCGCCCACATCGTCTCGGGCACCGTGATGGTGTTCTCGGTGATGCGCGGGAGGCCGCGCACCTTCAGGATCGCGTCGATCTGCTCGTCAGGCAGCGCCGCGAAAATGGCCTTGCCGACACCCGACGCGTGCAGCGGCACGCGGCTGCCGAGCTTCACGATGGTGCGCATGGTCTCGCGGCACTGCACCTGGTCGATGAAAACCGCCTCGGTGCCGTCGAGGATCGCGAGGTTCGCCGTCTCGCCCACCTGCTCCATCAGCCGCCGCATGTAGGGATGGCTCTGCGCGACGAAGTCGCGGCTCGCGAGAAAGCCCGAGCCCACCGCGAAGGCCTGCAGGCCGACGTACCAGCGACCGAGCTCGCCCGCCTGGTACACGTAGCCCATCCGCTCGAGCGTGGTCAGGAGGCGATGCGCCGTCGACGGCGGCAACTGCACGCGATGCGCGACGTCGGTCAGCGTGAGCCCGCCCTCGGCGCGCGCGAGGCATTCGAGGATCGAGAGCCCGCGCGTGAGGCTCTGCACCTGCGCGGTGACCGTGCCGGGCTTGCTTGGCGTTCGACCGCGGCGCGGGCTGTGCGGCGGCCGCAGGATGGACGGGTGGACGGACACGAGGCGGTAACGACGTCGGAACCGCGATCATACCTTGTGCGCCGCAGAAAACACGAGCTGCGGCGATGCTCCGGCCGAGTCGCCAGCGGCCACGGGTCGACGCGCGGTTCCGATTCGAGGGTTGCCGCTTTGGTGTCGACAAATTTGCCAATCGGCGCAGGGGAGCGGTCACGTGATTCACTGCAAGATCGCATGATGAGCCGACTGGAACAGGCTTCTTTCTCCGACAACAACGCGCGGCCCCTCGCGAAGCCTGCAAGTGTGCCGCCGTCGACAGCTTCGGCGATCGAAGCTCCCGCCGCGCGCTCGTCCGACGTCCGCGAAGTGCGCTGGTTGTCGGCCCGGCTTACACCATGGTCCAAGTGAACGCGCGTGCAAGCCAATAACGACTTGTCCGCACTGGTGAATGGACAAATGGCGTATAGCTTGCTTCGCGCGTTTCAATTGTTGCACCTCTAGGGAGGAGGTGCTCCCCAGCCTGCCTCGGAACATCGAGGCCGCTCGAGTCGTTGCGGGCGCCCGCATCGGCTTCGGGCGGATCGAGCCGGAGCCGGTGCCGCCCTTTCCCATCGCTTGTGCAAAGTCCGAGGAGCCCGTGCCTCGCTTGGCATGGAAGGTGAACGATGGATAGCGAGCCGATTGCAGAATTTCCGCGTGCTGGAGCAGCTGTGGCCGGCGCCGAGTGGCCGGCGAAGGTGCGTCACTCGCCGACTCGGGACGCCCGCGCTTCGGCGAGGGGAGGGCAGCGTTCCGCGGATTCGGGTCGGCCGCACGCCGATTCGGCGCACCCCGACGACGACGTGCTGCCCCGGCAGCACTTCCTGAACGAGCTGCTCCGCGAGCGTCGACGCTCCGACCGTTCCAATTCTCCCGCCTCGCTCGTACGGCTTCGACTCGATGCGGAGCGGGGCAACGAGATCATGCGCATGGATGGCCTGGTCGAGCTGCTGCGGCGTCTCAAGCGTGACAGCGACAGGCTCGGTGACCTCGGTAACCATACCGTAGCGATCCTGCTTCCCGACACGGGCCCACGCGGGGTGCAATCGTTCATGCGCCGGATCGAGCCGCGCGTCTCCCCGCTCAAATGCAAGAGCGCGGTCGGCACCTATCCCGACGATCTGTTCGAAGACCTGGTCGGCGGGAAGGGTGCGGATCTGTCCAGGACGCAGCCGCTGTTCGTGGATCAGCCGCGCCGGCGAGCGTGGCACGAGCGAGTCCTCAAGCGCACCATCGACGTGACCGTCGCCGGCTTGGCGCTTCTCGCGTTGTCGCCGCTGATGCTCGCGACCGCCGCGACGATCAAGCTCACCTCGCCGGGTCCGGCGATCTACCGGCAGACGCGGATTGGACGCGGTGGCGTGCCATTCGTGTTCTACAAGTTCAGGTCCATGGTCGCTTCGCCCGACGACCGCGTTCACCGCGAGTACGTGATCAGCCTGATCACCGCCGGTCGCAAGGGCGCGAACGGGGCCGCGGCGCAGCCATGGGCGAAGCTCAAGTCGGATGCTCGCATCACGCCGGTCGGCCGCTTCATCCGCAAGACGAGCATCGACGAGCTGCCGCAGCTATACAACGTGCTCAAGGGCGACTTGAGCCTCATCGGGCCGCGTCCGCCGTTGCCGTACGAAGTCGAGAAGTACGACTCGTGGCACCTGCGCCGCGTACTCGACGTCAAGCCCGGGATCAGCGGCCTGTGGCAGGTCGAGGCGGGCTACAACGCGACCTTCGACGACATGGTGCGGCTCGATCTCCGCTATGTCCGCGAGCAGTCGTTCAAGCTCGACCTGCAGATCATGCTCAGGACGGTTGCAGTGGTCGTCAGGGCGAACGGCGCCGGTTGAGATACCGGTCGCGCGCCGTCCGCCGTGTCGCGGTCGAGCGCCGTCAGGGCGCCGCCTTGAACGCGACCAGTTGCATGACCCATGTGCCGCTCGCGATGGCGGATGTCGCGCTGTAGGAGCCCGCAGCGGTCACCACGCGATCCTCGACGATGTCGCTGTCAGGCGAGGTGACCAGGCGAGACGTGAAGCCCGTGCCCGCACCCGTGGTGTAGCTCGTCACCGTGGTCGCCGCGAACAGCAGGGCGGGTGCCTGCGTGACGGTGGCCGGGCCGCTGTTGGTCAGCGTTCCGGACCCTGACGCCACGGACGTTGCGACGATCGGGTACTGGCGGTCGAGGCCGCTGTATTCAGCGACGCGAAGGTCCACGAACCGTGCCGGTGCATTGAACTTCACCGTCACCGTGTTCGCGCCCGCGGCCGCGCCGGTGATGTTCTTCGCGTAGTAGATCGACTGGCTCAGCGCGCCCGGCACCGACGTCGGTCCCGCGACGCGCGAGTACACGTTTCCGCGCGAATCCGTGACCGAGGCGACCGCCGACGTCGCGTCGTTCCAGCCGACGACCACGACGTTGAGGTTGCCCGCCGACTGCGCCTGGGCGAGCTTGACGCTGACCGTGGACTGCGAGCTTTGCGGCACCGCGGAGGCGATCTGCGCGATAGCGATGACGCTGGACGCCGGCCCTGGCGGCGGTGTCTCCGTCCCGCCCGTCGCCTTCCCGGTCGCCACGTTCGAGTACGCGCTCTTGTTCCCGGCCGCATCCAGCGCACGCACGCGGAAGCTGTAGCTCGTGTTGGCCAACAGGCCGGGGCTCGTGTAGGTCGGCACGACAGACAAGGCGTTGAGCAGAAAGCTGGTGCAGCCCGGACCCTGGCAACGCTCGATCAAATAGCTGCTGACCTTGTTGTTGTCCGTCGATGCTTTCCAGGTGAGCGTGATCGCGTTGGGACCGGTCGGGGTTGCGACGAGACTTTGCGGCGCCGACGGCGCAGTCTTGTCGCTCGACTGCCCGGTCGTTGTCGCCTGCGCGACATTCGAGTACGCGCTCCGGTTGCCCGCTGCGTCGACCGCGCGCACGCGGTATCGGTACGTCGTCCCCGCGAGCAGCCGGATGTTCGAGTACGTCGTCACGGTTGCCGATCCGATCTGCGCGAACGTGCTGCACGTCGTGCCGGTGCAACGTTCGACCAGGTAGGTCTTGACGCCGACGTTGTCCTTCGAAGGGGCCCATTGCAGGCTGATCGCCGTCTGCGACGTGGCGTGTGCCACCAGGCTGCCTGGGGCCGCCGGCGGCGTCTTGTCGACCGACGTGCTGCTGCTGACTGTGATGTAGCTCGTCCGCGTCTGGCTATTGGTCTTGCCCGACCCGGTGACGGTCAAGCTTACCGTGTAGCTGCCAGCCGCCGAATACGTGTGGCTCGGATTCCGGGCCGTGCTCGTCGTTCCGTCGCCGAAGCTCCAGGACCATGCCGTGACGCCGCCCGTCGACGCGTCGGTGAAGCCGACCGCCAGCGGCGCGGTGCCGCTCGTCGGCGTTGCGCTGAACTGCGCCACCGGCGCGGCGGTCGTCGTGACCTGGATGTAGTTGCTCTTGGTCTGCGTGTCGGTGCCGCCGGGGCCCGTGACGGTCAGGCTCACCGTGTAGGTGCCCGCGTTCGAATAGACGTGCGCGGGATTCCTCGTGGAGCTGCTCTGGCCGTCGCCGAACTTCCACGACCAGGACGTGATGCCGCCGGTCGACCCGTCGGTGAAGTTCAGCGCCAGCGGCGCAAGACCCGATGTCGTGCTCGCGCTGAACTGCGCGACCGGCACGCCGGCCGGCTGTTGCTTGCTGACCTCGGTGGAGAATCCGCTCTCGACGAGCGAGGCGTCGTACGCCGTCACGGCGTAGTAGTACGTCGTCCCGTCGGCGAGATTGGGAACGACGTGGCTCGTCGACTTGCCGACGTTGATCTTGGACGTGTAGTTGTGGCTCGTGGTGCCGTAGTACAACATGTAACCGGCGACGCGCGGGTCCGTCTCCGCATCCCACGTCAGCGTCGCCGACCCCGCCATCGCGTGCGTGGCACACAACATGAGCAGCGCAAACGCGATGCAGACGTCATATTTCCGCACCAAAGATACGAGCCATCCTGCGTGAGCTGACTTAGTCAATCGAACGCCTCTCTGAATCTATTGGGAAACGACCGCCGCTCCGGTCCCCCCAACCAAAGCGTCCGCAGCATGGGTCCAGCATCTCAGCGAGCGCGTGATCATGTTTTTGTAGCACGCTGATGTGGCAACTATATGCCAACGGCATGACTTATGTCAACGGCATATTGCGGCGAGACGACGGACGTCGTGTCGCAGGTGACGCCCCGCTGTGCCACGAGGCCAACCTACGTACCCTCGCCAGCCGACGAGGCAAATCCCGCGCATGACAAACGGCGGCTTTTGTAGTGCGCAAACGGCCGCTGGCTCGTGGTGAAAAAAACACCGCCGCTCGATTGTCGTCGGCAAGGGCCCACCGGCAGCGGCCGCGGGCCTCCTGCGCCGGCAGAGCGCCTGAGCTGCCCTACGTCGGATGGCTCGCCAAAACGTCCCGATTCGAGCTCCACTCATCTATGATGCGTGCCGGTCTGCCAGGCAACATGCAGGGCCGTCGCACCAACCGGCCGCGAAGCGGTGGGCCGTGCAGTCGAACGCGTCGATCTCGAGTTGCTGCGTCATCTTCGGGGGACAGGGGCGGTGATCAACATCGGCGTGATCGGTTACGGCTACTGGGGTCCGAACCTCGTCAGGAACTTCGCCGAGACCCCCGGCGCTGCCATTGCAGGCGTCGCGGATCTCGACGCGGCGAAGCTCGCCGTCGTGAAACGGCGGTATCCGGGCGCGCGCACGACAACCGACTTCCAGGACCTGCTCGCCGACGAGTCGATCGACGCCATCGCGATCGCGACGCCGGTCAGGACGCACTTCGAGCTCGGCATCGCGGTGCTGCGCGCGGGCAAGCATTTGTGGCTCGAGAAGCCGATGGCCGAGACGGCGCACCAGGCGCGCAAGCTGATCGACGAAGCCGAGCGGCGCCAGCGCACGCTGATCGTCGACCACACCTTCGTGTACACCAGCGCGGTGCGCAAGATGGCGGAGATCATCCGCGCCGGGGAAGTCGGCCGGATCCTCTACTACGATTCGATACGCGTGAACCTCGGGCTCTTCCAGCGCGACGTCAGCGTCATCTCCGATCTCGCCGTGCACGACTTCTCGATCCTCGACTACCTGCTCGGCGAGCATCCGGTCGCGGTCTCCGCGAGCGGCATGAATCATTTTCCCGGATCGCCGGAGAACCTCGCGTACATCACACTGTTCTACGAATCGGGCACGATCGCCCACGCCAACGTGAACTGGCTCGCGCCCGTGAAGGTGCGCCAGATCCTCATCGGCGGCAGCAGCAAGATGATCGCCTACGACGACCTCGAGCCGAGCGAGAAGGTCAAGGTCTACGACAAGGGCGTGAGCTTCACCGACGATCCGAAGCAGATCCACGAAATGCGCGTCGGCTACCGCACGGGCGACATGTGGGCGCCGAAGCTCGCACTGACCGAAGCGCTTTCCGTCGAGAGCGCGCACTTCGTCGAATGCATCGAGCAGGGCATCAGGCCGGAGACCCACGGCGAGCTCGGCCTGCGCGTGGTCGAGCTGATCGAGGCGGCGACGAGCTCGATGCGGGCGAAGGGCGAAACGGTCTATCTCAAACGCCAGGGAAAGCCAACGTGATTCCATTCGTCGACCTCAAGGCCCAATACGCGTCCATCAAGCCGGAAGTCGCCGAAGCCATACAACGTGTGCTGGAGAGCTGCCAGTTCGCGCTCGGCCCCGAAGTCGCGGCCTTCGAGGAAGAGTTCTCCGCGTACTGCCACGCCCAGCACGGCATCGGCGTCAACAACGGCACGAGCGCGTTGCATCTTGCGCTGCTCGCGGCCGACATCGGCGCCGGTGACGAGGTCATCACCGTGCCCTTCACGTTCGTCGCGACGGTGTCGGCGATCTGCTACACCGGCGCGACGCCGGTGCTGGTCGACATCGATCCGCGCACCTTCACGATCGACCCGGCCAGGATCGAGGCGGCGATCACGCCGCGCACGCGCGCGATCATGCCGGTGCACCTGTTCGGGCAACCGGCGGACATGGACCCCATCCTCGACATCGCCCGGCGTCACGACCTCGTGGTGATAGAGGACGCGGCGCAGGCCCACGGCGCGGAGTACAAGGCGCGTCGTGCGGGGAGCCTGGGCGACATGGGCTGCTTCAGCTTCTACCCGGGGAAGAATCTCGGCGCGTGCGGCGAGGGCGGAATGGTGGTCACCAGCAACGCGGCCTACGCGAGGAAGATCCGCATGCTGCGCGACTGGGGCGCGGAGAAGAAGTACCACCACGTGCTGAAGGGCTACAACTACCGCATGGAAGCCATTCAGGGCGCCGTACTGCGCGTCAAGCTCCGCTACCTGGAGGCATGGACCGAGTCGCGGCGCGCCGCCGCGGCGCACTACCGGGCGCTGCTCGCGCACACGGGCATCGAGCTCCCCGTCGAGATGCCGTACGCACGTCACGTGTTTCACGTGTACGCCGTGAGGACCGGCCAGCGCGCCGCGTGGATCGACGCGCTGAGCGCGAAGGGCATTCAAACCGGCATCCACTACCCGATACCGGTGCACCGGCTGCCCGCGTTTGCCGATCTCGGCTACGCCGCGGGTCGCTTCCCGAACGCCGAGCGCGCGGCGAACGAGGTCCTGTCGCTGCCCATGTTTGCGGAGCTGACCGCGGAGCAGCGCGAGCAGGTGGGCGGCGCGCTCGGCGAGCTCGCGTCGCGTGACCGCGAGGCGTTGCGCGCAGCCACCCCTTTCTAGCGGTTCGAATCCGTCAGGAACGACCGCCGAAGAATCGTTCCCGGAATCCCGGCTTTCGCCGCGTGATCGGGTCGGGCTCCCGCAGCTCTCGCGACTTGTTGAGCACGATGCCGACCAGGTTCGAGCTGCGCAGCAGCTCGACCGACGCGCGGATGTCGTCGCGCGTCGTCTTGCACTCCTCGACCAGCAGGATCGTCGCGTCCATGTAGGCGGAAAGTGCGAGCGTGTCCGCACCCGACAGGATTGGCGGCACGTCGAAGACGATGAGCCGATCGGGGTAGCGTCCGCGGAGCTCCTCGACCATCTTCGCCATCATCGGCGAACGCATGAGCTCCGAGCTGAGCGCCACCGGCGCGCCCCCGGGAAGGATGACGAGATTGCCGACGTTCGGGTGGACGAACAGGTTGGCGAGCGATGCCTTGCCGAGAAGATGGTCGGCGAGCCCGGGTCCGGGTTCGAGCTCGAGCATGTCGCGTATGTACGGATCGCGCAGGTCGGCGTCCACCAGCAGCGCCGTGTGATCGGCCTCGAGGGCGAAGTTGACCGCCAGGTTGAACGCGATCGTCGACTTGCCGGCGCCCTTGTTCGGGCTGGTGACGGCGAGCGTCCGCCACCCGTGTTGGCGCATCTGCAGGAGCAGCTGCGTGCGCAGCAGCCGAAACGCGTCCGCCTTGGGATCCGCCGTCAGCGAAGCGACACGATGGCGCTCGAAGACCTGTGGCGCGATATCCACCACGCGGGTTCGCGTGTAGTGGATATGCGGCCGGTGATGAGGCGTTGGCGCGCCCAGCGTCGGCTCTGCGTGGTGGAATGCCCGCTCGCTGCCCGGGGCATGCGCATCGTCGGCGAGCGAGCGCAGGTGCGGCTCGGACCGGTGATGCTCCGCCCGTGAGGCTTCGTGGGGCGCTGCGGGGTCGGGCAGGATCATCGCGGGGCGCCCTACGGAAACGGAAGCCGGCGAAAAGCCGCTTCCAGCAGCGCCGACAGCGGCTTCAGGTACACGTGGATCGCAAGCAGGTACAGGACCGCCGCGACGACGAACGCGCCTGCGACGAGCCACGCATTGCGCCGCGTCGCTGCCTGCTCGCTCGACGTCTCGATGTACGGGATCGCCGTCAGGATCGGCACCGTCGCGATGCGGGCGAGCTGCAGCGGCCCCTTGACCGACGCGTCGAGCACCTCGCGCAGCCACGCGATCGCCAAGGCCGCGATCAGGGATGCGGCGAAGCCGACCACCATGATTTGGACGCGGTTCGGGTGGTGCGGGCTTTGCGGCAGGTTGGCGGGCTCGCCGACGCTGAACCGCTCGGCCTTGCGGTTCTTCTCGAGCTCCTCGGCGATCTCGGCCTGCATCTGCTTGGCCCGTACTTCGCGATAGCGTGTCTGCGCGTTGTCGTAGTCGCGAGTGAGGTCGCGATACTCGCGCTCGACGTCCGGGATTTGGAGCAGCCGCGCGTCGTAGGTGCGCTGCTTGGCGCGCATCTCGGCCTTCAGCCCGGAAAGCTGATCGATCTCCTGCTTGGTGCTCTCGATCTGGGTCAGCAGCGCGACGTATGCGGGATTGTCGTAGTTGGTCGCGGCTTGCGCGGCCGCGCTCCTTGGCGCCGGTTTCTCCGCGGCGCCGGCGGCCGGTGCGGAGGCCTTCAGGGCGGCGATCGTGCGCCGAAGGCGTTGAACGTCCGGGTGGTCCTCGGAATAGCGTTCCCTGAGCGCGGCGGCCTGTTTCTCGAGATCCTTGATCGTGTCCGCGGTCTGGCCGTCACCGCTCGACGTTCCCATTTCCGCGCTGAGCGTGGCGATCTCCCGCTGCAGCCGGCGGATGTCCGGATGGTCCGCGCCGTAAATCGCGGACGCGCTCGCGTACTGCGCCTGCAGCGCCCGCAACCGTTCGGCCGGCGACTGCACGCGCTCGGTCGTCGCTCCGGGCGTGCGCGGCAGGTTGGGGCTCACGACGAGAAGCTGCGACTGCAGCGCGACGCGCCGATCCTGCAGCATGCTGATCTCGCGGTCGATGCGAAGCAGCTCGGTGTCCGTGCGTTCGGAAAGCTGCATGTTGACTGCCGACGAGTCGGGCATGCGGCCGAGGTTGCGCCGCTTGAACCCCGCGAGCCGCGTCTCAATGTCCTGGATCTGCGCCGCCAGGCGGTCCGCTTCCTGGGTGAGGAACGCGGTCGTCTCCGCGGCGCTCTGCTGGCGCACCTTGATGTTCTCGTTGAGGTAGAGCGACACCAGCTCCCGGACGACGCTCTGCGCGCGATCGGGGTAGGGCGAGTCGTACGAGATGGTGAAGGCGATCGTGGCGTTCACGCGACGGCCGCTGTTGCGGTCCGAGATGTTCGCATCCACGGTCGAGATCTTGATGTCGCGGCGCATCAGCTCCAGGATCTGCTCCGGCGTCATTCGCTCGCGATACTTCTC
>DASXAF010000071.1:0-4852 GCA_036406955.1 Casimicrobiaceae bacterium
CTCCGAGGTGCCATTGCCGTAAACGGGAACACCGGACAGCAGGCGCGCCGTCGCCGGCGCGGGCACCGGGAACACACCGTGCGCGCAGCGCACCATGCCGCCGCCGACGTTCAGCGGCGACGCGACGATGTCGTCGATGCCAAACCATTCGAACCCGTACACGGTTCCGACAATGTCGATGATGGAATCGACGGCGCCGACTTCGTGCAGGTGCACGCGCTCCATCGGCGTGTTGTGAATCGCGGCCTCGGCCTGCGCGAGGCGCTCGAACAGGTGCACCGCCCGATCCCGCCCTTCAGGTGACAACGCCGAGCGCCGGATGGCTGCGACGATGTGAGACAGATGGTGGTGCTGATGCTTGTCGTGCTGAAGGTGCTGAGGGTGCTGGTGGTGCTGAAGGTGCTCGTGCTGAGAATGCTCGGACTCGGAGCCGTGCTCGATCAAGCGGAACTTGGTGGCCGACACGCCGGCGCGCAGCACGCGGTCGGCGGAAATCTGTCCGTAGTCGAGCGCGAGGCTGCCGAGCGCGCCCTGCAGCGCATCCATCGGCAGCCCGAGGTCGATCAGCGCGCCGAGGAGCATGTCGCCGGCGGCGCCGGAAAAGCAGTCGATGTACAGCATCCGTTGGCTACTCACCGGTTCGTGTCGGGCAGCTTCTTCGCGTCGCGGAGGCTGCAGTACCGCGTCTCCGCGAGGATCACGTGGTCGAGCACGGCGATTCCCATCAGCTCTCCCGCGCGCACCAGCCGCCACGTCAACGTGACGTCGTCGTCGCTCGGTGTCGGATCGCCCGACGGGTGGTTGTGAAACACCACGATTGCCGCCGCCCCGCCTCTCGTCGCCTCCCGGAACACTTCGCGGGGATGGACGATGCTGGCGTCGAGCGTGCCGACCGAGAGCAGCGTCACGCGCAGGACGCGGTGCTTCGTGTCGAGCAGCACGACGCCGAAGTGCTCGACGCTGCGGCTGCCGAACTGCGGCAACAGCAGATCCGCGGCATCGCGCGCGTTGGCGATCTGCAGGCGTTCGCGGCGGCCGCGCACCAGCGTCCGCCGGCCCGCTTCGATCGCCGCGACCAGCTGCGCGGCGCGCGCCGCGCCGATTCCCGGGACCTGACGCAGATCGTCGACCGACGATCGCGCGAGGCCATGCAGGCCGCCGGCGGACGCGAGCACCGCGTTCGCGAGATCGAGCGCGCCGGCATGCGGCACACCCTGACCGAGCACAATCGCGAGGAGCTCGTTGTCGCCGAGACCGGCGGCGCCCACGCGTTCGAGCTTTTCACGCGGGCGATCGTGCGGCGCAACCGATTTCATCGTACACCATACCTGCTATACTTCCCGCGCAATGCGTCGCCTGCCGGTGATCGCACTCCTGCTGCTTCTGGTGGCGGGCTGCTCCGAACCTCCACAAAAAGAAATCGACCAGGCCCAGGGCGCCATCGACACCGCGCGCGCCGCCGGCGCCGACAAGTACGCGGCCGACGAGTACACTGCCGCCACTTCGGCGTTGCAGAAAGCGCACGAGGCGGTCGACCAGCGCGACTTCCGCCAGGCGCTGGCCTACGCGCTCGATGCGCGCGAGCGCGCCAAGGAAGCGGCGCGGCAGTCGGCCGACGGCAAGGCTCGCGCCCGCGTCGCTGCCGAGGGCAGCATCGCCAGTACGTCTGCGGGAATACTGCAGCTCGAAGCCGCCCTCAAGGCCGCCGACGCGGCGCGCGTGCCGGCGCGCGACCTGCAGGACAGCCGCAACCTGCTCACCGAGTCCCGAAGCACGTTGCAAAAAGCGCGCGCAACATTCGGCAGCGGCGACTACCTGCAGGTCACCGAGGTGTTGAAGGGAATTCCGGAGAAGCTCGACGCCGCCGTGCGCGAGGCCACCGACGCCCGCGGCAAGCGGCGAAAGTAGCGGATCACGGTCGACGACCGGTCCACGATGAGCCCGAAGCAACGATGAACACGAAGAACGAATTAACGGCTCTTCATCGTGTCCTTCGAAACATCGTGGTCATCGTGCTGAATCGGCGTGTCACCAGGCGTCTCGTAGCCGCGCTACAGCAGCCAGCGGCCGTCGCAGATCACTTCCGCCCAGCCGGTCAGAAACAATCCCTCGTCGCTCCACTCGACGCGCTGCGTCCCGCCAGGTGAGACGACCTGCACGTCGGGAGACGCGCCGCCGTACCTGATGGCCGCGACCGCCGACGCGCACGCGCCGGTTCCAGACGCCTGCGTCGGGCCGACGCCGCGCTCCCAGATCAGAATCCGCACGCGATCGGGTGCGTCGACCGTTGCCAGCTCGACGTTCGTGCCTTCGGGAAATGCGGGATGAACCGCCAGGCGCGACGCCAGCGTCCGCAGGCGCGCCTCGCTCACTTCCCCGAGCACGACGCACTGCGGGTTGCCGACTCGCAGGGTGATCACGTCGACGCCAGTGCCGTCGACGTCGAGCGTGCGCTGCTGCAGCTGCTCGGGCATCCCCATCGCGGCCCGGAACGTCAGGCGCGCCCCGTCGACGGCCTCGAGGCGCAGCGTTTTGACACCCGCATCGGTTCGAATCGCGAGCGACGCCCCGACGCCGGCGTTGCGGTCGCGCGCGAGCCACGCCGCGAGACATCGTACGCCGTTGCCCGAGACTTCCGACGGACTGCCGTCGGCGTTCAGGAGGTGCATCCCGGCACCGTCAGCGGTTGGGGTGAAGAAGATGACGCCGTCGGCGCCGATGCCCTGCTGCCGATCGCAGAGCCGGCGCGTCAAGGCGGGCCGCCCGGACGCAGGCGGCGCGTCCGCGCTCGCGACCAGCAGAAAATCGTTCGCCAGCGCGTGCGCCTTGACGAATCTCATTTGCGGCAGAAGGCGAGGAGATGCCAGCCGAAACGGCGCACCCAGGCCCGCGGCAGCGCGTTGAAGGTGCCGACGAAGAAGGTATTGAACAGCGTGCCCTTCCAGCCGCCGTGCAGGCGCGACTTCACCGGAAAGCGCTCTTCGACGATCCGCACCTCGCCGAACGCCGACAGCAGGTCCTCGAGCTCGCCAGCACTGTATTTCCGCAGCACCGGCGCGTCCTCGTGCTCGAGCGGGACCTTCATGATCTTCGACAGCGCGTTGAGCCACGAGATCCGGTTGTAGGCCTGGAACACCGCGGAGCCGCCGGTCTTGAGCACCCGCCGGCACTCGCGCACCAGCGCGCGGTCCCCGCCCGTGTACTGCACGACGCCATGGGCGTACACGAAATCGAACGATTCGTCGGGAAACGGCAGGTGCTCCCCATCGGCTTCGCGCAGGTCCGCGGTCAACCCTTGCTGCCGGAAGTTCTCCCGGGCCAGCGCGATCGCGGACGCCGAGAGATCGACGCCGGTCACCTCCGCCCCGCCTTTCGCGAACCGGACGAGATCCGTACCGGCGCCGCAGCCGACCTCGAGGACACGCTGCCCGCGATGGCCGTCGAAGTCGACCAGGCGCGGCAGGTGGTGCAGTTTCTCGAAGTGGTACTGGTCGAGATCGGAAAAGAATCCGGGCGAGCCGACCGGGTGGCGCGTGATCTCGAGGTCGTGAATGTGCTCGTTCCAGTAATCGCGGACGGCGGAATTGTCGGTGGCCATCTGGTCGGTTGCGCGGTCGAGTGCCTAGTTTAAGATATTTCGCGCATGCGCCCGCGCGATCCGGCAGCCCTCGCCCACGGCGGTCACGACATCCTGGTCATCGGCGGAGGCGTCTACGGCCTGGCCGTTGCCGCCGATGCCGCGTCGCGCGGACTCTCGGTCGCGTTGATCGAGGCTGGCGACTTCGGCGCGGCCACCTCGTTCAATCATCAGAAGACCGTCCACGGCGGCCTGCGCGCACTCCAGAAGCTGCGCATCGATCGGGCGCGCGAATCGATCCGCGAACGCCGCGCGCTTGCGCGCATCGCACCCCGTCTGCTTCGGACGCTGCCCTTCATCGTCGGCACCTATCGCTCGTTGCTCGAGAACCGCCTGGCGATCCGCGCCGCATTCCAGATCGACAAGTGGCTCGGACGCCGGCGGAACGAGGGGCTCGAACCGGAGCTGAGGCTGCCCGATCCGCGACTCGAATCCCGGGCGGCGACGCTGAAGCTGTTCCCGGGCATCCGCCCGCAGGGTCTGACCGGCGGCGCCATGTGGTACGACTATCAGATGGTCGAGGCCGAGCGCCTCACCATCGCGTTTGCCGAGGCCGCCGACGCCGGCGGCGCCCGGCTCGTCAACTACGTGGAAGCCATCGCGCCGCTGCGTCAGGATCGCTCCATCGCCGGCATGCGCGTACGCGACCAATTGACCGGCACCGAGTACGACGTCCGGGCGCGGCTGACGATCAATGCCGCCGGCCATCGCGCCGGCGAGATGATGCGCACCTTCGGCGTCCACAGGGACCTGCCGCTCCTCCTTGCCATGAACGTCGTGACGTCGAAGCGGGCGAGCGATCTGGCAATGGCGGCGCCGGGCGCCGACGGGCGCATGCTGACGCTGGTGCCCTGGCGCGGAAAGGCGCTCATCGGTACGGGTCAGTCCGACGACTTCAGGTCCGCGACGGCGACGCCAGCCGTGACGCGCGCGGAGCTCGACGCGTTCGTCGCGAGCGCGAACACCGCGTTTCCGGCGCTTCGCCTGACGGCCGACGACATCCGCCTGATCCACCGAGGCCTCGTCCCGGCGACGCGCGGACGCGGCGGCCGCGCGGAGCTGCTCCCGGCTCCACTGATCATCGATCACGCGGAGGACAGCGTTCCCGGCGCGATGACCGTCGTCGGCGTGAAATACACGACCGCGCGCGGTGTCGCGGCGTCGGTGGTCACGCGGGCGGCGAAGAGGCTCGGGAAGCACGTGCCGGCGTCGCAG
>DASXAF010000072.1:0-68148 GCA_036406955.1 Casimicrobiaceae bacterium
AAGAGCGTCATGATGGAAGGCGGCGTGATACGCAGCGACGCGGTGCGCCATCCGCTCGAGCCGCTGCATCCGGCCACGCGCGCGGGCCTGCTCGAGCTCGCACGATCGGTCGAGCCCCTCGCCTTGCGCTGGGGCCGGTAACCGCCGCGCATCGAGACCCACGATGGCGCACAAATGGCTCGATCGCTTGCGCGGCCGCACCCCGGCCGGTACGGCGCGCGCCGATGCGGCGCCCGTCACCGTGCAACGTGCAAGCGCGCCCGCGCCGCTGCAGGCGATCACGCAATGGCAGCCGCGCGTGGACGTCGACGTCGCATTCTGCCGGTGGCTCATCGCTGCGCCGCCGAACGCCCTCGCGCACGACGAGCCTTCTTCGCACGCCGTCCTGAAGGCCCTCGCGCAGTCGGTGCGAAATCCGCCGCGCGACGAGCTCATACCGCGCGTCCCCTCGCTCGTGCCGCAACTGCTGCAAAGCCTTCGCGATCCGCAGCGCTCGATCGTCGCGTTGTCGCGCCAGGTCGCGCAGGATCCGGTGCTCGTGGCCGCGGTGCTGCGCCGCGCGAACAGCCCCTACTATCACGCGGGAAAGCACATCGAGAGCCTCGAGCAGGCGCTCCTGATCATCGGGCACGACAGCCTGCGCCACGTGCTCGCGGCGGTGGCGTTCAAGCCGATCATCAACGTGCAATCGGGCGCGTTCACGCAGCGCGCGGCGCCGATCGTGTGGGACCAGTCCGAGCGCTGCGGCATGGCGTGCCACGTGCTCGCGCTTGCCGCGGGGACGAGCCCGTTCGAGGCGTTCCTCGGCGCCCTGCTCTACAACGTCGGCACGATCGTCCTGCTGCGCGAGCTCGACCAGACGCACCGCACGTCCGCCACGCTGGGGACGGTCGTCTTCTGCTCCGGCTTCATGCGACTCGCGCGCGACATTGCCGTGGCCATCGGGCGGCGCTGGCAGTTTCCCGCCAACGTGATGGCCGCGCTGCCGCAGCGCGACGGCGGCGACGGTGCGACCGCGCTCGCCGACGTGCTGCGCGCGAGCGACCGCGTGAGCAAGCTGCGCACGCTGTTCGACGCCGGCGAGATCGCGCGCGACGCGTCCCTCGACCTCGACGGCGCGCCCGTGATCGCCGCGTGCTTCGACAAGCTGTCGGCCGCTCCCGCGGCCTGAAGTCACGCCTCGCCGCAGTCCCACCACACGCCGGCCATCAGTCCGAGCGCCTCGCGCGCCACCGGCGCGAGCAGGTGCTCGTTGGGCGCGTGCTGCGAGCAGCCCGCGTAGGAGTGCGGGATCCACACCGTGGGCAATCCGAGCACGTCGGTGAAGATGTCGTTCGGCAGCGACCCGCCGAGGTTCGGCAGCACCGCAACGGATCTGCCGGTCGTGCGCGCGACGCTCGACTTCACGCGCTGCACCCAGGGATGCTCGGGATCGGTACGCGTGGCGGCGAAGAAGCCTTCGCGCGAGGGCGTCACGGCGACGCGTGCGAAGCCTTCGCGCGCGAGATGCCGCTGCAACGCGGGTACGATGTCCCGCGGGTCCACGCCGACCACGTAGCGCAACTGGCAGTGCGCGGTCGCCTTGCCGGGAATCGCGTTCACCGGATGATCGGGGTTGCCGGTGCGGAATGCGAGCACCTCGAAGCTGCACCAGCCGAACACGCGCTCGGCGGCGGTGAGCTGCGGCTCGCCCCAGTCGGCGTCGATGCTCGGGCCGTC
Source organism: Casimicrobiaceae bacterium (assembly GCA_036406955.1). Lineage (GTDB taxonomy): Bacteria > Pseudomonadota > Gammaproteobacteria > Burkholderiales > Casimicrobiaceae > VBCG01. Next base: position 1,720 of record DASXAF010000072.1, read on the forward strand.
GTCGCCGCCGTCGACGCGAAGGCCGGCGAGCGCGTCGCGCACCGCGGGCGTGAGCGTATCCGGGCGCCATTCGGGAACGCGAATCTCGCCCCGCGAGCCGGTGATCGACGCGAGCGCATGCGCGAGCACGATGCCCGGGTTCGCGAGAAGGCCGCCCCAGTTGCCGGAGTGATGCGCGCCTTCGCGCAAGTCGACGACGAGGTCGAAATTCATCGCGCCGCGCGAGCCGAGGAACAGCGTGGGCCGCGCCGGCGCGAGACGCGGCCCATCCGACGCGATCAGCACGTCGGCCGACAGCCGATCACGCTCGCGCATGCACAGCTCACGCAATCCCGGCGAGCCCGTCTCCTCGCCTGTCTCGATCAGCACTTTCAGGTCGAAGCCGAGACGGCCGCGTGCTTCGAGCACCGCGCGCAGCGCAAGCTCGTTGATGGTGTGCTGTCCCTTGTTGTCCGCCGTACCGCGGCCGTACAGACGATCGCCGTCGCGCGTCAGGGTCCAGGGCGAAAGACCATGGCGCCATTGCGCATCCTGGCCGCGAATGACGTCGCCGTGGCCGTACGTGAGGACCGTCGCATGCGCATCGCGCTCGCGGCGTTGCGCGAACAGGAACGGTCCGCGCCCGGGCAGCGGATTGTCGAGGATGCTGCAATCGAACCCCAGCTCGGCGTACGCCGGGGCGAGCTCATGCTCGACATAGTGGCGCAGCGCGCTCGCCTGCGCCGGATCCTGGCTCTCCGAGCGGATCGCCACGCGGCGCGCGAGCACGTCGACGTAGCGGCCGTCGTCGAATGCGCGCTGCGCCGCGGCGATCGCGGCGTCGCGGGTCATCCGGCGCTGCCCGGCGCAGCGTCGGGATCGACGGTCTTCTGCGCGAGCTCCATCGCCTGCTGGGCGACGTCGGATGAGATGAGGACCGTCGTCTTGACGGAGTTGAGGCCGCCCTGGCCGAAGATCGACATGATGCACGCGAGCGCGGTCATGTCGTTCGGAAACTCGGTGATCGCGACACCGTCGTACTCGCCGAAGCACATGTAGAACTCGCGCAGCTTGCCGCCGAAGGCCTCGATGGCGATGCGAACGACGTCGGCGCGATCCCTCGATTCGACGATGATGCTGTGCATGCGCTCGTCCTTGTACGTCCACTGGTGCAGGTAGAGCGGCACGGCGATGGACGCGTCAGCCCGCCGCCGCGGAGGCGACGCGGGCCTGGGAGGCGAGCGGTGCGCTCGCTGCCACCGGCAGCCTGAGCGCGGCGTCGAGCGCGGCACGATCGCGGAAGGTGTGCGGCACGATCCAGCCGATCACCGCGCCGATGAGCGTCGAGAATGCGAGACCGACGAGCGTCGTGCACGTTTCCGTCGTGCATCCGGCCAGCGTCGTCTGGCCGGACCCGATGCCGTGGCCCAGCAAGTGCTCGGCCCACTGCGCGGCGAACGGGCTGAGCACCTTCGACCCGAGCAGGTTGCCCGCGCACCAGCCGCCCGCCATCGACGCGGCGTCGAGCAGGCGGCGCTGGCGCAGCGATTCCACGCGCGCCCAGCGCTTGTCCTGGACCAGGAACGCGGCGATCGACGCCGTCGCGAGTGCCATCGGCCACCAGGGCAGGGACATGAACAGGCGCTCCATCGGCTGACCGATGAACAGCCCGACGATGGCGTTGATGAGCATCGAGACGAAGAACGCGACGGCGCCGGCGCCGATCACGAAGCCCCACGGTGTGTGCCCGGTCAAGCCGCTGTTCGCGAAGCGCCACAGCGTCTTGGGCACCACCGCGACCGCGAGCGCGGCGCCCTGCACGATCGCGATCAGCATCGCCAGGCTGCCGTTGCGCAGCACGCCCGGGCCCGGGTCGGCGGCATACAGCAGCGTCAGGAACAGCCAGCAGATCGAAAAGATTCCCGCGCCGACGAACACGAGCACCTCGTACGAGGGACGCACCGCCTGCTGCGTGATGCGAAAGCCGAGCCTGGACAGGCTCGCGGCGCGGCCGCGCTCCGTCATCTCGGACGTCAGGACCGCTCGCGCGGCCAGCAGTCGCGCATCCTTCAGGAAGCGCGCGATCTCGTCGTGCAGGTCGCTCAGCAGGTCTTCCACGAGCTTGCGCACCATGTCGGCCGGGTTCCAGCCCGGCTTCTCGGCCGGCTCCGCGCGGTTCATCGCCGCGACCGCGTACGCACCGGTCGCCTCGAGCGTGGCATTCGCGGAGGTGAGGAAATAGCTCAGCGTGCCGATGCGCTCGATGTGGTCGAAGGTGCGCGCGACCTTGAGCGACAGGTCGTCGAAGCGCTGGCGCAAGCGATCGAAGTCGTGGCGCGTCTCCATCAGGAACGATTCGTAGCGCGGCCCGCTCGCCCATGCGCGCAGCCGCAGGAACAGGTGCGTCGCCTTGACGAACTGGTCGAGCGCGACGCGCGCGGGATCGACGCAGTCCGCCGTGACGTCGATGCCGCGGCGCTCGAGCAGCGCGCGCGTCTCTTCGTCGACGTCGCCGCTCGCGACGAAGTCGGCGGACTCGAGCACGTGCGCAAGGCGCAGGCCTTCGCTCGGCGCACCGGCGAGGCGATGGAGCACCTCGCGCGGCCAGCGGTCGAGCCACCCGATCATCGGCAACACGACGACCGCCACCATGCCGAGCAGCACCGGCGAGAGCTGGACCAGCGCCCAGAGATCCGACGCCTTGTCGACGACGTAAGCGCGGCCGATGCGCAGCACGATCAGGCACAGCACGAAGTAGACGCCGACGTGCAGCATCGCGAACAGCGCCTGCGACAGGTCGAAGCGCGCTTCGGTCGTATACGTGCGATACCAGCTCGGACGGCCGAACCGCGAAGCCGCCACGATGCCGACGATGCAGGCACCGAGGACGAGCGTGACGTACCAGACCGCCAGTTCCTTCATCGTTCGGCTCCCCGGAGTGCGCGCCCTAGGCGGAGCGGCCGCTGAAGAGGCGCCGCAGCTCTTCGCGCGCGATCTGCTGTCGCGCGAGGAAATCCTGGCTCACGGTGTCCGCCGGCGCTGCGGCGGGCGGCTGCCCGGCCTGGACACCGGCGTCGGCGGGGCGCGTGCGCCTCGGGAACAGCGAGCCCGCGCTGCCTGCCGTGAACAGCACCGGTATGCCCCATTCGAAATTGCGTCCGCCCATCATCGCGACGCGCGCGCTCGTGACGGCACGCTCGATCGACTGGCCCTGCGCGAGCGAGGCGTAGAAGCGGCGCGAGAACTCGACGGCCGCCTGGTCGGAGATGGGAAACTGCATCGCCACGACCGCGGGAATGCCCGCGCTGATCAACGCCGCGGCCGGGCTCGAGAACGCGCGCCCCGACGCGCTGCGGGCGCTCTCGCAGCAATTGAGCACGGCGAGGCGCAGCGTCTCGCGATTGTTGAGCTGAAGGATGTACTTGAGCTCGTCGGCGAACACCTGCTGCGTGCCGCCGCGGCCGTCGCCGAGCACGACGAACCCTTGCGCGTCGTCGTCGCCATCACCGGCGACGGCGCCCGCGTTCAGCGTCGCGGCGGCGCTCCCGCCATGCCCGATGAAATGGAACACGTGCCACGACTGCTGCTCCATCATGTCGGACAGGTTCTGGCGCGTGTCGCCCTGCACCCAGCGGAAGTTCACGTCGCCCTTCTGCTGGAGCTCGCCGATGGCGGCCTCGATGTTCTTGCGCTCGCCTTCCACGTCGAGGTCCGCGACCGCGCCCCCGGGATTGGCGATCATGCCGAGGATGTTGAGCGGCCCGTTCATCAGGATCGGCGTGTTGCCGTGCTTCATGCTGAGGAATCGCACGAACGGCGAGCGCGGCACCAGGCACAGATACTGGTCTCGCAGCTCGTCGTAGACGTACTCCCACGGCAGGCTCGCCAGCTCCGGCGGCTCGACGCGCAGCTTCACGCGCAGGCCCTCCGGGCTGTCCTCGCGACGCTGCTCGACGAGCATGAGGCTCGCCTGGAACGCGGCGGCGATCGCCGAAGGCTCGCGGAAGACGATCTTGTACATCTCGCTGCCGAAGTCGCGCAGGATGCCCTCCTCGCGCGACATCGGGCCACCGAGCCGATGCGTGCCCTTCGACTTCAGCACGGCGAGCTCGAGCGTGAGCATGAGCTCGCGCATCGACACGTTGGGAAAGAACGGGGTGCGCAGCGCGACCTTCTCGGAGCTGTCCGCGAGCGAGGGCGCGCTCAGGACCTGTGCGAAGTACTTGCCGCCTTCGGACGAGATCCGGAGGTCGAAGTCGGCATAGCCGGCCGTGTGCGAATCCGCCATGGCGTGCCCTTCCGGTCTGCGCGGCGACCGCCTTCCGTCGCGGCTGCCACGGGCAGGCAGCCTGCGAGGTCAATGTAGTAGACAAGAACGGCCGCAAAAACACAAGTGCCGGCGAGCGGACGATTCGACGCGCCCGCCGCGGAACGTTCGCGCGGTGCGAGTTACAGCGGCACCACGAGTCCGTCGGTGCCCGGCGCGGGATAGCGAACGCGGTAAGGCGCATCGCGCGCGCTTGCACCCTGCTCCCAGCGCTCCGTGTAGGGCGATCGATAGTTGAACCACAACGTCGGGCGCCGCGACGCGCCGGCGATGACGGCCTCGACGGTTTCCGCGTCGGGATGATGGAACTGATCGCCATTGCTGCTGAACAGGAAATGCTCCGCGTCGACGAGCTCGAGGAACTCCGGCGTGAAGTTGTTGCGGCTGCCGTGATGCGCCATCTTCACCGCGTCGACGCGCAGCCGCTCGCCCGGACGCGACGTCAGGCGGCGCAGCGACGCGCACACGATGTCCATGTGCGCGTCGGCGAGGAACAGGCACGACTTGCCCTCGAAGCAGGCGAGAAACGCGATGCTGCTGCCGTTCGCCGCGGACGGATCGTGACCGCGCAGCTGGGCACGCAGCTTGTCGGTCAGGTCCCCCGGGCCGAGCGTAAGGTCTTCGCCAGGGTGGAATCGCCTGGCCTTCACGAGCGCCCCCCAGGCGGCATCGAGGTCCCCCGGACGCACGATCCAGCCGTCGACGTCCTTCTCCCACGCGCGCGCCATGCACTCGAGCTTGCCGGCATCCGGCGAAAGCAGCGTGAGCGACATGCCATCGGCAAGGTCGATGCGCGGCAGCTCGCCTTGCGCGGGAATCACGATCGCGCGGCCGCCGAACGCCTGGTTCCATTGCGCCTGGGCGCGACGCTGGATCAACGCGCTCAGGAACTCGCCCTGCTTGCCGCCGAGGTCGATCTGCGGACGCATGTGCCGATACCCGTTGAACCAGATGTCGCGCGGCGCAATGGGCCAGCGCTCGCGCGGAATGGCGAGCAGGCGCACCATGCTCTCGATGTGGTCGGTGTCGACGTGCGTCACGACGAGCAGCTCGAGGCGCTGGTCGCCCTCCGGAAGGCGAGCGATGCGCGCATCGAGCGCCGCATAGGCGGTGAGCGGTCCGCCGTCGATCAGCATCCGTCGCGTGCGCCCGCCGCCGGGCGCGTACTCGACCATCAGCGCGTCGCCGTGGCGCGCGGCGAGCATCTCGACGCTGAAGGACGCGTCTGCCATGGAGCCTAGCGTGCGAGCGTCCAGTCCGCGTCGCCGTACGCGACGAGGCACAGCGGCATGATCAGGCCGTCGAGCAGCGCCTGCCGCTTCACCGCGCGCATGGCTTCGCCGAGGGACGTCGGTCCCGCGCCTGCTGACGGGAGCAGCGTATCGGCGAGCAGCGATGCGGTGCGCGCGGCGTGCGCGCCGATGACCGTCGCGATCGTTGCGATCACCACCGCGGCACCGCGCGTGCGGAAGCTCAGGACATAGCTCCCGTAGTCGCCGCCCGTGCCGGCGATGTCGCAGCCGAGCAGGACAACCAGCGGCGGCGGCGCGTCGGGTCGCGCACGCACGTGACCGGGCGTGAGCTGCCGTGCCTGCAGCGAATCGCCGCTGATCTCGAGCGAGATGTTCGCGCCGGTGCCGTCGGCGTGCGGCAGCGCGACGATCATCGTGGGCCCGTTCTCGACGACTCGCGCCGCCCACTCCTTCCAGGTCGACGCGGTCACGGCGGCGACGCCGGTCTGCCGCGCGAGCGCACCTTGGAGCGGCACGAGATCCTCGACCTTCACGCGCTCGCTGCTGGCGAGCAGGCTCGCGCCGGCGATGCGCAGCTCGCTCGTCGCACGGCCGGGATCGGATTGCAGCGTGGCGGCGTTGCGATCGCCGCCGCGCGTCTGGTGTCGCTCGATCACCTTCTGGAGTCCCCAGAAGCCGGCCGGGCACACGAGCGCCGGATCGTCCAGGCGGCACGTCTCCGGGCAGCGTCCGGCCTGCACCCCTTCGCGCCACCGCGGGCACAGCTTCGCGTCGTCGTCCGGGGACGCGCGGTCGTAGATGAACTCGAACGGGACCACGACGTCGTTGCTGCCGCTCACCACCTGGATGTATTCGCAGCGCGCGATCGGTGTGCGACTGCCCGGCGCCTCGAGCTGATCCTTGACCAGCTGGTCGTGCAGCACGCTGCCGATGGCGGCGAGCGTCACCAGCAGCTTGCGTCCCTCTTCGCCCGCGAAGCCCTCGGCGTAATCGGCGGCCGATTGCGCGATCCCGCTCAGCGCCGTGTTGATGTCCCTCGCCACCTCGACGCTGCGCGCGATGTCGAGGGCCTGCGAGCTCGAGTCCGACAGCACTGCAGCCTGCGGCTTGCCGTTTGCCGCGTCGGCGATCACCACCGCGCGGTCGAATTGCTGGCGGCCGTCCAGGTCGCCGATCGCGCTGCGCACGGGCACCACGTCGGACAGGACCGGCGCCGCATCCGCCGCATGCGGCGCGGCGGCCGAGACCACGCGCGCCGACAATTGCGCATACTGCAGGAGGCGCCCGCGATACATCACCGTGACAAGTCCTTCGAAGCGGCCTTCACGCGCGGGCGTGAAGCGGAAATCGGCGACGTCGCTCGGACCGTCGTGCGGCAGCTCGACCGTCACGGTCAGTCCGCGCGGCAGGTAGGTCGGCTCGGTCAGCGCGAGCGTCAGCGTCCACGCATCCTCGTCCTGCGGCAGCGTCTCGACGGCCAGCGCCTGGCGAAGCCCCTGCCATGCGCTTTCTCGCGGGCCGATGCGCATGCACACGTGCGCCGGCCGTCCCGCGACGAAACCGTGGTCCGCGGGTTGCTCGCTTCCGGTGTCGCCGACGAACGACTGCTGCTGCAGGAAGCGATCGGCCCGCCTGCGCATGCTCTCCTCGGGCTCGATCGCCGCTTCCAGCGCCCGTGCCGCCTCGGCGGCACGCGACGCGCCGTCGCTCTCGTGATCGAAGCTGAGCGCGTCGAGCTGCGACGCGACGACGCGTGCCTCGTCGATCGGCGCGGCCGCCGGCGCGGGCCCGCGCCACGTGCGTGTCGCAACCGCGCCCGCGCCTGCCAGAGGCCCGAAGCGCGTGCCCGAAGGCGAAGCGAGTATGCGCGCCTTCATGCGCTCGACCATGCGCTCGAGCCGCGTCGCGGCGAGCGCATCGGAAAGCCACACGAGCGCGTCCTGCCATGCATAGCGCGCGAATGCGTACGTCGCGGCCATGTCGAGCCATTCGTTGTGCGACACCTGCTCGACGAAGCCGTTGAGCGCGCGCACCAGCGCCTCGTCCGACGTCGAGCTGCGCAGCGCGACCAGCCCATGCGCGTCGCAGCGCGACTGCAGGTCGGACACCGCGGCGACTTCGCGGCCATCGACGTCGAGCCCGCAGAGCACGACGAGCGCGGCCTTGCACGGCGCAGGATGCTCGTCGAGGGCGGTACGCAGCGACTCCGCGGAGCCGACATGCAGCAGTACGTCGCACGCCGGCGAGCGACGGTCGAGCACCACGAGGCGGCTGAGACTATTGCTCGGCCATTGCGTGCGCACGCTCTCGAGAATCGCCTGCGCGCGATTGGACGGCAGGCAGCCGAGCCGCAGCGGCCACTGCAGTGCGACGCGCGACGCCGCTCGAGTCAGCATGCGCACCGCCGTCGCGTCGACTTCGGCCCGCGTCAACGGCGCGAACCATGGCCACGGCGACGCGTCCTGCGGTGCCTGCGTGATGCGCAGGCGTCCCGGCGGACCGCCGAGCGCCTGCCGCACGTTGGCGTCGCGCCACGCAGCGGCCCATGTCGCGGCCGGGATCGCGTCGAGCTTCAGCGTCTGCTCGCGATCGACGAATGCGCCGACAGCGGGGAATGCCCAATCTGTCGTCTGCAGCCGGCCGTCCTTCCCCGGCGTGCCGTGCACGATCGCAGCGCAGGCGATCGCCTCGTGATCGCCGGCACGCGGATGCGCGAGATCGACGCGTCGCAATCCGCCGCCCGCCGCGAGCGCCGCGCTTTGCATCGGCGTGGCCGCCGCGATGCCGAGCGCGGCCCATGCACAGGCGAACTCGCCGTCCGAGAGCGCGCCCGCCCAGCGCCGCCACGTCTCGAAAGCGGCCATGCCCTCAGGCCGGCAGGACGTAGTCGATGTACAGGTCGCCCTGCGAGAAGTGCGCGGGCAACTTGCGAAGCTGGCTGCGCGCCTCCTTGTTGGCCGCGGCCTTGCCGTCGACGGCGATCCAGTCGCTGCGCACCAGCCGGTTTCCCGTCTGCTGTTCCAGCGCTTCGATGAGCGCGATGCGAGGCACCTCGGTCTTCTTCTTCACGCTGCCGTAACAGCCCGCTTCCGTGGAGCACATCGCCGCGCACGAGTCCGCCATCGCGCCGACTGCCGGAATCGGCGTCGCGTTCGTGCTGCCGTGGTGACCGACCTTGTAGAAGTCGATGCTGCCGAGGATGTCCGTCGCGCGCTCGGTGATGCCCGGGTCCTCGCCCTTCACCGGCTTTCCGTACAGCCAGTACGCCCAGTTGCCCCATTGCGCGTCGCCTACGAAGAGCAGCTTCTTCCTGCGGCACGTGAAGAGCACGACGAGGCTCTGGTTGTTGAGGGTGCCGTCGATCACGTCCGCCGCCGCGGCGAGCGAGTCGGGCTGCAGATCGTGCAGCGCTTTTTCCATCTCCGCGGGCGCGTTCCACGGGCGGAACGCCTCGGGCCCATAGTCCGCGGCGCTCGCACGCCAGTCGCCGTCGAACGGCGCGAACGCCGTGGTGTCGGGCAATCCGTCAGCCGACGCAGCGGCGAGGTATTGCGCAAGCTTGTTGTCGCTGCTCGCGAACCGATCGGCGACATGCTTCGGCGCGGGGCCGAGGATTTCGGCGGTCAGCGCACCTTCCAGCGCGGGCGGCAGCTCGGGCTCGTCGCCGGCTTCGTAGTAGCGTACCGGCGCCTTGTTGCGAAAGCCGCGGGTCACCACCTGGATCGCTTTATCGTTGCCGCTGCCCGCGACGCCGAGGCCCACCCCGAGCGCGTTGTCAACCTTCGCGAGCGCCTGGCGCGCGAGCGGGTCCTCGCCGGCCTTCAACCGCAGCAGCAGTTGCATTCGAAGCGCGGTCGCGAGCCCGTGAAGCTGCACTTTGAACCGGGAGGACGCCGTATCGTGAGGATCGAGGCGGTTCGTGATCCACACCATGCCGACCTCGAACTTCGCGAACGTCTCGCTCTGCGTCGCGAAGCCGGACAGGTGGTCCGCGTGATAATGCGTGACGATGACGAGCGCGAGCTTGCGGCCGGTGGCCGCCGCCAGGTCGTCGACGCAATCCGGCATGCTCTTGATGTTCCCGGCGTGCACGCCGCAATCGATCAGGATGTGCTGCGGGCCGCTCTTCGCGGGCACCGTGAGCAGGAAGAAGTCGCCGAACCCGACGCGGTACATGCGCACGCGGATCGCGGCGCGCCCGGCCTTCGGTTCAGCGCGGCTTGCGGATCGCTTCGCCATGATCAGAACCCCTGGTGGACCAGCGCGAAATTCGCCTGGAAGTGGCGCGCATCGTCGGTGTCGCCGTTCATGAGCCCCATGCTCATCGCATAGGCGCGCTGCTGCTTCTCGCGCGACGCGGTGATCGGCTTGGGGATCCTGAAGCGCACCCGGGGCGGACCGTAGCCGCGCACCTCGCGCTGCGGCGCCGCGACGATCAGCGTCACGCCGCCGCGCAGCGGGAACGAGCCCGCGTGCGGGAACTGCGGGTCGAACGGCACCCAGCGGGTCTGGATCAGCTCGACCACCATGTCGATGCGCAGGCGGCCGTCCGCCGTGACGCGGAACACCTGATGGAACGAGGCGGCCTCGGGGCGATCGGCGCCGGGACTGGCGTCGAATCCGAGCAGCGCGGCATTGCGCGATGCGTACTCGCGCAGGATCGCGCCGTTCAGATCCTGCTCGCTTCGCGCGAGGCCGTCGGCGTGGCCGAAAACGAGCTCGTAGTCGTCCACTCGTCCCGTTTCGGGGTGCGCGACCTGGGCCACGACCGGCGGAAGCGCGTCGTCGGTCAGCGGCTGCGACCACGACAGCGCCTCCTCCGAGAAGAAGCGTGCCGACTCGGGGTAGATGCCGCGCACGCGAAACGCCTGCATCAGCGCCTGGCGCACGCCGCGGTCGTCGTCGAGCCTGAAGTCGAGGCTGACGGTGATCAGCGCGCGCAGAAAGTCGCCGAACGTGATGTCCACCGGCGGGCAGTAATCGAGCGCACGCGCACAGAGCTGGAAGAACTCGTCGGCCGTCCGGCTCGCCGCCTCGGCGAGGAGATTGGCGAGCGAGGCCGGCAGCTCGGCGGGATCGAGCTGGCCGCCGCCGGCGCGGTAGATGCGAAACAGGTCGGCCGCGGCGCGCAGGTACGTCGTGAAATAGGCGTCGAACACGGCGGCCACGAGGATCGAGCCGCGGAAATGCGGGTCGTTGACACGCGTTTCCAGCGCCTGCGGATCGGGCTTCTTGTCGAGCGCCTCGCGCAGGCTCCGTCCCGTCCCGGTCGCCTGCCCGAATTGCTGAGCGAGCTCGATCAGCGGATTGGGCGAATCGGCCGTTCCCCTCACCGGCGCCGATGCGCCGTCGAGCGCCTCGCCGCCGTCGACCGGCGCCGCGTCGGGCCGCAGCTCGAAGCGATACAGGTTTCCACCCGTCTTGCGGATCGTGTCGAGCAGCGCTTCCTTGTGGGTGAAATGCAGGAACAGCGCCGTCAGGTCGGCGAATGCTTCGTGGAACGCGAGCACGTCGGGATTGGTGGGCTCCGTGAAGCACGTGCGGATGCCGTCGATGACGGCGTGCGTGACCTCGTGCGCGATGATGTCGTGCGACAGGCACGTGAACACGAGCTGGCCCGGCAGGTTGTTGCCGGGATTGCTCTCCGAGGCGCGGAAGTAGCCGAACATGATGCCGCGCGCCTCGCGGCTGTAGAACGCATTGGCCTCCACCATGGCGTGCGGAAAGAGCTTCAGCACCCAGATGTCATCCAACATCTCGCCGGCCGGGCGCTCGGCCATGGCGCGCGCCGAGCGATCGGCGCGATGCCAGTGAATCGTGCGGCCCAGCGCGGCCTCGAACTTCTCCACCGTCTCGGAGGCGACCGCGTACACCATCTGCTGGTGGAAGCGCGGATCGGACTCCGAAGGATCGAGACCGCCGCGCGCGAGCACGCGGTAGTCGTCGAGGTTCACCGGCGCGTAATAGCACCGGTTCGCCGCGTCGTAATCGACGACCGCGAAGCGGCGCCCGACGGGACCGGGCTTCAGCCCGCGCTCCCAGCGTATGCGAACCGTCATCACGTTGCCGACGTAGTTGCCCGCGCTCGGATCGAGCGCGTAGACCTTGAGCGTTCGCCGCGTCGGCTCCGGCAATGCGGGCGGCGCTGCCGCTGCAGCCGGTTGCAGATCGTCTTTCGCCTGCGGGGTTTGCGCGGCCGGCCGCTTGCCGGCGCGCTTCTCGCTCGCCCCCGGCGGGCGAGGCTCGCCAATGTCGTAGGCCCGTGCGCCGTCCTTGCGCCGCGGGGCCTTGTCACCCGATCGCATGGCCATGTTGCTGCCCTCTGTCGATGAATGCGCCGGGCTGCCGGCGCGCACAGCGCTTCGCTACGCGATCAGCTCCGGCGCGTAGCGCCTGATGCGCGATTCGACGAGCCCGCCGCCCTGGCGTGCGAGCACGCTCATCTCGTCGTTCGAGAGCGCGCGCAGGTTGGTGTCGATGGCCGACGCGAACGCCGCGTCGCCCGGCTGCACCTCGCCTTCCTTGCTGTCGATGGAGAACCACAGCGGCTTGGGTCCCGCGCCCGCGAGATGCCGATGCTGCAGGCGATCGAACTCGAGGCCGCGGATCTGCTCCATCATGATCCCGAGGGCGGCCTTGAGCACCAGCGTGCCGGAATCGGTCGGATGATCGTCGATCGCAAAAGGCTTGCCGCCGTCGCTCACGATCACGTAGTCGAGCGCCGCGCGTGCGCGCACGACGGGATTGACGCCCATGTTGTCGTACACGCCGCCATCGCACAGGGTGACGTACTCGACGCTGCCCGCGTGCGCGTACACGTCGGGCATCAACCGCAGCGGCGGGAACACCGGCGGAAACGCCGACGATGCCGCGACGGCGCGGCTGATCGGGAATCCGCTCGCGGACACGACGCCGAGCTCGTGCTCGCCCATTTCCTCGGGCTTGTCGCCGCCCGCCGCGAAGAAGAACATGTTGCCGGTCGCGAGATTCGTCGCGTTGAGGTACACGCGCGGGCCGTTGACGAGATCGTGCAGCGTCGCCTGGTGGAACAGGTCGCGGTCGTAGCTTTCCGCGAGCTTCTCGAGCCGCGTCGAGAACGGATCGAGCACGCCGCCGATCACGGACGACACGGCGATGGACTTGGTGCGCAGATACGTGTCGAGCCTCTCGAGCACGTCGGGCTTGCCCCAGTTGGCCGCGAGGAACGCGCCGGCGATGCTGCCCCCGCTCACGCACGTGAGCAGGTCGATCTTGTCGAGCAGGGCGAGATCCTTGAGCTTGCGCATCACGCCGAGATGGAACGCCGCGGCGCGAAATCCCCCGCCCGACATGGCGAGCCCGATGCGCTTGCTCACACCGCCGATCTTGATGGCCATGGCTGCCTCCAGGCGCACGCAAAACCGATGTTGCGTGTAGTAGACAAGACACCGGGTGCGAAAGCAAGCGGACTATTCCCCGCGGCCGTGCGGCCGCTCGGCCGTGTCCCATGCGGTCGTCGGCCGTGCGGCGGTTCGGCGCCTCGGCCGCTCGGGCGCCCGCTACGAAGCGATGAACGCGGCGATACGGGGATCGCGGCGAAGCGTTTCCAGCGCCTGAGCGTCCGGAAGCTGCGGTCGGTCGCGCGCCGCATTGACCATGCAGAGAAAGCCGAGCGGCTGGTCGTCGTCGGCGCGGAACTGATGCCACGTGAGCGGCGGCACGTGCACCAGGTCGAACGGCTCGACGCGGTAGATGCGATCGCCCACGAGGCAGCCTCCGCGTCCGCGCTGGACGACGACGGCGTGCGAATGCTCGTGCCGCTCGAGCGTGGTATGCCCGCCGGGCGCGACCTCGAAATAGCGAAGCTGGCAGGCGAGCGCGGGATCGTCGAACAGCGTCTGGCGCGTGACCGCGCGAAACGGCGCGCTGCCCTCCGCCTTGTACTCGAGCACCTCGACGTCGCGCCAGCGCAGCGCTGCGGTCTGTGGACGATGCGATGCGATCGACATGACGATCAATGTGGGCTTGCGGCGCTCGCGCGCACGAGGTCGACGAAGGCGCGCGTGCGCTGCGGCAGCGCGTCGCCGGCCGCGAGGAGCGACCCGCCGATCAGCAGCATGACATCGCCGCCGTAGAAGCGTACCACTTCCGGCACGCGCTCGACGCTGAGGCCGCCCGCCGGGACGGGCACTATCGGCTCGATGTGCGACCACGCGTCGCGGCACGTGCGCGCGATGTCCGCGCACGTCTGCTCCGAATACGAGAAGCGGCCCCCGTAGTTGGGAAAGATCGCCGCATCGGCGCCGAGCAGGCGAAAGAGGCGGCCGAGCAGCAACTGCGGCGCGACGCGCGACGCGCCGCCGTACGCGGGATGCGCGAGGACCGGCACGTCGACGTCTTCGGCGACCTCCGCGAAGGCCGGCATGCCGAGCAGCGCGGGAGCGAGGAGCAGCATGCCGACGCCCTCGCCGCGCGCGATGCGAATCTTCTCGCGAACGGCGCTCGGCGACCCGACGATGCTCGGTGCGTAGATCGACCGCCCTCCGCTGCGCTCGATCGCGCGCTGGCAGGCCGCGACGCGCTCGGCGAACGGCGAATACGCCTGGTCGGCGAGGCCGTGATCGTCCTTGACGATGTCGATGCCGCAGTCCGCCAGCGTTCCGCACAACGCAGCAAGCCGTGCGCTCGGCAGCCCCTGCGGCTTGAGCGCCGCGCACGTGAGCGGCCGGTCGTGCACCTGCAGCGCGACCCGAACGCCTGCGATGCCGAACCGCGGGCCGCGAAAATGCGCGAGAAAGTCCGCCGGGAGCTCGACGTCGACGAGCTCGACGTGCTCGTGCAGCGAGCTGTTGCCGAACAGCATGTTGATCGTCTGCGCGACGTCGAAGCCCGTCGTGACGGTCGCGAGCGCGAGCGTGACGGCGTGCGTGCCGTCGTCGACCGAACGGATCGCATGCACGCGGCCCATGACGTGCTCGGCCACGAACGCATCGCGAACGACCTCGGCGGGCACTTCCACGCTCTGCTCGAGCGCGAGCGCGCGCGCGATCGCGTCGATGTCGTCGCGCGGGGCGCGAACGCGGTAGGTCGCCAGGATGCGCGACACGATCACCAGTCCGGCACGCGCCCGATGCCGGGCAGCTTGAGCGCCGGGCGCCGCACGTCGACGCCGATCACCATGCCGAGGACGTCGATCTCGATGCCTTCGTCGAGGCCGACGGCGATGCCGAGCAGACCGAGCAGCGAGACTTGCCAGCCGGTGCCGCTCGGGGTGCGCGCGAAGAAATGCCAGCCCGGCAGGTAGTCCTTGCCGACCGCGGTCGACGGCATCGCGAGACGAAGCTCGGGAATCGCGCGGCCGAGATGCGCAACGAACGTGTTGCTGTTCGGTCCCGGCCACGCCGAATAGAACCGCGGGTTGCCGTACGACAGGACGGCCTGCGGAAGCTTCGCGAGCACGGCTTCGGCTTGCGCGCCGCGAAGGTCGCGCACGAGGCGCGGCGTCGCGCCGTACCACTCGGCGTCGGGCGCGCGAGAGCTCGCGATCGACACGACCGAACGGCCGCCGCCGCCGTACCAGCCGATCACCTCATAGCGCGTGTAGCTGTCTGCGTTGGCGGGCTTGGCCGCGAGCCAGGTGTGATCCGAGAACGCCCCGCGCCAGCCGAAGGCGCGTCCGGCGTAAACCTGCACGATCGCCTCGTGGTGCGTCGCCGGATCCGGCGCGAGCCCGACCGCGCGATGCGATGCCGTGCGCCAGTCGCCGCTCAACGTCGCGCGGCCCAGCGCCACGTTGAGCGCAGGCCCGGCAAGCAGCAGGGCGAGCACGAGCAGCAGCCACTGCAGCACGCGCGCGGCGCCGCCGGCAATCGTCACCATGTCGGTCATCACATGCGAACGGTCGGGGTGCGAGACGACTTTTGCAACCGCACCGTCGTATGCTACCCGACGCGCCGAGCGGCAGCGAAAAGCCGGAAATGATCGGGACGGCGAGCGGGTGCGTCAGGCATATCCGAACAGCGGCGGAAAGACGATCGCCACGATGGCGGTCCACGCCGCGCAGGCGTCGGCCAGCAGCGCGCTGAGCACGAGCACGACTTGCACTACGTCGAAAGCGCCGGGGGATCCCGGCTCGCGTCGACTCGCGCGAGCGATCGTCTCGACGCCGTTATCGCGGCCGGCGCCGAGCAGGGCGGTCACGACTTCAGCAGCCGCGCCGTCCTGGCGACGTCCTCGGGCTTCACCCAGAAGATGGCGCCGAAGCGGCCCTCGCCGCTGGTCACGGCGTCCATGGCCGTGACGTTGATCCCGGCCGCCGCGAGGCTGTTCAGCACGGCGGTCATCGCGCCCACGCGATCGTCGCCATGCAGCAGGAAGCCGCTCTTGCGCTCGGACAGCGCCAGCCCGAGCTTCTTCGCGGCGCGCTTGAGCTGCGCGGAATCCTCGGGCACGAGATCGAGCTGCGCCTTGCGCCCGCTCGGGAAGCCCGAGAAGGCGAGCAGGTTCACGCCCTCGTTCGCGAGGTCCTCGAGCACCCTGGCGCCCTGCCCCGCGCTGTTGCTGACGGTCACGTAGAAGTAGTCCACCTTGCGCACGTCGTCGGCCATGGCAACCTCCTCTCGAACGACGACGCATCTGTATGCCGCTCGCATCCGTTTGTCAATTCGCGCGCGACGACTTGGCTATCATGGCGGCGCCATGCCACTACGCGAGATCCCGGCGGTCCGCTACGTCACGCCGCTGCGCGAGGGTGGCTCCCTGCCCGCCGTAGTGGAAGGCGACGACGCCGGCCTCTACGTGCTCAAGTTCCGCGGCGCAGGCCAGGGACCGAACGCGCTGATCGCCGAGATCATCGTCGGCGAGCTCGCGCGCGCGGCCGGGCTCGCCGTGCCGGAGATCGTGTTGATGGCGCTGCCGGCCGACCTCGCGCGCACCGAGCCCGACCCCGAGATCCAGGACCTCCTGCGCGCGAGCGCGGGACTGAACGTCGCTCTCGACTACCTGCCCGGCGCGACGATGTTCGACCCGGTCGTCGATCGTCCCGACGCCACGCTGGCCGCCGCCATCGTGTGGCTCGACGCGCTCACGCTGAACGTCGATCGCACCCCGCGCAACACGAACCTGCTGATGTGGCACCGCCGGCTGTGGCTGATCGATCACGGCGCGGCGTTGTACTTCCACCACGCCGGCGGCGACTATCGCGCGCGATCGAGCGATCCGTTCCCGCGCATCGCCGAGCACGTGCTGCTGCCGTTCGCCGCACCGATCGGCGCGGTCGACGACGCGCTCGCGCAAAAGCTCGCGCCGGCAATCGTCGAAGACGTCGTCGCGCGCGTGCCCGATGCGTGGCTCGAGCACGATCCCGCGTTCGCATCGGCGCGGGCGCGGCGTGCGGCGTATGTCGATTTCCTGCTCGGCCGGCTTGCCGCGCCGCGCGCGTTCGTCATGGAGGCCGAGCGTGCCCGAGCCGTGCACGTATGACTACGCGGTGATCCGCGTGGTGCCGCGCGTGGAGCGCGCCGAGTTCGTCAACGCCGGCGTGATCGTGTCGTGTCCGGCGCTGGGCCTGCTCGAGGCGCGCGTCGAGCTCGACGCGGCGCGCGTGCGCGCGCTCGACCCTTCGATCGACCTCGACACGATCGCGAAGCACCTCGCGACGATCCCGCTGATCTGCGCCGGCGGCGACGCGGCCGGGCCGATCGGCCGACTTTCGCCGCGGGAGCGCTTTCACTGGCTGACCGCGCCGCGCAGCACGATCATCCAGTGCTCCCCGGTGCACACCGGGCAATGCGACGAAGGCGACGACGTGCTGGAGCGCCTGCTGGAGGCGATGGTGCGCGTGCCGAAGGAGACGTGACGGTCACCTGATCCACGCCGCCACGCTGCGATCGTACTCGCCGGTCGCCTTGGCGAGGTGCAGCCACTGGTCGACCCACGCCTTGAAGACCACGTCGCCGCGCGGCAGCAGGTATCCCATTTCGCCGTACTGCAGCGGCTTGTCGGGATTCACCGCGCACAAACCGGGACGGAGCTTCTGCTGCACCAGCGTCTCCACCGACTCGGAGATCATCACGTCGGCGTTGCCCTTGAGGATCTCGTCGAAGATCGTCGTGTTGTCGTTGAAGATGACGATCTTCGCGTGCTTGAAGTTCGCGCGCGCGAAGCGCTCGTTGCTGCCGCCGGGGTTCTCGATCACGGTCACCTCGGGCTTGTCGATGTCGGCGACGCTCTGGAATTTCCTCACGTTCTCGCACTTCGTGATCGGGGCCTTGCCGTTGACCATGTACGCGTCGCTGAAGAACGCGCGCTTCTGGCGATCGAGCGTGACCGAGATGCCGCCCACCGCGATGTCGCACTTCTCGGTGAAGTCGTCCATGAGCCGGGGCCACGTCGTCTTGACGAACTTCGCCTCGGCGCCGAGCGCCTTGGCCATCGCCTGCGCGAGATCGACGTCGAGGCCTTCGTAGGTTCCGTCCGGCTTCGCGACGCTGAACGGCTTGTAGTCGCCCGGCGTGCAAACGCGCAGCGCCCCGCTCTTCTGCACGGCATCCAGGCGCGATTCCTGCGCGTGCACACCTGTTGCGATCGCCGCGACCGCGATCGCAGCCAGCCAACGTCCTGCCATGATTCCCTCCCTGCGATGATGAACGGGACGACCATTATCCGCATCGCCCCGGGGTCAGAGTAGCGACTCTGACCCCGGGCTCGCGATCCCGAGGTAGGCGCGCCGCAGCTCCGGCTGCGCGAGCAGCGCACGCGGGTCGCCGTGCGCCACGATGCGGCCTTCGTCGAGGACGTAGGCGCGCTGCGCGTGCTCGAGCGCGAGCGTCATGTTCTGCTCGACGAGCAGGACCGCCGTGCCGCTGGCGTGCACCTGCCGTATCGCCTCGAACAGCGTCAGCACGATCGCCGGCGCGAGCCCGAGCGAAGGCTCGTCGAGCAGCAGCAGGCTCGGCAACGCCATCAGCGCGCGCCCGATCGCCACCATCTGCTGCTGACCGCCGGAGAGCGTCGCGGCGACGCGATCGAGGCGCTCGCCGAGCGCGGGAAAGCGCGCGCACACCTCGTGCAGCGTCCGTGCGCGCGCCTGCTTCGCGACGCCGCGATAACTCCCGAGCTCCAGGTTCTCGCGGACCGTCATGCCGCCGAACAGGCGCCGTCCTTCAGGCACCAGCGCGATGCCGGCGTCGCAGTACCGATGCGCCGCAAGCCGCGTCAAGTCGCGGCCGCCCATCGCGATGCGCCCGGACCGCGCGGGGAGCAGCCCCGCGATGGCGTTGATGAGCGTCGTCTTGCCCGCGCCGTTCGGGCCGACCACGCACACCAGCTCGCCGGGCTCGATCGCGAGGCTCACGTCCCGCAGCGCCGGCGCCGCACCGTAATCGACGCGCAGGTCGGTCACCTCAAGCATGGGCGACACCGAGATACGCGGTGGCGACGTCGCTGCGCGACATGACCTCGGCCGGCGCGCCTTCCGCGAGCACGCGACCCTGGTCGAGGACGATCACGCGGTCGGCGAGCGCGGTCACGACGCGCATGACGTGCTCGACCAGCACGATGGTCGTTCCCTGCGCGCGGATGCGCTGCACCAGCGCGACCGCTTCGTCGATCTCGGCGGGCGCAAGGCCGGACAGCACTTCGTCGAGCAGCAAGAGCCGGGGCTGCGCCGCGAGCGCGCGCGCGAGCTCGAGGAACTTGGTCTGGTGCAGGTTCAGCGCACCCGGCGTCTGCGATGCGCGCGCTTCGAGTCCCGTGAAGTGCAGCCAGCGTTGCGCCTCGCGCTCGGCGTCCGCTCGCGCGCGGTGACGCGCGCCGAACGTGGCCGTGAGCGCGACGTTGTCGAGCACCGTGAGGTGCGCGAAGGGCCGCGGGATCTGGTAGGTGCGCGCGATGCCGCTGCGCGCAATGCGGTGCGCGGGCACGCCGGCGAGGTCTTCGCCGGCGAAGCGCACGCTCCCCGCATCGGGCCGGTAATGACCGCTCACGACGTTGACGAGCGTCGACTTGCCCGAGCCGTTCGGCCCCAGGATGCCGACGATCTCGCCTTCGTGCACCGTCAGGTCGACGCCGTCGAGGGCGCGAACGCCGCGGAAGGATTTGCGCAGGCCTTGAACGACCAGCAGTGGTGATCGTCGCCCCCGCGAAAGCGGGGGCCCAGCGTCGTTCGGCGGCGCCGGGTTCCCGCTTGCGCGGGAGCGACGGCGTTCCGTCGCCCACCGCCCGAGCACGCCGTTCGGCATGAACAGGACCGCCGCGATCAGCACCGCGCCCACCAGCGCCTTGCCCGCGATCGCGTACTCGGCCGCGGTGAATGCGTAGAGCAGCACGGTGATCGCGATGGCGCCGACCATGGGACCGGCCCAATGACGCGTGCCGCCGAGCACGCTCATCAGCACGACCGTGAGCGGCACGGTGATGTTGAACGTGCTCCCGGCCGTCACGTAGGACACGAACAGCGCGTGGATGCCGCCCGCGACGCCGGCGAGCGCGCAGGAAATACCGAGCGCGACGAGCTTGTAGCGATACGTCGGCACGCCCATGACCTCGGCCGCGTCCTCGTCGTCGTGAATGGCGAACAGACCGAGGCCCAGCGCGGCACGGCGAATGGCGCAGGCAGCGGCCACCGTGATCGTGGCCAGCGCGAGCGCGAGCAGGTAGAACGTGCCCGACGGGCTCGGCGCAAGCGCAGGCACGGGCACGGCGCTCAGGTACACGCCCGGCCCGCCGTCGATCGGCGTGTTGAGGACCAGCGTGGCGAGCACGAACGTCACGGCGAGCGTCAGGAGCGCGAAGAGCTCGCCGCGCACGCTGCGCACGCGAAACACCACCGCACCCAGCGCGACGCCGAGCACCGCCGCGACGAGGGCCGCCACCGGAAGCGTCCACGGGAACGGCACGTCGAACCGGCTTGCAAGCGTCGCGGTGGCATACACGCCTGCGCCGAAGAACGCCCCGTGGCCGAAGGAGAAGTAGCCCGAGTAGCCCGACAGGATGTTCCAGGACGTCGCGAGCACGATCCAGTGGAACACGAGGTAGAGGAACGACTCGTAGAACGCCGGGAGGTGCAGCCACGGCACGACCGCCAGCGCGATGCCGGCGGCCACGATGGTCGCGAGCGTGCGATCGGGCCTCAGGTTCGTTCCGGCCGCAGGAGCAGGAGCGCGATCAGCAGCGAGAACGAGACCATCGGCGACCACGACGGCGACGCGAACGCCGCGGTGATCGCTTCGCTCACGCCGATGACGATGCCCGCGACGAGAGGGCCGAGCGCGCTGCCGAGGCCGCCCAGCATCACCGCTGCGAACACCACGCCGACCCACGCGTAGATCTGCGCGGGGGTGAGCGTGAAGCTCAACGCGAGGCACACGCCGGCGACACCGGCAAGCGCGGCGCACACGCCGGAGAGCACGAGCGAGAGCGCGCGCCGATTGACGCCGAACGCGGCTGCCATGGGCGCGTCTTCGGCAAGCGCACGCAACGCCTTGCCGAGATCGGTGTACCGCATCGCGGCCCAGACGGCGAAGGACAGCGCAACCGCGAGCGCCAGCGTGACGAGCTCGGGCACGGGCACGTAGAGCGCGCCGATGCGCAGCTTCTCGGAGGCGTACACCGATTCGAGCTTGCGAAAGTCAGCGGTCCAGATCCACTGGATCGCCGCCTCGACGATGGCCGTCAGGCCGAACGTCGCGAGCAGCGAATTGAGCGGCGAGATGGCGAAGCGCGCGAGCAGCCACTGCACCAGCACGCCGAGCACGAAGAACAGCGGCACGATCAGCGCCAGCGTGAGCAGCGGGTCGACGTGACCGACGCTGCTCACCTGATAACAGAGGTACGCCGCCAGGAAAGCGAACGCGAAATGCGCGAGGTTGATGACGTGCAGGAGGCCCCACGACAACCCGAGGCCGAGCCCGAGCAGGCCGTAGAGCGCGCCGATGAAGACGCCCGAGAGCGCCGACTGCGCGAGCAGCGTGGCGCTCGGCAAGGCTAGCCTGTCACCCCTGCGTAAGCAGGGGCCCAGTGTCGTTCACGCGAAAGACGCTGGGTCCCCGCGTTCGCGGGGACGACGACGTGCATCACTGCACCGCCAGCGTGGCGCCGGGCGCCGCGTACTCCTTCGGCCACACGGTGACCCAGCGGCCGTTCTGCACCTGCTTGACGCGCATGAGATCGTCGCCGTAGTTGCTCGGGCCGTCGAAGTGCAGGCGACCCGTGATCGTGTCGACCTTGTTCTTCTTCAGCCATGCGGCGATCGCCTTGTCGTCGAGGCTGCCGGCGCCCTTCACGCCCGCTTCGAGAATTTGCCAGGCGGTGTACGAGGCCGCGGCCTGCACCTCGACTCTCGTGTCGGGAATGCCGGCCTTGGCCGCGCGCTCGTGATAGAGCTTGATGAATTCCGCCGACGCCGGATTGTCGGTGAACGGCGGGTGCTCCTCGAAGATGGTCATCGACATCGCGTTCTTCGCAAGCGGCGACTTCGACATCGGCCCCGGCGCCGGGTACATGTAGAAGTGCTCGTGCGGCGTGTAGTCGATCTTCGAGAGCGCTTCCAGCAGCTGGTTGCCTTCCAGGCCGATCGCCCCGACCCACAGGAAATCCGGGTTCGCCTCCTTGATGCGCGCGGCAATCGGGCCGTAGTCGAGATTGCCGAAGTCCCATTCGAGGAACAGCACCTCGTTGAGGCCGCGTTTCTTCGCCACCTCGCGCGCACCGAGCGACATGAAGTGCACCGACGGGAACTTGCTCGTCACCACCGCGATCGTCTTCGGCGGCCTGGGCGACGCGGCGAGCGCGTCGAGGACCGTGTTCGGCACCGTGTTGCCCGGGTCGGGTCCGAGCGACCAAGCCGGGAACTGCATGTCGTACTTCGCGAGCGACGGAATGCCGAACGTGTGATGCACCAGCACCTTGTTGTAGCGCTGCGCGACGCCCATCGCGCTGAGGATCGCGCCCGTCGCGTACGGGCCCATCAGCAGGTCGACCTTGTCGGTGGTGATGAGCTGCTCGTAGAGCGTGCGCGCGAGATCGGGCTTGGACTGATCGTCCTTGACGATCCACTCGACCTGCCGCCCGAGCAGGCCGCCGCGCTTGTTGAGCTGCTCGACGTAGATCTCGCCCACCACCTTGTGCACCAGCGCGGTCTGCGCGAGCGGGCCGGTCAGCGCGAGCGTGCTGCCGATCCGGATCGGCGGCTGGTTCTGCGCATGCGCGGTGGCCGCGGCGAGCAGCGCGAAGGCGAGCCACCGCGCGATGCGGGATGCAATGTTCATGTCGTCTCCTCCCTTTGTTCTCTTCAGCGCGCGGCTGCTTCGTAGTTCGTCACGAAATCGGACGGCGGATCGGGCCCCCAGAGGTAGAACGCGTCCTCGGGCGGATGGTCGCCCGCGTTCCAGCGGGTGCCGGCCGGTACGTAGTCGATGTCGGCCGAGTACTCGGCGAAGCTGCCCCACGGATCCTGCACGTACCAGAAATAGTTCGAGCCGATGATGTGGCGGCCCGGCCCCCAGCCGCGCTTGTGGCCCTTGGCCATCATCTGCATGCCGCCGAGGCCCACTTCCTCCAGCGAGGCGACTTCCCAGCTCGAATGGTGATAGCCCGGCGCCTCGGACTTGGCGAACGCGAGCACGTGGTGGTCGCTGCCGTGGATCGCGTGCATGAATGCGATGCCGTCGCCCGACTGGTCCGACAGCCGCATGCCGATCGTGCGCTGGTAGAAGCGCACCGCGCGATCGACGTCGGGCGTGAAGCGCAACACGTGCGACAGGCGGGTGGGATGCACGCGCGGCGCGTTGCTGCGGTTCGACGCGCCACGCGCGCCGGCGGGCGCGCAGGTCCATGTGCGCGACGGCTTGGCGTCCGGCGACGATTTCGGGATCTCGCCTACATGGACCGGCGTGCCGTCCATGTCGTGGAACCAAAGCCCGCCCTGCGGCGCGCCGGCCGGCGGCCTGGCGACGTCGGCGCCTTCGCTTCGCACCCGCGCTTCGATCTCACCGAGGTCGTCGGCGTAGCAGCCGAACGACAGCCACGCCAGATGCTTGCGCGCCGCCGGGTGCACGACGGCCCAGCGATGCCGCCCGTCCTTCGCGTAGACGCCGAGTCCGCCGTCCTCGTCGCGCAGGACGAGGCCGAATCGATCGTAGAACGTGCGCGCGTCCGCAAGATCGGGCACCCCGAGCGCGAAATGGTCGAGCGAATGCACCCCGACCGCGCGTGGACCGTCTGCCATGGCTCTCCTCCTTGGCGCCATCGTGCCCCAAGGCACCGCACGGGCGCAACTGGCCCGCCGCCCGGCCGGCGGACACCGAGACGCCCGATGCGATACTACGTCGCGCCGAAGCCGGCTCCCACGCGGCGAGGCCATCCTCGACACATGCCCCTCGATTCCACCCCGCCCTTCATCGCGCATGCGATCCAGCTGGCGATCGCGCCCGTGTTCCTGTTGACCGGCATCGCGGCGCTGCTCGGCGTGATGGCCAACCGCCTCGCGCGCGTGATCGACCGCGCGCGCTACTTCGAGCAGAACTGGGCCAGGCTCGACGAGCGCGTCCGCGCCGCGGCACGCACCGAGCTCGCATTCCTCGAGCGGCGGCGGCGCCTCGCGAGCTGGTCGATCAACTTCTGCAGCGCCGCGGCACTGTTCGTGTGCCTGGTGATCGTCGCGCTGTTCGCGGAGGAGTTCGTGGGCGCGAAGGTCGGCATCGTCGCGGGTGCGCTTTTCGTGGTGGCCATGCTGTGCCTGGTCGGGGGGCTGACCGCGTTCCTGCGCGAGGTGTACCTCGCGACGCATTCGATCCACATCGAGCTGTCCGGCATGACCGACGCAAAATCGCGAAACAAGTGACGGTGCGCGCCACCTCGGCGCTCGCGTAGCGGCTCGTCTTCGTGCGCGCCGTGGCCTGGAACAGCCGCACGGCTTGCGGCCACCTGAGAGCAGGCGATGCGCCACATCTCGACGCAACCGCTGGCCCGTCGCTGCGCGACGCGAAATGGCCGGTATTCCGCCCGTTGCTTCGCGCTCGATGGGCGCGCCGCGGAATTGCCGCCCAAAGCTGCCGCAAATCGCTCGATGGACGCGCCATGGCTGGCACGGTCGCTGCTCTACGTCGGCCATCGAATCGACGGGGGGCCGTCATGCAGTCGAAGGAAGCACTGAAGTCGAGGTTGAAGCAGCAGCTGATGTACCGGGGCCTGCGCGCCGTCCAGGGACGCCTCGCGTTCAGCTACAAGGGCGAGATCGTCGAGCTCGAGGTGAACGAAAGCCTCTACCGCGGGACCTACATCGCCGTGCTCGAGCGGGGGCGCACGGTGCGCGAGTTTCGCGCGCAGAACGCCGAGTTCGACTGGAACGCCATCGCGGTCGCGGTGATGGAAACGGCCGAGGCGCGCAATCCGCGCGCGCGCCACGCGCGTGCCACGGGCGTGGACGCCGCGAATCGCAAGCTCGCCAACGACCTGCGCTCGATGGTCGGCCCGCAGTCGACGTCGCACTTGTCGATCGAGCCGTCGGCGGCGACGCCGGGGCGCGTGCGCGTGCGCGTCGACGAGGTGGAGCTCGACCCGGCGACGGTGCTGCAGCTCTTCGCGGCCCTGTCGCGCGCGCTCCCGCGATCGACGTCGCCTTACCCGACCCCGGCGATCTAGGGCCGTTCACAGCCGTTAGCGCAGGTAAGCGAGCAGCGGCGATCCGGCCTGGCGCCGGATCAGCAGGTCCTCCGCCTGGCGCATCGCCGCGACGTCGAGGTCGGCGAGCCACTGCACCGCGCCGCCGACCGTCGCGGCGAGCGGCACGCCGTCGCAAAACAGGATGCGGTTGCCGGTGAGCGCCGGGACGCGCGTACCGGGCAACAGCGTGCCGACGAGATTGAGCGGGTCCGCGGCACTGATCGCGACGTGGTCGCCCGCACGAGGCGCGCGCCGCGTCTCGCGGAGCGCCGCGACCGCCTCCGGCAACGCGAACTGCTCGCCCGACACGCCGGCCACGAAGCGCCCGCCGCGGACGTCGCCGCGCGCTTCCAGCCGGCGCAGCACGCGCAGGAGCTCGCGCCACGGCGGCAGCCACGCGGCCTCGCGCTGCAGGAGCCGCCAGAACACGACGCCGTAGCGCCGCAGCAGCACGTGGACGACGTGCTCGAGCGTCTCGCGCTCGGCTTCGGCCGAGCGCGTGGCGGCGTGGCGGCGCAGCAACGCCCAGCGTCCGGCGTCCTCGATCCCGAACATCGCCCTGCGCCCACGCTTGCCGCCGCCGAAGCGCTTGCGCTTCTCCGAAGGCGTGAGCAAGGCGCGCAGGCCGGAGAACCCGTCCGAGCTCACGAGGCCGAGCGCGACGAGCTCGGACAGCGCATCCTCGACCTGCGTACGCAGCAGACGCGCGCCGTCGACGATCTCGTCGAAGAACGACGCGCCGTGCGTGCGCAGGTACTCGAGCACCGCGTGCGTGCGCGATCCCATGGCGGGCTCGGCGGCGGGCGCGGGTGCAGCGCGCGTCCACAGGGCGGCGCTGCGTCGCGGCAGCAGCGTCACCGGTGTGGTGCGAATGGGCCCGGCGGCCGCCGCGCTGGCGGCGGGCAGCGTGAGTCGCGTCCATACCGCGCGGCCCGAGAGGCACAGATCGTCGAGCCAGGTGAAGTCGTAGCTGTCCAGCCGCGCCGGCAGGATCTCGGCTTCCCAGGCAGCGGCCGGCGCCTCGAAGCCCTGGAGCTGGCCGATGATCGCATCGAGCGCGTCCGGTCCCTGGCGCCGCTCGCTCGCGACGACGTGCTGCCAGCGAAACAGGAAGCGCATGAAATCCTGCGTCGATACCGGCTCGATCTCCGCGCGCAGGCGCTGCACGGTGTAGCGATGAATGCGCGCGAGCAGCGCGCGATCGCACCATTCCGTCTGCGACGCCCCCGGCGTGAACGTTCCCTGCATCGCCACGCCCTGCGACGCGAGGCGCGCGAGCGCGGCGTTCACGTCGTCGGCCGGCACGGCGATGGACGCCGCGAGCGCGTCCGCCGTGACGGGACCGAGACCCTCCAGCCGGCTGCGCACGATCTCGGTGAGCGCTTCGTCGCGCGTCCATGCGCGGCGCGAGAACTCCTCGGGCGCGTCGATGGCGGGTGACCGATCGGCGTGCGGATGAAGCGCCAGCCACTGCGGCAGGCGCTCGGCCGGCACGCACAATGTCGTCGACGCATCGACTGCGAGACGCGTCGCGCGGCAGGCCTCCACCAGGGCGTCGAACAGCGCAGGCCAGCCGTCCCCGGCTGCAAGCTCGGCTTCGGTGAGGCATGCGAGCCCGAGCAGCCCGTCGTGCAGCTCGTCCGCGGTCGCCGCTTCGGGCCACGCCTCTTCGCGCACGCGCCCGATCGCCGCCGCGTCGAGGCGCCCGAGGTCGGCCGCGGACGCTTCGTCCAGCCAGCGCCGCGCCATGACCGCCTGCGCGCGCCGCTCTTCGAGGGGGGCGTCGTCGAGATAGGCGTACGGCCGTGCCGTGAGGATCTCCAGCGCGAGCGGCGACGGCGCCGTCAGGTCGCGCGCCACCACGCCGATCGCCCCGCTCTCGATGGCGCGCAGCACCGCCTCGAGGCCTTCGACGTCCATGGCATCGTGGAGGCAGTCGTGGATGGCCTGCATGACCAGCGGATGGTCGGGAATCTCGCGCTCGCCCACGACGTTCTCGGCACAGGCGACCTGGTCGGGGAACACTGCGGCCAGGAGATCCTCGGCGCGCATGCGCTGCAGCGGCGCGGGCACCTTGCGGCCGCCGCGAAAGCGCGGCAAAGCGAGCGACGTCGACGCGATCCAGCGCCAGCGCGCGGCGAACATCGGCGCATCGAGCATGGCCTGGACGAGCACGCCCCGCACGCTGCTGGAATGCAGGTACCGCGCCACGTCGCGCAATTCGAAGCTGTGGCTGGTGGACAGCGACAGCACGATGGCGTCCTCGGTGGCGGCGGCCTGCAGCTCGAAGTTGAACTTGACGCAGAAGCGCTTGCGTAACGCGAGCCCCCAGGCGCGGTTCACGCGGCTGCCGAACGGAGAATGGATGACGAGCTGCATGCCGCCGGACTCGTCGAAAAAGCGCTCGAGCACGACGATGCGATGCGTGGGCAGCGTGCCGAGCGCGGCACGTGCGGCGGCGAGATAGTCGACCACCTGGCCGATGGCGCCGGCGGAGACGCCCGTGGCCGCGCAGACCTGCTCGATCGTCGATGGCGGGTCGGGATTCGCGTCGAGCGCTTGCGCGATCTCCTCGCGCAGGCGCGACACCGCGGCCGAGAGCTCGTTGCTGCGCGCCGGCGCCTCGCCCAGCCAGAAGGGGATCGTCGGCGGTTGTCCATGCGCGTCCTCGACCCGCACGCGTCCCGCTTCGACGCGGCGGATGCGATACGACGTGTTGCCGAGCTGGAAGATGTCGCCCGCGAGACTTTCGACCGCGAAATCCTCGTTGACCGTGCCGACGATCTGGCCCGCGGGCTCCAGCACGACGTCGTAGTCCGCGGTGTCCGGGATCGCGCCGCCGGACGTTATGGCGGTCAGCCGTGCGCCCCGCCGCCCGCGGAGCACGCCGTTGACCGCGTCCCGATGCAGGTACGCCGCCCCGTGGCCCCGGCGCGTGGTGAAGCCGTCGGCGAGCGTGCGCGCGACGTCGAGGAACTCGTCCTTCGTGAGCGTCGCGTAGGGATACGCCCGCCGGTAGCATGCCAGGAGCTCTGCCTCGGGCCAGTCGCGCGCGGCGACTTCCGCGACGATCTGCTGCGCCAGCACGTCGAGCGGCTTTTGCGGTATCGCGATGCGGTCGAGCTCGCCCCGGCGCACGGCGTCGAGCAGCGCGGTGCACTCGACCAGCTCGTCGCGCGACAGCGGAAAGATGCGCGCCTTGGGCACGCCGCCCACCTGGTGGCTCGCCCGCCCCGCCCGCTGCAGGAAGGTCGCGATCGACCGCGGCGAGCCGAGCTGGCAGACGAGGTCGACGTCGCCGATGTCGATCCCGAGCTCGAGCGACGCGGTCGCGACCAGCACCTTGAGCTCGCCGTGCTTGAGCCGCTGCTCGGCGGCGAGGCGCAACTCCTTCGCCATGCTGCCGTGGTGCGACATCACCTGTCCGTTGCCGAGGAGCTCGGTCAGATGCCGCGCGGCGCGCTCGGCCATGCGGCGCGTGTTGACGAACACCAGCGTCGTGCGATGGTCCTGCGCGAGCTGCGCGAGGCGCTGGTAGACCTGCTGCCACACCTCGTGCGACATGACGGCTTCGAGCGGCGAGGACGGCACCTCGATTGCGAGGTCGCGCGCGCGCACGTGGCCCGTGTCGACGATGTCGCAATCCGGCGCGGCGTCGTGCATGCCGCCGACGAGGAAGCGCGCGACCTCCTCGATCGGCTTCTGCGTCGCCGACAGGCCGATGCGAACCGCGGGGCGCTCGGTGAGCGCATCGAGCCGCGCGAGCGACAGCGCGAGATGGCTCCCGCGCTTGTTCGACGCGAGCGCATGGATCTCGTCGACGATCACCGTACGCGCTGTGGACAGCATGCGACGGCCGGATTCCGAGCCGAGCAGCACGTACAGCGATTCGGGTGTGGTGACGACGATGTGCGGCGGCCGCTTGCGCATGCTGGCGCGCTCGGCCTGCGGCGTGTCGCCCGTGCGGACCAGCGTGCGGATCTCGACGTCGGGCAGACCCTGCGCCTCGAGGGCCTTGCGAATGCCGGCGAGCGGCGCCGCGAGGTTCTTGCGGATGTCGTTGGACAGCGCCTTGAGGGGCGAGACGTAGACGACGAAAGTCTCGTCGGGCAGCGGGGCGTCGACGCCACGGCGCACGAGGTCGTCGATGGCCGCGAGGAACGCCGCGAGCGTCTTTCCGGAGCCGGTCGGCGCCGCGATCAGGACGTTGCGATGCGCCTCGAGGCGCGGCCAGGCGTCGGCCTGCGCGGGTGTCGGGCCCGTGAACTGGCTGTCGAACCAGGCGCGGACGGCAGGATGGAAAGTGGCAAGCGGCATGACGGAACCCGGGACTTCGGAGTCCCGAACTACGTTGGGACCGCTCGCCAATCTACAACAACGAGCCCCTCACCCGCCCTGTCGGGCACCGTCTGCCCGCACGCGGGGAGAGGGCATCCGTCTCGATGTTCCCTCTCCCGCGGGGAAGCTCCATCTCGATGTTCTCCCCTCACGCAGGGAGAGGGGAAGCTCACCCCGTCAGCTCAGCCCGCCCGCCGTCGCGTGGCCAAGCCCCAGCCGCAGGTCCGGCGCGGGCGCGCTCTTCGCCTGCGCCTGGCCTTCGGTGATCCGCTGCATGTCGCCGCTGATCTCGCCGCCCTCCTCCACGATCAGCTTGCCGTAGCGGATCGTGCCGGAGACCTTGCCCGTGCCGTGCACGACGAGGCGTGTGCGGGCCGTGAGCTCGCCGGTGAAGTCACCGCGAATTTCCGCGACGTCGATCAGCGCCGTCCCCTTGTAAGTGCCCGGCTCGGCGATTTCCATCGTCTTGCTGTTGACCGTGGCTTCGACGTGCCCTTCGATAACGACCACGTCGCAGTCGGAGATCTCCACGCCCTTCAGCTTGATGTTCACGCCCACGCACAGCCGGCTTTCGGCGGCCGCGGCGGCCGTGCTGGTCGACGAAGCGGAGGCCGCAGGCGCCGGATCGCGCGCCTGGGGAGCAGCGGTCGGCGGCGGCGCGGGATTGCCGAGGGGCGCGCGCGGCGGCGACGACGCGGCTCCTGCGCTGGTCGAGCTGGCCGGTGGATCGTACAAGGCGGGCTTGAGGCCCGGCTTGCCGGGATCCTTCGGATTGGCGGGAGTCTTTCCGCGTTCGAAATTCAGCATGCGTGCTCCTTCGTGCAACAGCGGGTGGATGACGGCGTCATTATTGACCCGCTTGCCATGATGTGCAACACGAATTCTCCATTACAACTCGATGACCTTCGGGGCCCGGTAAAGATTTCCGCCGCGGATTCATTATCATTGCGCGCCATGTATCTGCCAGGCTTTCTCAATCTGGGCGTCGGTTTCCGGCGCTACTTCGCGGCCGTGCCCGCGCTCACCGACGAGCTGAAGCGCGCGGCGTACCGCATCCGCCACGAGGTGTACTGCGAGGACCTGGGCTACGAGCCCGTGCGCGCCGATGGCATGGAGACCGACGCCTACGACGCGCACGCCGAGCATTGCCTGCTCAAGGGCGTCAGCGACCCGAGCTTCGTCGGCTGCATCCGCCTCGTGTTCGGGCGCAGCGACGCTCCGCTGCCGTTCGAGCAGCTCTGCGCGAGCACGCTCGACCGCTCGATCGTCGAGCCCGCGCGCCTGCCGCGCGATCGGATCGCCGAGGTCTCGCGCCTCGCGGTGATCCGTCGATACCGGCGACGCCGGGGCGAAGCCGCGCGTCCCGGCGGCGACATCGACGACAACGACTTCGGCACCCCGGATCGGCCGCGCTTTCCGTACATTCCGGTGGGCTTGTACCTCGGGATGATCGCGCAGGCACGCCGGCACGGTATAGAAACGCTCTTCGTGCTCACCGAGCCCCGCCTTGCCAGCCATCTGTCGCGCCTCGGCGTGCGCATCACGCGCATCGGCGGCGCGGTCGAGCATCGCGGCGCGCGCGTTCCATCGATGCTGCGGGTGGCCGAGGTGATCGACGGCTTCGGTGCACTGGTCCGCCCGCTCTACGAGGTCATCGCCGGCGAGATCGACGCGGCCTACCGCGCCGCCGGCGAGTGATGTCGCCGCTCGAGATATTGCGCGACACGTTCGGCTACGCGTCGTTCCGCAACGCGCAGCAGGCAGTCGTGGAGCACGTCATGGGCGGCGGCGACGCGCTGGTGCTCATGCCCACGGGCGGCGGCAAGTCGCTGTGCTACCAGGTCCCCGCGCTCGCGCGCCCGGGAACCGCGGTCGTCGTGTCGCCGCTCATCGCGCTGATGCAGGACCAGGTCGCGGCGCTGCGCCAGCTCGGCGTGCGGGCGGCGTACCTCAATTCCACGCAAAGCGCCGAGGAGGGCCGCGCGACGGAGCGCGCGTTGCGCGAAGGCGCGCTCGATCTGCTGTACGTCGCGCCCGAGCGCCTCGCGGCCCCGGGCTGTCTCGCGCTGATCGATTCGGCGCGCGTCGCGCTCTTCGCGATCGACGAGGCGCATTGCGTCTCGCAATGGGGCCACGACTTCCGGCCCGACTATCTGCGGCTTTCGGTGCTGCACGAGCGCTATCCCGGCGTGCCGCGCATCGCGCTCACCGCCACCGCCGACCCGCAGACGCGCGAGGAGATCGTCGAGCGTCTCGCGCTGCGCGACGCGCGCGTGTTCGTGTCGAGCTTCGACCGGCCCAACATCCGTTACACGATCGTCGACAAGCACGATGCGCGCGCGCAGCTCCTGCAGTTCATCCGCGCCGAGCATCCCGGCGAGAGCGGCATCGTGTATTGCCTGTCGCGCAAGCGCGTGGACGAGACCGCGGCATGGCTGGTCGCGCAGGGCATCGACGCATTGCCGTACCACGCGGGCATGGATGCCGCGCAGCGCGCGCACAACCAGGCGCGCTTTCAGCGCGAGGACGGCCTCGTGATGGTGGCGACCATCGCATTCGGCATGGGCATCGACAAGCCGGACGTGCGATTCGTCGGGCATCTCGACCTTCCGAGGAGCATCGAAGGCTACTACCAGGAAACGGGACGCGCGGGACGCGACGGCGCGCCGGCGGACGCATGGATGACCTACGGCCTCGCCGACGTCGTGCAGCAGCGCCGGCTGATCGAGCAATCGGAGGCGAGCGACGATTTCAAGCGCGTCTCGGCGGCCAAGCTCGACGCGTTGCTCGGGTTGTGCGAAACCGCGGGCTGCCGCCGCGTGCGCCTCCTCGCGTACTTCGGCGAAGCGAGCATGCCGTGCGGCAATTGCGACACGTGTCTCGCGCCGCCGCAGACGTACGATGCGACCGACGCCGCACGCAAGGCGCTGTCGGCGATCTATCGCACGGGCCAGCGCTTCGGCGCGCTCCATCTGATGGACGTGCTGCGCGGCAAGTCGAGCGCGCGCGTCATCCAGTGGGATCACCACCGTCTTTCCGTGTTCGGCATCGGAGCCGACGTGGACGAAGCGAGCTGGCGCGGCGTGTTTCGCCAGCTCGTGGCGCTCGGCCTGGCGCGCGTGGACCACGACCGCCACGGCGCGCTGCGACTCACCGAAGCCGCACGGGCCGTGCTGCGTGGCGAAGAGACGGTCGCGTTGCGCCGGGCCGTGGCCATGCCGCGTGCACGCCGGCGCGTGACGACGGCGGACGTCGACCTTCCGCCTGCCGACGTTCGCGTGCTCGAGCGCCTCAAGGCGTGGCGCCTCGCGCAGGCGAAGGCGCAGGCCGTGCCGGCGTACGTGATCCTGCACGATCGAACGCTCGCCGAGATCGCGCGCCGTCGCCCGCGCGACGCGATGGAGCTCGCGGCCGTCGCCGGCATCGGCAGCGCCAAGCTGGCGCGCTATGGCCCGGCGCTGCTGGAAGTCGTGAACGACGCGCCGGCGTAGCGCCGGGCGCCGCTGCGACGCCCCTGTTGCAGGCGATACGCGGCGCGGTAGCGGCGCGAGAGCTGCAGCGAACGACCCCGGATGCGCTCGCGCACGCGGCGGTAGAACGGTCGCGTGTTGAGCCAGTGGTGGATGCGCATGCGCAGGCGCAGGAATGCGTCACGGCCGCGGCGCACCCACGCGTATTGCACGATCGCCGGCTCGGTGAGCTGATAGAGCCTTGCGAAGACGGCCGTTGCGGCGAGCTTGGCGAGCACGAACGCCGCCACGCCGCCGCTCATGTAGCCCGCCCCCATCGCGACCAGCGCGAGCGCCTTGCACGGATACACGACCATCACCGGCGCGGCGTAGAGCGCGAGCGCCTGGCCCGGCGAGCGCCCGCGTATCCATGCTTCGAACCGCGCGAATGCGGAGCGCCGACCGAGACTCGCGAATGCCGCCGCCGTGCGGTCCCAGAACCATTCCTCGAACAGCAGCACGAGTGCTGCGCACGCGAGCAGGGCGTTGGTGAGCGGTCGGTGCAGCATGGTGTAGTGAGCGCCTCACCGTCCCGTCGGGCACGCTTTCCCCGCTCGCCGGCAGGAGGAGGTGAGGGGCGCTGAGCGCCATTTTGACGCCGAACCTGCCGCCGTGGTTCCGGTCCGATCTTGATCATCCCAACAATCGCGAGCGACGCAATGGCACGAACGCAGGTGCTCGTCGTGGGCGCGGGACCGACCGGCCTGGTGCTCGCCTCGTGGCTCGCGCACCGCGGCATACGCGTGCGCATCGTCGACAAGGCGCCGCAGTCCGGCACGACGTCGCGCGCGCTGGTCGTTCACGCGCGCACGCTCGAGCTCTATCGCCAGCTCGGGCTCGCCGACGCGGTCGTCGATGCCGGCCTGCCCTTCACCGCGCTCAACCTCTGGGTGCGCGGACGCCACGAAGCGCGCGTGGAGATCGGCGACATCGGCGCGGGCATCACGCGCTATGGCTGCATCGTCATCTTCCCGCAGGATGCGCACGAGCGGTTGCTCGAAGAGCGCTTGCGCGCGGCCGGCGTCGCGGTCGAGCGCAATTGCGAGTTGATCGCCTGCAGCGCCGGCGCGGAGGGCGCGCAAGCGACCTTGCGGCACGGCGACGGGCGCGAGGAGCGCGCGAGCGCGGAATACGTCGCGGGTTGCGATGGAGCGCGTTCCACGATCCGCGACATCGTCGGCGTGGGCTTCCCCGGCGGCACGTACGAGCACGTGTTCTACGTCGCCGACGTGACGGCAACCGGCCCGACGGCGAACGACGAGCTCCACGTCGCGCTCGACGAGGCGGATTTCGTCGCCGTGTTCCCGCTGAAGGGTCCCGGTCGGGCGCGACTCATCGGCATCGTACGCGGCGACGCGCAACCGTCCGTTGGCACCGCGTCGCCCGCAGCTCCCCAAGAGGGCGCCTCGGTTCCTCGGGCCGGACCTTCGGAGCTGACGTGGGACGACGTGTCCCGACAGGCGCTCGACCGGCTGCGCATGAGCGTGAAGCAGGTGCACTGGTTCTCGACGTATCACGTGCATCATCGCGTCGCGAATCGATTCCGCGCGGGACGGCTGTTCCTGCTCGGCGATGCCGCGCACATCCACAGTCCGGTCGGCGGCCAGGGCATGAACACGGGCATCGGCGACGCCGCCAACCTGGCGTGGAAGCTCGCAGCCGTGCTGCAGCAGCGTGCGCACCCTCGCCTGATCGACACCTACGAGCCCGAGCGCATCGCGTTCGCGCGGCGCCTCGTCGCGACGACCGACCAGGCGTTCAAGATCGCGAGCAGCGAGGGACCCCTCGCTCGCGTCGTGCGCACCCGCATGCTGCCCCGCGTGCTCCCCGCGCTGTTCCGGCACGCGTCGGTGCGGCGGTACATGTTCCGCACCGTGTCGCAAACGGCCATCGAATATCGCGGCAGCCCGCTCTCGCGCGGCCACGCGGGACACGTGTCAGCCGGCGATCGGCTGCCCTGGGTTCGAGCGACGGACGGCACGACGGACAACTACGCGCCGCTGGGCTCGCTCGACTGGCAGGCGCACGTGTACGGCGAGGCGCCCGCGGCGATCGTCGAGCGTTGCCGCGCGCTCGGCGTGCCGCTGCACGCATTCCCCGCGAGCGACGCGAGCACGCGCGCGGGCTTCCGGCGGGGAGCGGTGTACCTGGTGCGTCCGGACGGATACGTCGGCTTCGCCGATGCGAACGGCAACGCAGACGCGCTCGCGCGCTACGTGGGCGACTGGGCGCTGCGCGTCGGCTGACGGTTCACGTCTGCGCCGGTATGGAGCGAACCGACAGCACGCCTTCGATGGTGCCGATCGCGCGAATGACGTCGTCGCCGACCGCGCTGTCCACGTCCACCAGGGTATACGCCATCTCGCCGCGCGACTTGTTCAGCATGTTGTGGATGTTCAAGCCGAACCGCGCCATCGTCGACGAGATCTGGCCGAGCATGTTGGGAACGTTCGCGTTCGCGATGGCGACGCGATACGGCGATTCGCGCGGCATGTCCACGTTCGGGAAGTTGACCGCGTTCTGGATCGTGCCGTGCTCGAGATACTCGCGCACCTGGTCGACCACCATCGCCGCGCAGTTCTCCTCGGCTTCGAGCGTCGACGCGCCCAGGTGCGGCAGCGCGACGACGTTGGGCTCGCGCAACAGCGCGGCACTCGGAAAGTCGCACAGGTAGTACTTGAGGCGATGCGCGCGCAGCGCGGCGATGACCGCCGCTTCGTCCACTACCGCGTCGCGCGCGAAATTGAGCAGGATCGCCCCCGGCTTGATCGCCGACAGCCGGCGCTCGTCGATCATGTGCCGCGTCACCGCCAGCAGCGGCACGTGCAGCGTCACGAAATCCGCGTGCTTGAGCACCTCCTCGATGGAGTTCGCCTTGCGCACGCTCGCGGGCAGCCGCCACGCGGCGTCCACCGTGATCTCGGGATCGAACCCGATCACCTTCATGCCGAGCCTGATCGCGGTGTCCGCGACCAGCCCTCCGATCGCGCCCAGGCCCACGATGCCGAGCGTGCGATGCGGCAGCTCGACGCCGACGTACTGCTTCTTGCCCTCCTCGAGCCGCGCCTCGAGCTCCGGCGCGCCCGCGTCGAGCGATGCCACGTAGCGCAGGGCCGGCACCACGTTGCGCGCACCGAGCAGGAGCGCGGTGAGCACGAGCTCCTTCACGGCGTTCGCGTTCGCGCCCGGCGCGTTGAACACCGGCACGCCGCGGCGCGACATCTCCGATACCGGAATGTTGTTGGTGCCGGCGCCGGCACGCCCGATCGCCTTGACGCTCGGCGCGATCGGGGCGCGCGTCAGGTCCTGCGAGCGCACGATGATCGCGTCCGGCGCGTCGACCGCCTTGCCGACGGTATACCGCTCGGCGGGGAAGCGTTGCAGCCCCTGCGGGGAGATCTGGTTGAGCGTGAGGATGCGGTGATGCGCCACGCGGCTATCCATGCGAACGCTCGAATTCCTGCATGTACCCGACCAGCGCCCGCACGCCCTCGATCGGCATCGCGTTGTAGATCGAGGCGCGCATGCCGCCGACCGAGCGGTGGCCCTTGAGCTGCAGCATCCCGCGCGCCTCGGCGCCTTTCAGGAACGCCTCGTCGAGCGCGGGATCGCGCAGCTTGAACGGCACGTTCATGCGCGAGCGGTCCTCCCTGCGCACCGGGTTGACGTAGAAGCCGCTGCGGTCGAGGTAGTCGTAGAGCAGCTTCGCCTTGGCGACGTTGCGCTCCTCGAGCGCGGCGACGCCGCCCTGCGCGAGCGCCCACTCGAACACCAGGCCCGCGACGTAGATCGCGTACGTCGGCGGCGTGTTGAGCATCGAGTCGTTCGCCGCCTGCTCCTTCCAGTGGAACGCCGACGGCGTGATGGGCAGCGCACGGTCGAGCAGGTCCTCGCGCACGATCACGACGGTCAACCCCGCGGGGCCCATGTTCTTCTGCGCGCCGGCGTAGATGACGCCGTAGCGCGCGACGTCGAGCGCCCGCGACAGCAGGTGCGACGACATGTCGGCGACGAGCGGGACGTCGCCGGTGTCGGGCGTCCAGTGGTACTCGACGCCGCCGATGGTCTCGTTGGTGCAGACGTGCACGTAGGCGCCGCCGGAGGTGAGCGTCCATGCGGCCTGGGGCGGCACGTAGGTGAAGTTGCGGTCCTCGGCCGACGCCGCGATGCCCACCGTCGTGTACTTCCGGGCTTCCTTGATCGACTTCTTCGACCACTCGCCGGTGTTGACGTAGTCGGCCGCCGGATGGCCGCGCAGGAGGTTCATCGGCACGATCGCGTTCTCGGCGATGGCACCGCCCTGGAGGAACAGCACCTTGTGGCTCGGCGGAATGGCGAGCAGCGTGCGAAGGTCGGCCTCCGCCTTCGCGGCGATGCCGATGAACTCCTTGCCGCGATGGCTCATCTCCATCACCGACATGCCGCTGCCATGCCAGTTGAGCATTTCGTCGGCGGCGCGCCGCAGCACCGCCTCGGGCAGCACGGCCGGACCCGCGCTGAAATTGAACACGCGCACGCTGGTAAGCTCCGCAGGGACGTGGACCGAAACGCGGATTGTAGCGTGCGACTACACTAGCGACCGCACAGGATCTCCCGGGAGCACGCCATGGACGCCGAAGCGTACGACGCCATCATCGTCGGCACGGGACAGTCCGGCAAGCCGCTCGCACTCTCGCTCGGCGAAGCCGGCTGGCGCACCGTCATCGTCGAGCGCGGCGAAGTGGGCGGCACGTGCATCAACGTCGGTTGCACGCCGACCAAGACCATGATCGCGAGCGGTCGCGTGGCGTATCTCGCTCGCCGGCATGCCGAATACGGTGTTTCGCTCGCCGACGGCGTCGCAGTCGACCTGCCCGCGGTGCTGCGCCGCAAGCGCGAAGTCGTGCAGCAGTTCCGGGACTCGGGCGTGCGCGCGCTCGAGGAGGCGAGCAACGTGACCCTGCTCTTCGGCGAAGCGCGCTTCGTCGACGCGCACACGATCGAGGTCGCGCTGCGCGACGGCGGGACGCGGCGCCTGCGCGCACCGAAGATCGTGCTCGACACCGGTGCGCGGCCGGCGGTGCCGCCGATCGAAGGCCTCGACCGCGTGGCCCATCTCGACTCGACCACGATCATGGAGGTCGACACGCTGCCGCGGCATCTCGTCGTGCTGGGGGGCGGATACATCGGCCTGGAATTCGGCCAGCTCTTCCGGCGCTTCGGCAGCGCGGTGACGATCGTCAATCGCGACGAGCGTCTCGTGGCACGGGAAGACCCGGACGTCTCGGAGGCGGTCGAGGGCATCCTTGCCGACGACGGCATCGTCGTGCGCAATCGCTCGCAGGTCGAGCGCGTCGCGGGAGCGCCCGGGTCGGTCACGGTGAGCGTGCGCACGCCGTCCGGCGTCGACACGATAGGCGGCACGCACATCCTCGTGGCGCTCGGGCGCACGCCCAACACCGAGCGACTCGACCTCGGCGCGGCAGGCGTCGACACCGACGACGCCGGCTACATTCGCGTCGACCCGCGGCTCGAGACGAACGTGCCGGGCATCTACGCCACGGGCGACGTCAAGGGCGGCCCGGCGTTCACGCACATCTCCTACGACGACTTTCGCGTGCTGCGCGACAACTGGCTGCACGGAGCCGGGCGCACCACCGAAGGGCGTCTCGTTCCCAATACGGTGTACATCGACCCGCAGCTCGCGACCGTGGGCGTGAACGAGACGCAGGCCGCGAAGCGCAAGCTCGACGTGCGCATCGCCAGGCTTCCCATGAGCCGCGTCGCGCGCGCGATCGAAACCGGCGAGACGCGCGGGTTCATGAAGGCCGTCGTCGACGCGCGTACGCAGTGCATCCTCGGCTGCGCCGTGCTGGGTGTCGACGGGGGCGAGCTGATGTCCATGCTCGAGATCGCCATCATGGCCCGACTGCCTCATCCCCGGTTGCGCGAAGCGATCTTCGCGCACCCCACCCTCGCCGAGTCGCTGAACAACCTGTTCGCGACGGTGTGACGCCGATGCAACGGCAATCCTTCGTCGCTGCGCGCCTCGGCATGGCGCCCGTTTCAGCCCTCGATGCGGAAGCCAACCTTCAGTGTGACCTGGAAGTGCGCGATCTTGCCGTCGACGATGTGCCCGCGCGTCTCGCACACCTGGAACCAGTCCATGTTCTTGATCGTGGCCGCCGCCTTCGCGAGCGCATTGCGCACCGCGTCGTCGCTGCTGTTGGGGCTCGTTCCGACCAGCTCGACCAGCTTGTACGTGTGGGCTGACATGGCGCTCCTCGTCGTTGGATGGGCGCGCGCATCGTATCGCGCGGTATCGCCATTGTGCCCCCATGGAATGGCGCATCGCTGACGAGCTCGACGACGGCCGGTGGATCTCGCCGTCGGCCGAGCGCAACAAGGCGGCGATCCTCGAGGTGCTGCGCCGGCGGCTGCCCGCGCGCGGCCTGGTGCTCGAGATCGGCAGCGGCACCGGGCAGCACGTGGCGCATTTCGCGCGTGCGCTGCCGGCGCTCACGTGGCAGCCGAGCGATCCGGATGCGCGCATGCGCCGGTCGATCGCGGCGTGGATCGCGCACGAGGGCATGACCAACGCGCTGCCGCCCGTCGACCTCGACGTCGAGCGTGCAGCGTGGCCCGTGGGCCACGCGGACGCGATCGTCTGCATCAACGTCGTGCACGTCTCGCCCTGGTCGGCCGTGCCGGCGCTCATGACGCATGCGGCGCGCATCCTCGCGCCCGGCGCGCCGCTGATCCTGTACGGGCCCTATCGGCGCGGGGGTGCGCACACCGCACCCAGCAACGAGCGCTTCGACGCACAGCTTCGCGCGCACGATGCGCGCTGGGGCGTGCGCGACGCCGACGACGTCGCGCGTGCCGCCGACCGCGCCGGACTGCACCTGCTCGAGACCGTGGAAATGCCTGCGAACAACCTGGCGCTCACGCTCGCGCGCCGTGAGGCGCCGCCCTGACGCTACTCGGTGCTCTCGCGCTGCGCGAGGTCGATGCGAAGCTCGTAGAGGTCCTCGTCGAGCGCATCGCGCACCGAGACCATGCCAAGCGGCCGGTCGTATTCCACCACCGGCAGGTGGCGGAACTTCCCCTCGTGCATCATGCGCAGCGCCCGCAGGAACGGCTCGTCGGGATGGATCGTCTGCGGCGCGCGCGTCATCACGTCGCCGAGCCGCGTGGCGCCGGGGTCGAGCCCGGCGGCGAGGACACGGAACAACGCGTCGCGCTCGGTGAAGATGCCGATCAGGCGGGTGCCGTCGAGCACCAGCAGGGCGCCGACGTTGTGCTGCTTCATCGTCTTCGCCGCCGCGAGCACCGAGGCGGTCTTCACCGCGGTGATCGGCGTGCGGCCCGCGATGAGCGTGCGTATGGATCGAATGGCCACGAGGTGCTCCGTGCGGCAGCGGGCGCCCACATTGACGCGCGCGCGGCGGCGGAAGTCAAGAGGTGGCATGGTTCGAGCCGGCGCCTTCGCGTGCATG
Source organism: Casimicrobiaceae bacterium (assembly GCA_036406955.1). Classification (GTDB taxonomy): domain Bacteria; phylum Pseudomonadota; class Gammaproteobacteria; order Burkholderiales; family Casimicrobiaceae; genus VBCG01. Next base: position 42,245 of record DASXAF010000072.1, read on the forward strand.
CCCCGCACGCCTTTGGAACCCCCCATCGCACCCAATCTCTAAGAGGCATTCGGTCACGGAGGTTCGCGATGAGACTGCGTCTTTTGCATCAGGCACTGGCAATCACCCTGTTCCTAGGAGCGGCCTCGATGGCCGCAGCCCAGACGAGCAGCAGCAGCGGCAGCACGAGTGCCAGCCCGCCGCCGGCCGCGCCCGCGTCGTCCGCCAGCCACCACGCGAGCAAGCACGCCGCGTCGGGCATGCGCCACGGGCACGCGAAAACCGGCGCCAGCCACGAAGCGGAGTCGCCCTACCAGGCAGCGCTGAAGCGCTGCGTCGAAGGCCCGGCCGGCCAGCGCGACAACTGCATCGACCAGGCGATCGACCAGTACAGCCGTTCATAGAGCCGCCCGCACGCGGCCGCGCGGCGGCGCATGTCGCGCCGCGAGCGGCCGCGCGCGCATCACGCGTCGAGGAACCGTCATGAAAGCCATGCTTGCCAGGCTGTCGCCGAGCGCGACGAAGATGATCCGCATGGACCACACGCACGTGCTCGCCACGTTCCACAAATACCGGGTCGACATGCCGCCGGAGCAGAAGCGCGCGATCGTCAACTCGATCTGCCTCGCGCTGGAGATCCACGCGAAGCTCGAGGAGGAGGTCTTCTATCCCGCGATGCGCAGCATCGACCCGGACCTTGTCGACAAGAGCATTCCCGAGCACAACGAGATGCGGCGCCTGATCGGCGTGCTGCGCGACAAATCGCCGGTCGATCCCACGTACGACCGTTCGCTGATGGAGCTCATGCGCGACGTGATGCGCCACGTCGCCGACGAGGAGACCATGCTGCTGCCCGACGCCGAGCGCGTGCTGGGCGATCGTCTCGACGAGCTGGGGGCGCGCATGACGCGGCGGCGCATGCAGCTTGCCGCCCCTCACGCGGGCGAGATCGCCGTCAACACTGCGCGCGCCTTTCCCGGCGCCCTTCTCGCAATGACCGGCGTGCTGGTGCTCGGCGCGTTCGTGGCGGCACGCGCGCTCACGCGTCCGCGCACGCCCGAGATCTCCGCCGCGTCGCTGAAGCGCCGGCTCCTGCCGCCCGCCCGCCGTGTGCGCGCGCTCGCGCACAAGGCCGCGCGTGCCGTGACGTAGCGCTCCCGCCCGGGGCGCGAGCCGGTACAATCGCGACCCGTGAGAATCACCCTGGCCGGCTCGCGGTACTTCGGCACCGCGGCCCTCGACGTGCTGCGCAAGGAGAACGTGGACATCGCCCGCGTGGTGGTGCCGCACGCGGACGATCGCCTTGCCGACGCGGCACGCGCGGCCGGCGTCGAAGTCGTCGTGCTGAAGGACCCGATGCTCGTTCCAGCCGACGCGATCGCGCCGGGCACCGACCTCATCGTGTCGGCCCACAGCCACGCGCGCGTGAGCGGCGAGGCGCTTGGCGCGTCGCGCCTCGGCGGCATCGGCTTCCATCCATCGCTGCTGCCCCGGCATCGCGGCATGGCGGCCGTGGAATGGACGATCAAGGAAGGCGACCCGATCGCCGGCGGCACGATCTACCACCTTGCCGATCAGATGGACGCCGGGGCCATCGCGGCGCAGGACTGGTGCTTCGTCAAGAAGGGCGAGACCGCGCGCGAGTTGTGGGAGCGCGCGCTCGCGCCGATGGGGCTGCGCCTGCTCGCGCAGGTGATCCGTCACGTGAAGGACACGGGCTCGCTGCCGGCGCGTCCTCAGGACGAGCAATTCGCCACGCGGGCGCCGCGCCTCGAGGGCTGACTCAACGCGGCGCCGGCGTCAGCGCGCCTTCGTGGTCCTGCAGCATGCCATGCCGGCGCGTGTCGGGCATGGAAATGGCGGCGATCAGCGCGATCGCGCAGATGAGCGTCACGTACCAGTAGAAGTACGGCTCGTGGCCTGCCTGCTTGAACCACAGCGCCACGTACTCCGCCGTGCCTCCGAAGATCGCGTTCGCGATCGCGTACGACAACCCGACGCCGAGCGCGCGCACTTCCATGGGGAAGAGCTCGGCCTTCACCAGCCCGCTGATCGAGGTGTAGAAGCTCACGAACGCCAGCGCGAGCAGGATGAGCGCGAATGCGCTCGAGCGCGCGCCGACGTGCCCGATCGCGTTCAGCAGCGGCACGGTCGTGAGCACCATCAGCGTGCCGAACGCGATCATCGCGTTGCGCCGGCCGATGCGATCCGCCAACGCGCCGAACAGCGGCTGGATCACCATGTAGCAGAACAGGACGCCGGTCATCACCTCGCTCGCGGTGCGCGCGTCCATGCCGGCGGTGTTGACGAGGTACTTCTGCATGTACGTGGTGTAGGTGTAGAACGCGAGCGAGCCGCCCGCGGTGAAGCCGAGCACCGTGAAGAAGGAGCGCGGATAGCGGAACACGCCGCGCAGGGTGCCGGCATGCGCGCGTCCTCTCGCTTCGGCGGTCGTCGTCTCGTGCAGCGAGCGGCGCATGAAGAACGCGATCACGGCGGCCACGGCGCCGATGACGAAGGGAACGCGCCAGCCCCACGCCCGCAACTCCTCGTTGCTCAGGAACTGCTGAAGGATCACCAGCACCAGCACCGCGAGTAGCTGGCCGCCGATCAGCGTGACGTACTGGAACGACGAATAGAAGCCGCGCCGGCCCGCGATGGCGACCTCGCTCATGTACGTGGCGGCGGTGCCGTATTCGCCGCCGACCGACACGCCCTGGACGAGCCGCGCGACGAGCAGCAGCAGCGGTGCCGCCACGCCGACCTGTGCGTACGTCGGCAGCACGGCGACCATCAGCGATCCGAGACACATGGCGATCACCGCCACCATCATGGAAAAGCGGCGGCCGTGACGATCGGCGAGCCAGCCGAACAGCCAGCTCCCGATCGGGCGCATGAGGAAGCCGGCGGCGAAGATGCCGGCCGCGTTCAGGAGCTGCGAGGTGCGATCGCCTTTGGGAAAGAACTCGGCCGCGAAGTACAGCGCTGTGAACGAGTAGACGTAGAAGTCGTACCACTCGACCAGATTGCCGGACGCCCCGGCGACGATCGCGGTGATCCGATGCCGCGTCTCGTGCGGGTCGTGCACGGTGGCCGCAGCGACGCGCGCGGCGCCGACACCCGGCTCGTTCATGGCATGCGCCCGCGCATCACGGCGTGTTGCCGGTATGCATCGCCCAAGCGCTGTTGAACGCCGCGGGGTTCAGCCGTCGTCGCGGTGCGGCGTTTTGCGCGACTGCCGGAGCGACGGCGAGCAACGACGCCGCCACCGCGATTGCAGCACCCGTCGACGTGAATGTCATGATCCCTCCGGAGGCGGACGTGAGTTTTCGACCCCGCGCGGTGCGGCGTCGTTCCGCGCGAGCCTGTGTATCGGGGCGCGTCCTACATTGAACTCGGACGTGCAGCACGCTCGCGCTTCTCCTACACCCGAATCGGAGTCGGCTGATACGCCCCGGAACGGGCGCGCGCGACCATGCAACCACTCGACCCTTCGAGGAGATACGCATGAAGGCGACGAAGATCCTGACTGGTACGCTGCTGGCCCTGACGCTCGTCGGCTGTGGCGGCATGACGACGCGCGAGCGCGACACGGTCGTCGGCGCGGGCGTTGGTGCCGCCGCGGGCGCGGCCATCACCGGCGACACGGCCGGCACGGTGGGCGGCGCCGCGATCGGCGGTGTGATCGGCAACCAGGTCGGCCGTCACTGACGGCACGTGACGCGCCGGGGAACCACGATGCAAACGCTGCGATGGAAGGTCGCCGCGGCCGCGCTCGCGATGTGCGGCACGGCGGCGGTGTCGGGACAGACGACCTCGGGACAAAGCGTCGGCGGCGACGTCGGCGCACCGTCCGCGCCACCCGAGTGCGCCGGCTTGGTCGGCTCCGGATTGAGCGACTGCATGCGCGCATACCAGGCGCTCACCAGCGGCACCGCCGGCGGCGCTTACGGCGGCGGGTCGGTGAGCGGCGGCTCGGTGAGCGGTGGGTCGGTTAGCGGCGACTCGGTGAGCGGCGGTTATGGCACGTCGACCCAGGGTGGCGTTTCCGGCAGCGCGAATACGACAGCGATACCGGGCAGTGCAACGAGGCTCGACATCGACACGCGCGACACCGGCGTCGACCTCGGATTCATGCGGGGTCCCGACGGCTCGGTCATGCCGAAGACGGCGACGAGCGCCGCGCGCGGCGCCAGCGCGCATCGGCCCGCCCTTCACGGCGCGGGCTCGCCCAAGAACGGCGCATCGTCGAACGGCAGCGCAGATGCTGCTGCGCTCGGCGCGGCGAACGACCCGGGCGCGTACGCGAAGCCCGGCACGAGCGCGCTCGGCAGTCCGACCAGCGCGGGACGCTTCAATGGCAACTCGGGCACCGACGACGGACGCTCGCCTGCACCTGCCAACGGCCGCAGCGACGTCGTCAACAGCGGCGCATCGGGTAACGGCCTCGGCACCGCGAGAAGCGGCAACACCATGGGACCCGCGCCCACGGGCCATACCGGTGCGGGCAACGCGGCGAGCGGCAATACGGGGACTTCGTCGGCCGGCAACAGCACCGATGCCGACACCGCCGCACACGCGGCGTCGACCAGCCGCAGCGCCGGGACCAATCCGGCTGTCGGCGGCACGACCGGCGGCGCAGGTGCTGCGAGCGGCGGCGGCGCGGGCGGCGGCGGCCGCTGACCAGCGTCAGCGCCAGCGGCGCAGCGCCTGCTCGAGCTCCTCGATGCGCTGCGTCAGTCGCACGACGAGCGCGAGCGCATGCGTGTCCTCGATCGCGTATTGATCGCGAAGGCGCGACGCCACGCGCGCGACGCCGAGGCACTCGTAGCTGAAGGTCCACGCCGGCGACTGCGGGTCGGCGGGCGTGAACGCGCCGCACTCGACCAGCGTGCGCACTTCCACTTCCGTGAGTCCGGAGCGCTCGACGAGCTCCGTCGTGGACAGCGTGACGGTACGATCCAGATCCACGTAGATGGCCTGCACGGTATCGATGCTCATTTGACGGTCATCCGAGATGCGCGCGCGGATCGAACGACGAGGCCTTCGCCAGCTCCTCGTAGAGTGACCGCTCGCGCTCGCCCAAGTGCGTCGGGACGGCGATCGTGACGATCGCATACAGATCCCCTTTGCGCCCGTCGGCGCGCGCGATGCCGCGGCCGGAAAGGCGCAGCTTCTGCCCCGCGCGCGTCCCCTGGGGAACCTTGAGCGAAACGCGGCCCCCCGGTGTCGGTATCTCGACGCTCGTGCCGAGCGTCGCTTCCCACGGGGCGAGCGGAAGGTCGAGGTAGAGGTCGAGCCCTTCGGTGCGATACAGCGGGTGCGGCTCCACCTGGATGTCCAGATAGAGATCGCCTTCCGGGCCGCCGCGCTGACCCTTCCCGCCCTTGCCCGGCACGCGCAGCACCTGGCCGTCGACGACACCCGGCGGAATGCGCACGCGCATGCGCCGTGGCACGCGGCGGAGCTCTCCCTCCTGCGTGACCTCCACGTCGGCGAGCTCGAGCTCGATCTCCGCGCCATGGAACGCCTGCTCGAACGGAATGCGCACCTGCGCCTCGATGTCGCGACCGGGCGCCGGGCCCGTGCGCGCGCGTGCGCCTCGCGCGCCCGCGATGCCGGCGAAAAGATCGGCGAGGTCGATGTCCTCGAACGACATGCCGCCCGGGCCGAACGGCGTCCCGCCCGCGCCGAAGCTCTGGCCCCATTCGGGCGGCGGGCGGAACTCCTCGCCCGGCTGATGGCGGCCGAGCTGGTCGTAGGCCGCGCGCTTCTCCTTGTCGCGCAGCGTCTCGTAGGCCTCGCTCACCTCCTTGAAGCGCTCCTCCGCGTTCGGCTCCTTCGACACGTCGGGATGGTACTTGCGCGCGAGCTTTCGATACGCCCGCTTGATGTCGTCCTCGCTCGCGTCGCGCGGCACGTCCAGGGTGGCGTAGTAGTCCTTGTATTTCATCCGCCGATCATACCGCCGACCGTCGAGCGGCTGCGCCACGTCGATGCGTGACGCGTTGCTATGATGCGCGCCCCCCTGTCGACGTCGCCATCATGCAAGCCTCACCTCGACCGCCCCGCTTCGTGGGCGACAGCACGCAGCGAAGGAGGCGGCCCGCCGGTGAGGCGCTCCTGCTGCTCGCGCTCGCCGCATTGCTCTGCACGAGCTGCAGCCGCGACATCCCCAATCCGTTCGCCTCGTTCGACACGCGCTGCGCGAGCCTTCCGCCCGCGCGCTACGAGGTCGTCGAAGTGCCGCTCGAATATAAGGAGAGCGACAACCTCGGCATCGCGGAGCTGACGGCGAAGAGCGGATCGGCGCTCGCGCGCCATCGCACCCATGGACTCACCACTGCGGCCTTCGGCCAGCAGACGCAGACCGATCTTCGCCTGATCGAGCAGCGCGCGAGCGCACGCGCGTGCGCATCGCCGCAGGTCACCGTCGAGGTCTCCATGCAGCCGGTCGTCGTCTACGTCGCGAGCGAGCTGGCGAGCGACCGGTGCCAGCACGACGTGACGCGCGAGCACGAGCTCCGGCACGTCGAAGTCGATCGCGAAGTCCTCGACCAGACGGCGCGGCGATTGCGCGAGGAAATCGGACCCGCGATGGCACCCGTCATCCTGAAAGGCCCCTCGGGCGCAGCCGTTGCGCAGCAGTACGAGGCTGCGCTTCGCGACTACCTCGCGCGCTTCATGCGCGAGCAGCGGCTCGTGCTCGCGCAACGGCAGGCGGCCATCGATTCCGTCGAGGAATACGCACGCGTGGCGAGCGCGTGCCGTTCCGAATAGCGTCGCGGGGGCGCACGGGCCCCTTCGCTCGCCGACTAACCGCGTGCGTACGTGCCGATGAGGCAGCCGGCGCCGACGACGTGGCCCCGCGCGACTTCGACGATCTCGGCGCGTACGGGCGGCGCCGCAAAGCTCGGCGCGACGTCGAGCGCGATGGCCTCGAAGGCGTATCGATGCGGCTCATGCCCCCGCGGCGGCTTGGGCGGGCGATACCGCGCCTGGTGATCCGAGTTGCGGCCCATGGGCGGTCCACGCAGGCGCGCTCGCGCATTCGACAGCGCACCTTCCGGCAGGCCGCCGTCGCCGGCGGGCAGTCCCCATACGATCGCGTGCACGAAGGGATGCGCCGTCGGGCTGTCCATGTCCTCGACGATCAGAACGAGCGAAGCGGCGCCGCGCGGCACGCCGCGCCACTGGATCGACGGTGAAACGCCGGCGCCGTCGGCGGTGTAGCGCCTGGGAATGCGCTCGCCGTCGGAAAACGCGGCGCTGAACAAATCGATCGACCCGTTGCGCGGATCGGCGTCGAGCTCGCTGAGCGCGGTCCTGCCGAGGCCGGCTCGCAACGGCCGCAGTGAACGTCCGATGGCGCGTGGCAGGAACTGCAGCATCGACCGGCTCGTCGTAGTGCTCGTTGCATTGGATCGCAGGAGCGGCGTGCGAGTTCGAATGCATGCAGCGACCGGGCCGCACGAACGAGCCCGTCGCGACGGGCCGCGCTTCTTCGGCGCGCCGTCGCGGCGCGCATCGGGGCTCTGCGTGCCGCCGATCCTGCGTGCGGCCCGGCGACTAGCCCTCGCCGCTCCAGGCCTTGAGGTTCAGGAACTCGCGCCGCGTGCGCGGGCCGTAGGTGAGGAAGGAGGGATCGGCACGCTCGCGATATTCGCTGCGCTGCCGGGTGACCGCATCGCGCGGCAAGTGCTCTTGCAGCACCGCGGGCTCGATCGCATAGACGCGCAGCGCATTGCGCCCGAACACCTTGGCCCGAAGCGCCGGGGTGACCTTCGGATACCCGTGGCGCTCGCAGAGCGCGTCGGCGATCTGGAACGTGCGGAATGCCTGGATCTGGTCCTGCGGCGAGCCGTACCAGATCGAATCGGTGCCCCACAGCACGTTGTCCTCGCCGACGTGCTTCAGCAGCTTGCCGAGCGCGTGCGCGGCCGAATCGGGATCGCGCATGAGGAAGCGCCAGGTCGACCCGAGCTCGGCGTACACGTTGCCGCGCGGCCCGATGCCGTTGTCGCGCAGGCTCGTGATCAATGCGTCGATGCCGTCGCTGCGGTTCGCATCGTACGGCCCCTCGGCGCGGCCCGGCACGAATCCCGAGTGGTAGATCAGGAAGTTCACGTCCGGATAGCGCTTCGCGACGCGTCCCACGTCGACGCACGTCGAGTGCTCGTACGATTGCGGCCCGAAGGGCAGGCCCTTGTGAACGGCGACGTTGCGTATCCCGAGCTTGCGCGCCTTCTCGATCAGCGCGAGGCCCGGATCGTCGTCGAGGAAGAACCCCTTGCCGTCCGGGCCCCACTGCGTATAGGTCTTCCACGCGGCGACGCGATGCCGCTGCGCGAGCGCGTCCATGCCGTCGAGGTCGCCGGCCTGGTTGGGATTGACGCGCCCGTGGATCAGCAGCCGATGCGTGCCCTCGAGCTTTTCCACGATGCGTGCGGTGGCCTCGGCCTCCTCGATCGTGAGCGGCTCGGCGTCGCGCAGCGACGGCACGAACGACAGTACGACGAGGTCGGTGTCCGAATCGAGGAACACGTCCTTGACGAAAGCGTCGCCGTTCAGGCAGTCGAGGAAGCCCGATCCGGGCTTGTCGGCGCACGCCTGCGTTGCGGGAAAGCCGCGGAACATCTGCGCGTTGCCGGGCCGGCGCCGGATCCATGCGCCCGACGGATTCACGAAATGGCCCTGCACGTCGAAGATGAACTCGTCGCGATCGAGCACCGAGCGTGCGACCTGCAGGTCCAGTGCAGCGTCCGGCGGCAGGTCGTAGTAGCCGCCTCGACGTCCCGTGGCGGCATAGGCGGCATTGAACCCGAGCAGCGTCGTCGCGACGCCGCAGGCGGACACGAGAAACGCCCGGCGAGTCTCACCGCAGCGGCGCGCGTTCGCGGCCGCTTGCTCGAGCGCGAGCGCACGCGCGCGGCGATGGACGGGCGCGAGCGGTATGGGCGCGAACTCGCCGTTGGTGGTCGTGTCGAGCTTGATGGGCAGCCGCGTGCCGTCGGGATCGTGGCGGAATCTCATGGCAGCCTCCTTCAGAGCATCAGCACGCCGCCGGGGGGCGTCGACGCGGCGAGCCGGCCCACAGTGCGCAGCAGGTTGAGACCCGTCGTCTCGCGCAGCGTCTCGGCTGCGCGGCGCAGGTCCGCACGCGCCACGCGCAATCGCGGGCCCCTGATGGCGACTGCCACGGTGTTGCCGCTTGCGCAGGTCGGCAGCGTGAGCACGCGGTGCTCGAACGCTTCGCCGATTCGCGCGACGCTCGCTTCGCAGCCGCGGCTGCGGCGCAGCAGGTTCGCGGTGAGCACGCCGCGCTCGGTCAGCCGGTCGCGGCAATTGCGATAGAACGACCGCGTGTCGAGCGCGCCGGCAAGGCCGTGCGCGTCGAAGCCATCGACGAGTATCCAGTCGTACGCGACGCCCGGCTGCGCGACGTACGCGGCGCCGTCGCCGAGCTCGACGGCGAGCCGCGCGGTCTCGGCCGGGAGACGGAAATACTGCCGCGCGGCTGCCACCACGCGCGCCTCGATCTCGACCACCGTGATCAGCGCGTGCGGCCGATGGCGGTACACGAACTTCGTGATCGACGCCGCGCCGAGACCGATGATCAGCACGCGGCGCGGCCAATCGGGCTCCACGTCGAGCAGCAAGGGGAACATCATGTCGCGCGTGTACTCGAGCTCCAGCGCGTGCGTGCGCCGCATGCGCATGGCGCCCTGGATCCAGCGCGAGCCGAAGTGCAGGTAGCGAACGCCGGCTTCCTCGCTCACCTCGATGGTCATGGAGGTGAGCGCCTCCGCCGCGCGCCGGGCGCTCGTGGAGCGATTGATGCGGGCGGGCATGGCGGGCAGGACGTCGTGCCGCCGCGATGCGCCACGGCCGGCGGATAGCCCATGATAGCGCGTACGCCGGCGCTGCCGCGCTGTCGCATGGGCACCACAGGTGGTGCGGAACCGGATGTACGCCACCGTGGCGCCGCGCGGAGCCTTATGCTACCGTCATGGCGCTCCGTTCGCACCGCTGCGACACATGAAAGCCCGCACGCTCGTCGCCCGGCATCGCTACTTCGGGCTCGACCCCCTTCATCTGCGTACCGCCGCCGGACGCGTGCTCACGCGCATCGTGGGCCTTCCGCCCGAGCGCGCGCACGTGCGCGCCGAGCACCTGAAGCAGGACTTCGCGGTCGACAGCCTGGAGGGCGAGGCGCTCCTGAGCCAGCTGGTGCACGGAGGCCTCATCAAGCCGCACGCGGGGCAGCCCGACGATTTCGAGGTCACCGACCGCCTGCGCGAATTCGCCGCGGCGCGCGTGGTCGAGCCGCTGTCGAGGGCGCGCGCCCGCCAGCTCGTCGCGCGCGCCTGCGAGATCAGCCGCCAGATCAACGGCGAATGGACGCGCAATCCGCTGGAGATCGAGGCGCTCGCCGTCTCGGGGGCTTACATGAGCCGCGCCGCCGAGCTGCCCGAGCTCACGTTCGGCGCCGTCGTGCGCTCGCGCGGTCCCGAGCGGCGCTCGCGCTGGGGCCGCATGGCGAACAAGCAGGCGGGCGCGCAGGCGATGCGCGAGGAGCTGATGTCCCTCAGCTCGTTCGTCGTCGTGCACTTCGTCACCGAGCTGGCCGCCCTCCCCCGCCCGTTCAGCGTCGTCTTCCGCGACGAGCCCTAGACGCCTCGCCGGCGGCGGCCCCGGGGGTAGAATGCCCGGTTGCCTCCAACGAGCGAGTCGATGAAACGCGTTTGCCTACGTGGCGCCGCGCTCGCGGCCTTGTGCGCGATGCTGTGCGGCGCGGCCACCGACGAGGGCCCCAAGCTGCGCAATCTGGAGCGCGAGCTCAACCAGGCGATCGCGACGCGCGACGCGCAGCGCGTGAGCGATCTTCTCTCCGACGACTGGCTGCTGGTCACGGGCACCGGCAAGGTGAAGACCAAGCAGGAAATACTCGCCGAGATCGTGCGTCCCGACCTGGAGTTCCAGGACAACGAGACGCGCGACGTCATGGTGCGCATCTGGGGTGACACCGCCGTGCTGACCGGCACGCTGCACCAGCGCTACCGCTTGCGCGGGCAGCAGCAGGAGGTCACGCTGCGCTACACCGACACGTGGACGCGCAGCGGCGAGTCGTGGCGTCAGGTATCCGGGCACGCGTCGCGCCTGCCCGACTGATCGGCCTAGAGGAATCCGTTCGACAGCACGTGCGCCCACTCGAGGGTGAGCGTGTTCACCGCGCGCGTGTCGCGCTCGCCCGCGATGCGGATCGCCGGGACGATCACGCGGAAGCCGCCGCTCGCCTCCTGCTTCACGTCGAGCACGAGCGTGAGCTTCAGCGCCGAGAGCCTTATGCACGGCTCGCTCTCGCTCGAGCGCATGAATCCGTCGATGGCGGCGTTGAGCGCCTGCGCGACCGCGCCGCTCGCCCTGGGCGCCGTGTCGACATCCACGATCGGCGGCGCGCCGCCGACTTCGAGCTTCATCGTGAGCGTGCGCTCGCGATTGCGCGTCCAATCGGCCGAGCCGAACGGCTCCAGCGAAACGTCGCCCAGCGGCAGCGCGACGAGGCGTATGTCGCCCCCGATGGACGCCTGAGCGACGCGCTCCAGCGTCAGCACGACGGCGCCCTGGCGCAGGTCGACTTCGCGCGGCGCGGTCGTGCCGCAGGCGGGACGCGGGCTTCGTATGCGCCAGTGCACCTGCGCGAGCTCGTGCTTCAAGTCGTCGACCAGCTCGTCCACGGGCTTGCCGATCGACGCAAGGTCACCACGCCCGGTCGTCGCGCAGCCGGCCAGCGCGACGCAACCGAACACGCATGCCACCCACGTTGCCCACATCGCTTCCTCCCCGTCGTTGTTGTCGTCGTCGAATCGAGCGCGGCTCAGCCGCTGCGCAGGCTCCGCGCGCAATCGCGGATCTCCGCGACGAGCTCGCGCAGCGGCGCGTCGTCGATGGGCTCCGGCAGCGTGAGCGTGCGGCATTGCGTGCCGTCGTCGACCTCGATCGTGTAGGTGCGCGCGTCGCGAGCGGCGGCCGACGACGCCGGCGCCTGCGTGCTGAAGAAGCGTGCACGCTCGACGAGCCCGCGCAGGCGCGCGGCGCGCGCCGGCGGCAGCCGGTCGCAGTCGATCGTCACGGGCCTGCGCAGCCCGGGAAAGCTCGCGAGGCCGCCGTCGACGCGCAGCTCGATGCGCATCGCTCAGCTCGTCTTCACGCCGACTTCGGACCACGCTGCCGCAACGGCCTTGCGGGCGTCGGCGCCGAGATACTGGTCGGCGTTCTGCACCGTGCGCTGCGCGAACTGGCGAAACGTCGCCGTGCGCCGCAGGCGCTTGTCGCGCAGCGTCTCGTACCACGCGCGACCCGCCGTCTCCCACGCGTGGCCGCCCAGGTTCGTGGCGGCGAGATAGAACGCATGGTTCGGGATGCCGGAATTGGTGTGCACGCCGCCGTTGTCCGCGCTCGTGTGCAGGTATCCCTTCATCGAGTCCGGCTGGTCGTCCTTGCCGAGCACCGGATCGTCGAACGCGGTTCCCGGCGCCTTCATCGAGCGCAGCGCGACGCCGTGCACGCGGGAGGTGAAAAGACCCTCGCCGATGAGCCAGTCGGCCTGCGCCGCGGTCTGCTTCAGCGCGTATTGCTTCACCAGCACGCCGAACACGTCGGAGATGGATTCGTTCAGCGCGCCGGGCTCGCCCATGTAGACGAGGCCGACCTCGTCCGCCGTCACCCCGTGCGTGAGCTCGTGGGCGATGACGTCGAGCGAGACGGTGAAGCGGTTGAAGAGGTCGCCGTCGCCATCGCCGAAGACCATCTGCTGGCCGTTCCAGAACGCATTGTCGTAGCGCTTGCCGAAGTGCACCGTCGCATCGAGGTGCAGCCCCTCGTCGTCGATCGAGTTGCGGTCGAAGACTTCCGCGTAGAAGTCGAACGTCGCGCCGAGGCCGTCGTACGCTTCGTTCACCGCCGCGTCGCGGCCGGCCGGTGCGCCCTCGTGCCGCACGGCTTTTCCGGGCAGCGTTTCGCCGCCGTGCGCGTCGTAGACGGTGCGCTGCTTGGCGAACGCGCCCGCCGACAGCAGCGCCCTGTGCGCGCCGGACTCGAGCAGCCCATAGGTTGCGCGCGCGAGGCGCAGCGTCTGGTCGGTCGCGAGCGTGCCGAGCGCGGCCTCGCGCTGCGCGGGCGAGCCGTGCATGGCGATTCGCCGCAGCACCCGTGGTGGAAGGATTGCGCAGCGCGGACAGTGACTCGAGCGTTTGCGGTGCATGAGAAGTTCGGTGCGCGGATGCGGGTTCGGCGCTCTCGCGCGCGCCCGAAGGCGAGGCGGCCGCGCCGGCGCAGCATCATCGACGCTTCCGGCTCCGTTGTGAAGCGCCGCCAGCCTGGTGCCGGCAGAAAAATCTGCGCGATCCGGCAAGATTTGCCGGTGCGGCGGACGAACGGACGCCGCCCTTACAGCGGCCTGTCAACGGCGAAGGGACGGGAGACGAGCGCGCGGCGCACGCGCTACCGCCGCTGCGCCGGTCCCGTGCAAATGATCAGGCGGCCGGGCGCTGATTGCGGAAAATCGGCGTGACCTTGACGGCGCTGTCGACGTCCTGGCGCTCGTTCGTTTGCGCCTGACGCCGCATCTCACGGCGCACGCGCGCAAACGTCTTGCGAATGTCGGTGTTGGCGCTGGACGTATAACGAAAAGCCGGGTCGAGAATGGATTTCATGCATACCTCCGAGTCCCCCGATCGTACCGCGCGGCAACCGCAGGCGCGATATCGCAACCGGTTCGCACGCTCCTGTTTGCAAGAAGTCTGCCAGGGGCGCCGGGTTCGTTTGCCGCCCGGCACTTGCGCGCAAGGCGCCGCGCACGAACGGCACGGGTGTAAATCGCTTCGACGTTGCAGCCATCGTCAGCGGCGGCGAAAACCCGATGAGCGGCGCCGATCCAATCGCAGCATCGCGTATCCGCCGATCATGCCGCCGAGATGCGCGAAATGCGCGACGCCTTCCTGCGTTCCCGTCACGCCGAGATAGAGCTCGAGCGCAGCGTACAGGACCACGAACACGCGCGCGGGCATCGGAATGGGAGGAAACAGCAGCATCACGCGGTTGTGCGGAAAATAGATCGCGAACGCGAGCAGCAACCCGAATACGCCACCCGATGCACCGATGGTCGGATAGACCGCGCCCGACAGCGCCGCGACGATCAATTGCGTGATGGCGGCGGAGACCACGCACACGAAGTAGTAGACGAGGTAGCGCCGCTCGCCGAACACCCGCTCCACCGCGCCGCCGAACATGTACAGCGCGAGCATGTTGAAGCCGATGTGCAGCAGGCTGCCGTGCAGGAACGCGTACGTGACGAGCTGCCACGGCGCGAAGCTCACCTGGCCGCCGCTCTCGGCCCCGCTCGCGAAGGGCCACAGCGCGAACGGCCCGACGATGCCGGGCACGACGGATTGGATGAGGAAGCCGACGACGTTGGCGATTATGAGCGCGGTGGTGACGGGCGGCATGGGCTGAACGTTGGGGCGGCTGCGCCGCTCGGCAAGGCCGGCGCTCGCGCGATGACGACATACTGTATCGGACACGCCGCGCGCCATCCGCGCGAGCGCCGTTGGTCGGCGCCGAAGCGTGCTTATGGGCCGCCGTTGCTACCCTTGCACGCTCGCAACACGCGGATCCGAGACCCGCGTCAGCGCCGTGCCCGACATCCCACCCGCCTCGACTGCGCTGCCGGCCGATCGCTGGCGCCTCGCTCGCATGATCTGGCCCTTCGTGGCCACGGTCGCGCTGCTGCTGCTGCTCGGCGACGCGACGCTGCACGTCATGCGCGGCGTGCGCGCGTACGTGAGCGCCGAGACCCTGTGGGCCAACGCGCAGAAGAACGCGGTCGGCTATCTCGAGCAGTACGCGCAGACGCGCAACGAGGACTACTTCGCGCAATACCAGGGCGAGCTCGCCGTGACGCTCGGCGACCGCAAGGCGCGACTCGCGCTCGATCATCCGCATCCCGATCGCGCACGCGCCGTCGACGGCCTGCGCGAAGGGCGCAACCATGCCGACGACATCGACAGCATGGTCGACCTGTTCCTGCGCTTCCGCGGCGTCGGGTTCATGGCGCGTGCCATCGACCTCTGGGTGCAGGCGGATGCGCAGGTCGCGGAGCTCGACGTCGCCGCGCGCGATCTGCAGAAGGCGATCGCGTCCGGCGTGCGCGATCCCGCGGACCTGGCGCCCAGCCTAACCCGCATCCGCACGATCGATCGCGACCTCACGGCGCTGACGCGCACGTTCGCCGCGACGTTCGACGAAGCGTCGCGGCGCATGGAGCTCATATTGACCGCGATCACGGCGGCGATCGCCGTGCTGCTGCTCGTGCTGGTCGCGCTGCACACGCGCCGCCTGATCCGCCGCGGCTCCTCCTTCGAGCATGCGCTGCGGCAATCCGAGGAGCGTTTCCACCATGCGGTGAGCGGCACCAACGACGGGATCTGGGACTGGAGCCTCGCGCATCCGTCCATCTGGTTCTCGCCGCGCTTCGAGCACCTGCTGGGTCACGAGCCCGGAGCGCTGCGCGCGACGCCGGCGGCGTTCCTGCGCCTCGTGCATGCGCACGATCGCCGCCGCACCTTCGCGCAATTCCGCCGTCATCTCGAGACGGGCGAGCCGCTCGACCTGGAGTTCCGGTTGCGCACGCGCGATCGCACGTATCGATGGTTTCGCACGCGCGGACGCGCATTCCTGGGCGTGGGCGGCAAGCCGGTGCGAATGGCCGGCTCGCTCACGGACATCTCCGAGCGCAAGCAGGCCGAGGCGGCGCTGTTCGAGCACACCGAGCGCGCGCAGGTGACGCTGGCGTCGATCGCCGATGCCGTGATCACCGTTTCCGTCGCGGGCACCGTCGACTATGTCAATCCCGTCGCCGAGCGCCTCACCGGGTGGGCCACGCGCGATGCGCGCGGCGCGCCGGTCGCGACCGTGTTCAGGCTCCAGGACGAAGCAAGCGGACAGGAACTCCCCGATCCGGTGGCGCGCGCGCTGCGTGACGGCTGCCCGGTGAAGTCCGAGGGCAACGTCGCGCTGCGCCAGCGCGACGACACGCCGATCGCCGTCGACTACAGCGCCGCGCCGATACGCGACCGCGCCGGAACGACGGTCGGTGTGGTGCTGGTGTTCCACGACATGAGCCGCGAGCGCCAATACGCGAGCCGCCTCGCGCACCTTGCGAGCCACGACGGGCTCACCGCGTTGCCGAACCGGCGCGAGTTCGAGCAGCGCGTGAGCAGGGTGCTGTCCGAGGCGCGCGAGCGCGCGGGCAGCCACGCCGTGCTGTATCTGGATCTCGACGAGTTCAAGCTCGTCAACGACACCTGCGGCCACGCTGCGGGCGACGAGCTGCTGCGGCAGGTGAGCGCGCTGCTGCGCCAGCGGCTGCGCGAAAGCGACACGCTCGCTCGCCTCGGCGGCGACGAGTTCGGGGTCCTGCTCGTGCACTGTGCACCTTCTGCAGCGTTGCGCGTCGCCGAGTCGCTGCGCAAGACCATCGGCGACTTCCACTTCGTGTGGAAGCAGCGTCCCTTCCGCGTGCACGTGAGCATCGGCCTGGTGAGCCTCGGCCCCGGCACGCGAACGCTCGCGCAGGTGCTCTCCGCCGCCGACGCGGCGTGCTACATGGCCAAGGACAAGGGCCGCAACCGCGTGCAGGTATGGAGCCCGGAGAGCGACGAGCTCGCGTTGCGACACGGCGAGATGGAATGGGCCAACCGCCTCCACGGGGCGCTCGAGCAGCATCGCTTCTGCCTCTACGCGCAGCCGCTGCAGGCCGTGCGCCGCGACGGGGCGCACACGCGCTACACCGAGCTGCTGCTGCGGCTCACCGACGAGAACGGCCAGATGGTGCCGCCGATGTCCTTCATTCCGGCGGCCGAGCGCTATCACCTGATGCCCGCGGTCGACCGCTGGGTCGTCGGCACCGCGCTCGGGATCATGGCCGAGTACGCGGCCGCGGGATTGCTGGAGAGCCTCGGCATTTGCGCGATCAACGTGTCCGGCGCATCGCTGTCGGACGACGAGTTCCTCGACTTCGTGCAACAACAGCTCCTGCGCCACCGCATTCCGCATGCCTCCGTCTGCTTCGAGATCACCGAGACCACCGCGGTGACCAGCCTCACCAAGGCGGTCGAGTTCATGACCGCGCTGCGCGGCCGCGGATGCCGCTTCGCGCTCGACGACTTCGGCGTCGGCGTGTCGTCGTTCACGTACCTCAAGCACCTTCCGGTCGACTTCCTCAAGATCGACGGCGCGTTCGTGAAGGACCTGCTGCACGACCCGGTGGATCGCGCGATGGTCGAGGCGATCAACCGCATCGGCCATCTCATGGGTAAGCTTACGATCGCCGAGTCGGTGGAGAACAACGCGACGCTGGAGGCATTGCGCGCGATCGGCGTGGACTACGCGCAGGGTTTCGGCATCGCCGCGCCCGAGCGCTTCGCCCCGCCGCCCGCGACGCGCCTGCGCCTGGTACGCCGCCAGTCGGCCGGCTGAGCGCGGACGGTCCGCGCGGAGGGCATCGCATGACCTACGAGCTGTACTACTGGCCCGAAATCCAGGGGCGCGGCGAATTCGTGCGCCTCGCGCTCGAGGATGCGGCCGCACCGTACGTGGACGTCGCGCGGCAGCGGGGCGGCATCAAACGCATGCAGGCGATCATGGACGATGGGCGTGCCGCACGCCCGCCGTTCGCGCCGCCGTTCCTCAAGACAGGCGCGATGGTCATCGCGCAAACGGCGAACATCCTCATGTTCCTCGGCGAGCGTCACAGGCTCGCGCCGCGCGACACCGCCGGACGGCTTTTCACGCACCAGCTGCAGCTCACCATCGCCGACGTGGTGGCCGAGGTGCACGACACGCATCATCCGATCGCGGCCAGGCTGTATTACGAGGACCAGAAGCCCGAGGCGCGGCGCAAAGCGGCCGACGTGATCGCGAATCGCCTGCCGAAATACCTGCGCTATTTCGAGCGCGTGCTGGCGAGCAATGCGCGCGGCCCGTGGCTCGTGGGTGCACGCGCCACGTACGCCGACCTGTCGCTATTCCAGCTCGTCGCGGGACTGCGCTACGCGTTCCCCAAGGCGATGAAGCGCCTCGCGCGGCGTCATCCGCGCGTCATGGGGTTGCACGACGAGGTTGCCGCACGACCGCGCATCGCAGCGTATCTTGCGTCGCCGAGAAGGATTCCGTTCAACGAGCAGGGGATATTTCGCAACTACCCGGAATTGGACAAGTAAAAGCGCTTCACACCGAGTCAGAAGCCGCCGGCGCAACACCCCGGCGGCTCGGACATGGCGACGAGCGGCGCGCGGCGCCGCTCGACTTTGCTTTCCCTTGTGTCCTATATCGGTGTCTTGAAGCCGTTCTTTCCCACGCTCACGCGCTCCACCGTCAGCGCGCCGTTCGCTTCCGGACGCGCGTAGACCACGACATGCGCGCCCGGCACGAGCAGCGAGCGATCGCCCGGCTCGCTTGCGACGATCGGTACGGCGTCGGGCACCACGACCGTCTTCTCGCCGCCCTTGTAGGTCAGCGTCAGGCGGTGGGCGGCGGGCCCGCTCGCCTGGGCCGCGACCGTGGCGTTGGTCATCGTGTCGCGCGGGCGTGCCGGACCCATGCTCGACACGGTCGCGTTGGTCATCGTGTCGCCCGGCGTGGACATCGGGTAGTGACCTTCGCCGGTGCCGCGCTGGGCCTCGGTGAAGATGTGCACTTCCTTGGCGAGCAACGTGCCGTCCGATTGCGGCACGGCGGTCGTGCCGACGTAGCTGCCCTGCTTGATCTGACTCCAGTCGGCGCGCGTGCGCGCGGTGATGCGCACGTTCTGCGGCAACGTGAGGCTCGACGTGGCGCCGTCTTGCGCACGCACGGTGAGCATGCCCGCATCCGCGGACACCACGTCGCCCGCGATGCGTTGCGATTGCGCGGCCGCGGCGCCGCTCGCGAGCGACGCAACGGCGATGACTGCGACGAGCGTCCTGTACGACACGCGGACTCCTCGAGGATGGAAGCTACGAGAGGGACAACCCTGCCTGCGCAGACGTTCAACACGCCGCGCGGCGGGTTTGTTCCGTCGGATGCGGGACTGCCGTCCGCGGCCCTCAGGCCGAGCGGCATTCCTTGGGCAGGTATTTAGCCGGAATGTCGATGGGAATGCAGAACCAGCGCACGCGCTGGAACACGTCGAGCGCCGGGGCGAGCAGCAGCGTCTTGCCCCACAGCTCGGGCACCGCGGGCCCGAGGCTCAGGCGCAGCCGCCCCGTGGCGGGGTTGAGCGACAGCTCCTCGAGCATGTGCGCCCACTGCGCCGACGGCACTGCGAGCTCTTCGCGCTTCTGCGGGGCGCGCCCGGTGCGCTCGTATCGCTCCTCGACCTTCTGCTGCACGTCCTTTACGGCCGACAGCGCCGCCGCGACCTGCTCGCGCACGGTGTGCTCGCTGTAGGCGCGGAAAAGATCGGGCGCTGCGACCGCCAATGCGATCGCGATGGCGCCCACGCCGAGCAGCAGCCCCCCAATGCCCGACGTGGGATCGCGCGCGGTGATCACGCGCGCGGCCTCGGCTGCGTTGACCGACGTGGCCTCGGCCCGCCGGACCAGCCGGCGTATGCGGCGGTAGAGCAGGCTGTCGGCCAGCGTGGCCGCGCACAGCGACGGCAGCAGCCATATCAGCAACGCCGCGACGATCAGGAAAGGAATGTTCCAGTCGTCGATGTGCTCGCCCAGCATGCGCACTGCGAGCGCGCCCACGATCGGCATGGCGGCGTACACGATGCCCGTGATCCAGAGCTTCCGGTAGAAGGCCCAGGCCGGGGGCACGAGCATGGCCGCCCAGTGCCAGCCGGGCGCGGCGTGGCCGGTGCGCTCGAACTTGAGGAAGCGCGGCGTGTAGTAATCCGCCGCCGGACCGACCGCCAGCCGATAGAGCACGGCCAGCGTGGGACGCACCCGGCGCTCGGCGGGGTCGCCGACCAGCACGTCCGGAATGGGAAAGAGATCGCTCGGTCCTGCAACGGCCGCGACGGGCGCGGCGGACAGCGCTGCCTCTGGGGCAGCCTGCCCCATCGCCTTGACGACAAAACCGGCGTTGCAGACCGAGCAAACCGGCAATGTTGCGCTCAGCGCGCTACCACATCCGCTGCAAACCACCTCGTTGGACCCAGTCGTGTGCTACAAACGGCGCATAGTTTACCTGTTTGTACGCCACCAAGCCAGTTTTTTCAAGAATGGTGCGCAAGGGGTTGCCGGCACGGCCCTATTTGCCGACGTAGCGCGCTGGAAACTGCTCCTTCAGGGCCGCGAGCTTGGGCAGATCGTTATAGACAATGTACGGCTGGTCGGGGTGCTTGGCGAGGTAGTTCTGGTGGTAGTCCTCGGCCGGGTAGAAGGCAGGCAACTGCACGACCTGCGTGACGATCGGGTCCGTGAAAGCCTTCGCGGCGGTGAGCTGCGCGATGTAGGCGTCGGCGATGCGCTTCTGCTCGGCGTTCTCGGCGAAAATGGCCGAGCGGTACTGGGTGCCGTGGTCGGGACCCTGGCGATTGAATTGCGTCGGGTCGTGCGCGACGGAGAAGAAGATCCGCAGGAGCTCGCCGTAGGTGATCTGGGACGGGTCGTAGGTCACCTGCACCGATTCGGCGTGGCCCGTCATGCCCGTGCTGACGATCTCGTACGAGGCGGTGCTCTTGTTGCCGCCCGCATAACCGGACACGGCCGACTTTACCCCCTTCACGTGCCGGAATACGGCTTCCACCCCCCAGAAGCAGCCGCCGGCAAACACGGCCGTCTGGGCGCCGGGGGCGGCGGCTTTGGGAGCGTCGACGGCGGGCAGCGGCAGGGGCGCCGCGAGCAGCGGCGCGCCGCAGGCATCGAGCAGGATCGCCGCCAGCAGGGCGAGCGCGGTTCGGACGGGCAGGCGGGTGGGGCTCATGGAGAATCCTGGGAAAGTACGTGGTGTCGACCACGTTACGCATTGGTCGTGCGCGGTTGCGCGAACATTTCAGCCGGCCGAGTCTTCCGCGCGGTTCGCTGCCGCATGATATCGCCGTGCACCAGACGGGGAATAAACGCGTCCGGGCATCCATTCGTTGCTGCGGGACGTACCATACCGACGGGGCGGGGTCGCCACGTCGTCCGGACGGCCCATGCGCACCCGTTCGCAGCAGACCGCGCCTCGCGCGGGCAAACCGACCACTTTCGAGGAGAATGAAATGAACGATCGTCAATTTGCGCGGCGTCCGCTGGCCCGGGCGCTGGCCGTGGCGGCGCTGGCGTTCGGCGCCCAGGTCGCGCTGGCCGAGGACGTCAAGGTCGCGCTTTCCGGAGACCAGGAGGTGCCGGCGGTGAGCACGCAGGCCAAGGGCAGCGGCACGATCTCCGTGAAGGACGACAAGACGGTCAGCGGCGCCATCACGGTGAGCGGCCTGACGCCGACCGCCGCGCACATTCACGAAGGCGCGGCGGGCAAGAACGGCGGCGTCATCATTCCCCTCACCAAGAGCGGCGACGGCTTCTCGGTGCCGGCCGGCGCGAAGCTCACCGACGCGCAGTACGAGGCGTTCAAGAAGGGCGACCTCTACGTCAACGTGCACACCGCCGCGCACCCCGGCGGGGAGATCCGTGCCCAGCTGAAACCCTGACCGGCAGGGCGACTCCAACGAGCGGGGCGGCGGCGCCCCGCTTTTTTGTCGCCCGGTCCATAGCACCATTTTATTGGTTCGATCAGTTTATTAAACTTGATATTTATCGAACTAGACACGACAATAGTAAGTGTATATCGATCAACCCCGATGGAGAACCAGCCGACATGACTCAGGCACTTTCCCCCCGCGATGGACAGCGCATCCCCGAGGTGTCGTTTCGCCTGCGCCGCAACGGCGAATGGGCGAGCGTGACGAGCGATGCGATCTTCGGCGGCCGCAACGTCGTCGTCTTCTCGCTGCCCGGCGCTTTCACGCCGACCTGCTCGTCGACGCACCTGCCCCGCTACAACGAGCTCGCGCCCGTGTTCAAGGCGCACGGCATCGACGAGATCGTCTGCATCTCGGTGAACGACCCCTTCGTCATGCAGGAATGGGCGAAAGACCAGGAGGCGGCCAACGTGTTCCTGCTGCCCGACGGCAACGGCGAGTTCACCGAGAAGATGGGCATGCTGGTCGACAAGTCCGACCTCAATTTCGGCAAGCGCTCGTGGCGCTACTCGATGCTGGTGCGCGACAAGGTGATCGAGAAGATGTTCGTCGAGCCGCAGGAGCCGGGCGACCCGTTCGAGGTATCCGACGCCGACACGATGCTCGACTTCATCGATCCGAAGGCGAAGAGGCCCGACCAGGTCGCGATCCTGACGCGTGAAGGCTGCTCGTTCTGCGCCGGTGCCAAGGCAAAGCTCGGGGACGCCGGCATCGAGTACGTCGAGGTGCCGTTGCCGCACGCGATCCGCACCAAGGCACTCGGGGCGATCGCCCGCGCGCAGACCGTGCCGCAGGTGTTCGTCAATGGCGAGCTGATCGGCGGCTCGGCCGAGCTCGACGCATGGCTGCGTGCAAGACGAGAGCCTGCGAGGGGCTTGAGCCGGGCGGCTTAGCGACAGGCAGGAATCGTCGAGGACGGTCCGTCGGGCGGCTCTGCCGCCCGACGACGTCCGCGTGTCCCCCATAATCGAACGGTCTCGATAACCGGCACAGTCCCATGCGCACCCTTGAAACCGATGTCGCCGTCATCGGTGCCGGCACCGCCGGCCTGGCGGCGTATCGCGCCGTCAAGTCGGCCGGCAAGCGCGCGCTGATCGTCGAAGGCGGGCCGTACGGCACGACCTGCGCGCGCGTGGGTTGCATGCCGAGCAAGCTGCTCGTCGCGCCCGCCGAGGCGTTGCACGGCCTCGAGCGCTTCGCGGCGTTCGGATTCACGCTCGACGCGCCGCCGAGGGTCGACGGCAAGGCGGTGATGGCGCGCGTGCGGCGCGAGCGCGATCGCTTCGTCGGCTTCGTCGTGGAAGGCGTCGAGCGCCTTCCGGCCGCGGACAAGGTGCGCGGCTACGCGCGCTTCGTCGACGATCACACGCTGATGGTCGGGCCCGCGCCGGATGGCGCCGGAAGCGACACGCTCATCAAGGCGCCGCGCATCGTGATCGCGACGGGCTCGTCCCCCGTGTACCCGGCGGCATGGCGCGCGCTGGGCGAGCGCCTCGTGGTCAACGACGACGTGTTCGAATGGCAGGACCTGCCGCAGAGCGTCGCGGTTTTCGGTCCTGGCGTGATCGGGCTCGAGCTCGGCCAGGCGCTGCATCGCCTCGGCGTGCGAGTGAAGATCTTCGGCCGTGGTGGCGGCGTCGGTCCCCTCGCCGATCCACAGGTTCTCGAATGCGCGCGACGCCTGTTCGGCGCCGAGCTCTATCTCGACACCGACGCGCGCGCGGAAGTCGGGCGCGACGGCGACGCCGTCGTAGTGACGTATCGTGCGCTCGACGGCAGCACGCAGTCCGAGCGCTTCGACTACCTGCTCGCCGCCACGGGCCGGCGTCCGAACGTGCAGGGCCTCGATCTCGCCAACACATCGCTTGCGGTCGACCGCTTCGGCGTGCCGCTGTTCGACCGCACGACCATGCGCGCCGGGCAGTCGAGCATCTTCCTCGCGGGTGACGTCGACGACGACGCGCCGTTGCTGCACGAAGCGGCCGACGAAGGTCGCATCGCGGGCACCAACGCGGCGCACTACCCGGACGTGCGCCCGGGCCTGCGTCGCGCGGGCCTGGGCATCGTGTTCACCGATCCGCAGATCGCGACGGTGGGTGGCGGCTACGCCGCGGTACGCAACGTGCCGCACGTGACCGGCGCGGTGTCCTTCGAGGACCAGGGACGCTCGCGCGTGATGCTGCGTAACCGCGGATTGCTGCACGTCTACGCCGAGGTCGGGACAGGGCTGTTCCTCGGCGCCGAGATGATCGGCCCGGACGCCGAGCACATCGGGCATCTGCTCGCCTGGGCGCGGCAGATGAACCTCGCCATCGAGCAGATGCTCGAGATGCCGTTCTATCACCCGGTGGTGCAGGAAGGCTTGCGCACCGCGCTGCGCGACGCGCAGGCGAAGCTCGCGGCAGCGCAGAAACAGGCGGCTTAGATACCCCTACACTGCCCTCTCCCCGCTCGCGGGGAGAGGATGCCCGACAGGGCGGGTGAGGCGCGTCCTCACCCCGCCGTCTCGTCGCACGCGGCGTGCCCGCAGCCGCACTTGCTGCCTTCGACACGCGAGGGATGCGCGGCTTCCCGCTGGCAGTGCTCGCTGCAATAGCGTTGGCCGGCCGGCACCGTGCATTTGCACAGCGCGTGGGCGCATCGCGGCTGACGGGTGCTCTGGTTGGCGGTCTCGACCATCGCTCTATCTCCTCGACCTCGGTTCGATCGGCGGTCCGGCGCGTAGTTCGATCCTGCTCGTTGCCGGCGATTGGTACGATTGATCGTCATCCACGGAGCTTGCCGATGACCCTGCTCGTCGCCGGACTGGTGTTTTTCCTCGGTGTCCACACGCTGCCGATGCTGCAGGCCGCGCGCGGCCGCCTGGTCACCGCATGGGGGGAGCGCCGCTACAAGGGCACGTATTCGGTGCTGGCGCTGATCGGCATCGTCCTGATCGTGCTCGGATGGCGCGCGGCGGGCCCCGGGCCGCAGCTTTTCGCGGCCTCCGAGCTCGCGATTCGCATCGCGCCGTACGCGATGGTGGTCGTGTTCATCCTGTTCGCGAGCTCGCACGGTCCCTCGCACATCCGTGCGACCGTGCGCCACCCGATGCTGATCGGCCTCCTGGTGTGGGCGCTCGTGCACCTGTGCGCGAACGGCGACCTGCGCGGCACGCTGCTGTTCGGCGCCTTCCTCGCGTATGCCGCGATCGACCTGGTGTCGGTGATTCGCCGCGGCGCCGTGGCGGTGTTCGAGCCGCGGCTGCGGGCCGACGTGATCGCCGTCGTCGCGGGCACGATCGTTGCGTTGCTCGTTATGACATTCCATCGCGTGCTGTTCGGCCCGGCGGTGGTCCCGTTCTCGGTCTGATCGCCACCCGTTGACAACCGCGCCGCGCACGCGCAGATTGAACGTCGGCTTCCTTCTCACGCTGGAGGTTCGCATGAAGAAGCTGTTGGCAGCCACGGCAGCAACGCTGCTGGCTTGCACGCCCATGCTGGCGTTCGCCTGCGACTACGGAACGTCGGCTTCCATGGGTGCCGCCGAGCAGCTGGGCCTCGCCCAGCCGCCAGCGGCCACGAAGGTCCCCGAACCCACGGTCGCGAAGGTCTCGACGCCCAAGGCCGCCAAGCAGGCAGTGGCCAAGCAGAAGACCGCGACACCGCAGTCCGACCGCACGCTGGTCGTCTACCGCAACTGACCCGGGCGCAATGCCGGGTGAGAAGCCCGCGCCCTGCGCGGGCTTTGTATTTCTACGCGGCCGTCGTCGCCTCCGGCGACGCCACGACGCCCGCTGCGGCGAGCGCATCGATCTCGGCGTCGGCGTAACCGAACTCGCGCAGCACCTCGCGCGTGTGCTCGCCGAGCATCGGTGCGGGACGGTCGATGCGCGTCGGGGTGTCCGAGAAGTGGATCGGGCATCCGAGCGCGCGCGTGCGCCCCGCCTGCGGATGCGCGAGGTCGACCACCATGTCGCGCGCATGCGTCTGCGGATGCTCGAGCGCTTCGCCGATCGAATGAACGGGGCCCGCCGGCACGCCGGCGGCGTCGAATGCATCGAGCCATTGCGCGGTGGTGCGCGTGCGGAGCACGTCGTTCATCAGCGCCACCAGTGGCTCGATGTTGGCCATGCGCCGCGCGTTGTCGGCAAAGCGCGGGTCTTCGCGCCACTCGGGATGGCCGAGCACCTCGGCGATGCGCTCCCAGTTCG
>DASXAF010000073.1:0-20227 GCA_036406955.1 Casimicrobiaceae bacterium
CGGCGACCGACGTCTGCTCGGCCTCGCGCAGGATCGCGACCATCTGCTCGTCGCTGAATCGACTCTTTCGCATCGGCTCCTCACGGTATTAGGAGCCATAATCCCAGAAACTAACGGTCCGAAAAACCGGCCCAGGTCACTGGTGTGTCGCTCCGACCTTCCGGGTGCCTCGGGCGGGTGCGCCGGCGCGGCGGTGAACATGACCTATGCGGCGCACCGGCTGACCTCGGCCGGCAGCGAAGCCGGCAGTTGGACGTGGTCGAACCAGGACGCGAACGGCAACGTTGGGACCATTACGCCCACCAGCGGCGCTGCCAAAACGGCGGTCTACAACCAGTTCAACCTGCCGACGCAACTCGCTCAGGGCGCAACCACCATGGGGTTCGTGTACGACGGCGACCACGCGCGGGTTCGCGAAAGCGTGTCTGGTGGCACGACGAGAACGAGCAGTAGCTCACCCGTTGAACACCACCCGTCCCACCGCGCTCACATCGTACCCGCCCAGTGCCTTAGCCCGCGTCATAAACGTCGGCGTCCGCGCGAACGCGAGCAACGCCTGCAACGCCGGCTCGAAAACGTCGCGGCGATGCGCGACGAGGTCGAGGCGCTCGCTGGCGAGCGGAATGAACGCGAGACCGTGCGCGCGCGCCGCTGCTTCGATGCCGAAGCCCGCGTCGGCACGTCCCTCGACGATCGCCGTCGCAAGCTCCGTCTCCCCGTGCGCGTGGCCCGCTGTCCACTGCAGCCGCGCTAAGGGCACGCGTGCCTCCTGCAGCAGTTGCTCCAGAAGGCGGTAACTGCCCGCCCCCGGTTGCCGGCGAGCGACGCGCACGCCGGAGCGCGCGAGATCGGCCAGCTTGCGGATGCGCCGGGGATTGCCGGGCGCGAGCAGGAGGCCTTGCCTGCGCCGGGCCCATTCGAGCATCACCACGTCGCTGTCCGGCATCGCCTCGCGCACCAGCGCCAGGTTGAACTCGCCGCTCGCTTCATCGCGCCAGTGCGCTGCCGCGGCGGTGGCGTCGCCGCGGGCGAGCCTTTGCACGCCTTCACGGCTGCCGCAGGCCAGGATGGCGAGGCCGCAACCCGATTCGCGTGCCGCCCATTCCAGCAGCGGGTCATGGCTGCCGGCAATGATGGGTGGACGCGCGCTTACAACGGAATCCTGCGCAGAGGTGCTCTTGCTCGCGAGCCACGCGTCGATCTGCGCGCGCGGGAAGAGCAGCTTGCCAGTCGCGCGCACGTACGGGATCGCGTGCTGGCGCACGAGATCATAGATCCGCCGCTCCTTGAGGCGCAGGTACGCCGCGACCTCGCGCGTGTCGAGCATCTGCGCGTCGGGCGGCGATGCGCGCTTGGCCATCAGCGCCCGCTCACGATCGACTCGCGCGACAGGAGCCGCGTGACGCCGGCGAGCGCCAGCGCCGTGATCACGAGCGGCGCGATGTAGGACATTACGACCTGCAACGCGGGCAGCGCTTCGCCGCGCAACGCGAGCTTCATCAGCGTGAACTGGCCGACGACCGGCACCGCGGCGATCCAGTCGGGCTCGCGCCATTGCAGAAACACGCTGGCAGCGGGCACGAACGCGACGACGAACATGATGGCCGATACGTTGGCCTGCGCTTCCTTCACCGTGCGCCCGCGGGCCGCGAGGTAGACCAGCAGAGCCGGGAACAGCAGCACCAGCGGCAGCAGCACGATGGCGAAGCGCGCGACCTCGCGGCTTCCGAAGAGGAAGGGCAGCCCGATCGGCGGCAATGGTGCGAAGGCGAGCGTGAGATAGAACAGCAGCAGCGTGCACACCACGACGAGCGCCGCGAATATCGACACCGCGAGCCACTTGCCGAGCGCAATCTCCGCCGGCCGCGCCGGTGTCATGAGCAGCGGCTCCAGCGACTGGCGCTCGCGCTCGCCGGCGGAGGTGTCGAGCGCGGGCGCCATGCTGCCGACCATGCCGGCGAACATCGCGTAGAAACCGACGAGGAACAGCAGGAGCGCGCCGGATTGCTGCGGTGTCGCGAGATCGACCTCTTCGACGTGCAGCGGATTCGCGACCGTCGGCGCTACGCCGCGCAGGATCAGTCGCTCGGATCCCGCGACACGGTTGTACGTGCGCAGCAGCGACTCGACCTGGTCGACGATCGGCCGCCCGCGATCGCGCGACCGATCGTAGACCAGCCGCACGGTGCCCGGCCGGCCCTGCTCGAGATCGTGCTCGAACTGGCCGTCGACCACGAGCGCGGCAGCGAGATCGCCGCGGCGTATCTGCGCCTCGTAATCGGCCGGTGCGTCGACGAGCTTGACCTGCTGGCGCGCGAGAAAGCTCATCAGGGCCGGCGCGTGCTCGCGCTCGACCACGGGCAGCGTGATGTCGAGCGCGCGGTCGAGCTGTGTGGCCATGAAATGGAACAGCAGGATGAGCAAGATCGGGCCGCCCGCCACGGAGGAGAGCAGCGAAACCAGCACCGTGCGCCGGTCGCGCGCCGCGTCGATCAGCTCCTTGCGCACGATCGCGAAGACGCGGCTCGTGTGTTGTCCCCATGGTTGCGGCTTCGCCGCTGCGCTGCCCCCCGCGGGGGCGGGATTCGGCCCTGCGGGGCTCACGCGATCCCTTCCGCCGTGCCGAGCAGGCTCACGAAGGCGTCCTCCAGGCTCGCCTCGCCGGTCTGCGCGACGAGCTCGCGCGCGGTGCCCTGGGCGACCACGCGCCCGTGCGCGAGGATCACGATGCGGTCGCAGAGCGCGGCGACTTCCTGCATCACGTGCGACGAGAACAGCAGGCACTTGCCGGCCGCGCGCAGCGCGCGAAGCTGCTCGCGCAGCGCGCGCACGCTCATGATGTCGAGGCCGTTGGTGGGCTCGTCGAGCAGGATGTTCGGCGGGTCGTGCACCAGCGCGCGTGCGATCGCGACCTTCATGCGCTCGCCCTGCGAGAAGCCCTGGGTGCGACGATCGGCGAGCGCACGCAGGCCGAGCGTGTCGAGCAGCATGTCGATGCGCGCGTCGAGCGCCGCGCCGCCCACGCCGTTCAGCGCCCCGAAATAGGCGATGTTCTCGCGCGCGGTGAGGCGCGGATAGAGTCCGCGTGCGTCCGACAGCACGCCGACGCGCTCGCGCACGGCGTAGCGGTCGCGCACGACGTCGTGCCCGTCCATGGCCGCGCTGCCGGCGTCGGGCACGATCAGCGTGGCGAGCATGCGCAGCAGCGTCGTCTTGCCCGCGCCGTTGGGTCCGAGCAGCCCCGTGATCTCACCGTCGGGCGCGGTGAACGACACGCCGTCCACGGCGTGGACTTCATGCTGGCGGCCGAAGCTCTTGGCGATGCGGTCGACGACGATCATGGCCGCGCGGCGAGGCGATCGACGTAGAACGGCGGCCGCGTGGTGTGCGCGAGGAAGTCGATGCACGACGCGGGCAGCGCGTCGACGGAGGCATTGTCGACGAAGACCGCGATGAGGCGCGGCGCACAGGCGTGCGGCGACACGAGGTGCCCGAGGCCGGTCGCGACGACGTGACGGCTGCGGGAGAGCGTCTTCGCCACTTCGGTGCCGTAGGCCGGCGGCGTCACCGGATCGAGACCGCCGGACAGCAAGAGCGTCGGTACGTCGCTCGCCACGGGCGTCGCGAAATCCGCCGGCATCGTGCCGCGCGGCCACACGTCGCACACGGAAAGCAGCTCCGCCGCGAGCGAGCCCCCGCGTGATTGCGCGAGGATGCGCTCGCGGCTCGCGGCGTCGATGCGCGGCACGTCCTCGGCGCACGTGACGGAGAAATGGAGCGCCGCGTTCATCTGCTCCTCGAGGTCGCCGGTGAACGCGAGCGAGGCGGCGACAAGCGGCGCGTAGTCGCCCCGCTGCGCGCTCGCGAGGAGCTCCGGGATCAGGCTCGCCAGCTCCGGCACGTAGGTGAGCGGCTGCAACGCCGCGATCACGTGATCGAACGTCAGCGGGAAATCGAACGGCTTGCCGGTGCGCGGATTGTCGACGTGCGCCGGTGTGCCGCGCAGCGTGCGCTCGAGCTCGGCGAGCGTCGCGCCGGGATCCGGGAACGCCTTGCTGCACGAAGGCGACGCGCGGCAGGCGGCGATGATGTCGTCGAGCGCCTGGTCGCGCGTTCGCCACACGTCGAGCGAGATGCGCAGCGACGGCGGTGCCACGCCGTCCAGGATCACGCTGCGCACGCGATCGGGATGGCGGCGCAGGTACTCCTGCGCGACCCGCGTGCCATAGCTGCCGCCCCACAGGTCGAGGCGCGGATAGCCGAGCGCCGCGCGCAGGTCCTCGAGGTCCTGCACGAACGCGCTGGTCGTGTATTGCGCGGGATCGACGCCACGCGCCTGGAGCTCGGCAAGGCAGTCGCGCGCCTTGGGCAGCGGATCGAGCTCGAACTCCGCGCGGTCGTCCGGCGTGAACGCCTTGCAGGAGAGCGCCGACGAGCGGCCGGTGCCGCGCTGGTCGACGAGCACGATGTCGCGCTTGCGACGAATCGGCGCAAAGAGTTGGGCAAGGGGCGCGATGCTCGACGCCGCCTGGCCGGGACCACCGGCGAGGATGACCAGCGGATCGGGCGCGGGATCGAGCGTGTTGGCGGGAAGCACCGCGACGAAAACATCGATGCGCCGGCCGTCGGGGCGCGCGCGATTCTCCGGGACGGCCAAGGTCCCGCATTGCGCGGCTTGCGCGTAGCGCGGCAGCCGGCACTCGGAGAGCGCCATCGTGCGATGCGTGCGCGCGCCGTCGCCGCACGCTGCGCAGAGCAGCGCGGCGACGAGCGGCACGACGCGGAGCAGCCGCGCGCTGCACAAGGAGAGGCCTCGAGGCATCGGGCGCGAATGGTAGCAAAGCGTACAATCTTTGGGGTCAGAGTACATTGCGCAATTCGGGGTCAGAGTAAGCTTTGGACGATGTACTCTGACCCCGCATCGGCATTCGGGGTCAGAGTACTCGCCGGAGGATGGACTCTGACCCCGAATCGAATCGATCGTCATGTCCGAGCTCGAACCCGGGATCATCACCGATCTGCGCGATCGGCTCACGTACGGCGGCTACCTGCAGCTCGAACGGCTGCTCTCGGCACAGCAACCGCTGACCGGCGTCGACGGCGCGCAACCGCGCCACGACGAGATGCTGTTCATCGTCCAGCATCAGGTGGCCGAGCTGTGGATGAAGCTCATGATCCACGAGCTCAAGGCCGCGATCGGGCATGTCCAGTCGGACGATCTCGAGCCGTCGTTCAAGGTCCTGGCGCGCGTGAAGCTCATCCAGAAGCAGCTCTTCGAGCAATGGGCCGTGCTCGAGACGCTGACGCCGTCCGAATACGAGACGTTCCGGCCCGCGCTCGGCAGCTCTTCCGGGTTCCAGTCCGCGCAATACCGCGCAATCGAATTCCTGCTCGGCAACAAGCAGCCGCGCGTGCTCGACGTGTTCGCCCACGACGGCGCCGTGCATGCGGAGCTCTCCGCGCTGCTGGCCGCGCCGTCGCTGTACGACGAGTTCCTTCGCCATCTCGCGCGTCGCGGCCTGCCGGTGCCGAGCAGCAGCCTGGAGCGCGACGTCACGCAGCCGTACGTGCGAAACCCGGATCTCGTGCCGGTGCTGAAGACCATCTACGACGATCCCACGCAATGGTGGGACGCGTACGACATGTGCGAGAAGCTGGTCGACGTCGAGGAAGGGTTCCAGCTCTGGCGCTTCCGCCACATGAAGACGGTCGAGCGCATCATCGGCTACAAGACGGGAACCGGCGGCTCGTCGGGCGTCGCGTACCTGCGCCGCGCCGTCGACCACGCGTTCTTTCCCGAGCTCATCGACGTGCGCACGCTGATCGGGGCGCGCTGATGGACGCGACCGCCTCGACCCAGGCGCGCATCGACGCGGCCGTCGCGGCGCTCGGCGAGGGCGCGCTCGACGAGGACGCGCTGCAGCGGCACATCGCGCCGCTCTTCGCCCGCATGCGCGCGCGCGACGCGGGACGGATCTATCTGGCCAATCACTCGCTCGGGCGCCCGCTCGACGCGATGGAAGACGACGTGCGCGAAGGCCTCGCCGCCTGGTACGCGCACATGGGCGGCGCCTGGGACGCCTGGATGGCCGAATGCGACGCCTACCGCGCGCGCATTGCGCGACTGCTCGCGGTTGCGCGAGCCGATGCCATCGTCCCGAAGACGAGCGCCGGCCAGGGTCTGCGCGCGATCCTCAATACCTACGATGCGCCGCCACGGGTGGTGGCCACGCGAGGCGAGTTCGATTCCCTCGACGTGATCCTGCGCGAGTACGCGCATCGCGGACGCATCGCATTGACGTTCGTCGAGGCGGGTGACGACGGCCTCTTCGACACGCGCGACATCGTGCGCGCCTGTGCAACGGCGGACCTTGCCGTCGTGTCGGAGGTCGTCTTCAACACCGGCCAGCGCCTCACGGGCCTCGACGACGTCGTGCACGCCACGCATCGCGCCGGCGGACGCATCCTGCTCGACGTCTACCACGCCGTGGGCGTGATGCCCGTCGACCTCACCGCCCGCGACGTCGATTTCGCGGTCGGCGGCGCGTACAAGTACCTGCGGGGCGGGCCGGGCGCGTGCTACCTGTACGTGCATCCGCGCCATCTCGACGCGGGCCTTCGCACGCTCGACATCGGCTGGTTCGCCAAGCGCGAGCCGTTCGAATACGAGCGGCCCGACCCGCCGCAGCTCGGGCACGGCGGCGATGCCTTCATGGAATCGACGCCGCCCGTCATCACGTTCTACCAGGCGCGTGCGGGACAGATGCTCGCGATCGCGCTGGGCGCCGAGCGGGTGCGCGCCCACTCGCTGTCACAGCAGGCATATCTCGTCGACCGGCTGCGCGCGCACGGCATCGACGCGCGCGGCGCGCGCGAGGACCACGGCGCCTTCGTCGTGGTGCGCCACGAGCGCGCACGCGACGCCTCGCGCGCGCTGCGCGAGCGGGGCATCGTCACCGATGCGCGCGGACCCTGGCTCCGGCTGTGCCCCGACGTGCTCAATACGCGCGAGGAGCTCGACCGCGCGGCCGCCGCGGTCGGCCCCGCACTCGTGGCCCCGTGAACGGACGCTAGTCGCTGCTGTCGTCCGGCTCGGTGTCGAACCAGCCGCGCGACGTCGGCGGCTCGAGGCGCGCCTTGTCGAGCCCTTCCTTGAGGCGCGCCGTTTCGCCGAGAAAAGACTCCAGCGGCTGCGCGCGTTTCAGGCGGAACATCGGCGGCTTGAGCCCCTGCAGGTACGACTGCTGCCCGACCAGCGACGATTCGTCGGATCGCGACAGCGACTGCGCGGCGATGGCGGCCACGGCGATCGCGGCGACCGCGCCGGCCTTGAGCGGCACACGGCGCGGTCCCATGGCGCGCAGGTGCACGAAGCAGAGCGCGCCGAACAGGATCCAGTTGCCGACGTAGGCGTAGTCGGCGAGGCCGCGCGAGGAGAACGCGAACGAGCCGTAGTCCGAGAGCTCGCCGAAGAGGAAGAATGCGAGCAGCCCGCACAACGCGATCAGCAGATGCCGGTCGAAGTGCGCCACGCCGGTGAAGATGCGCGACAGCACCGTCCAGCCCGTCGTCCAGACCAGCACGACGACGACCACGCCGAGGAGCGGCAGGAAGTAGCGCGAAAGCTGGGTCTCGCGCGTCTCGTTGAGCCAAAGCGTGATCGCCGAGAGGACGATCACGGCAAGCGACAACGCGGCGATGGTCGGCCAGGTGCGTGTGGCGGGCGCGACGACGCGCTCCGGTGCCACCGCGAACTCGGGTACGCGCACGCGCAGCAGCGTGCGGCCCATGCGAAGGACGCGCTGGCCGTCCAGCAGGATCCGCGCCGCGCGCTGCTCGGAATCGGTGTCGACGATGCCGTTGACGCTGCCGAGGTCCTCGGCCACCAGCGTGCCGGCCTCGTCGCGCGCGATTCGGACGTGATGCGGGGCGACGAACGGGTCGTCCACGACGACGTCGTTGTCGTAGGCGCGGCCGATGCGCGCCTCCCCGCCGCAGCGGTAGCGCGCGACGACGTCGTGATGACGCGTCAGCACCTCCACCCACATCATGACGACGCGAACCGGATGTTGGAAAGGAACTGCCGGGCGAGGGACTGCGCGTTGTCCCAGGTCGCGCCGCGCATCGCGAGCCGCGACACGAGTGCTTCGCGCGATCGGTCCTGCGTCACCGCGGTGACGGTGACGTCGTACAGCCCCTCGAAGTCGCGATACGCGCGCGCGCACCACACCACGCGCAGCAGCGGCCGCGCGCTCGCCTCGCCGGCGCTCACGAAGTCCTCCTGGCACTTCGCGGGCGTGAGCCGCCGGCGCCGTCCCGCGTAGGCCTCGTCGCGATACAGGTCGGAGACGAACGTCGCGAACTGGAATGCGTTGAGGTCGACGCTGCGCACGTACGCGTGCGCGAGGTCGACCTCGCCGGTTTCCAGATCGCCCGACACGAAGAGCGACGCCTGCGTGCTGCAGCTCGTCTGGTCGGCGAGCGCGCGCGGCTTCGGCGTCGCGCCGGCGTTGGTGCGCGACCAGCAGGAGAACCACGTCGCGGCGCTCTCGGGCACGGCGTAGGGACCGAACGCCGCGGTGCGGAATCCGCGGCCCGCGATCGCCGCATACAGCGCGGATTGCCACGCGATCAGCTGACGTCCGATCTCCGCGCGCGCCGCGTCGGGCGTCATGGCGCCGCTGGCACGCGCGCGCTCGAGCAGCGCCGCGGCGTGGCGTGCGGGGACGAGGAAGCTCACCAGGTCGCCACCGACCTGCTTGGCGACATTGACGCCGGCAACGCGTCCCGAGGTGGTGACCGTCGGCCCGCCGCTCATGCCGGGATTGAGCGCGCCGGAGAAGTGGATGCGCTCGTTGTAGCTCTTGTCGACCAGGCCGTTGTACGTGCCCTCCACGATCGTGAATCCGAGGTCCAGCGGATTGCCCATCGCGAACAGCCGCTCGCCCTTGGGCAGGTCGCCCTTGACGGCGCGCTCGTCGAAGTCGAAGAACGGCAGGCCGGTTCGACCGACCTGCACGACGGCGAGGTCGTTGGCGACGTCGATCGCATAGAGCTTCAGCGGACCACTCGTGCCGTCCGGCGCGAGATATTCGAGGCGATAGGTCGAAGGCTCCAGCGCGTACTGCGACACGACGTGATAGTTGGTGAGCGCGAGGCCATCGGCGCTCACGACGAACGCGGATCCGAGCGTGGCTTGCCCGCCCGCCGATTGCACCACCGTGCGTACCTGGAGCAGACGCGGGCGCGCTTCGGCGTACACGGCCTCGGCCGTGGACGACAGCGGCGTGCCGGTGCCGGGCGGGGCGGCCGGCGGAGGCGATGCGGCGGGTGTCGGCGGTGCGGCGGATGGGGGCGCAGGTGCTCCGTCGCCGGGCGTCGGCGTCCCATTGGCAGGCGCGGGCGTCGCGGCGGCAGGCGCGGGTGTTGCATTGGCAGGCGCGGGTGCTGCATCGGGAGGCGCGGGGGTTGCGTTTGCAGGCACCGGTGTCGCATTGGCTGGTGAAGGGGCGGCATTCAACGGCGCAGGTGTCGCGTTTGCCGGCGCCGGTGCCGCATTGCCTGGTGCGGGCGCCGCATTCGCAGGAGCGGCCGCCGCATTCGCGGGAGCAGCCGCGGCATTCGCGGCAGCGGGTGCTGCATTCGCGGGAGCGGGTGCTGCATTCGCCGGCGCCGCGGCCGGCTTCGCCGCTTCCGGCGCCGCTGCATTCGCGGGCGCCGGCGACTGCTGTGCCCGCGCGCACTGCAAGCCGGCGGCAAGCAATGTCGCGAGGACCAGGATGGCGAAGCGCGTCATGTCGCGTGGGCGATGACGAGGCGTACGATCGCGATCAGCGTGAGCACGAACAGCGCGGCGAACCCGATGCCTGCCACGATGACCTGCCACGGGCGGATGGTCGCCGCGTCGCGGGTCATCGCAGCGCCCTTGCGCACGCCGAAAAAGCTCCAGAGCACCGCGCCGGCGACCTGGAGCAGGCTCGCATGTCGTTGCGGCGGCGGGTCGGAATTCTCGAGCGGGTCGGGCGTCGACATGGTGCGAAATGGAGCAGGGTAGCACGCAGGTGAGGCGCGTTCAGGCATATGCACGTTGCCGACGACTGCGCCGTTGCGACTTTTGTTGCGGGTGGCCGCCGGCGACGATCGCCCGCCAAATCCCTTGAAGGGGTAAGGTCAATCCCCACCTTCTGAAGGTTCAACCAACGACCGCCCACCGATCATGCGTTTCGACAAGCTGACCACGAAATTCCAGCAAGCGCTCGCGGACGCCCAGAGCCTCGCGCTCGGCAACGACAACGGCTACATCGAGCCGCAACACCTGCTCGCGGCGCTCCTCGCCCAGGAAGACGGCGGGACTGCCTCGATCCTCGCTCGCGCGGGGGTCGCATTGCCGCGCGTGCAGGCCGCCCTCAAGCAGTCGATCGAGGGCCTGCCCAAGGTGGAGGGAGCCGGCGGCGAGATCAACGTCTCGCGCGACCTCAACAACCTCCTCAACGTCACCGACAAGGAAGCGCAGAAGAAAGGCGATCAGTTCATCGCGAGCGAGATGTTCCTGCTGGCGCTCACGCAGGACAAGGGGGACACGGGGCGCATCCTCAAGGAAGCCGGCCTCGATCGCGGGTCGCTCGAAGCGGCGATCGACGCCGTGCGCGGCGGCGCCAAGGTCGAGAACGCGGAAAGCGAAGGGCAGCGCGGGGCGCTCGAGAAATACACGCTCGACCTCACCGAGCGCGCGCGCGCCGGGAAGCTCGATCCGGTCATCGGCCGCGACGACGAGATCCGACGCACCATCCAGATCCTCCAGCGGCGCACCAAGAACAATCCCGTGCTGATCGGAGAACCCGGCGTTGGCAAGACCGCGATCGTCGAGGGCCTCGCGCAGCGCATCGTCAACGGCGAGGTGCCGGAGACGCTCAAGAACAAGCGCGTGCTCTCGCTCGACATGGCGGCGCTGCTCGCGGGCGCCAAGTATCGCGGCGAGTTCGAGGAGCGCCTGAAGGCCGTGCTGAAGGACATCGCGCAGGACGCCGGCCGCACCATCGTCTTCATCGACGAGCTTCACACCATGGTCGGTGCGGGCAAGGCCGAGGGCGCCATCGACGCCGGCAACATGCTGAAGCCCGCGCTCGCGCGCGGCGAGCTGCACTGCGTCGGCGCCACGACTCTCGACGAATACCGCAAGTACATCGAGAAGGATGCTGCGCTCGAGCGCCGCTTCCAGAAGGTGCTGGTCGACGAGCCCTCCGTCGAGGCGACCATCGCCATCCTGCGCGGTCTTCAGGAGCGCTACGAGATCCACCACGGCGTGGACATCACCGACCCGGCGATCGTCGCCGCGGCGGAGCTCTCGCACCGCTACATCACCGACCGTTTCCTGCCCGACAAGGCGATCGACCTGATCGACGAGGCGGCGGCGCGCATCAAGATGGAGATCGACTCCAAGCCGGAGGCGATGGACCGCCTCGACCGCCGAATCATCCAGCTCAAGATCGAGCGCGAGGCGGTGCGCAAGGAAACCGACGAGGCGTCGAAGAAGCGGCTCTCGGTCATCGAGGACGAGATCAAGCGGCTCGAGCGCGAGTACGCGGATCTCGACGAGGTGTGGAAGTCCGAGAAGGCGCAGGTCGCCGGCGCGCAGCACATCAAGGAGGAGATCGACAAGGTCAAGCTGCAGATGGAGGAAGCCCGCCGCAAGGGCGACTGGCAGAAGATGAGCGAGCTGCAGTATGGAAAGTTGCCGCAGCTCGAGGCGCAGCTCAAGCAGGTCGACAGCAAGCTCGCGCAGGAAGAGCAGCAGAAGCCCCAGCTCCTGCGCACGCAGGTCGGCGCGGAGGAAATCGCCGAGGTCGTGTCACGCGCAACCGGCATTCCCGTGTCGAAGATGATGCAGGGCGAGCGCGACAAGCTCCTGCACATGGAAGAGGCGCTGCACAAGCGGGTGGTCGGCCAGGACGAAGCGGTGCGCCTGGTTGCGGATGCGATCCGCCGCTCGCGCTCGGGCCTGTCCGACCCGAACAGGCCCTACGGCTCGTTCCTTTTCCTCGGCCCCACGGGTGTTGGCAAGACCGAGCTTTCCAAGGCGCTCGCCGAGTTCCTGTTCGACACCGACCAGGCGATGATCCGCATCGACATGTCGGAGTTCATGGAGAAGCACTCGGTCGCGCGGCTGATCGGCGCGCCGCCGGGCTACGTGGGCTACGAGGAAGGCGGCTACCTCACCGAGGCGGTGCGGCGCAAACCGTACAGCGTGATCCTGTTCGACGAGATCGAGAAGGCGCATCCGGACGTCTTCAACGTGCTCCTGCAGGTGCTCGACGACGGTCGTCTCACCGACGGCCAGGGGCGCACGGTCGACTTCCGCAACACCGTGATCATCATGACGTCCAACCTCGCGTCGCAGCGCATCCAGCAGATGACCGACGCGGGCAGCGACATGGCGGTGATCAAGGTGGCGGTGATGGCGGAGGTGAAGGCGTCGTTCCGGCCCGAGTTCGTGAATCGCATCGACGAGATCGTCGTGTTCCATCCGCTCGATGAAGCGCAGATCGCCAACATCGCGCGCATTCAGCTCCGCAGCCTCGAGCAGCGCCTCGCGAAGATGGACATCCGCATCGAGTTCGACGACGCGGCGCTGAAGGCCGTGGCTTCCGCGGGCTTCGATCCGGTGTACGGCGCGCGGCCGTTGAAGCGCGCGATCCAGCAACAGATCGAGAACCCGCTCGCCCGGGAGATATTGGCCGGTCACTACGGGCCGGGAGACACCGTGCGCGTCACGGCGACGCTCGGCGAAATCGCGTTCGCCAAGTCGAGCGAGGGGTCGCAGGCGCCGGCGGCAAAGCGCAAGGCCGCGAAGGAAGCGGCTTGAGGCACGACAAACCCTCTCCCCGCGAGCGGGGAGAGGGCAGGGTGAGGAGACCTTCTACGCCTGGTGCGTCACGCTCGGCGCCTGCCTTGCCATGCCCATGGCCCAGGCGGCTAGCACGATGGCGATGATGCCCACGATCACGGCGTTCGTCTCGCCGCTGCGCGTGACACCGGAGAAGCGCAACACCCACGGCGAGATGATCATCCAGATCCCGATGAGGATGTTGATCACCTCTTCCCACATCTGCGGCATCGACACGGCGATGGCCGAGAACACGACCAGCGCCACGCCGAGGATCCATGCGTTCCAGGCGGCCGTCATCGAGGCCTCGTAGTACCCGAGCAGCCATGGCGACAGGAACAGCCATATGCCCAGCAGCAGATTCACCCAGTCCTGCCAACGTCGCTCTTTCATCTTCCGCTCCTGTTGCAACCGAATACTCGTTTGATCGGAGCGGCGGGCACCGTGTTCCGCGCCGTGCGCGTGAGGTGAATTTCACGCCGGCGGTCGCGTGGTGCCGGCGCTGCACGCGTGTGCCGGCGCGCGGCGTGTCCGCGCTGTCTCCGCCGGCGGTCGCCCGACGTCGAACGCCTGCGCGACGCCCGGTGCCAGCCACGCCAGCCGGTGGGAGAGCCCGGCGGCGCGGAACGTCGCGTCGATGTCGGGACGCGACTCGGAGAAATGCGCCCAGCCTTCGTAGTGCAGCGGGACGATCGGCGCGTCGCCGAAGGCGCGCGCGGCTTCGACCGCTTCGGCGGCGGTGAACGTCAGGTGCGCGGGCGTCACCTGGCGAACGCGCGCCGCGCCCATGAACAGGACGGCGAGACCCACCGGAAGGCGCCGTGCGATCTCTGCGATGCCGTCGTACCACACCGTGTCGCCGGACAGGTAGACGGCCTGGGACGCCGCCATGCGCAATGCGAAACCCACGACGGGACCGCGGTCGCCGTCCGCGGGGCCGTGTCGCGCTGGCGTCGCGACGACTTCCAGCGTGTCGCCGCCGGGCGTTTGCAGCGTCGTGGATTGCCATGGCGAGAGGCCGATCGCGTTTGCGCGAAGGCGCGCGGCCCCGGCCCCGGTGGTGAGCACCCGAGGCACCTGCCCGAGGAAGCTGCGGCCGCGCTGATCGAGGTTGTCGGCATGATGATCGTGGCTCAGCAACACCGCGTCGACGCGTCCGAGCGCATCCGCATCGAGCGCGGGCGCGGAGAGCTTGCGCAGCGTGTACTGCGCGAACCGATAGTCCGTGCCCTCGGGGTCGAACGTCGGATCGGTGAGCAGTCGCAAGCCGCCGATCTCGATCAGCGCGGTCGGTCCGCCGATGTACGTCACCGTCACATCCATGCATGCCTCCATCACGCGTGCAGCAGCCGGCCGCCGCCGAACGACCAGTTCTCCCAGGCGGTCTCGAGGAACACGACCATCACGTTCTCGGGATCGACGCCGACGGCGCGCTTCAAACCGCCGACCAGGGTCTCGAGGAGCCTGCGCTTCACTTTGACGCTGCGTCCCACCGACCACACGATCTCGATCAGCAGGAAATCCAGGTCCCGCTCGGCGCCGAGGTCGGGATAGCGCGCATCCACCCGGAAATCCTCGGCCGAAAGCGTGATCACGCGCTGGAAGCGATCGGCCTGCGGCACGCCCGCCTCCACCAGCGCGCGATGCACTTCGTCGAGCACCGCACGCGTGTAATCCGGCTCACGCGGCCGGCGCAACGTCAACGTCACCAGCGGCATTTGACTCGAGCCTCAGTAATACGGCGCGTACCGGCGCTCGCCGAACAGTGCCGCGAGGCGGCCGCGCCAGTCGTGCCCGTTCAGAACCGGCGTGCGACGGGGCGTCGCGCCGGTCTCGATGCGGCGGCCCACGACGCACACGACGGCGTCGTCCTGCGCCTCCACCACGGTCGCGCCGTCCCGCTCCACCACCCAGTTGTCGCCCACGCGCAGCACGACGTCCTTGCGGTCGTTCTCCTGCGTGAGCCATATCGTGCCGCGCGTGACGCGCAGCGTCGTGCCGCGCACGTCCTGCAGGGTGATCGCCTCGCGTGCGCCCATGTCGATGATCGTCGCCGTCTCGTAGCAGGCCATGGTCAACCTCCGGTTACATGCGTACAATTCATCCGACCGGGGAAAGATGCGGCGTTGGGTCCCGCGGCGCTTCTCCCTCGGATGAGTCACAGTATCGGCGTGCCGCCGGACGACCTCAAACGGTCATTGGGAATGTCTCGCATGAGCTACGGGAATGCATAAGGTCCTGCGCAGCCTGCCGTCCCTCGACTTCCTGCGCGGATTCGAGGCCGCCGGGCGCAGGCTCTCGTTCACGCTGGCCGCCGACGAGCTGTTCATCACGCAGTCGGCGCTGTCGCGACAGATCAAGGCGCTCGAGGAGGCGCTGGGGGTTGCATTGTTCGAGCGGCGGCATCGCGCGCTCGCGCTCACGCCGGCGGGCGCCGCCTTCCACCGCGACGTCGCCACCGCGCTCGCCGCGCTCGCATCCGCGGCCGAGGGCGTGCGCGGCAGCGCGCGCGCGCCGGGGCTCGTCGTGTCGACCACCGTGTCGTTCGCATCGCTGTGGATCATTCCGCGGCTGTCGCGCTTTCGTGCGCGGCATCCGGACGTCGAGGTCTACGTGTCGGCGGATGACCGCGTGGTGGACCTCGCGCGCGGCGACGTGGACATCGCGGTGCGCTACCTGCCCGAGGGGCTCGCGCCCGAACACGCCGTGCGCCTGTTCGGCGAACGGATGATGCCGGTCGCGAGTCCCGTCCTGCTGCGCAGCGGCGGCGCGCCGCTCGCGAAGCCCGCCGACCTCGCGCACCACGTGCTGCTGCACCTCGACGATCCGGAGGGCCACATGCCCTGGCTCAACTGGCCGGCGTGGCTCAATTCCAACGGCGCGCCGGGGCTCAAGCCCGCCGGGTCGCTGCGCTTTCGGCTGTACGACCAGGTGATCCAGGCAGCGGTGGGCGGACAGGGGATCGCGCTCGGACGCATCCCGATGATCGCGGAGCATTTGCGCGACGGGCGCCTCGTCGCGCCTTTTGCGAAGCGCTTCGACAGCGCGCGCGGCTACTATGCGATCGTGGCGCCGAACGCGGACGAGCGATCCGACGTGAAGGCGTTCGTGCGCTGGGTCGCCGACGAAGCGCAATCGGAACGTGGGGCCATGAGCGACGGCGCGGGAACGAGCGATGCGAGGTCGCGCGCCAACGGCAGCCGCACGCGTCAGCGCGCGCCGCAACGCACCGCGCCATGACATCCCCCCATCACGACGTCGTGCCATCCGCATGGGTGACGCGCTTCGCGGACCTCGTCCCCCGACGCGCGCGCGTGCTCGACGTCGCGTCGGGAAGCGGCCGGCACGCGCGGTTCTTCGCCGCGCGCGGCGCGCACGTGACCGCGGTCGACCGCGACGCGCAGGCGCTTGCATCGCTCTCCGGGATCGACGGCATCGCGTCGCACGTCGCCGACCTCGAGGCCGAGCCCTGGCCCTTCGCCGACGCGCGCTTCGACGCGGTGGTGGTCACCAACTACCTGCATCGACCGCTGCTCGCGCAGATCCGCGGTGCGCTCGAGCCCGCGGGCGTGCTGCTGTACGAGACGTTCGCGCAGGGCAACGAGACGTACGGCCGGCCGTCGAATCCCGCGTTCCTCCTCGCACCCGGCGAGCTGCTCGCGCTGGCGGCGCTGCCGCCGCCGCTCATCGTGGTCGCGTTCGAGCAAGGGCTTGCGCACGGCGCCGGACGCGTCGCGGTCGTGCAGCGCCTGGCTGCCGTCGGCTCGGCCTATCCGTGGCCACCTGCGTTGTAGTCTTCATCGGGGTCGGAGTAAGTTTCGCGAAAGTTACTCCGACCCCGTCTGCGGCTTCTGCACCTTCGAAGTGCGGGAAAGGCGCCTGAATCGGGTAGAATCCCGCCTTTCCCAGGTTCTGGAAGCAATGCTCACGGGAAGTCTCGTCGCGATCGCGACGCCCATGCAACCCGGCGGCGAGCTCGACCTCTCCGCGCTTGCCCGACTGATCGACTTCCACGTCGCCAACGGCACCAGCGGCATCGTCATCGTCGGCACCACCGGCGAGTCGCCCACCGTCGACGTGACCGAGCATCGGCTGCTCATCCGCACGGCCATCGAGCACGCGGCGGGACGCATCGCCGTCATCGCGGGCACCGGCGCCAACTCGACGGCCGAGGCGGTCGAGCTCACCGCGTACGCGAAGGAAGTCGGTGCGAAGCTCTGCCTCTCGGTGGTCCCGTACTACAACAAGCCGCCGCAGGAAGGCCTGTATCGCCATTTCCGCGCGATCGCCGACGTCGGGCTGCCGGTCATCCTCTACAACGTGCCCGGACGCACGGTTGCCGATCTTTCGAACGACACGGTGCTGCGGCTCGCGGAGCTGCCGAACGTCGTCGGCATCAAGGACGCCACGTCGGACCTGGTTCGTCACGTGGACCTCACGCGTCGCCTGCCGAAGGGCAAGGAATTCGCGCTCTACTCCGGCAACGACGACACCGCGCTCGCGTACATGCTGCTCGGCGGCCACGGCGTCATCTCCGTGACGGCCAACGTCGCGCCGCGTCTCATGGCCGACATGTGCGCGGCCGCGTTGCGCGGCGACGTCGCCGCCGCGCGCGCCGTCAACCAGAAGCTGATGCCGCTGCATACCAAGCTCTTCGTCGAGGCCAACCCGATACCGGTGAAGTGGGCGTTGTCGCAGCTCGGCCTGATCCATCCCGAACTGCGCCTGCCGCTCACGCCCCTGGCCGCGCAGCATCACGACACGGTCCGCAGCGCGATGCGCGAGGCCGGTCTCGTCAACTGAGGTTGTTCCGATGAAAGCAGTGCTCCTGAGCCTGCGGCCGCTGGCCGCGCTCGTCGCCGTATGCCTGATGCTCGCCGGTTGCGAGTCGATGAACCTGAGCTCGCTGTCGAAGCGCATCGATTACAAGTCGACGTCGTCGGCGCCGTCGCTCGAGCTTCCTCCCGACCTGACCAGCCCGAGCTACGACGACCGCTACCAGGTCACCACCGCATCGGGTCTCGCGGCGCGCGACGCCACGCGTCCGAAGGAAACGGGCCTGCTGCCGACCAATCCGGAAGCGCGCATCGCGCGTGCGGGCAACGAGCGCTGGCTGGTGGTCAAGGCCACGCCCGACGAGGCCTGGAAGGTCGTGCGCCAGTTCTGGACCGACATGGGCTTCGTCATCGCCAAGGAAGACCCGCCGCTCGGCGTCATGGAAACGGACTGGGCGGAGAACCGCGCCGAGATTCCCCAGGACATCGTGCGCCAGACGGTCGGCAAGTACATCGACATCTTCCAGAGCACGTACAAGCGCGACAAGTTCCACACGCGCGTCGAGCGCGGCGCCGAGCCCGGCACGATGGAGATCTACATCTCGCATCGCGGCATGGAGCAGATACCGACCGTGCCGGACAATCGCGGCGCCATGGGCTTCCAGTGGGCGCCGGCGAAGCCCGATCCCAATCTCGAGGCGGAGATGCTCACGCGGCTCATGCTGCGCTTCGGTGCGGCGACGGTCACGGCCAACGCCGCCGGGGAGCCGGGGAAGGGCGCCGTGGCCGCGGTCGCCAATTCGGGGGGCCCCGAGCACGCGCGCCTCGAGAAGAGCGTGGACGGCGCGAAGCTCTACGTCGACGATCCGTTCGACCGGGCGTGGCGACGCGTGGGCGTTGCGCTCGACCGCAGCGGCTTCACGGTGGTCGACCGCGATCGCTCGAGCGGGCTGTACTACGTGCGCTATGCCGATCCCGAAGGGGACATGACGCGCAAGGACCGCGAGAAGAGCTGGCTCGCGAAGCTCATGTTCTGGAAGGACGACG
The DNA here is from genome assembly GCA_036406955.1 of Casimicrobiaceae bacterium. GTDB lineage: Bacteria > Pseudomonadota > Gammaproteobacteria > Burkholderiales > Casimicrobiaceae > VBCG01. Next base: position 18,706 of record DASXAF010000073.1, read on the forward strand.
ACAAGGACAAGCCGGAGCAGTATCGCATCAAGGTCGTCGAGGTCGCGCCGAACAGCGTGGTGAGCGTACAGGACAACACCGGGGCGCCCGAGAAGTCGCAGAACGGCGAGCGGATCCTCGCGCTGCTGAAAGAGCAGTTGAAGTAGCGGGCCGCGCGTGCGGTTCGCCTCCCTCGGCAGCGGCAGCGAAGGCAACGCGCTGGTGGTCGAATGCGCACGCACGCGCGTGCTGATCGACTGCGGCTTCGGCGTCAAGGACACCGTCGCGCGCCTGTGGCGGCTCGGGCTCGAGCCGGAGTCGATCTCGGCGATCCTGGTGACGCACGAGCATGCCGATCACGCCGGCGGCGTGCCGGCGTTCGCCGCGAGATACGGCATCCCGATCTACATCACGTTCGGCACGTTGCAGGTGATCGGCGAGCGCTTCGCCGAGATCGATCGCGTGTACGGCTTCGACAGCCACGACGCCTTCGCCGTCGGCGATCTTGCGATCCAGCCGTTTCCGGTGCCGCACGATGCACGCGAGCCGGTGCAGTTCGTGGTGAGCGACGGCGCGCACCGGGTCGGCGTGCTGACCGACATCGGCAGCAGCACGCGCTACGTCGAAGCGAGCCTCACCGGCTGCGACGCGCTGGTCCTCGAATGCAACCACGACCCGGAGATGCTCGCGTACAGCGACTATCCGTACTCGCTCAAGCAGCGCATCGCAGGCCGCTACGGGCACCTGCACAACGAAGGCGCGGCTGCGCTCCTCTCGGCGCTCGACACCTCGCGCCTCAAGCACATCGTGGCGGCCCACCTCTCGCAGCAGAACAACACCCCGCAGCGCGCACGCGCGGCGCTTGCGGGGGCGCTCAATTGCACTCCGGACTGGATTGGAGTGGCGGACCAGGTGGAGGGGTTCGACTGGAGGGGCTTGTGAGGCGAGGGACGAGGGGCGAGGATCGAGGGTCGCGCTGCCAACCCTCGTCCCTCGCTCCTCGCTCCTGACCCTCATTCACCGAAGCCACCGACCCATGGACAAGCGCACCGAACTCTACCGCGGCAAAGCCAAGACGGTGTACGCCACCGACGATCCGCACCGTCTCGTGATGCACTATCGCGACGACGTGTCGGCATTCGACGGCGTCAAGCTCGCAAAGCTTGCGCAGAAGGGCGAGACCAACAACCGCATCAACGCGTACGTGATGGGCAAGCTGGCGGCGGCCGGCGTGCCGACGCACTTCGTGCGACTCCTGAACGAGCGCGAGTCGCTGGTCAAGGCGATGAAGATGGTGCCGGTCGAGTGCGTCGTGCGCAACGTCTGCGCGGGCTCGATGGCCAAGCGTTACGGCATCGACGAGGGACGCCGCTTGCCGGAGCCGATCTTCGAGTTCTTCCTCAAGAGCGACGCGCTGCACGACCCGCTGTGCAACGACGATCACATCCGCGTGCTCGGCTGGGCCACCGCCGGCGAGATCGCCGAGATGCGCGCCATCACGCACCGGGTCAACGGCATCCTGAAGCCCATGTTCGCGGACGCC
>DASXAF010000074.1:0-45899 GCA_036406955.1 Casimicrobiaceae bacterium
GGCACGCGGCCGGGTGCCGTGGCTCGCGCGCTGCATGCTGGTGGTGCCGACGGGGAGACTCGAACTCCCACGGCTTTCGCCACTGCCCCCTCAAGACAGCGTGTCTACCAATTTCACCACGTCGGCTTTTCAGGAATCAGAAGCCAGGAGTCAGAGATCAGTCCCGTCGGCGCTGAATGCGCCGCCTGTGGAGACGCTGACGCGTCTGATCCCTGACTTCTGACTCCTGACTCCTGTCACTTAGGTACTTCACCCGGCTTCGGCGCATTGGCTTCGCCCGGCACGGACGTTGCCGGCGCAGCGCCCGACGGCGCCGGCTGCGGAACGTCGGATGCCTTGGGCGCGGCAGGCGCCTTTTGCGGCTGCTGCGTCATCCCACGCTCCATCAGGCCCTGCGGACCCGAGTGCAGCGTGCCGAAATACGTGAGGCCGATGCTCGTCGCGAAGAACACCGTCGCCAGAATGGCCGTCGTGCGCGAAAGGAAATTCGCCGAGCCGGCGGCGCCGAACAGGCTGCCCGACGCGCCGCTACCGAACGCGGCGCCCATGTCCGCGCCCTTGCCATGCTGAAGCAGCACGAAGCCGCACACGGCAATGGCCGTGAGGATGTGCAGCACCAGGACGGTCGATTCGATGTACGTCATCCAGCCACTCCAGCCTTCGATTTAGGCATGCGCAATTGCCAAAAATTCATCCGCGTCCAATGACGCGCCACCCACCAGCCCGCCGTCGATGTCGGGCATCGCGAACAGCGCCACGGCGTTCGTCGCCTTCACGCTGCCGCCGTACAGCACGCTCGCCTCGCCCGCCTGCGCGCCCGCGAGGCGCTGGCGGATCCGCTGGTGCACCGCCTGCGCCTGGTCCGGCGTTGCGGTGCGCCCCGTGCCGATCGCCCACACCGGCTCGTACGCGTAGACGACGCGCTTCGCATCCGCGCTCACGGCCGCGAGCACGGCGTCGAGCTGGCGCAGCACGACTTCTTCCGTCGCGCCGGCGTCGCGCTCGTCCAGCGTCTCGCCCACGCACGCGATGGGCGTCATGCCGGCCGCAAGCACTGCGCGCGCCTTCGCGCCAACGAGCGCATCGGACTCGCCGTGTCCTTTCCGCCGCTCCGAATGCCCGACGATCACGTAGCGGGACCCGAATTCGGCCAGCATCGACGCGGCCACGTCGCCCGTGTAAGCGCCGAGCGCGTGCGCGCTCACGTCCTGCGCGCCCCATGCAACCGCCGAGCCGGCGAGCTTCGCCTGCGCCTGCGCGACGTACGGAAACGGCACGCACACGGCCAACGCGCGCATTCCCGCTGCATGGCCGGCGACGAGCCGATCGAGCAGGCGCGCATTGACCTCCAGCCCGCCGTGCATCTTCCAGTTTCCGACGACGAGCTTTTGGCGCACGACCCAGGGCGCGGCAAGTCCGAAACCTGAAGATTTTACCGCGTCGCAACAGCGACGGCAAATTGGCGCGCAACTTGCGTACGCGGCGCCGCGGGCTAGACCCCCGCGAGCCGGCGAAGACGCCGCACGAGCGGCGGCAGGAACCACGCGCCCAGCGTGAGCGCGCCGAGGGCCGCTGCGATCGGGCGGCTGAAGAACGCCGACAGCGCGCCGTCGGACTTGATCATCGACGTCACGAAGTTCTCCTCGAGCATGCCGCCCAGCACGACGCCGAGGATCGCGGGCGCGCTGGGGAAGCCGTTCTCCTCCAGGATGTACGCCGCGACACCGGCGACCAGCATGACGCCCACGTCGAAGACCGTGTTGTTGATGGCGAACGTGCCGACGACGCAGAACAGCAGGATGACGGGCATCAGCACGTTGCGCGGCACGCGCAGGATCTGCTTCGCGACCTTGATGCAGCCCCAGCCGAGCGGGATCATGAGCAGGTTCGCGACGATGAAGAGGATGTAAACGGCGTAGATGTTCTGCGGGTTCTGCGTGAACAGCGTCGGCCCCGGGTTCATGTTCTTCATGTACAGCACGCCGATCACGATCGCGGTGATCGAGTCGCCGGGGATGCCGAACACCAGCGCCGGTATCCACGCGCCCGCCAGCGCGCTGTTGTTCGCCGCTCCCGACTCGACGATGCCTTCCACGTGGCCCGTGCCGAACTTCTCGGGCTCCTTGGAGAACTTCTTGCTGATCGCGTAGGTCATCCACGCCGCGATGTCGGCGCCCGCGCCGGGCAGCGCGCCCACGAGCGTGCCGACCGCGTTGCCGCGCAGGATCTGCAGGGGATACTTGCGCGTCAGGCGCCACATCCCGGCGAACACGTTGCCGATCGGGCGGTCGGCGATTTGCCATTGGGGGTTGGTGTCGACGGCGTAGCGGATGATCTCGGACACGGCGAACATGCCGATCATCATCGGGATGAGCCCGATGCCGCCCATCAATTCCGTATTGCCGAACGTGAAGCGCGGAAAGCCCGCCGGATTGCCGAGACCGACGCAGGCGACGAGGAGGCCGAGCAGCAGCGACACCACGCCTTTCAGAGGACGCTCGGAGGTGATGACGATCGCGCACGACAAGCCCAGCAGGACGAGCCAGAAATACTCGAAGGAGCTGAAGCGCAGGGCGAAGTCGGCGAGCGCAGGCGCCGAGACGATCAGCACCGCCGTGCCGAACAGCCCGCCGATGGCGCTGAACACGAGCCCCGCGCCGAGCGCGAGCTCCGTCTGCCCCTTGCGCGCCATCGCATACGCTTCGTCGGTGTAAGCGGCCGACGCCGGCGTGCCGGGCATGCGCAACAGGCATCCCGGAACGTCGCCCGCGAAGATCGCCATGGCGGTTGCCGTGACGATCGCGGCGATCGCCGGAATCGGCGCCATGAAGAAAGTGACGGGCACGAGCAGCGCGGTCGCCATCGTGGCGGTCAGTCCCGGCACGGCGCCGACGAAGAGCCCGAACAGCGACGCGCCGAGCATGACCCACAGGTTGTGGGGATGGAACACCATCCCGAGCGCGATCATCACGTCGTGCATGACGTCAGTCCCGAAGGGCCGCCCCGAAGGACTGAATGCGCCCCCGCAGGGGGCCGCGAGAGCGACGCGCGCGGGCGGCGTTCATCGGCTCGCTAGAACGCGAAGCGCTCGAGCACGCCCCACGGCAGCGGCACGCGCAGCAGCTTGTAGAACGCGTACCAGATCACGAGCGAGGCGACGATCGCGACCACGACGGCCGCGCCGGGGCGCACGCGAAACGAGATGAACATCGCGAGCAGCATGAGCGGGGCGACGATCAGGAAGCCGATGCGGTCGACGAGCGCGATGTAGAGGATCACCGAGGCGATGAGCGTCGCGAACGCCACGACGTGGCGCTTCGACGACACCCACGGCAGCGCCTCGAACCACGGCACCCGCCCGCGCTCGCGCATGCCGCTCGCGATGAGCAGCAGCGCGCAGACGACGAGCCCCGTCGCGATCAGGCCGGGAAACAGAGCCGGGCCGACGTTCTGGCCCGGAATCTTCGGATAGCCCTGAACGACGCCCAGCACGGCGAGCCCGAGCACGAGCAGCACCCCGCCGAACACCGCGTCATTGAATTTCATAAACGCAAAGTCGCGCCGCCGCGCGAGCGGCGGCGCGTGATCATCCTGCTTTTAGTGTAGGTTCTTGTTTTCTTGTTTACTTCGTGAGCCCCACCGCCTTCATGACCTTGCCCATGTCGGCGTCGGCTTTGGCCATGTACTGCGCGTAGTCGCCCTCGGCGGCCCAGGCGGCGCCGAAGCCCCGCTGTGCGAGGAAGTCCTTGTACTCCTTGCTGTCGTAGGCCTTCTTGATCGCGGCGGTCAGCTTGTCGGTGATGTCCTTGGGCAACCCCTTCGGTGCCGCGAAGCCGCGCCACGCGGCCGTCTTCCAGTCGCTGCCGGTCGCCTGCTTGATCGTCGGCAGCTTCGGATACAGCGCGGGCGCCTGGTCCGCGAAGATGGCGAGCGACTTCACCTTGCCCGCGTCGATCAGCGCGCGTGCTTCCGGAATCGAGCACGGAACGATGTCGACCCCGCCGGCGACGAGGTCCTGCAAGCCGGGCGCCGCGCCGTTCGAGGGCACCCACGGTGCGCCCGAAGGATCGATCTTCAGGTCGCTCAGCAGGCCCGCGATGGCCAGATGCCAGATGCCGCCCTGTCCCGTGCCCGACGCCTTGTGCTTGCCGGGCTCCTTCTTGATCGCTTCCAGCACGTCCTTCACGCTGTTCCACGGCGAATCGGCGCGCACCTGGAACCCCGCGGGATCGGCGTTCACGAGCGCGAGCGGCTGATACGACGCCGACGTGAGCTCGGTGAGCCCCTGCCAGTGCAGCATCACGATCTCGACGGTGATGAGGCCGATGGTGTAGCCATCGGGCGCCGCCTGCGCGATCGCGCTGTGACCGACGACACCGTTGCCGCCGGTGCGGTTGACGACGTTCACGGGTTGCCCGAGGTCCTTCTCGAGATACGCGCCGAAGAAGCGCGCGACGGCATCGGTGCCGCCCCCGGCGCCCCATGGAACGATCAGCGTGATGGGTCGCTCGGGATACGCGGCGAATGCGGACGCGCACGACAGCGACAGAACCACCGCGGCAAGCGCGGCCCGGATAGACTTCATCGGCTCCTCCTGGGAATGGCGGCGACCGGCGGCACGACATCCGGTGAACGCCGGAACAGGCGGACGTTAGCAAGCCGATCGACAGGTGGTCAAGCGGCCTGACCACTTGGACCCGGCGGCCTGTCGGCTTCGTCGCGCCGATTCCGATGTTCGCTCGTGAGGGCTGCGACTGGCGCAGCGTGTCCACGAGGGAGGACGCGATGAACCGAGCATCGACGCGGCGCCTGCTCGCCGCACTAGCGCTTGCGTGCTGTGCGCTCGCGCGGGCGCAACCGGTTCCAATGCCCGTCGTCGAGCAGGTGCAGCGTGGCCTGCTGTCCGATCCTCTCACCGCCGTCGACGCGAGCCGCACGCTGATCATCGACCGCCTCGTTGCACGCTATCGTGACGTGCTGGCCAAGGCCGGCGTCGACGAGACGGCGTTTCGCGCGGCACTCGAGCCGCTGCGCGCGGATCAGCTCCTGGGCGCGGCGCTCGTCGACGACATCGAGGACGTCACGACGATCGTCGCGCAAGGCCCATCCATGGCTTTCGTTCCGAAGGACGGTTTCGGCACGGGCAGCGGCTCGTACCTGGGACTGCTCGGCACCGGCAACCTGGCGAGCGGCGACGGCAGCGCCGTGATCGCAGGCAAGTTCAACCAGGCGAGCGGCACGAACGCGCTGGTGGGTGCCGGTCAAAGCAACATCGCCGCGGGCATATCGTCGCTGGTGATCGGCGGCTTCGACAATCATGCGCAGGCCATCGATACATTGGTCGGTGCGGGAGCGGGGAACCGTGCGATCGGCTTGCGCGCAGCAGTGGTCGGCGGCGGCTACAACCTCGCGAGCGGCAGGTGGTCGTTCGTGGGTGGTGGTGGGCGGCAGTCGGTGAGCGCGGGGATCGCCGGGACGTCCGCGGAGCACAACGTGGCCTCGGGCGATTTCTCCGTGGTGGCCGGCGGACAGGGCAACGTGGCCGACAGTGTGGGCGCCGAAGTGGCGGGGGGCATGCGAAACTCGGCCGGCGGCCCGTGGGCCACCGTCGCCGGAGGCCATTCCAACACGGCGCGGAACACGTACGCGAGCGTTGCAGGTGGCTACAGCAATGCAGCGAGCAACTACGGGGCGACGATATCGGGGGGAAATTACAACGAGGCGAGTGGCCAGTTCAGCGCAATCCCGGGCGGCATCCAGAACATCGCCAGCGGCAACTCGACGTTCGCAGCCGGGCACGACGCCCATGCATCCGAGGACTCCACCTTCGTCTGGAACGGCTGGTCCATCGGCATTCCTGTCGAGGCGACCACGCCGAACATGATGTTCCTGAGCGGCGACCACGGCGTGCGGATCGACTACGTCACGCCGGGGGCAGGCAACCGCTTCGTCTACGTGAGCGACGTGATCGCGGGCCGGACGATTCACACCTGGACCGGCGCCTACCTGAGCGACGGCGGCGTCTGGACCAATGCGTCGGATCGCAATCTCAAGGACGGGTTCGCCGACATCGATGCGAAGGACGTTTTGCGTCGGGTGGCATCGCTTCCGGTCCAGCGCTGGCATTACAAGGTCGACGATCCGTCGATCAGTCACATCGGCCCGGTCGCGCAGGACTTCCACGCCGCATTCGGCCTGGGTGACGGCGACACCGCCATCGGCACCGTCGACGCGGACGGCGTGGCGCTCGCGTCGATCCAGGCGCTGAAGCAACTGCTGGACGAAAAGGACGCACGCATCGACGCGCTCGAGGAGCGCCTGCGCGACGTCGAGCGCCGCCTCGCGCGGTAGCTACTGCGCCGCTGCCGCGCGCGTCTCCACGTTCAACCAGCACGCGCTGCGATGCCCCGGCGCGACATCGTCGAGCGCGGGCATCTTTTCGCGGCAGATCGGCATCGCGTAGGGACAGCGCGGGTGGAAATGGCAGCCCGGCGGCGGCGCGAGCGGGGACGGGATCTCTCCCTTGATCGGTACGAACGTGCGCTTGCGCGGCTCGACCTTGCCCACTTCGGCGAGCAGCGCACGCGTGTACGGATGGTTGGGACGCTCGAACAGCTCCGCCGCGGGCGCGCTCTCCACCACGCGGCCGAGATACATCACCACCACGCGATCGGCGATGAAGCGCACGACGCCGAGATCGTGGCTGATGAAAAGATACGTGAGGCTCAGCGCGCCCTTGAGCTCCATGAAGAGATTGAGCACCTGCGCCTGGATCGACACGTCGAGCGCGGCGACCGATTCGTCGCATACCAGGAACTCCGGCCTCACCGCGAGCGCCCGCGCGATGCCGATGCGCGCGCGCTGACCGCCCGAGAACTGGTGGGGATAGCGGCGCATGAGCGTCGGATCCATGCCGACGCGATTGAGCATCAGCCCGACGTATTCGATGCGCTGGCGCGGCGCGATGAGCTGGTGGACCACGGGCGCTTCCCCGACGATGTCGACCACGCGCATGCGCGGGTTCAGCGATGCATACGGATCCTGGAAGATCATCTGCATCTTGAGCTGCAGATCGCGCGTATCGGCAGCCTTTGCGCGGTCGACCGGCTGGCCGCGCCACCGCCGCTCACCGCCGCTCGGCTCGAGCAGGCCCACGGCGAGCCGTCCAAGCGTCGACTTGCCGCATCCCGACTCGCCGACGAGTCCGACGACTTCGCCCGGTGCGACGGCCAGATCGACGCGGTCAACCGCGTGGACCGTTTCCTCCTTCACGTTGGCGCCGAGCCTGCGCCCGATCCTGCCTGCGAGGTCGAGCGTCTTGACGAAGCGCTTCGACACGCCGCGAAGCTCGATGAGCGGCGGCGCCGCCGCAAAACTGCTCATGCCGCGACAGCCTGCTCGACCAGCGGATGATGGCAGCGGATCGACTGGCCCGGCGCGCCGAACGGGCGCATGAGCGGCTCGATCACGCAGTCCGATTGCGCGTGACTGCAGCGCTCCTGGAAGGGACAACCGCGGGGCAGCGCGAGCATCGACGGCGTCATGCCGGGGATCTGCTTGAGGCGCTGGCCGCGCACGTTGTTCGACGGCACCGAATCGATGAGCCCGCGCGTGTACGGATGACGGGGACGCGCCAGCACGTCCTCGACGCTGCCCTCCTCGACGATGCGGCCCGCGTACATGACGCAGACGCGATCGGCCAGGCCGGCGATCACCGACAGGTCGTGCGTGATCCAGATCAGCGCCGTGCCGGTCTCGCGCGTCAGGCGCTGCATCTCGTAGAGGATCTGGCCCTGGATGGTGACGTCGAGCGCGGTCGTGGGCTCGTCGGCGACGATGACGTCGGGGGAGTTGAGCAGCGCGATGGCGATGGCGACGCGTTGGCGCATCCCGCCCGAGAACTGGTGCGGGTACGCGGTGAGCCGCTCGTCGGGTGACGGAATGCCGACTTTCACCAGCGCCTCGCGCGCCCGCGCGCGCGCGTCGGCGGCGCTGACGCGTGCGTGCGCCTGGATCGCCTCGATCATCTGGGTGTCGATGCGCAGGACCGGATTGAGCGTCATCATCGGGTCCTGGAAGATCATCGCGATGCGGTTGCCGCGGATCTGGCGCATCTCGTCCGCGGACAGCGCGCGCAGATCCATCCCGTCGAGCACGATGCGGCCGTCGACGACGCGCCCCGGCGGGTCGATGAGGCCGATCAGCGAATAGCCGGTCATCGACTTGCCCGAGCCCGACTCGCCGACGAGCCCCAGCACCTCGCCGCGACCGATGCTGAACGACACGTCGTCGACGGCCTTGACCACGCCTGCGCGCGTGAAGAAATGCGTGCGCAGGTTCTCGACGCTGAGGACCGGCCCCTCGCTCATTTGGAAAGGCGCGGGTTCAGCACGTCGCGCAGCTGATCGGCGACGAGGTTGATGCTCACGATGGTGAGCAGGAGCGCGATACCCGGGAAGAAGCTGATCCAGTACTTGCCGGACAGCAGGTACTGATAGCCGTTTGCGATCAGCAGGCCCAGCGACGGCTCCGTGATCGGCAATCCGAGGCCGAGGAACGACAGCGTGGCCTCGAGCGCAATGGCGGCCGCCACCTGCACGGTCGCCACGACGATCATCGGCGGCAGGCAGTTGGGCAGCAGATGCCTGAACACGATGCGCGAAGGCGGCAGCGCGAGACAGCGTGCGGCTTCCATGTATTCCTTGCGCTTCTCGACCAGCGCCACGCTGCGCACCGTGCGCGCGTAGTACGCCCACTGCACCGTCACGAGCGCGGTGATGACCTTGCCCGTGCCCTGCCCCAGTACCGCGATCAGGATGAGCGCGATCAGGATGGACGGGAACGAGAGCTGGATGTCGACGATCCGCATGATGAGCGCGTCGACGCGGCCGCCGACGTACGCCGCCAGCAAACCGAACGTGAGACCGATCACCAGCGCGAGCGCGGTGCTCGACGCGCCGACGATGAGCGAGATGCGAAGGCCGTAGAAGATCGCCGACAGCATGTCGCGCCCCTGGTCGTCGGTGCCGAGCCAGAACGTCTGGCCGGACGCCGACTTCTCCCCGGGCGGCAGCTTGCTGTCGAGCACGTCGATCTGCGCGAGGTCGTACGGGTTCTGCGGCGAGATCACCGGCGCGAGGACGGCGACGAACACGATGACGACGAGCATCGCGAGGCCGACGACCGCGATCGGGTTCTCGACGAAGTCGCGCCAGATGCGGCGCAGCGGCGATTCGGGGGCGCGCGGTGCGGCGACGGGCTCCGTGCGAGCGTCGAGGACGGTGCTCACCGCGTCTTCATCCCTTCGCGTCGGTCAGGCGCACGCGCGGGTCGAGCGCCGAGTACAGCACGTCGACGGCGAGGTTGATCACGATGAAGAACGTCACGATGACGAGCAGGTAGGCGACGATGACCGGCCGGTCGAGCAGGTTGATCGAGTCGACGAGCAGCTTGCCCATGCCCGGCCAGGCGAACACGCTCTCGGTGACGATGGCGAACGCGATGAGCGAGCCGAACTGGAGCCCGATCACCGTCACGATCGGGATGAGGATGTTGCGCAGCACGTGCACGCCGATCACGCGCGCGCTCGACAGCCCCTTGGCGCGCGCGAATTTCACGTAGTCCTGCAGCAGCGCCTCGCGCGCACCCGAGCGCGTGAGCCGGATCATCAACGCGAGGTTGAACAGCGCCAGGTTGGTGGCCGGCATGACGAGATGGCGCCAGCCCTCGAGCGACAGGAACGACACCGGCACGCCCAGGAGCTCGGTCGTGGGCCCCCGTCCGTTCGAGGGCAGCCAGCCGAGGATCACCGAGAACACCATGATCAGCATGAGCCCGACCCAGAACGTCGGCAGCGAGAAGCCGAGGATCGACCCGGCCATGATCGTGCGCCCGGCAATGCCGTTGGGCCGCAGCCCGGCCCACAGCCCGAGCGGGATGCCGAGCACGATCGCGATCAGCATCGCTGCGAGCGCGAGCTCCAGGGTCGCCGGCATGCGCTCGAGGATGAGGCGCAGCGCCGAGGTGCTGTGCACGAACGAGCGCCCGAGGTCGCCATGGAGCGCGCCGCTGAGGAACGCGAGGTACTGCGCCCACAAGGGCTTGTCGAGGCCGAGCGCCTGGATGGCACGCTCGCGATCCTGCTGGTCGGCCTGCGGGTTGATCAGGATGTCGATCGGATTGCCGACGGCGTACACGCCGACGAACACCAGCAACGACATCGCGAACAGCACCACGACGCTCTGGAGGCCCCGCCGGATGATGAATACGAGCATGAACGCAGCCTCAGACTGCGCGGCGGGCGCGGATCACCGTCATTCCCGCGCAAAGCTTGCCCCTGCGGGGGTAAGCAGGGGCGGGAATCCAGCGTCGTGCGCGACGACGACGCTCGGTCCCCGCGTTCGCGCGGACGACCGTGTCGCGACGCGTCACTTCGCCGCCGCCATCTCCTTCGCCGGCCGGAACTGGTACGCCAGCGTGTATTCGTCGGTGCGCGGCGCGTACTGGACGCCCTTGCGGGTCGCCCAGATCGTGAACTGGAAATGGATGGGCATTATGCCGAGGTCGGTCATCGCCAGCTCGGTCGCCCGCTGCAGCATCACCTTGCGGTTCTCGTCGTCGACCTGCTGCAGCGCCTGCTCGATCAGGTAATCGACCTTGGGATTGCTGTAGCGGCCCCAGTTCACCGCGCCCAGGCCCTTCTTCGGGTCCCACGTGGCGAGCAGCGAGCGCAGCGGCGAGCTCGCCTCTCCCGTCGACGCGCCCCAGCCGACCATGTGGAAGCTGAACTCCTGCTTGGACGCACGCGACGAATACGGCCCCATCGGTGCGGTCTCGACCTTCGACACGATGCCCACGCGCGTGAGCATCTGCGCCACCGCCTGCACGATCTTCTCGTCGTTCACGTAGCGACCCGCGGGGCCGTGAATCGTCAGGTTGAAGCCGTCGGGATAGCCCGCTTCGGCGAGGAGCTTCTTCGCACCCTGCGGATCGTAGGCGTCGGCCTTCAATCCCGGCACGTGGCCGAACAGCTTGTCCGACACGAGCTGGCCGGACGGAATGGCCTGGCCTTCCATCACGCGGTCCGCGATCGCCTGGCGATTGACCGCCTTGGAGATCGCGCGGCGTACGCGCAAGTCCGTGAGCGGGTTCTTGTCGAGCGGCTTGCCGTCCCTGGCGGTGATGAACGGGCTCGAGCGTTGCAGGTGATCGAAGTTGAAGTAGATCACGCGGTGGGAGATCTTCGAGGTCACCGTGAACTTCGGGTCCGCCTTGATCTTCGGCAGGTCGGCCGTCGGCGGCTGCTCGATGGCGTCGACGTCGCCCGACAGCAGCGCGGCAACGCGCGCCGCCTCGTTCTTGATGATCTTGAAGGTGACGTTCTTCCAGTAGGGCTTGTCGCCGAAGTAGCCGTCGTTGCGAACGAGCTCCACGCGGTCGCCGTTCACGTAGCGCACGAGCTTGTAGCGGCCGCTCCCGATCGCGGCCTTGCCGGTGTTGAAGTCCTCGGTGCTCGCGCCGGTCGCGGTCTTCTTCGACACGATGTAGATGGTGGACATGTCGTTCGGAGCGAGCGGGTACGGGTTCGCGTACTTCAGCCGGATGGTGTACGGGTCGACGACCTCGATCTCGGTGATGAGCTTCGTGTAAGGCGTGAACAGGCCGGGGCTGTTGGGCACCGTCGGCACGCGATCGAGGCTGAACTTGACGTCCTCCGCGGTGAGCTCGCTGCCGTCGCTGAACTTCACGCCCTTGCGCAGCTTGAACTCCCAGGTCCTGGGATCGATCGTCTTCCACGACGTGGCGATGCCGGGGATCATGTGCGAGTCGGCGTCCATCTCGACCAGCTTGCCGAAGATGTGCTCGGCGATGTTGTTGTTCGGGAAGAGGTTGTAGAAGTGCGGGTCGATCGAAGTGATGTCGGCCGCGACGGCGATCTTCAGATCCTGGGCGGTGGCGGGCGCAGCGCCGACGAGTGCGGCAAGAGCCAGCGCGCCGGCAAGGCGAAGGACGGGAGCGATGCGCATGGAGACCTCGAATGGGCAGGGACGCGCCCGTGCCGGCGCGACGACGGGCGCAATCTAACGCGAAAGCCCGCAGGGGTAAAGCAACGCGCGCGCCCGGCGCGACGTAGGACAGCCGCTCGCTACAGCGCGGTCGGGTAGGTCTCGGGCGGCTCGCCCTCGCTCCACTGCGAAGAGATCTCCAGCGGACGCAGCGCCTGCGTCTCGTCGAGGTGCACGTACACGTCGAACTGGCGCGGCAACCGTGCGCCGAAATAGTGGCTCCAGCGCTCGGTCTGCGGGCGATAGATCACGCCGATCGCGCGCTGCAGGCGCTCGTCGCGCACCGCTCGCGCGGTCGCGGGATCGTGGAGATCGAGCCAGAAGCGATCGTGCCCGGTCGCATGCATGAGCGCCTCGCAGCTTCCTGCGAGGCCGGGGCGCACGCGCTTGCGCTCGGCGGGACCGTCCCAGTCGGTCGCGGCGGTCACCGTGCCGCGGTAGGTGCAAAAGCCGATCGAGCGGCTCGACTCGCCGTGACGCTCGCGCACGAGCTGGCCGAGATTGAGCTCGCCGCGCCGGCTCATCTCCGTCGCGCGCGCATCGCCGAGATGCGAGTTGTGCGCCCATACGACGATGCCGGCATCGCGGCCGAGCCGCTCGCGCAATGCGTCGAGCGTCTCCGCCATGTGCCGGTCGCGCAGGTTCCACGATTCGTCGCGGCCGCGGAACATGGCGCGGTAGTAGCGCTCGGCATTGCGGACGAGGCGCGCGTTCTGCTCGGCGGAGAAGAACTCCTCGTGCGCCGGATAGCCGTCGATGCGCCCGAGGTCCGCGACACGCTTGCGCAGGTCGACGAGCTGGGCCACCACCTCGTTCTCGCAGCTCTCATAACCCCCGCTCGCCGCGATGCCGTATTGCTGCGGGTCCCCGTAGTGCTCGAAGCATGCGTACCGCTCGCGGGCGCGCTGCGCGGCCGCCGGGTCCACTGCAGCCAGATACCGCAGCACCGCCTCGATGGACGCATGCAGGCTGTAGAGGTCGAGGCCGTAGATCCCCGCTTGCGCCTCGCGCGGCTTGCCGCGGTTGTACTCGCGCAGCCATTCGCAGAAATCGCGCATCACCTCGTTGCGCCACATCCAGGCCGGAAATCGGCGGAAGTCGCGCAGCGCCGTCTCGGCGTCGGCGTCGTCGCTGCGATGCGTCACGTAGCGATGCGCGCGGAAGGTGTCCGGCCAGTCGGCCTCGAGCGCCACGGCGACGAAGCCATGGGCCGTGACCAAGTGCTGCGTGAGCGCCGCGCGCACGGCGTAGAAGTCGCACGTGCCGTGCGACGCTTCGCCGATCAGCACGGTGCGCGCCCGGGCGACGCGCTCGAGCAACGCGACATCGTCGCGTGCCTGGGCCAGCGCATGCGCCTGGACGGCCACCGCGCGGGCCGCCGATTCGGCGACGGCGGCATCGGTCATGGTCCTCGCTTGGACCGCGGCGCGCCGCGCGGGGTTTCCCCTGCGTCAGGCCTTGAGCACCGTCTTGTCGTAGAGCTCCGGAAAGGCGCCGTCGGGATCGTAGCGCCGCTTCAATGCCGCGTAGGCCGCACCACCGTACAGGGCGTCGAAGGTCTCGCGCGTGTAGTAGCTGTCCGAATAGAGCGACTTGATGCCGTGCAGCGCGCGCACCCGATCCTCGACCAGACGGTTGAAATGGCCGGGCGCGTGCATGCCGGAGGCTCGCACCACGTCCCAGAAGCCGAAGTTGACGTACGCCGCTCCGGGCTGCATCGGGTACAGCACGAAGCGCTCGGCGTCGGGGCCCGCGCGCAGCGGGCAGATCCATACCGGCGCGATCGGCACCTCACGCTGGAAGAAGCGCAGGAACTCGGCGGCGTGCGCGATCGGAATGTCGACGTCCTGGATCACCGACTCGCGATAGCCGTGCCGCAGGCGGTCGAGCGCGCGCGTCACGCCCCAGCGCGAGTTCCAGCGCATGACCTTCTGATACGTGCGCGAGCCGAGCCGCTTTCGTCCGTAGAGCCGGCGCAGCAAGCCGTTCTGCGCGCCGACGTTCCTCGAGCACCAGAACCAGTCCGTGTCCCAGCGCCAGATGAAATCCTGCACGCGAAGGAAGTCCTCGGTGCGCTCGCGGATCGAGCGATAGAAGATGCGCTCGTAGCCGTAGTCGCTGACGTACGGAGCGCTCGCGACGAACCGTCCGATGCACAGGTGAAGCTCGCTTGGCGAGAATGCGACGCCCTCGACGAAGCCGGCGTCGCCTTCGCATGCGGTCGCGAGCGCCACGAAGAACGCTTCGGCGTCGTCGTAGCGTTGCCGCGAGACGGCGACGTACGGCTCGACCGGCACGGTGCGCGCGCGAAGCCGCAGCGCGTAGCCGAGCGTACCGTACGAGTTGGGGAAGCCGTAGAACAGGTCCGCGTGCGCGTTGTCGCGCGAGCACGTCACCACCTCGCCCGTGCCCGTCAGCACGTCGATCTCGAGGAGCGTCTCGTGAACCAGGCCGTGACGAAACGACGTCGCTTCGATGCCTACGCCGGCGGCCGCGCCGCCGAGCGTGATGGTCTTGAGCTCCGGCACCACCGCGGGCACGACGCCGTGCGGCAGCGTCGCTGCGACGAGGTCCTCGTACGTGACGAGCCCCTCGGCGTCGACGTGCCCCTGCTTTGCGTCCACCGCGAGCACGTGGTCGAACGCGCGCGCGTCGAGCGCTTCGCCCGCGTGACGCGCGCGATCGCGAAACAGGTTCGACGTCTCCTTGCGCAGCCGGATCGGGCCGGGTCCGCGCGTGCGCAGCGCGGTCACGAGCGCGTCGCGGCGCTCGGCGTAGGCGGGGGTCATTTGGCCCCCTCACCCGGCCCTCTCCCCCGCGGGGGAGAGAGTTCCACAATCAAGATTCTTCCTGTCCCCTCCGGGGAGAGGGCTGGGGTGAGGGGCCCTTCAGACATCGTCCCGATACAGGAACGACCTGCTCATCGGATAGCTCGTGCTGCTGATGTTGCCGCGGCTGTACACGATCTGGAACAGGTGCGTGCGCTCGTGCGTGCTGCGAAACATCTCGGCGCATCCGACGAGATACGTGCGCCAGACGCGGCGGAAGCGCTCGTCGAAGCGCCGCGGATCGATGGCATGGATCGTCGGCCAGTTGCGCTCGAAGCGCTCCGCCCAGGCGTCGAGCGTCAGCGCGTAGTGGCGGCGCAGGTTCTCGATGTCGACCACTTCGAGCCCGTGCCTCTCCATGGAGGCGATCACTTCGGCGAGGCTCGGGATCCATCCGCCCGGGAAAACCCAGTTGCGGATGAAGAACTCCGTGTCGCGGCGCCCGACGTGGCCGATGAAGTGCAGCATGCCGAGCCCGCCGGGCTTCAGGAACTCCGCATGCGCTCGCACCACGTCGTCGAGCTGGTCGCGGCCCGCGTGCTCGAGCACGCCGATCGACACGACCTTGTCGAACTGCGCGAACGCATCCCGGAAATCGCCGTCGAGAACGCGCAGCCGGTCGCCCATCCCGCGCGAGCGGATCATCTCGTCGACCGCCTCGACCTGCTCCGTCGTGGTGTTCACGCCCGTGATGTCGACGCCGGGGTAGTTCTCCGCGGCACGGAACATGAAGCCGCCGAAGCCGAAGCCGATGTCGACGACCTTGTCGGTCGGCTGCAGCCGGATCTTGCGGCAGACATGGTCGATCTTGTTCTGCTGCGCCTGCTCGAGCGTGCGCGTGCCCTCCTTCCAGTACGCGCAGGTGTACATCATGTACGGGTCGTCGAGCCAGAGCCGATAGAACTCCGTGCCGAGCGCGTAGTGGAACCGCGCGTTGCGCTTCGCCATCTCGCGCGTGCGATTGCCCTGCGTGCGCTCGTGCCAGCGGTTGCGCAGCGTCACGAGCCGGTTCGGCGTTGCCACCCTGCCTGTCATGCCGGCGCGCATCAGCGCGCGAAAATCGCCTTCGATGTCCAGCTCGCCCCTGAAGTAGGCGTCGAGCAGGCCGATGTGGCCATACAGGCCGAGCAGCCATTGCGCGCGCCGCGTGCGGAAGCGCAGCGTGAACGCCGGCGCGCCCGGGTGGCTCTGGAACACCTTGCCGTTGGCGAAGACGACGCAGAAGGTCTCGGGCACGGCTGCCGCGGTGCGCCGCAGGCGCCGCTCGACCGCGGCGCTGACACCGAAAGCACTCCGCGTCGCCGGCGCGCCGCCGATTTCCGCTGCATCCCGGGTGCTGCCATTGCGCATCAGGCGTTCCTTTCCGTGTCGAATGAAGGATGCATCGCGCGCAGCCGCGCGGGCGGCGCCACGCGACAATCCGGCGGATGCCGGCGCACGAGCGCGATGAGATCGTCGATGTAGTCCGCATCGGCCGCGCGCTCCTCCGCCGCGACCGCGCGCGCGGGATCGGGCGCAAGCTCGCTGCCGTCGTCGGACCACGCGCGCACTGACTGCAGCGCACCGTCGGCGTATTCGGCCTCGAGCCTTGGGCGCCCGTCGGCGTACCACGCGCGCGTCGACCCGTGCCGCTCGCCGCGGCGATACGCCGCCTCCAGCCGGCGCGAACCTTCGGATCGCCTGTTCGCGTCGTACCACAGCGAGACGGTGCCGCTCACCATGTCGGCGTCGAACGGAATGTGCGCGATGCGCGCACCCATGGAATTCCAGAAGATGAACGAGCCGACGCGCTGCCCGAAGTTGTAGGCGCCCTGCACGCGAAGCTGTCCCTGCGCCGAGCGCAGCGTGTAGCCGCCCTGGATCTGGCCTTCGCGGCACTGGCCCTTGGCGCGCAGGGCGTCGTCCAGCGCGCCCTGCGCCGGCGCAGCACAGGCGGCCGCGAGGGTCGATGCCGCCATCAGGCGCGTCGCCGCGCCCACCATGCGGCCAGCTCGCCCACGATGCCGCGCCGGAAGGCCAGCACGCACGCGACGAAGATCGCGCCCGTGATGATGGTTACCCACTCTCCGAAGCCCGCGAGGTAGTTCTCGATCGAAATGATAACGAACGCGCCGACGACCGGGCCGAAGATGGTGCCCATGCCGCCCAGCAGCGTCATCAGCACGACCTCGCCCGACATCTGCCATTGCACGTCGGTGAGCGAGGCGAGCTGGAACACGATGGCCTTGGTGCCGCCGGCGAGGCCGGTGAGCGTCGCCGACAGCACGAAGGCGAGCAGCTTGTAGCGGTCGGCGTCGTAGCCGAGCGAGACCGCGCGCGGCTCGTTCTCCCGGATCGACTTCAGCACCTGGCCGAACGGCGAATGCACGATGCGGTGGATCAGCAGGAACGCCGCGAGGAATATGACGAGCACCGTGTAGTACATCGCCAGCGGCCGCTCGAGGTCGATCAGGCCCAGCAGATGCCCGCGCGGCACGCCCTGGATGCCGTCCTCGCCGTGCGTGAACGGCGCCTGGAGGTAGAAGAAGAACATCATCTGCGCGAGCGCGAGGGTGATCATCGCGAAATAGATTCCCTGCCGCCGGATGGCGAGCGCGCCGGTGATCACGCCGAGGAGCGCCGACGCGAGCGTACCGGCGAGGATGGCGAGCGCGGGCTCGAACGGCGGCAGCGTCAGCTTGAGCGGCAGCGTCATGCGGAAGAGCGTCAGGCCGTCGATCTGCAGTCCCGACTTGGCGAGATACGCCGTGACGTACCCTGCGGTGCCGAAGAACATCGCGTGGCCGAACGACAGCAGGCCGCCATAGCCGATCAGCAGGTTGAAGGCGCAGGCGAAGAGCGCGAAGCACAGGCCCTTCATCAGGAACACCGGGTAGAAGCCCAGGAACGGGGCGATCGCGAACAGCACCGCCATGATGGCGATCGCGGTGAGCGAGGTGGTCCTGACGGCGGGCGCGGCGATTCCGATGGTCGACATCAGCGCTCCCGTCCGAACAGCCCCGCCGGCTTCACCAGCAGCACGATCGCCATGATCACGAAGATCACCGTCGCGGACGCTTCCGGGTAGAACACCTTGGTGAGCCCTTCGACGAGCCCGAGCATGAAGCCGGTGACGATCGCGCCGATGATGGATCCCATCCCGCCGATCACGACCACCGCGAAGACCACGATGATCAGGTTGGCGCCCATCTGCGGCGCGACCTGGTAGATCGGCGCCGCCATGACGCCCGCGAGCGCCGCGAGCCCCACGCCGAACGCGTAGGTGAGCGAGATCATGCGCGGCACGTTGATGCCGAACGCCTGCACGAGCGTGGGGTTCTCGGTGGCCGCGCGCAGGTAGCTGCCGAGCTTGGTGCGCTCGATCACGTACCAGGTGCCGAAGCACACGACGAGGGCTGCCAGCACCACCCACGCGCGGTACTTCGGCAGGAACATGAAGCCGAGGTTGTAGCCGCCGTTGAACGACTCGGGCAGGCGGTAGGGCTGGCCGGAGCTGCCGAAATAGTTGGTGAACAGTCCCTGGATGACGAGCGCGAGGCCGAAGGTGAGCAGCAGGCCGTAGAGGTGATCGAGCTTGTACAGGCGCGACAGCATCGTGCGCTCGATCAGCAGGCCGAACGCACCGACGACGATGGGCGCGATGAGCAGCGACCACCAGTAGCCGATGCCGAGCCGCTCGAGCAGGAACCAGGCGCAGAACGCGCCCAGCATGTACTGCGCGCCGTGCGTGAAGTTGATGATGTTCAGCAGGCCGAAGATCACCGCGAGACCGAGCGACAGCATCGCGTAGAACGCGCCGTTGATCAGGCCGATCAGCAGCTGGCCGAGCAGCGCCTGTATCGGGATGCCGAAGATTTCGGTCATGAACGGTGCCCCTCACCCGCCCTGTCGGGCACCCTCTCCCCGCTGGCGGGGAGAGGGCAGGGTGAGGGGGCGCGCGCTATTTCACCAGCGAGCAACCGCCGTCCTTCAGCGGCCGGAACGCCTCGTCGGCGGGGATCGTCGCGATGAGCTTGTAGTAGTCCCACTCGCCCTTCGACTCCGACGGCTTCTTCACCTCGAAGAGGTACGCCGGGTGGATCGTGCGGCCGTCGACGCGGATGCTGCCCTTGCCGAACAGCGCGTCGTCGGTGGGCATCTCCTTCATCTTCGCGATGACCTTGGTGCCGTCGTCGCTCTTCAGCGCCTCCACCGCCTTGAAGTAGTGCAGCAGCGACGCGTACACACCGGCGTGCACCATCGTCGGGTAGATGCCCTTGTCCTGCGGCGCGAAGCGCTTGGCGAAGGCGCGCGTCTTGTCGTTCTGGTCCCAGTAGAACGTCTCGGTGAGCGTGAGACCCTGCGCCGTCGGCAAGCCGAGGGCGTGCACGTCGGTGATGAATACCAGCAGGCCCGCGAGCTTCTGTCCACCCTTCACGATGCCGAACTCGGCGGCCTGCTTGATGGAGTTGGTGGTGTCGCCACCGGCGTTCGCGAGGCCGATGACCTTGGCCTTGGACGCCTGCGCCTGGAGCAGGAACGAGCTGAAGTCCTGGTTGTTGAGCGGCACCTTCACGTCGCCCAGCACCTTGCCGCCCGCCTTTTGCACGGCAGCGGTGGTGTCGCGCTCGAGCGCCTGGCCGAACGCGTAGTCGGCGGTGATGAAGAACCACGTGTCGCCGCCGTGCTTGGTCATCGCAGTGCCCGTGCCGTTGGCGAGCATCCACGTGTCGTACGTCCAGTGGATCGTGTTGGGCGAGCACGACTTGCCGGTAAGGTCCGACGAGCCGGGTCCCGACGCGAGAAAGGCCTTGCCCTTGTCCTTGGTGATCTGGCTGACGGCCAGCGCGACGCCCGAGTTCGGCACGTCGACGATGACGTCGACGCCCTCCTGGTCGTACCAGCGCCGCGCGATCGCGGAGCCGACGTCGGGCTTGTTCTGGTGATCCGCCGAGACGATCTCGACCTTGTAGCCCTTCTTCTCGATGCCCGAGTCCTCGACCGCCATCTTCGCCGCGAGCACGGAGCCCGCGCCGGCGAGGTCGGTGTAGAGGCTCGACATGTCCGACAGCACGCCGATCTTGATCACGTTGCCGGAGATCTGCGCCTGCGCACCGCCGGCGGCGAAGGCGCCCGCCACGGCGAGCGCGAGCAGACTGCGTTTCAGCACTTTCATCGGTCTTCCTCCTCGTTGAATGGGATCAAACTCCCAGGTACTCGTGCAGCTTGTCCATGTTCGCGTCGAGCTCGGCATTCGGGATCTGGTCGACGACGCGACCGTTCTCCATCACGTAGTGCCGGTCGGCGACCGTGGCGGCAAAGCGGAAATTCTGCTCGACCAGCAGGATGGTGAATCCCTGCTGCTTGAGGCGCGCGATCGTGCGGCCGATCTGCTGCACGATCACCGGCGCGAGGCCCTCGGTCGGCTCGTCGAGCAGCAGAAGGCGGGCGCCGGTGCGCAGGATGCGGCCGATCGCGAGCATCTGCTGCTCGCCGCCGGAGAGCTTGGTGCCCTGGCTGCGCCGGCGCTCGCGCAGGTTGGGAAAGAGCTCGTAGATCCGCGCGATCTCGAGCCCGCCATCGCGCACGCGCGGCGGCAGCAGCAGGTTCTCCTCGACGGTGAGGCTGGCGAAGATGCCGCGCTCCTCGGGACACCACGCGATACCCTGGCGCGCGATGCGGTTGGACGGCAGGCGGATCGTCTCGCGGCCCTCGAGCATCACCGAGCCCTCGCGGCGCGACACCACCCCCATGATCGACTTCAGCGTCGTGGTCTTGCCGGCACCGTTGCGTCCGAGCAGCGTGACGACCTCGCCCTCGCCGACGTCGAACGACACGCCGTGCAGGATGTGCGACTCGCCGTACCATGCGTTGAGGTCGCGCACCGCGAGGAGCGGCGCGGTCGACGCGGCGCGCTGCGCGGATGTGGCGGCGGCGCTAGGCATGCGCGGTCCCCAGGTACGCTTCGCGCACCGCGGGATGCGCGGATACCGCCGCGTAATCGCCCTGCGCCAGCACCTCGCCTCGCGCGAGCACGGTGATGTGGTCCGACAGCGTGGACACGACCGACAAATTGTGCTCGACCATCAGCACCGTGCGGTTGGCGGCCACGCGCTTGATCAAGGCCGCGATCCGATCGACGTCGTCGTGCGCCATGCCCGCGGTGGGCTCGTCGAGCAGCATCATCTCCGGGTCGAGCGCGAGCGTGGTCGCGATCTCGAGCGCGCGCTTGCGACCGTAGGCGAGCTCCACGGCCGGGGTGTCGGCGAAGCCGGACAGGCCGACGTCGTCGATCAGCTCGTGCGCGCGCGCGTCGAGCGCGCGAAGCCCGCGCTCCGAGCGCCAGAAATCGAACGACTCGCCGCGCTTGCGCTGCAGCGCGATGCGCACGTTCTCGAGCACGGTGAGGTGCGGAAACACCGCCGAGATCTGGAACGAGCGCACGAGGCCCATGCGCGCGATGGCGGAGGGGGACGAGCCGGTGATCTCGCGGCCGTTGAAGACGATGTGGCCGCGCGTGGGCGTGAGGAAATGCGTGAGCAGGTTGAAGCAGGTAGTCTTGCCTGCGCCGTTCGGCCCGATGAGCGCATGGATGGTGCCGCGCTCGACGGCGAGGTCCACGTCCTTCACCGCCACGAAGCCCTTGAACTCCTTCGTGAGGCCCCGCGTCTCGAGGATCGTGTCGTCCGCCATGGGGGCCGGATTATCCGGGCAGGCGCGCGAAATGACAACGAACGCTCATGCCTTCCACTGCGGTCGCCGCTTTTCGAGGAACGCGTCGATGCCTTCGGCCCAGTCGGGCTCCTGCGCATTGACGGCCATCGCCTCGGCCATGCTGCAGTAGGCCTCGGCGAGCGGCTCGTCGACCTGGCGATGGAACGCGCGCTTGCCGAGCGCGACCACCGCGGCGCTCTTCGACACGATGCTGGCGCAACGCCGGGATACCGCGGCGTCGAGCTCGTTGCCCGGCACCACGTCGTTCACCAGGCCCCACGACTGCGCCGTCGTGGCGTCGATCGGCTCGCCGGTGAGCAGCATCTCCATCACGCGCTTGCGGCCGATGTTGCGCGCGACGCCGACCGCCGGTGTCGAGCAGAAGACCCCGACGTTCACGCCGGGCAGCGCGAAGCGCGCGGTGTCCGCCGCGATCGCGAGGTCGCACGTCGACACGAGCTGGCACCCCGCCGCGGTGGCGATCCCGTGGACGCGCGCGATCACCGGCTGTGGCAACTGCGTGAGCTTGATCATCAGGCCGTTGCACGCGGTGAAGAGCGCCCGCTGCCACGCAAGGTCGGGATGCGCGCGCAGCTCCTTCAGGTCGTGCCCGGCGCAGAACCCCTTGCCCGCGCCGGCGAGCACGACCACGCGGATCGCCCGTGTCGCGGCGACGCGATCGAGCTCCGCGTCGAGTGCCGCGATCATCGCCTGCGACAACGCGTTGTAGCGCTCGCCCCGGTTGAGCGTCAGGGTGCAAATGCCGTCGCGTACGTCCGACAGCACGTAAGGTTCGAGGCCTTGCTCGCGTGGTGCGTTCATACCGCGGCCTCCTTGCGCCGCCGTGCATGATGTGAGTTCGTGTGTCGGCCGCGCTCAATCGCGGCCCGACGGCCCTGCGGGTCCTGGCTGCGCCACGGGCCGTTCATTCGATTGCCGATGTCGACTTCGCCCGCTCGCGCAGGACGAATTTCTGGATCTTGCCGGTCGAGGTCTTCGGCAGCTCGCCGAACACCACCGACTTGGGCACCTTGAATCGTGCGAGATGGCCGCGGCAGTGCTCGATCAGCTCTCGCTCGGTCACGCTTGCGCCCGTCTTCACTTCCACGAACGCGCACGGCGTCTCGCCCCATTTGGGGTCCGGCTGCGCCACGACGGCGGCCGCGAGCACCGCGGGATGGCGGTACAGGACGTCCTCGACCTCGAGCGAGCTGATGTTCTCCCCGCCCGAGATGATGACATCCTTCGAGCGGTCCCTGATCTTCACGTAGCCGTCGGGTTGCATCACCGCGAGATCGCCCGAGTGGAACCAGCCACCCTCGAAGGCTTCCCGCGTCGCCTGCGGGTTGGCGAGATAGCCCTTCATGGTGATGTTGCCGCGGAACATGATCTCGCCCATGGTCTCACCGTCCCACGGCACGTCGCTCAGCGTCTGCGGGTCCATCACGGTCATGCCTTCCTGGCAGGTATAGCGCACGCCCTGGCGGCCGTTGCGCTCGGTGCGTTCGGCGATGTCGAGCGACGCCCACTGCTCGTGCTTGGCGCACACCGCCGCGGGGCCGTACGTCTCGGTGAGGCCGTACACGTGCGTGATGTCGAAGCCCATCCGCTCCATGCCCTCGATCACCGCTGCCGGCGGCGCAGCCGCAGCGACGAGGCAGCTCACCTTGTGGTCGATGCCCGCCTTCCATTCCGCCGGCGCGTTGATCAGCATGCCGTGCACGATCGGCGCGCCGCAGTAGTGCGTCACGCGATGGCTGCGGATCGCGTCGAGGATCGCTCTCGCCTCGACCCTGCGCAGGCATACGTTGGTGCCCGCGCTCGCCGCCATCGTCCATGGAAAGCACCAGCCGTTGCAGTGGAACATCGGCAGCGTCCACAGGTAGACCGAGTGGCGCGGCATCCCCCAGTCGACGATGTTCGACAGCGCGTTGAGATACGCGCCGCGATGGTGATACACGACGCCCTTGGGATTGCCCGTCGTGCCGGACGTGTAGTTGAGCGAGATCGCGTTCCATTCGTCCGCCGGCGGCTGCCACGCGAACGTAGGATCGCCGCCGCCGATGAACGTTTCGTAGTCCGTCTCGCCCAGCGTCTTGCCGCCGGGACCGAGCGCGTCGACCACGTCGATCACCAGCGGCTTGCGCGCGGCCTTGCGCAGCGCGCCTTCGACGACCGGCGCGTATTCCGTGTCGGTGAGGAGCACCTTCGCTGCGCCGTGATTCAGCATGAAGCCGAGCGCGTCGGCGTCGAGGCGCGTGTTGAGCGTGTTGAGAACGCCGCCCGTCATCGGCACGCCGAAGTGGCATTCCACCATCTCCGGTGTATTGGCGAGCATGACCGCGACGGTATCGCCGACGCCGATGCCGCGTCGTGCCAGCGCGGAGGCGAGGCGTCGCGCGCGCTCGTACGTCTGCGCCCACGTGTAGCGCCGGTCGCCGTGCACCACGGCCGTGCGCCCGGGCCAGGTGTACGCCGTGCGCGCGATGAACGACAGCGGCGTGAGCGGCGCGTAGTTGGCGGCGTTGCGGTCGAGATCGCGTTCGTACGGATTGTCGTTCGCCATGGCCGCGCCTCGAGGTCGTGCTCGCGCCCTATGCTAGCAAACGCATGCCGCGCCGGCCGCCGCTTGCCCGCTCTGCGCGTTTTCGCTAGGCTCGGGCGCCGGGTGCGCCGCCCGCTCGACGTTCACCGGCCGCCATGGGACACCGCCTGTCGAAAATCGTGACGCGCACCGGCGATGCCGGTACCACCGGTCTCGGTGACGGCACGCGCGTGCCCAAGGACGCGCCGCGCATCGAAGCGATCGGCGCGGTCGACGAGCTGAACTCCACCATCGGCCTGCTCCTCGCCGACGCCGTCCCCGACGACATCGCGGCGTGCCTGGTCGCTGTGCAGCACGACTTGTTCGACCTCGGCGGCGAGCTGTCCATCCCGGGCTATTCGTCGATGACCGAGGCGCACGTCGAGCGCCTGGAGGAGGCGGTCGAGGCGTTCAATGCGCCGCTCGCCCCGCTCAAGGAATTCATCCTTCCCGGTGGATGCCGGCCCGCCGCGCACGCGCATGTCGCGCGCACCGTGTGCCGCCGCGCCGAGCGAGCGCTCGTCGCGCTTGCCGCGGGCGAGGCCGTGAGCGATCCCGCGCGACGTTATCTCAACCGCCTCTCGGACCTGCTGTTCGTGCTCGCCCGCGCACTGAACCGCGCCGCGGGCCGCAGCGACGTGCTGTGGCGGCACGACCGCGGCCGATCCGGCACGTAGGGCCTGTTCACGCTATGAACGCACGCGCGTTGCACGGCCAAAACGGCGCTGCGCTAGGCGCAAGGCCGAAGGCGGGTCCGCCACCCGGCGAGGCCTTGCAACGACGCGCAGCGCCGTTTTGGCAGCAACCCGAAGGGAAGGGGCCGCATCGGGCGCCACTCTTCGTTGCCCTCCTCGCGCAGGCGCCCGGCCTGCGCTTCGTCAGGCGCCTCGATTGGCGCCCGATGCGGCCCCTTCGCGCGTGCGTTCATAGCGTGAACAGGCCCTAATGCCGCCCGCTGCCGAGCCGTCGGAGCGAAGCGCACGCCTCGCCGCCCTGCTCGCGCGCGTCGCGCTCGCCGACCAGCGCGCCTTCGAGGCGCTGTACGGTCAAACCTCCGCGCATCTGTATGCAATTGCCCTGCGTATCCTGAGGGAGCCCTCCGCCGCAGAGGAAATCGTGCAGGAAGCGTATGTCAGCGTGTGGCACCACGCCGGAAGCTACGACGCCGCGCGCAGCCAGCCGCTCACCTGGCTCACGTCGATCGTGCGCAACCGATGCCTCGATCACCTGCGCCGGCGCGACCTCGACACCGTCAGCCTGACGCCCGAAGGCGACGACGAGCCGGCATTCGACGTCGTCGACGACGGCCTCACGCCCGCCGAGCTCCTCTTGCGCGGCGCCGAGGCGCGCTCGGTGCGCGACTGCGTGGAGACGCTGGAAGCGGGACCGCGGCAGGCCATCGCGCTGGCGTACTTCCAGGGCCTGTCGCACGGGGAGCTGGCGGCGCATCTTCATGAGCCGCTCGGCACCATCAAGTCATGGGTGCGGCGGGGGCTCGCGCGGCTCAAGCATTGCCTCGACGACCTCGGCTATCAACGCTGATGGACCTCTCCCATCCCGACCGGCGCGAGCGCCTCGACCAGCTGGCCGCGCAGTACGCGCTCGGCACGCTGCGCGGGCGCGCGCGCGACCGGTTCGTCAAGGCGGCGCGCTCCGACCCGGTCGTCGCGGCGGCGGCGCACGCGTGGGAAGCGCGCCTCGGTGCGTTGGCCGAAGCGGTGCCGGGCGTGACGCCGCCCCCGCGCGTCTGGACCGGCATCGCGACGCGCCTGGGGCTTCGCAACGCCGGGCAGGCGGGCCTCACCTGGTGGCAGCGGCTGGGCTTCTGGAGGGGCTTCGCGCTCGCAAGCTTCGCGGCGGCGCTGGTCCTGAGCATCGTCCAGCTCCTGTCGCCTGCCGTGCTGCCGGCCGAGTCGCTCGTCATCGTGCTCGCGGGCCCGGACGCCCGGCCGGCGATGATCGCGACGGCCGCGCGCGGAGAATCGGTGCTGACGCTCAAGCCGGTCGCCGACGTGCGGCCGGGCCCCGGGCGAGCGTTCGAGCTGTGGGCGCTTCCCGAGAGCGGCGCACCCCAGTCGCTGGGCGTTCTGCCGCCGGTCGGCATCGCCAAGGTCACGCTGCGGGCGCCGAGCGGCGAGGCGCTGGCGAACGTCCCCATGCTGGCGATCAGCCTGGAGCCGGCGGGCGGGTCGCCGACCGGCCAGCCGACCGGCCCCGTGCTCTACACCGGGCGGGTCGAGCGTTTTTATTAGGTGCCGAAAAGGAAAGGGCCGGCACGTGGCCGGCCCAAGGGCTTTCTCTGGGGGAGAGAGCCGGTACAACCTCGATCAGCCAGCGCGCTTGTGGCTGGAGAACAACGACAGCCAGCGTCCCGCCGGGCCGCGGTCGCGCACGGCGATGACGTGAATGCTGGCAGGCTCGATGGCGACCTGCGTGGCGTCCGCGGGCAGCGGCTTCGCGTCGACGAGGGTGACGCTCGCGGCGCTGTGCTGCATGGCCGCCGGCACGCCCATCGTGACGATCAGCGCCAGCGCCGTCGCAAGCCCGAAAGCCGATGCACGCAGCCATTTTTGTTCGCGTTCCATGTTCCGCTCCTCGTGTTTCGTTGACGGCACCTCGGCGGTGCCCCGGCGCGTCGCCTCGACGCTCGTGCCGGTTGGATGCCGCATCCGACCCATCCGGATTCGGCCTTCCCTGCTCACTGCGATGCTGCCCGGCCAACACTTCGATGCGATGACATCGCTCGCCGGATTCGTTTCATTTGTCACGAGTGCATCGTAGGCAGCCGAACGGGGCGGCTCAACGGCGAAGCGACGAACCGCCGGAACGGCGGATCGAAGGCGGGATTCGCGGGATGAAGCGAAGCGCCGCGCGTCAGCGCGGCTTGAGCCGATAGCCGTCGGGCGTGTCTTCCATCACCCAGCCGGCCGCGGTCAGCTCGGCGCGCAGGCGATCCGCCTCGACCCAGTTGCGCGCCGCACGCGCGGCAGCGCGCGCTTCGGCCAGATTCACGATGGCGTCGGGCGCTTCGACGGCAGCAGGCCGCCATTGCGCCAACCGCAGCCCCAGCACGCGATCGAACGCGTCGAGCGTGGCGCGCTTCACCCCGGGCTTCGCATCGCCGCGCAATGCTTCCCATGCGACGGCAAGCGCGCGCGGCAGATTGAGATCGTCGTTGATCTCGTCGCCGAAGCGATCGACGAGCGCGGCGTCCGGTGTCGCCCCCTCGTCCGGCAGCGCATGGAAGCCCTGGCGCATGCGATCGAGGCCCGTCGCCGCCGCATCGAGCGCTTCGAACGTGAAGCTGAGCTGGCTGCGATAGTGCGCGGTCAGGCACAGATAGCGATACGCGAGCGGATCGTAGCCGCGGTCGACGAGCGTCTGCACGCGCACGAACCCGCCGGCCGACTTGGCCATCTTCGCGTCGTCCATCAGCAGGAAATAACCGTGCATCCAGAAGTTCGCGAGGCGCGTGCCCACGCGCGCTTCGGTCTGCGCGATCTCGTTGGTGTGATGGACCGGTATGTGGTCCTCGCCACCGCAGTGGATGTCGAAGAAGTCGCCCAGATACTTTTGCGCCATCGCCGAGCACTCGATGTGCCACCCCGGAAAGCCCCGGCCCCACGGGCTGTCCCATTCCATCTGGCGCTTCTCGCCCGGCGGCGAGAACTTCCACAGCGCGAAGTCCGTGGGATGGCGCTTCTCGCCGACGTCGACGCGGCGACCTGCCTCCAGTCCGGCCTTGTCGAGGCGTGCGAGAAAGCCGTAGTCGGGCTGCCTGCTGGTGTCGAAGTACACGCCGTCGCTCGTGAGGTACGTGTAGCCGTTCTTCTCGATGTCGAGGATGAAGGCGATCTGCTCGGGGATGTGGTCGGTCGCCTTCGACAGGATGTCCGGGTCCTCGAGGTTCAGCGCGCGCATGTCGTCCTGGAACACGCGCGTGTAGAGCTCGGCGATCTCCCACGCGGTCTTGCCGGTGCGCCGCGCGCCCTTTTCCATCTTGTCCTCGCCCGTGTCGGCGTCGGAGGTGAGATGGCCCACGTCGGTCACGTTCATCACGTGGCGCACGGCGTAGCCGTTCCAGGCGAGGACGCGCTTCAACCAGTCCTCGAACATGAACGTGCGCATGTTGCCGATGTGCAGGTAGTCGTACACCGTTGGGCCGCACGTGTAGAGGCCCACGGGCGCGCCGGGCGACAGCGGCTCGAAGCGGCGCATCGAGCGCGTGTAGTTGTCGTAGAGGGTCAGCGGACGCGCCATGGCGTCATTCTAGCGGCCGCTCCATGATGTAGTCCTCCATCACGAAGCCGTTGCCGATGTCGAAGTCGCCGCTTCGCGCGATGCGGAAGCCGCAGCGCTCGTACGCGCGGATCGCGCCGGCGTTGTAGCGGTTCACGTTCAGCGTCAGCGTGCGGCAGCCCGCGCGCCGCGCCGCCGCGGCGACGTGCTCGATCAGCGCGCGGCCGATGCCCTGCCCCTGCGTCTGCGGCAGCACGTAGAGCTTGTCGAGCTTCATCGCGCCGGGCTCGCCGGGTGGGTACCACGCGGCGAAGGCGAGCGGCTGCGCCGCGCGCTCGGCGAGCGCGAGGCCGCGCGTCGGGTCGGTCACGAACGGCGCGAGCGCCTCGGGCGAGTAGCCGCGCGCCAGCATGTAATCGATCTGCTCGCGCGTGATGATGCCCGGATAGTGACGATGCCAGATGTCGTGCGCCAGCGCGATCACGGTTGGCAGATCGGCGAGCTCGGCGCGGCGAATCGAAAGCGTCGCGTTCATGCATTGCATTCCCGGCGCGATGTTACCAGCGGCCTCGTGCGGCGCTTCAGTACAATGCGCGCGCGGCGCGACAGCGGCGCCGCCCCCTCGCGCTTGCAAAACGCCGCCCCTTCCTCCCGCGCCTGGCTCCTCGCGGCCGTGCTGCTGACGCTGCTGTGGTTCGCCGCGCTCGACATGCGCAAGCTGCACCATCCCGACGAAGGCCGCTACGCCGAGATCGCGCGCGAGATGCTGCAATCCGGCGACTGGGTGACGCCGCGGCTCGACGGCCTCAAGTATTTCGAGAAGCCGCCGCTGCAGTATTGGCTCGCAGCCGGCGCCTTCGCGATCTTCGGCGTGCACGACTGGAGCGCGCGATTGCCCTCGGCCCTGTTCGGCTGGCTCGCCGTCATTGCAGTGGGATACGCCGGCGCACGCATCGCCGACGTCACGACGGGCCTTTTTGCCGCGGGCGCCCTCGCTGCCTGCGTCTGGCAGATCGGCATCGCGCATTTCCTCACGCTCGACGCCATGTTGTCCGGGTGGCTCGCGCTCGCGCTCGCCGCATTCCTCGTCGCGCAGAGCGCCGCGACGACGCCCGCCTCACGGCGCCGATGGATGCTGGGCGCGTGGGTGGCGGTTGCCGGCGCCGTGCTGACGAAGGGGCCGATCGGCCTCGTCATTCCCGCCGGCGCGCTCGCGCTCCATTCGCTCGCCGCGCGCGACTGGGCCGTGTGGCGAAGGCTTGCGTGGCTGCCCGGCATCGCGGTCGTGCTCCTGCTATGCGCGCCGTGGTTCGTCGCGGTGTCGTCCCGCAATCCGGAGTTCGCGCGCTTCTTCTTCATCCACGAGCACGTCGAGCGCTTCCTCACGACGGAGCATCGCCGCGAGGGCGCGTGGTGGTATTTCGTGCCGCTGCTGATCGTCGGGCTGTTGCCGTGGACCGGCCTGCTCCTGAAAATGCCCGCGGCATGGCGCGACGCGACGCGCGGCGTCAACGGCTTCGCCTGGGTGCGCTTCTGCCTCGCCTGGGCCCTCTTCGTCTTCCTGTTCTTCAGCGTGTCGGGGTCGAAGCTGCCGTCGTACATCCTGCCGCTTTTTCCCGCGCTGGCGCTCGTGATCGGATGGGTCCTGGCCCGCATGTCCTCGGCATGGTGGCGCTGGTTGCTCGGCAGCATCGCCGTCGGCAGCTCGGTTGCCGCCGTCGGGCTGTGGCTCGGCTTCGATCGTCTCGCGCAGCGCCTGGCGACGGATCGCACGCCGGCGGAGGTCTACGTGTCCTTCGGACAGTCGCTGAAGGCCGGCACGACGCTGTTCGCCATCGCGGCCGTCGCGAGCTGCCTCGCCGAGCGGCGCGGCACGGTCGCGGCGCGGGGTCTCGCCATCGTGCTGCTCGCGCTCGGCATGAACCTCGCGATGCAGCTCGGTTTCTGGGCCAACGACGGCCTGAGTCCCTCGCGCTCGACCGCCGGCCTGGTGACGGCGCTGGAGGCGGCGCCCGGCACACCGTACGATGCGCGGGCACCCTTCTTCCAGGTGCGGCTGTACGATCAGACGCTGCCGTGGTATCTGCGACGCACCACCACGGTCGTCGACTACCGCGACGAGCTGGCGCTCGGTCTCGATGCCGAGCCGGGCAAAGGCATCGCCGACACGCACACCTGGATCGCACGATGGAACAGCCTGCCGCAGGCCTATGCGCTCATGACGCCGGAGACGTACGAGGAGCTTCGACGCGACGGCGTGCCGATGCGCATCGCGGCGCGGAGCGCCCGCTACGTCATCGCGGCGCGGCAATGACATGACCGCCCCGGCGTTCGCGTTCCTGATGACCGGCGTGCTGCTCAACGCCGTCGCGCAGCTACTGCTGAAGGCCGGCACCAACGTGCTCGGCGTGATCACGCTCACGCGCGACAACTGGCCGGATGTCGCATGGCGCATGGCCACCGAATATCACTTCATCGCCGGCGTCGCATGCTATGTCGCAAGCCTCCTGGTGTGGATCCTCGGCTTGTCGCGCGTGCCCGTGTCGGTGGCGTATCCGCTGCTGTCGCTCGGTTACGTCGTCAACGCGATAGCCGCGCAATACCTCTTGGGCGAAGCGGTGACGTTCTCCCGCTGGCTCGGCATCGGTTTCATCGTCGCCGGTGTTTGGCTGGTGGCGCGGTCATGAATCCCCCCATGCTGAAGTTCGCCTCGCCGGTGCTCGACGAGGAGACGATCGCCGGCGTGGCGGATGTCCTGCGCTCGGGTCATGTCACGTCCGGGCCGTGGGTCGAGCGCTTCGAGGCGGACCTGTCCGCGTTCTGCGGCGGCCGTCCGGTGCGAGCGTTCTCCTCGGCCACGGCGGCGATGGAAGTCGCGCTCCAGGTCGCGGGCATCGGCCCGGGCGACGAGGTCATCGCCTGCGCACAGACGTTCTTCACCGTGCTCAACATGATCGTGAAGGTCGGCGCGACGCCCGTGCTGGTGGACTGCGAGCCGGTCACGCGCAACCTCGACCTCGCGCAGGTCCGTGCGCGCATCGGCCCGCGCACGCGCGCCATCGTCCCGACGCATTGGCCGGGCTCGCTGATGGACCTCGGCGCCCTGTATGCGCTGGCGCGCGAGCGCAAGCTGCGCGTGATCGAGGACGCGGCGCTCGTCATGGGCTCGGAATACGAGGGCAGGCGCGTGGGCGCGATCGGCGACCTGGTCTGCTTCAGCTTCCACCCGAACAAGAACATGACGTCGATCGAAGGCGGCGCGCTGGTGGTGAACGACGCGCGCGAAGCGCACGGGGCCGAAGCGCTGCGCTTCCACGGCATCGAGCGGCTCCCGGACGGCACGCGCGACGTCGCCGTGGCGAGCGGCAAGTTCAACCTGCCGGACGTCAATGCACGCATCGGTGTCGCGCAGCTGGCTCGACTGCCCGGCTTCCTCGAAAGGCGCCGCGCGCTGGTCGAGCGCTATTTCGCGCGCTTCACGACCGATCCCGCGTGCGAGCTGCCGCCTCGGCCGCAGGCCGGCGACGGCCAGAGCTGGAACATGTTCTGCGTGCTGCTGCCGCTGTCGCGCCTCTCGATCACCCGGCCGCAGTTCCGCAGCGCCCTGGCGGCGCGCGGCATCGCGACCGGCCTTTCGTACGAGGCGCTGCACCTCAGCACGCTGGGCAAACGCTTCGGCTATCATCGCGGCGACCTTCCGGTGGCCGAGCACATCGCCGACGCCACGGTGACGCTGCCGCTGCACGCCGCGATGACGAATGACGACGTCGATCGCGTATGCGCGGCGTGCGCCGAGGTCATCGGCGAAGCACGGCGATGACGGCACCCACCCTCTCGGTCGTCATCCCGGTCTACAACGAGGAGGCCGGGCTCCCGGCGCTGTTCGCGCGGCTCTATCCCGCGCTCGATGCGCTCGGCAAGCCTTACGAGGTGATCTTCGTGAACGACGGCAGCCGCGACCGCTCCGCGGCGCTGCTGAAGGACCAGTTCCTCGCACGACCCGACGTCACGCGCGTCGTCCTGTTCAACGCCAACTACGGCCAGCACCTCGCCATCATCGCGGGGTTCGAGCGCGTGCGCGGCGAGCGCGTGGTGACGCTCGACGCGGACCTGCAGAATCCGCCCGAGGAGATCGGCAAGCTGCTCGCGCGCATGGACGACGGCGCGGACTACGTCGGCGGCGTGCGCGTCGACCGCGAGGACGCCTGGTGGCGACGCATCGCGTCGCGCTGGATGAACCGGCTGCGCGAGCGCATCACGCGCATCCGGATGACCGACCAGGGCTGCATGCTGCGCGCTTACAGCCGCGACATCGTCGACGCGGTGGCGGCGAGCCGGGAGGTGAGCACGTTCATCCCGGCGCTCGCGTACACCTTCGCGCACCGCCCGGTCGAAGTCGCGGTCGCGCACGAGGAGCGCGCCGCGGGCGATTCCAAGTATTCGCTGTACAGGCTGATACGCCTGAACTTCGACCTGGTGACCGGGTTCTCGCTGGTGCCGCTGCAGCTCTTCTCGATGCTCGGCATGCTGGTCGCGCTCGCGGCGGTGGTCACGTACGTCGTGGTGATGATCGAGCGGCTGATCCTCGCCGGCTGGCGCGACGGGTTCGCGACCCTGTGGGACCGCGACATCCTGGCGTTCTTCCTGATCGGCATGATGCTGTTCGGCGTCGGGCTGGTGGGGGAGTACGTCGGGCGCATCTACCAGCAGGTGCGGCAACGGCCGCGCTACATGATCCGCGCGGTGCTCGAGAAGGAGCAAAGCGAGCGCGAAGCACCCGCGTTCGCGATGCCGCTGCGACACAAGCAGGTCCCGCCTGCGTCGGGATGACAGCCCGCGCGGTCGTGTTCGCGTATCACAACGTCGGCGCACGGTGCCTGCGCGTGCTGCGCGCGCACGACGTCGACGTTCCGCTCGTCGTCACGCACCGGGACGACCCGCGCGAGGCCCGCTGGTTCGAGCGCGTGTCGGACCTGGCCGACGATGTCGGCTTTCCCTGGATCGCCCCGGACGATGCGAACGCGCCCGATGTGGTCGCGCGCGTCGCGGCGCTCGCGCCCGATCTCGTGTTCAGCTTCTACTACCGCCGCATGCTGGGGCCCGCGCTCCTGGCGTTGCCCGCTCGCGGCGCGCTCAACATGCACGGCTCGCTGCTGCCGAAATACCGCGGCCGCGCGCCGGTCAACTGGGCGATCCTGCACGGCGAGCGCATGACCGGCGCGACGCTGCACTACATGGTCGCCAAGCCCGACGCGGGCGACATCGTCGCGCAGCAGGCAGTGCCCATTCTCCCCGACGACACGGCCCGTGAAGTCTTCGACAAGGTGACCGTCGCCGCGGAGGTCGCGCTGAACGACGTCCTGCCGGCGCTCCTCGCCGGCCGCGCGCCGCGCCGCCCGAACGACATCGCGCGAGGCTCGTATTTCGGCGGCCGCACCGCCGAGGATGGCCGCATCGACTGGTCGCACGATGCAACGCGCATCCACGATCTGGTGCGCGCGGTCGCGCCGCCGTATCCGGGCGCGCTCGCCACGATCGCGGGAGCGCCTGCGCGCGTGCTGTCGACGCGCATCCTGACGCTCGGCACGCCGCCGGGCCGCGCGCGACTGCGCGTCGAACGCGAAACGGTGCTGGCCGACTGCGGCGGCGGCGGGACGCTGCGCATCCGCAGCCTCGAAGTCGACGGCCGTCCGATCGATGCGCGCGGATTCGCGGCGCGCTTCGGGGACGCGCCCGTGCCGCTCGTATAATCGGCGCGACATGAAACGCGTCCTGATCCTCGGCGTGAACGGCTTCATCGGCCACCATCTGTCGCAGCGCATCGTCGCGGCGACGGACTGGGAGATCTACGGCATGGACATGCAGACGGATCGCATCGCCGATCTCATGTCGCAGCCGCGGTTCCACTTCTTCGAAGGCGACATCACGATCAATCGCGAGTGGATCGAGTACCACGTCAAGAAGTGCGACGTGCTGCTGCCGCTGGTGGCGATCGCAACGCCCGCCACGTACGTGCGCGAGCCCCTGCGCGTCTTCGAGCTGGACTTCGAGGCCAACCTGCCGATCGTTCGCGCCGCAGTGCGCCATCGCAAGCGCCTGGTGTTCCCGTCGACGTCCGAGGTCTACGGCATGTGCCGCGACGAGGAGTTCGACGCCGACACTTCCGAGCTCGTGCTCGGTCCGATCGGCAAGCCGCGCTGGATCTATTCCTGCGCCAAGCAGCTCATGGACCGCGTGATCCACGCGTACGGCATGGAGCAGGGGCTCGATTACACGCTCTTCCGGCCCTTCAACTGGATCGGCGCGGGGCTCGATTCCATCAACACGGCGAAGGAAGGCAGCTCGCGCGTCATCACGCAGTTCCTCGGGCACATCGTGCGGGGCGAGCCGATCAAGCTGGTCGACGGCGGGACGCAGAAGCGCGCGTTCACCTACATCGACGACGGCATCGCGGCGCTGATGCGCATCATCGAGAACGCGAACGGCGTGGCGAGCGGCAGGATCTACAACATCGGCAATCCGGCCAACAACTATTCCGTGCGCGAGCTGGCCGAGATGATGCTCGCGCTCGCGCGGTCCTACCCCGAGTACCGCGACAGCGCTGCGCAGGTGGAGCTCGTCGAGACGACGGCCGCCGATTACTACGGCAAGGGCTACCAGGACGTGCAGAACCGCGTGCCGCGCATCGACAATACGTGCGCGGACCTCGACTGGTCGCCGCGCGTCGGCATGGACGACGCGTTGCGGCGCATCTTCGATGCGTATCGCGGCGACGTCGCGGAGGCCCGGGCGCTGGTCGACTGATGCTGCTCGGCCTCAAAGTCGACGTCGACACGCTGCGCGGCACGCGCGAGGGCGTGCCGGCGTTGATGGAGCTCTTTCGGCGCCACGGCGTCACGGCCACCTTCCTGTTCTCGCTCGGGCCCGACAACACGGGACGCGCCATCAAGCGCGTGTTCCGTCCCGGATTCGTCGGCAAGGTGCGCCGCACCTCGGTCGTGCGCCACTACGGCGTGCGCACCCTGCTTTACGGCACGCTGCTGCCCGGACCCGACATCGGCCGCCGCGCGGGCGGCGTCATGCGCGCGGTGCGCGACGCGGGCCACGAGACCGGCATCCATTGCTTCGATCACGTGCGCTGGCAGGACGGCGTGGCGAGCGCCGATGCCGGGTGGACGCGCCGGCAATTGGCGCGAGCCGCCCAGCGCTACGTCAAGGTGATGAAGGACCGCCCCACGACGCACGGCGCCGCAGGCTGGCAGATGAACGTGCACGCGCTGCGCCTCACGCAGCATTACGGCTTCGACTACTGCTCGGATGGACGCGGCTACGGGCCGCATCTTCCCGTGTGGCGCGGCGAGCTGATCCGCTGCCCGCAGTTTCCCACCACGCTGCCGACGCTCGACGAGCTGATCGGCGTCGACGGCGTGGACGAGCACAACGTCGCCGATCGCCTGCTCGAGCAGACGGCCGAGCGCCCTTATGCGGGCAGCCACGTGTTCACGATGCACGCCGAGCTCGAAGGCATGCGCCTCATCGACGTGCTCGATCGACTGCTCGACGGATGGAAGGCGCAGGGCTACGGCATCGGGCCCGTGCGCGCCCTCTACGAATCGGTCGAGCCGTTGGCGCTGCCGCGCTGCGAGGCCATGCTCGGCGAAGTTCCCGGGCGCACCGGCCGCATGCTCGTGCAGGGTGACGAGTTCCTCGGCGAGGTGCCCCCCGCCGCCACCGACTGGTCGCTCACTTCAAAGGAGCTTCGATGACTGCAGCGAAGGTCGCCGATTTCAGCGCCGAGTCCACCGACGGCACGTTCGAGCTGTCCGCGCATCGCGGGCACCCGGTGGTGCTGTACTTCTATCCCAAGGACAATACGCCCGGCTGCACGACCGAGGGCGCGCAGTTCCGCGACCTGTACCCGAAGTTTCGTGCCGCGGGCGCGGAGATCGTCGGCGTGTCGCGCGATTCGCTGAAATCGCATCGGTCGTTCAAGGAGAAGATGGGCTTCCCGTTCCCGCTCGTCTCCGATCCGGACGAGGCGCTGTGCAGTCGCTTCGGCGTCATGAAGATGAAGAACATGTACGGCAAGCAGGTGCGCGGCGTCGAGCGCTCGACGTTCCTCATCGGCCCCGACGGCAAGCTCGTGCGCGAATGGCGCGGGGTGAAGGTGCCGGGCCATGCCGACGAGGTGCTCGCGGCGGTCCAGGCGCTGTCGTAACGGCACCACAACGTGTACGCCCACCCTGCCGCCCGACCACTAGGGCTTGTGCAGGGAACCATTCGCGCCTACAGTGGAATCGAAGCGGTCGCGACGCGATCGCACGCCCGAAGCCTCCGGAGGCCCATGGTCGAACGCAAGCTGCGCCCCGCTCCCTCCTCGCTCCAGCTGCTTCCCTCTCCCCGCAAGTCGGCCAAGTCAGGCGCCTCCGCCGTCTCCAAGCTGTTCGTGCTCGATACCAACGTGCTGATGCACGATCCGACGAGCCTGTTCCGGTTCGAGGAGCACGACATCTACCTGCCGATCCTCACGCTCGAGGAGCTCGATGCGCACAAGAAGGGCGCGAGCGAAGTTGCGCGCAACGCGCGCCAGGCGTCGCGTTTCCTCGACGAGCTCGTCACGCACTACGCCGCTCCGGGCGCCGACGGCATCGCGCAAGGCATCCCGCTGCAGGAAAAATCGGGCGGCGCCGCGACCGGTCGCCTGTTCCTGCAAACGGACCTCGGCACCGCGCCGCTGCCGGCCACGCTCGCAACCGGCAAGGCCGACAACGCCATCATCGGCGTGGTGATGCACCTGAGGGAGGCGCAGGGCGGCCGCAACGTCGTGCTGGTGTCCAAGGACATCAACATGCGGCTCAAGGCGCGCGCGCTGGGACTCGCCGCCGAGGACTACTTCAACGACAAGGTGCTCGAGGACACCGAGCTGCTGTATTCGGGCTCGCGCGAGCTGCCGTCCGACTTCTGGGACCGCCACGGCAAGAACATGGAATCGTGGCAGCAGGGCGGGCACACGTACTACCGTCTCACCGGCCCGCTCGTGCCGTCGCTGCATCTGAACGAGTTCTTGTTTCGCGAGCACTCGGGAGAGACGCCGTTCTACGCGATCGTCAAGGACATCCAGGGCAAGACCGCGGTGCTGTCCACGCTCAAGGACTACACGCACCAGAAGAACAACGTGTGGGGCATCACCGCGCGCAACCGCGAGCAGAACTTCGCGCTCAACCTGCTGATGAACCCGGAGATCGATTTCGTCACGCTGCTCGGGCAGGCGGGCACCGGCAAGACGCTGCTCACGCTCGCCGCCGGGCTGATGCTCACGCTGGAGTTCAAGGTCTATACCGAGATCATCATGACGCGCGTGACCGTGCCGGTGGGCGAGGACATCGGCTTCCTGCCCGGCACGGAGGAAGAGAAGATGAACCCGTGGATGGGCGCGCTGGAGGACAACCTGGACGTGCTCAACAAGACCGACGACGAAGCGGGCGAATGGGGCCGAGCTGCAACGCGCGACCTGATCCGCTCGCGCATCAAGGTGAAGAGCCTCAACTTCATGCGCGGGCGCACGTTCATCAACAAGTACCTCATCATCGACGAGGCGCAGAACCTCACGCCCAAGCAGATGAAGACGCTCATCACGCGCGCGGGGCCGGGGACCAAGGTGGTGTGCCTCGGCAACATCGCGCAGATCGACACGCCGTATCTCACGGAAGGCAGCTCGGGGCTGACCTATGTCGTCGACCGCTTCAAGGGCTGGTCGCACTCGGGCCACATCACGCTGCAGCGGGGCGAGCGGTCCCGCCTGGCGGATCACGCGGCGGAGGTGCTGTGACCAACCCCCACCCGCGAAGCGCCGCGCGTTCCCTCTCCCCTCCGGGGACAGGGCTGGGGTGAGGGGCCGGCGGTCATGTGCGCGAGTAGAATGCGCGCCATGCCGACCGGACGGGGGGTTGCGGTGCCGATAGCGGTCGCCTGCGGGATGATGCTCGCCGGCGACGCGCTCGCGTATCGCTACACCATCACGCCGCCGGTCGAGAAGGGTCAGACCCCGGCGGTGGCCGCCACGCCGCTGCGCAAGGAAGAAGCGCAGGTCAAGGAAGAAACGGCGAAGGTCTATTCCGAGAAGATCTTCGTCGAAGGCCGCGATCCCGACCGCCGCATGCCGCCGCCGCGGTCGGTCGAGCAGAAGTTCGCCGACGCGCTGAACGAAGGCAATCCCGAGGTCGCCGGCGGATGGATGCGCCACGGCACGTTCTACGACGGCGTGTTCTACTGGGGGCAAGACCCGCTGTCGTTCGTGTACAACAACATCCGCGGGCATTTCCTCGACGCCACGCAGTAGCTGCGGTCAGTAGCTGCCCGGTACGGCGAAGCTCTCGAAGCGCGTGTACTCGCCGAGGAACGTGAGCCGCACGGTGCCGATCGGGCCGTTGCGCTGCTTGCCGATGATGATCTCGGCGGTGCCCTTGTCCTGCGACTCGGGGTTGTAGACCTCGTCGCGGTAGATGAAAAGGATGACGTCCGCGTCCTGCTCGATCGCGCCCGAGTTGTGACTAACGATGCCGTCGGCGAGCCAGCATGCGGGGCCCGGCACGGTGAGGTCGTACACCATTTCCTCGCCGTCCGGTTCCACCGCGACGACGCGATCCCAGTACAGGTCCGATGTTGCCCAGCGTTCGAGCTCCGGCGTATCGAGCTGTCGCGGATGCAACTGCAGACTCGCGGCGCTGAAGCGGAAGTCGTTCCCGCCGGCGCAGGCAACCCTCGGTCGCGGCCCGAAGCAGGCCAGCTTGTGGACGGGCGCTCGCGAAATCGGTTGCGCAAGCCCGCAGACGGCTTCCACGAATCGGCGTCGACCGGCGCCGCTCACGTCGACGACGTACCGGGTGCCATCGAGACGGCCTTGAACGGACCGAATGCAGGCGACGATCCCGAGACGCAGCAACATCGCAGCCACGTCGTGACCGAGCGCGCGGCTGCATGTCGTGAAGCGCACGCGTCCGTTGTTCCTTGCATCATGCGGCGGGATGCGGCCATTCCCGAACCATAGATGCTGCAGCAGCAGGGAGATCTGCCGGTTCGAGAGGCGGAACGCGGAAGCCGGTACGCGCGCATCCTGCGCGTGCTGAGGATGAAGCGAGCGCGCGACGGCGATCACTTCCTCGTCGCTCCACCTGTCGGGCTGCCTGGGCTCGGGCACGTACCGCGCCAGCGCCAGACGCGCGCCCGGTGCAAGGTCGCGCACGCAGCACCAGCCCGTGCCGCCCATGAAGCGATGATCCGCCGTGGCACGCACGGTGCGTCCCGATGCAAGCGAGATGCGATACACGGGGCGCGTCCCGGTCGCCCATACGCGATCGCTGGTTGCGCGCATCAGCCGCTGGTTTTCGTCGACCGCCCACACTTCGGGCGTCGTGCCGACGAGCTCACGAATCGGCCGCCGCGCGCCGTCGGCGAGCACCACGAGCGTGTCGCCCGTGACGCATTCACGCAGATCCGACATCACCGGCCGCTTGTTGGGCCTCTGCTCGAGTGAGCGGTTGAGCTGCGACAGCGCAACGACGGGAACCTTCAGCTCCTTGGCCAGCGACTTCAGCGCGCGCGAGATCTCGGAGATCTCCGTTGCGCGGTTCTCGCCGCTCGTCGTCGCCTGCATGAGCTGGATGTAATCGACGATCACCAGGCCGAGCTTGCCGTATTGCTTCAGCAGCCGCCGCGCGCGCGAGCGCACCTCGATTGCGTTCAACGCGGCCGTCTCGTCGATGACGATCGGCGCTTCGTTCAACCGTCCCAGCGCAGTCGACAGCTTGTCCCAGTCGTCGGCCGCGAGTCGCCCGGTACGCAGCTTGTGCTGATCGAGGCGTCCTACCGACCCGATCATGCGCAGCGCGAGCTGCGTCGCGCCCATTTCCATCGAGAAGATGGCGACCGGCAGTCCGGCGTTCAAGGCAACGTGCTCGCCCATGTTGACGGCGAGAGAGCTCTTGCCCATGCTCGGCCTGCCCGCCACCACGATCAAGTCCCCAGGCTGCAATCCCGACGTCATCCTGTCGAGATCCGAAAAGCCGGTGGGCACGCCCGTGACGTCGGACGGATCGTCGCGGTTGTACAGCGTCTCGATGCGATCGACGACCTGCGCGAGCAGCTTGCCGATCTCCTGGAAGTTCTGCGCGCCGCGCGCGCCTTGCTCGGCGATGTGCAGCACCTTCGCCTCGGCTTCGTCGAGCACGGCCTTGGCGTCGCGACCGAGCGGCCGATACGCCGATTCGGCGATCTCCGACGCGGTGGCTGCGAGCTGGCGCAGGATCGAGCGCTCGCGCACGATCGAGGCGTAGTGACGGATGTTCGCGGCGGTCGGCACGTTCTGCACCAGCGCGCCGAGGTATGCCAGGCCGCCTATGTAATCGAGCTTCTGCACCGACGCGAGCGCCTCGGACAGCGTGACGACGTCGGCGGGCTTGCCTTCGGCGATGAGCTGCGTGATGTGCCGATACAGGAGCCGATGCGCCTCGCTGTAGAAGTCGTCCGCGGCGAGCAGGTCGCCGACCTTGTCGGCCGCTTCGTTGTCGAGCAGGAGACCGCCCAGCACCGACTGCTCGGCCTCCATCGAGTGAGGCGGCAGCTTCAGCGAGTCGACTTGGAGATCGTCGGGCATCGAGGAGATTCCAACCGGAATGCGATTTTACCGGTCCAAGCGCAATTGTTGCCGGTAATTCGTGCCACGCCGATCGGCTGCACTGCCGAGCTCGGGGCGCGGCCCGTGCCCGTGCCTGCGCAGCAGGCGCGCGCCGGCCCGACTCGCCTCGGCACACGCCTTGCACGGGTCGCCCGGGTCGGTCGCG
Source organism: Casimicrobiaceae bacterium (assembly GCA_036406955.1). GTDB lineage: Bacteria > Pseudomonadota > Gammaproteobacteria > Burkholderiales > Casimicrobiaceae > VBCG01. Next base: position 41,249 of record DASXAF010000074.1, read on the forward strand.
AACTCCGCCGCACCGCAAGGATCTTCACATGGATACGATGCAAACGACTGCGCACACGTCCGTCACGGGCGAGGAAGAGCGTGCCCCCCACGAGCGCTTCGAGCCGCGCCTGCCGCAGGCCGCACGGCTGCGGCGGCCGCGCGCGAGCGCGGCGCATTCGCAGCGGCAGCCCGATGCGATCGATCGCCTCGCGCGCGGTCTCGGATGGTTCAGCGTCGCACTCGGCGCAGCGGAGCTGATCGCGCCGCGCGCGGTGGACGACGCGATCGGCGCCGGCAATCATCCGGCGGCGACCCGGCTCGCCGGTCTGCGCGAGATCGCAGCCGGCGTCGGATTGCTCACGCAACCCGATCCGCAGCCGTGGCTCTGGGCCCGCGTGGCGGGAGACGTCCTCGACATCGCCGTGCTCGGAGCGGCGTTCACCCGCGCCGATGACGATGAGCGCGTGCGTCTTGCCGGTGCGGCGGCGGCCGTCCTGGGTGTCACCGCGCTCGATGCATACGCCGCGCGCCGCTCGCGCGAGCAACCGCGCAGCGCGCCCGGCGTCGTTCGTCGTGACGGCAGCGTGCGCGTCGAGCACACGTTCAGCGTCAATCGCTCGCCGCGGGACTGCTACGCGATGTGGCGGCGCTTCGAGAACCTGCCGCGCTTCATGCGGCACCTGACCTCGGTGGAGGCTCGCGGTGAGGGCCGCTCGCACTGGACCGCGACCGGGCCCGCCGGCACGTCGGTCGATTGGGACGCCGCGATCACGCGTGACGAGCCCGATGCGCTCATCTCGTGGCGTTCGCTCGAAGGCAGCGACATCGAGAACGCCGGCGCGGTGCGATTCGTTCCTGCAGCCGACGGGCGTGGGACGATGGTGAGCGTCACGATGCAGTATCGTCAGCCCGCAGGCACGCTCGGTGTCGCCGTCGCGAAGATGCTGGGCGAGGAACCGGATCGGCAGGTACGCGAGGACTTGCGGCGCTTCAAGCAGCTGCTCGAAGCGGGCGAGATCCCGACCACCGACGGGCAGCCGCATGGCCCGCGGCCGATGTGGTATCGCGCGGTGGGAGAGGTGAGGCGATGAGAGCGACCTGCTGGCATGGGAAGGAGGACGTGCGCGTCGAGCAGGTGGCCGATCCGAAGATCCTCAATCCCCGCGATTGCATCGTGCGCATCACGAGCACGGCGATCTGCGGCTCGGACGTGCATCTCTACGACGGCTTCGTCCCGACGATGGTCCAGGGCGACGTTCTCGGCCACGAGTTCATGGGCGAGGTGGTCGAGGTCGGCAGCGCCGTGAAGAACCTGGCCGCGGGCGATCGCGTCGTCGTGCCCTTCCCCATCGCGTGCGGTCATTGCTTCTTCTGCGAGCGCGAAGAGTACTCGCTGTGCGAGAACTCCAACCCCAACGCGTTCATGGCCGAAGCGCTGTGGGGACATTCGCCGTGCGGCATCTTCGGCTATTCGCATCTCACCGGCGGCTATGCCGGCGGCCAGGCCGAATACGCGCGCGTCCCATTCGCCGACATCGGCCCCGTCAAGATCGAGAGCGACCTGTCCGACGAGAAGGTGCTGTTCCTCTCGGACATCTTTCCCACCGGCTGGATGGCGGCCGAGAACTGCGGCATCCGCGGCGGCGACACCATCGCCATCTGGGGCTGCGGCCCCGTGGGCCTGTTCGCGATGAAGAGCGCGATGCTGCAGGGTGCCGGCCGCGTGATCGGCATCGATCGCTACCCCGAGCGGTTGCGCATGGCGCGCGAGCGCTGCGGCGCCGAGACGATCGACTACAGCCAGACGGACGTGCAGGAAGCGCTCAAGGAAATGACCGGCGGGCGCGGTCCCGATGCGTGCATCGACGCGGTCGGCATGGAGGCCGACGGCCACGGCATCGGCGCGTTGTACGACAAGCTGAAGCAGGCGCTGCGCATGCAGACCGAGCGACCGACCGCGCTGCGCGAAGCGATCATGGCGTGCCGCAACGGAGGCACCGTGTCCGTCCCGGGCGTGTACGGCGGCTTCGCCGACAAGATCCCGCTCGGCTCGCTCATGAACCGCGCGCTGACGTTCAGGACGGGGCAGACGCACGTGCACCGGTACATGCGTCCGCTGCTCGACCGCGTGCAGAAGGGCGAGATCGACCCGAGCTTCGTCGTCACGCATTCGATGCCGCTCGACGACGCGCCGCGCGGCTACCGCATGTTCCGCGACAAGGAGGACGCCTGCGTGAAGGTGGTGCTGAAGCCGTGAGGATTGTCGTCCCGCGAAAGCGGGGAACCAGCGACTTCGTCGTCGCCATCGACACTGGGTCCCTGCTTCCGCAGGGACGACGACCCCGCGAGCCTTGACTCGCCCCGCCCTCGTCCCCATAATCCCCCGGCACGTCCTCCAAGCGATACAGCAAGCCCGCCTTGGCGCCGCCGGCGCAACCGCAGTCTTCTCTTCCTTGAAGGTCTTCCTACGCGCGTAAGTGCACGCGCATTACTTTGTTCATTGGAATAGCGATCTATGGTTACCGGTACGGTCAAGTGGTTCAACGACGAGAAGGGCTTCGGGTTCATCAAGCCCGACGATGGCGGCAAGGATGTCTTCGCGCACTTCTCGGCGATTCAGGGCACGGGACACAAGAGTCTGAAGGAAAACCAGAAGGTGTCCTTCGACGTGACGCAAGGCGCCAAGGGCGCGCAGGCTAGTAACATAAGAGTCTTGGAATAGGACAAGACAAAAGTCCTGGAACGGGGCGAACAAAAAACGGGCCTCGCGGCCCGTTTTTGTTCGCACTCTCCACGGGGCCGCGCACGCGCGGCCCCGTCTTTGCATCAACCTTACGCAGCGCCGACCGTCTCCCCGACGACCGTCACCGTGACGTGCGCGGTCACGTCGGAGTGCAGCGCGACGGTCACCGAATGGTCCCCGACGTGCTTCAGCGGGCCCTCGGGCAGGCGCACCATCGACTTCTCGATCTTGAAGCCCTGTCCCTTCAGCGCCTCGACGATGTCGGCGTTGGTGACCGAGCCGAACAGCCGGCCGTCGACGCCCGCCTTCTGCGTGACCTGGATCGACTTGCCTTCGAGCTGCTCGGCGATCTGCTGCGCGCCGGTGAGCTTTTCGTTCGCGGCCTTCTCGAGCTCGGCGCGGCGCTCCTCGATGGCCTCGAGGTTCTCCGGCGTCGCGCGCTTCGCCTTCCCTTGCGGGATGAGGAAGTTGCGCGCGAAGCCGTCCTTCACCTTGACCACGTCGCCGAGGTTGCCGACATTGGTTATCTTCTCCAGCAGGATGACTTGCATGTGCGGGCGCCTTATGCGTGCAGATCCGTGTACGGCAGCAGCGCGAGGAAGCGCGCGCGCTTGATCGCCGTGGAGAGCTGGCGCTGGTAGCGCGCCTTGGTGCCGGTGATGCGCGCCGGCATCAGCTTGCCGTTCTCCTGGACGAAGTCCTTGAGGACGTCGATGTCCTTGTAGTCGATCTGCTTCACCTTCTCGGCGGTGAAGCGGCAGAACTTCTTGCGCTTGAAGAGGTTGTTGCCTCTGTCGCGGCGCTTCGCCTTGTCCTTGCCTTTCCCTTTGCCTCTGCCTACGGGACGGGGCATGTCTCTTTCCTTTCAATCTCTCAATTCGGTGAATCGTGCAATGTGCAGCGCTATGCTCGTTCCGGTTCGCCATCGCCGCGCGATGAAGCCTTCGCATCGCAGCGCGCTGTCGACCGGCATCTTGGCCAGCGCGTGCGCCACTTCTGCGAACGCCACGGCGGCGAGGTCGCATTCGACCTTCCGCTCGCCGCCCGCCTCGCGCTGCTGCGATTCGTGCCGCAGCGTGCAATCGAGCGCGGGAATGCCGGCGGGCGTGTAGCGCAGCGCTTCGCGGGCGACCAGCCTCACGTCGAGCGTCAGCCGGTTCTGCGCCGGCACGCCCGGCGTTACGCTTGCGCCGGCGCCGGCACGGCAGCCTGTTGCGGCTCAGCGGCCGGACGCTCGGCGCGCTCGGTCCGCTCGGCCGTCAACGACCGCGCCTTCTCTTCCTTCATCATCGGCGACGGCGAGACGACGGGCTCGCTCATCGCGACGATGAGGTGGCGCAGCACCGCGTCGTTGAACTTGAAGGCGTGCTCGAGCTCGGTCAGCGTGTCGCGCCCGCACTCGATGTTCATCAGCACGTAGTGGGCCTTGTGCACCTTCTGGATGGGATAGGCCAGCTGGCGCCGTCCCCAATCCTCCAGTCGGTGGATCCGGCCGCCCTGACCGGCCAGCATCGTGCGATACCGCTCGATCATCGCGGGCACCTGCTCGCTCTGATCGGGGTGCACGATGAACACGATCTCGTAGTGTCTCATCGGCAATGCATCCTTTCGGTCGACGGCCCGCCGCGGGGAATTCCGCGAGCGTGGCCCCGGCCTCCCTCGCGAGGCTTCCACATCGGCTTGGACACCGAATCGAGGTGAGGCAAGGAAGCCTACGATTATAGCATGGGAAAGCGAGCAGAATCAAAGCTCGAGCCCGCTTCCGCCGACGCATGCGCCGCGGCGGCGAAAGGCGAACTCGCCCGTATGCCACCGGTCACACGAAGGTCGGACGCGGTCGCACCGCTCGCGGCTCCGCCGCTGGCGGGCGCCAGCCAGTCGGGTAGCTTGAGGGTGGTGCCCTGCCCGGCTTGCGGTCAACGCGCCA
>DASXAF010000075.1:0-68791 GCA_036406955.1 Casimicrobiaceae bacterium
CACTGAATGAGAAGTTGCCCCCTCACCCCGTTCGACTTGCATGTGTAAAGCATGCCGCCAGCGTTCAATCTGAGCCAGGATCAAACTCTTCAGTTGAAACTTGAAGCTTTCGATCTCTGCAAGTTAACTCACTTGACTTGCTATCGCGCCCCCTTGACGAGAACGAGACAGCGGACGGCCGTGAGCCCCCAGTTGCCTGAGCGCCACGACCGCACTAGCGTCGTGTGAGCACCTAAGTTTTGGGACACACCCACGGACCCAGGCCAGCATCCGTCCGCAAGGACGAACACCCACCCGGCCCCGGGGCTACCCTCACCCCAGCACCCACACCTATCGGTTGCGAATTGTTAAAGAGCGGGCGGTTGCCATTCTCGCGAGCCGTGCGAACCGGCCGAGCGACCGCGCCCCTTTGTCGTGCTGGCGGCGCCGGTGGAATGGAACTGCGAAGAGATGGAATTATAAATTTTTCGCACCCGCCTGGCAAGTGCTTCGAGACCTCGAAGCGCGCACGGCCCCGATGTCATTCCACCACGTCAACCCATATGGCGACGCTCGCCGCATTTCCCAAGATGCGTGCGCGCTATGCGTCCGGCGGCTTCGGATACTTCCACTTGTTGTGGACCCACAGCCAATCGGCCGGGCTCGCCCGGATCTCCTCCTCGAGCCTGCGCGCGAAGAGCTCCATGACGGGCAGCGGCGCGTCCGGATCGTAGGGCGGCTCGCACAGCACCTCGAGCTGGACCCGGTAGCGGCCCCGGCTCACGCGCCGCATCGCCACGTACACGACCGGCGCCTCGAGGAACTTGGTGATCTTGTCGGCGCCGATGAAGAACGCGGTGTCCTGATTGAGGAACCGCGTCCAGTGCTTCTCCGATTTGCGCAGCGGCGTCTGGTCCGCCACCATCGCGTAGGCGTGCGGGTGCCCCGCCCGGCGCATCAGCTCGAAGAGGAAGCTCTTCATCGCAATCGGCTTGCCGCCGAAGCGGCTGCGCGCCTCGCGCACGAACTCGTCGAGCGCCTCGACGCGCAGCGGCTTGTACACGGTGTCGATCGGGATGCCGAACTGCGCGCCTCCCGCCGGCAGCAGCCATTCCCAGTTGCACATGTGCGCGGTCAGGAGCAGCACCGAGCGCTTCTCCGCCACGAACCGCTCGACCAGGTCCCGGTTCTCGATCGTGACGCGGCCGGTCATTTCCGCCGCCGTCGCCCCGAAGCCCCAGAAGATCTCGGCCAGCACCTCGCCGAGATTGCGATAATTGCGCCGCATGATGGCGTCGCGCTCGGCCTGGCTCTTATCGGGAAACGCCGCGGCGAGATTGCGCGCCGCAAGGTCGCGCCGCCAGCGCAGCACGTGGAAGGTGAGCACGTACGCGAACGTGCCGAGCCCGTACAGGAGCGGCAGCGGCAGGCGCGCGAGAAAGCGGAGCACCGACTTCATGTGGGAAGCAGCAACGGCGAGCCGGCCCTCGGATGCGGCCGGATGGCGGGCGAAGCGCGCGTGACTTTAGAGCAGAAGCCCTGGCCGGGCAATCTCGCGACGCGCGTGCGCGCGCTCGATTCCCCCGATCCGCGCATCGACGTCCTCTGGGGTGACCTCGAGGCCGCCCCCGGTGTTGCAGCCAAGCTGGCGCAATGGCTGTCCGCCGACGAGAAGGCGCGCGCCACGCGGTTCGGCACCGAAGCGCTGCGCGAGCGCTACGTCATCGGCCGGGGCACGCTGCGGGCCGCGCTCGCACGTCGGCTGGACGTGCCGCCCGAGGCCGTGGCGCTGAGCCGCGGCCGCCGCGGCCGGCCGCAACTCCGCGACACGCCGGATCTCGATTTCAACGTCTCCCACACCGACCGCGTGATGCTGATCGCAATCGCGCGCGAGACCACCGTCGGCGTCGATGTCGAGCGCGCCGACCGCGTGGTCAATACCGCCGGTATCGCGCGCCGGTGCCTGACGGCCGCCGAGCAGCGCGCGCTGGCGGGCCTGGACGCGGATGCCGCACGCCGCCGGGTCCTGCAGCTTTGGACGTGCAAGGAGGCGATGAGCAAGGCGACGGGCGACGCGTTGTCCGCGCCGTTTCGGCGTCTGGACGTGGCACTTTCCTCGGCGCCGGCCCTGGTGGATGGACCCGCACCCTATACGCCGGACGCGTGGACGCTGCACGCGCTTCCGGCACCACCCGCGTTCTTCGCGACGCTCGCCGTGTGGACGACAACGCGGGTATCCAGCGGCTAGCGCGAGCATCGCCTCGCACGCAGGCGCGCACGTGACGCGCCCGCCCGCAGAATCCGGCATACTTCCCGGCGAAAAAGCGAGCCCACTCGCTCGTCCGACAGGAGGAAATCGATGAAGGCGCCATTCATGCTGTCGCGCGCGCTCGCCGCCCTGGCGTGCGCGCTTGCGCTCGGTGTCGCGCACGCGCAGGACACCCTGAAGCTCGCGGTCGGCCAGCGCGGCAACTGGGACACGTCGGTGGCCGAGGTGGGCCAGCGCGCGGGCATTTTCAAGAAGCACGGCCTGCAGCTCGAGATCCTGTACACCCAGGGCGGCGGCGAGACGCAGCAGGCGGTCATTTCGGGCAGCGTCGACGTCGGCGTCGCGGCCGGCGTGATGGGCGTGCTGTCGGCGTACTCGAAGGGTGCGCCGGTGCGCATCATCGGCGCCGAAACCACCGGGGCCCAGGATCTCTACTGGTACGTCAAGGCCGATTCGCCGATCCATTCGCTGAAGGACACCGACGGCAAGACGATCGCGTACTCGACCAACGGGTCGTCGACGCACGGCATCGTCAACGCTTTCATGAAGCAGTACGACCTCAAGGCGAAGCCCACGGCCACCGGCGGTCCGTCGCCGACGCTGACGCAGGTGATGTCCGGACAGATCGACGTGGGCTGGTCCGCGCCGCCTTTCGGCCTCGATCAGCTCGACCAGAAGCAGATCCGCATCGTCGCGAGCGGCAACGATGCCACCGCGTTCAAGGGCCAGACCGTGCGCGTCCTGATCACCAACACGCCGACGCTGCAGAGCCGCAAGGCGCAGCTCGAGCGCTTCATGAAGGCGTATCGGGAGACGATCGACTGGATGTACTCCGACGATCCGGCGATGTTCAAGACGTACGCCGACTTCGTCGGCATCTCGGTGGAGAAGGCGAGGCGCACGCGCGACGGGTTCTTCCCCAAGGCCGCCATCGACCCCGACAAGGTCGTCGGCCTCGACAGCATCGTGCAGGACGCGGTCGCACTGAAGTACACCAGCGCGCCGCTCACCGAGGCGCAGCTCGCCGACCTGATCCACATCCCGCCCCGGCAATAGGGCCGCACGCGCGCACGCCATGCGCAACGGTCAGCCCGCTTCCTCGGACGCGCCGGCCGTCGACCACGCGCCGGCGCTGCGGGTCGACGGCGTCGTCAAGCGGTTCGAGACCGCCGAAGGCGCGTTCGTCGCCGTCGACGGCGTCTCGTTCTCGGTGCGTCCAGGCGAGTTCCTCGCCGTCATCGGCCCTTCCGGATGCGGCAAAACGACGCTGTTCAACATCATCGGCGGCCTGCTCGGCGACTACGACGGCCGCGTGAGCGTCGGCGCGTCGGTGATCAGCGGACCGCATCCGTCGATCGGCATGGTCTTCCAGGAGGAATCGACGTTCCCGTGGCGCACGGTCGAGGACAACGTCGCATTCCCGCTCGAGATCGCGGGCGTGCCCAGGGCCGAGCGCCTTGCGCGCGCGCGCCACTTCATCGAGCTGGTCGGCCTCGCGGGATTCGAGCGCAGCTATCCCTCCGAGCTGTCGGGCGGCATGCGCCAACGCGTCGCGATCGCGCGCACGCTCGTCGCCGAGCCGCGCATCCTGCTGATGGACGAGCCGTTTGCGGCGCTCGACGAGCAGACGCGCCTTCTGCTCGGCGACAAGGTGCTGCAGATCCAGCAGGCGCTCTCGCAGACGACGCTGCTGATCACCCACAACATCACCGAAGCGGTGCAGCTCTCCGACCGTGTGCTGGTGATGACCTACCGGCCGGGACGCATCAAGCGCATCGTGGACATCGAGCTGCCTCGCCCCCGCAGCTCCGACGTGGTCGGCAGCGACGCATTCGGCCGCTACGTCGCCGCGATCTGGAACGACCTGCGCGAGGAGGCGAGCCGCGGCATCCGCGACGACGAGTCGGCGCGGCGTCACGCGGCGCAGCACCCCGGATGATCGCGCGCCGCACGCGAATGGGCCTCGCCGCGCTCGCGGCCGGCGTCGCCACGCTGGCCGTCGTCGTGCTGGTCCTCGAGGTGCTCATTCGCGCGAGCATCGTCAACCCGTTCATCGTGCCGCTGCCCTCGGCAGTGGGCGCCGCGATCCCGCGCATCCTCACCGAAGAGAACGTCGCGCACCGGTTCTGGCAGACCACCGAGGAGGCGATCTTCGCCGCGCTGCTCGTCGCCATCGTCGGCATCGGCAGCGGCATCGTGCTGCAGCGCTTTCGCCGGCTGCGCCTCGCCACCGAGACATGGATCGCCGCCCTGGCCGCGGCGCCGATCGTGCTGATGTATCCGCTGTTCCTGGTGATCTTCGGCCGCAGCGCGACGACGATCGTGATGATCGGTTTCGTCGCGGGGCTGCCGCCGGTGATCCTCAAGACGCTCGAGGGACTTCGGGGCACGCGCGCGGTGCTCGTGCGCGTGGGCCGAAGCTTCCGTCTCACGCAGGGGCAGCTCTTTCGCAAGATCCTGCTGCCCGCGGCCCTGCCGACCATCTTCGTCGGCCTGCGGCTGGGGCTGATCTTCGCGCTCATCAACATCGTCGGCGTGGAGTTCCTGATCAACTTCGGCGGCCTCGGCCAGCTCATCAACGAGCTCGCCGAGCGCTACGACCTGCCCGGCACCTACGCCGCGATCCTCTTCGTCGTGCTGGTGAGCGTGCTGTTCTTCGTGCTGGCGGAGCGTCTCGAGCGATGGCTGCGACCGATGTCCTGATCGCGGTGCCCGAACCCGGCGAGCGCCGCCGCGTGCTGTGGCTGCGCATCGCAATCGTCGCGGGCGTTCTCCTCGCCTGGCAGGCGCTCGCGATGTCGGGCCTGCTGTTCCGCGACGTCGTGCCTTCGCTGGCCGCGATCGGCCGCGCGCTCGCGAAGCTGCTCGGCAGCATGGACTTCTACGCGAACCTGGCGGTGACGCTCGGCGAGATCGGCCTCGCCTTGCTGATCGGCGGCATCGCCGGCGTGGCGGTCGGGCTGGTGCTCGGCGCGAATCCCTTCCTCTCGCGCGCGTTCGAGCCGTTCATCTACTACCTCGGTCCGACGCCCAAGATCATCTTCTTCCCGATCATGATCATGTGGTTCGGGGTCGGAAGCGGATCGAAGATCGCAATGGGCGCGCTGTCCTGCTTCTTCCCGATCGCGATCAGCATCGCGGGCGGCATGCGCCAGATCGAGCCGGTACTGGTGCGGGTGGGGCGCAGCTTTCGCGCGTCTGCATGGCAGATGGCCACGCGCATCTACCTGCCGGCGATGCGCGAGCCCCTCCTGAACGGCATGCGCCTCGGCCTCGGCATCGCCATCATCGGCACGCTGCTCGCCGAAACGAAGCTGTCGAACCGGGGTCTTGGCTATCTCGTGATCCAGGCGTATTCGCTGTTCGACATGCCGAAGATGTACGCGCTCCTGATCGTGATCTTCGTCATCGCGATCGGGGCCAACGCGCTCATCGGCCGGCTGGCAGCGCGGCGCGCACGCAGAATCGTCGTATGATGCCCGGCCGCACCCGGCCCATCGCTTCACAGGAGGAGCACACATGACACGCACGTTGATCGCAGCTGCCGCGCTGGTCACGGCGCTCGCCGGGCTGCCGGCAGCCGCCGCGGCGCAGGGCACCGTCAAGATCGGATTCATCGGCGAGTTCACCGGCCCCTTCGCCGACTACGGAACCCAGATGTACAACGGCATGAAGACGTACCTCAAGATGCACGGCGACACGTTCGGCGGCAAGAAGGTGGAGTTCGTGCTCAAGGACACGACCGGTGCGCAACCCGACCTCGCCAAGCGCCTCGCGACCGACGCGATCAACATCGACAAGGTCGACCTGCTGGCAGGCTTCGGGCTCACGCCCAACGCGCTCGCCACGGCGCCGGTCAGCGCCGAAGCGAAGAAGCCCATGGTCATCACCAACGCGGCGACGTCGATCATCACTACCAGATCGCCGTACATCGTCCGCGTGTCGCACACGCTGCCGCAGGACACGAAGCCGATGGCGGAGTGGGCGCTGAAGAACGGCATCAAGCGCGCGTTCACGCTGGTGTCGGATTACGGACCCGGCAAGGACGCCGAAGCGGAATTCGTGAAGGACTTCAAGGCCGGCGGCGGCGAGATCATCGACTCCGTGCGCACGCCGCTCGCCAATCCGGAATTCGCGCCGTTCCTGCAGCGCGCGAAGGATGCGAACCCGCAGGCGATCTTCGTCTTCCTGCCGCCCGGCAGCCAGACCATCGCCTTCATCAAGGGGTTCGAGGAACGCGGCCTCAAACAGGCCGGCATCAAGATCATCGCCACCGGCGACCTGACCGACGACGGCGTGCTGGAAGCGATGGGCGATGCGACGCTCGGCATCGTCACGAGCTTCCATTACTCCTATGCGCACGATTCGCCGGAGAACAAGGCGTTCGTGAAGGCCTACGTCGAAACCAACGGCACGAAATACCGGCCGAACTTCATGGCGTGCGCGGGCTACGACGGCATGGCGGCGATCGCCGAAGCGCTGAAGAAGACCAACGGCTCGACGGATCCCGACAAGCTCATGGCCGCGTTCAAGGGGATGAAGCTCACGAGCCCGCGCGGCCCGATCATGATCGACCCGCAAACGCGCGACATCGTGCAGACCGTCTACATCCGCCGCGTCGAGAAGGTCGCCGGCCAGCTCGTGAACGTCGAGTTCGACAAGTTCCCCGACGTGAAGGACCCCGGCAAATAGAGGGTCACGAAGAAGCCTGCATCCGGCGCACGAGGACGTCGATGACGTCCTCGCCGTCGGGCGACTTCAGTCGCCGCTCCCGCAGCAGGCGCACGAGCTCGGGGCGCGCGATCGAGCGGTAATCCGAGCGGATCAGGATGCCCGCGATCGCGCGCTGCACCCCGATCGACCGGGCCTGCGGGAAGAGGTCCGCCAGCGCTTCGAGGCTTTGCCGATCGTTCACCTGCTGCCTCGCCAGCGTGTCGAGCGCACGGATCTGAGCGTCGTCACCCGTCATGCGCGTGATGCCCGCGGCAATGACGCGCAGCTCGGCCGGGTCGACGATCGGGCGGTGGCGCAAATACACCTGGGCCATCTGCACGTCGGCGTCCTGCGGGCTCGTGAGCGCCTGCAGCACGCGCGCACGCGACGCGGCGCTGCCGAGGCATGCGAGCAATGCGGCCTGCGGCACCTTGCTCGCGTGCGCGCCCGCGACGCGCAGGCTCGGCAAGTCGGCGTCGAAATCGCCGTCGCGGTTGAGCGTGCACACGAGGTCCACGTCCGCGGGCGTGATCGCCGAGCTGGCGAGCCGCTCCTCGATCATGCGCACGGTTTCGGCGTGCTGCTGCGACTTCGACAGCCAGCCGAGCTCACCGGCCAGCGCGATCATGCGCGCGCGTGTCGCGGGCTCGTCGGCGTCGCGCGCGAAGGCGAGATAGCGCTCGCGCGCCCGTGCATCGCGTGCGATGTCGTGCAGCGCTGCCGCGACTGCCGGCGTGGCGCGCGCCCGCGCATCGAGCGACGCGGCGAGCTTTTCGATCGGCTCGAGGAACATGCGCACCTCGGCCATCTCGCCGTCGAGCAGCGTATGCACGAAGCGCACCTTGTCGCCGGTCGCCACGCGATCGTCGACGAAGCGGCAGCTCTGCGCGCGATAGCCGGCATTCGGTTCCGCGTCCGTCATGCCGCTCGTCGCAACCATCGAGGTCGGCCCGAAGAGGCCGAGCAGCCTCGCGCTGGCGCGTCCGCTCGCCACTTCGCTCGCCGCGCCCGACTGGAACCATCGCTCGAGCAGCGGGCCTGCGGTGGCGCCGAGCGGCGCCTTGGACGAGAAGCCGTAGATCACCGGCACGTCCTTGAAGATGCTGCGCATGCGGTCGCGGTTGCTGTCGCGATGGCGCTCGTCGATGAGCCGCGTGATGCGCTCGACATCCTCCTGCGGATGTCCCGAGCGAACGAGGCTGCGGCGGATCTCCGCCGTCGCGCTGTGCAGCGCGTCGGCGTTGAGCGTGTTGCAGCCGAACAGGTAGACCTCCTTCAGCTGCGAGAACACGCCGGGGCACGCGTTGCTGCACGAGGCGTGCTCCAGCGCCTCGACGGGCAGCGACTCCCGCACGTCCGGGCGATCCGAGTAGAACTGCGTGCCGTCGTCGAAGTGGCCCGAGATCACCAGCACGTCGCAGCGCACGCCCGCGCGGCAGGCCGACGCGAGCCAGTCGGGACGCCCGTGCTCGACGAGCTCGACGAAGCGATAGTCGTCCGCCGGCAGGTAGCGGCGGAACGTGTGCTTCTCGTCGGGCGAGTTGACGGTGATCGTGCACACCGTCCTGGTGTCGGCACGCACCGCGGGAGCGCAGAGGGCGGCGACCAGCGCCGGAACGATCAGCAGCTTCGAAAACCGGAACATCGAACGGCCGACGGCAAAAAAACGCGCGCAGTATCGCACGCGCGGCCGCGTTCGTCGTGCGCCGTGTCCATCGCCGGCGTCCGCCCGTGCGCCGCGCTGGCGGCGTCCATCGGGTGATGAACGGATGGGTGGATCCCACCAGCAGGTCCATAATTGTCATCTACAGGCGCGGACGCACATGGACCGACCCGACCTCTTGCGCATCGCCGCCGGCCTCGCCTGCACGGCGACGTGGTCGTCCTGGGCGGCCGCCACGGACAGCCCGATCTTCCGCTGCCTCGCTTCAGGCCGCGTGGCCTACCAGGATGCGCCGTGCCCGGTCGGCGCGCGTGAAGGTGTCGTGAACAACAGGCCGCCCGCGGGACTGGCCGACGCGCCGCCGCCCAAGGCCGCCGCGACCGCCCCCGCACGTCCCGAGCGCCCGCCCAACCTTGCCGAACCGTCGCGGGAAGCCCTTGCGAGCATCCGGGTCGGCATGACGAGCCGGGAGCTCGAATCGCTCGACCCGCGCCTGCGCAATGGCCGCAGCCGCACCATCGAAGCGAACGGTCGCCACCACGAATGGCGCTACGTCGCCGAGGACTGCGTGCTGCACCTGGCCGACGGCGTGGTGGTGGCGATCTACCGGTGAGGTGCCGCAAGCTTCGCGACCACCACGGGATCGAGCGTCACGCCGAAGCCCGGGCCGCTCGGCATGGCGACCAGCCCGTCTTGCGCCTTCGGCAGCGCCCGGGAGACGAGCGCGTCGAAGAGCGGCGTCTCGGCGTATTGCATCTCCAGCCGCTCGAAATGCGGCGCGACGGCGCACACGTGAAGGCTCGCCGCGTGGCACACCGGGCCGCTCGGATTGTGCGGAGAGAACGCGACGCCGCGGGCGTGCAGCGCGTCGGCGACGCGCAGCATCTCGTCGAGGCCGCCGACGTACTTGACGTCGGGCATCATCACGTCGTAGCAGCCGGCTTCGAGGAACGGCGCGAAACCGGCAACCATCGACATCTCCTCGCAACCCGCGAGGCGCACGCCCCGCCGGTTCGCGGAGGCGCGCAGCGCGCGAATCGTGTCGACCATGTCGGCCTGCTCGGGCACCGGACACTCGAGCCAGTACAGGCGTTGCGATTCCGTCGTGCGCAGCACGTCTTCCGCGACCTCGCGGTTCAGCCGCCAATGACAGTCGACCAGCAAGTCGACCTGCGGGCCGATGGCCGTACGAACCGCCGCGATACGCGCGAGGCCTGCGTCGAGCAGCGCGCGATCCGCGGCGCTCGCCGCTCTGCCGTACAGCTCCACGCCGTCGAACGGGGCGATCTTGATCGCGGTGAAGCCGTCCGCGACGGCGGCGCGCGCATGCGCGGCGAACCCTTCGGGCGTGCGCGCCTGGATGCCGCGATTGACGTTGGCGTACACCGCGATGCGCTCGCGCAAAGTGGTACCCAGCGCGTCGGCAACCCTTACGCCGCGCTGTCGCGCCGCGAGATCGACGAGCGCCTGGTCGAGCGCAGAGATCACGGCGAATTGCGCGCGCGTGGCGGCCTGCGCCCGCAGATGCCGGAGATCGACGCCTTGCGGCGCGTTGCCCTCGACGAGACCGCGACAGGCATGGAGCGCCTCGGCCATCTCGGCTTCCTTGCCGCCGAGCGTCGCTTCGCCCACGCCGGCGCGACCGTGCGCATCGACGAGCTCGACGAAGCTCCAGACCGTCTTCGGCGACACGCGCAGCGCGTGCCAGCGAATCTGCGCGATCGCGTCCGACATCGCGTTCGTTGCTTTCGGCTTCGAAAGGTAGACGCGCGCAAGTATACGAGTGAAATTCGCTCGAAAAGCCTTGTCAGCGCGGCACGGAAAGCATAGTCTCCGCCCCCGTGCCCGGCATCCCCGTCCTTCGGCGCGTCGCCTGCGCCATCCTGTTTCTCGCCATCGCGATCCTCCAGGGCACGGCTTTCGCGGCGCACGAGGAATCGGCGCGCATCGGCGGCGTCGACGTGGTGATCTGGACGCCGTCCGCGCCGCAGGCCGACCGGCTTGCGGTCATCATGTTCTCGCACGCGCTGTACATGTGCCCGACGCAGTCGCGCTACCTCACCCGCGCGATCGCGGACGCGGGCTACATCGTGATCGCGCCCGTGCACGCGGACTCGTCGTGCCGCTTCTCCCTGTGGCCCAGCGTGTGGCGCATGAGCGGTAAGCCGTCGCCGCTGTGGAACGACAGCGACTATCGAGACCGCGCCGAGGACATTCGCAACGTTGTCGCGGCGCTTCCGGAGGACCCGCATTACGGCGCCATGGCGGACGTCACGCGCCTCGGGCTCGTGGGCCATTCGCTCGGCGGCTATACCGTGCTCGGCCTCGGCGGCGCGTGGCCCTCGTGGCGTCTCGACGGCGTGCGCGCGATCGTGGCGCTGACGCCCTACTCGCTGCCCTTCGAGCACACCCAGGGCCTGCGCCATCTCTCCGCCCCGACCATGTACCAGGCAGGCGAGCTGGACCCGATCTTCACGCTGCCGCTGGAGCACTCGGGCTATGCGCGTACGCCGCATCCGAAGTACTTCGTCGAGATGGCGTCGGCGAGCCACCTGGCGTGGACCGATCTCGGCGTGTCGAGCCGCGATGCGATCGTCGACTACGCCATCGCTTTCCTCGACCACTACGTGCGCGGCGAGCCCGAGACGCCGACGCTCCACGCCGCGCTGCCCGGCGTGTCGTCGTTCATGCGCGACTGATCATTCGTCGCCGCCGGCCAGCGCCTCCACGGTGCGCCGCGAAAGCTTCACCTTCTCCGCCGCATCGCCGATCGCGGTCCACGTCGTCGCGTCGACCGGGATCCCGGTCGCGACGCGGCGAGCACGCGATTCCTGCTCCGGCTCGCCGGCCACGCGCACACGATCGTAGCCTCGTGCGACGCGCGAGCTGCGCAGCCAGTCGAGGAACGCGCGGGTGCGTTGCGCGAACGCTTCGGCGCCGCCCGCGCGCGCCGGATCGACGACGACGGTGAGCATGCCGTTCACCACGCGGCGGTCGGTACGCGGCACGCCGTCCTCCGTGCCGCTGCCCGTCAGCGCGCCGCCGAGCAACTCGCACGCAATCGCGAGGCCGTAACCCTTGTGCTCGCCGAACGGCATGATGGCGCCGAACGGCGGCACGACCGCATAGCGGGGATCCGTCGTCGCATGCCCGTCGTCGTCGATCAGCAACCCCGCCTTCACCGCTTCGCGCTTGTTGTGCGCCACCCGGAGCTTGCCTTGCGCGACGGCGCTGGTCGCGAAGTCGAGGATGAACGGCGGCTCCCCGGGCAGCGGCACGCCGATGCAGCAGGGATTGGTGCCGAAGCGCGCATCGCGCCCGGCCCACGGCGCCACGATCGGGTTCGACAGCACGTTGACGAAATGCATCGACACCATGCCCTCGGCCGTCGCCATTTCCGCGAATTGCCCGATGCGCCCGAGATGATGCGCGTTGGCGAGCAGCATCACGCAGGTTGCCGTGTCGCGTGCGCGCGCGATGGCGAGGCGCATCGCTTCCTCGCCCAGCACGGCGCCGTGGCCGCGATTGCCCTCGAGCATCAGGAGGCTGCCGGCATCCAGCGTCGCCTGCACGTGCTGGTTCACGTTCAGGCCGCCGAGCAGCGTCGCATCGACGTAGCGCGGGACCATGCCGACGCCGTGCGAATCGTGGCCGCGCAGGTTCGCTTCGACGAGCGACGCGGCGACCTTCGTCGATTCCGTCTCGTCGCTGCCCGCGGCGCGCAGGACGGCCGCGATGGCGCGCGCGAGCGGCTGCGCCGCGAACACGTGGTCGCTTGACATTGCCTCAAGCCTCCTGGACCTGGCGGCGCAGCCAGCGCTTCACTTCCGCGGCGAGCTGCACGACACCGGGATCGGTCGGATCGCGCGGGCGCGCGAAGTCGACCGTCTTGATCTCCTGCACGCGCCCCGGGCGCGGCGCCATGATGGCGATGCGGTCCGACAGCTTGATCGCCTCGTCGATGCTGTGGGTGACGAAGATCACGGTCTTGGGCTCCCGCTGCCAGATCTTGAGCAGCTCGTCCTGCATGTACTCGCGCGTCTGCACGTCGAGCGAGGCGAACGGCTCGTCCATCAGCAGGATGCACGGATTGACCGCGAGTGCACGCGCGATGCTCACGCGCTGGCGCATGCCGCCCGAGAGCTCGTGCGGATAGCGCGACTCGAAGCCGCGCAGCCCCACCAGCGCGACATAGTGATCGACCAGGCGGCGCTGCTCGGCCTCGCCGATGCGCTTGCGCTTCAACCCGTAGCGGATGTTGTCCTCCACGGTGTACCAGGGGAAGAGCGCGTATTCCTGGAACACCACCGCGCGGTCCCATCCCGGCATGGCGATGAGCTCGCCCGCCACGCGCAGCTCGCCGCGCGTGGGCTGCTCGAAGCCCGCGAGCAGGTTGAGCAGCGTGGTCTTGCCGCACCCGCTCGGGCCCACGATCGAGAAGAACTCGTTGGACCTCACCTGGAAGTCGACGTCGAGGAGCGCGAGCAGCGGCTCGCCCTTCATCGACACGTGCACCTTGCTCACGTGGCGCACGTCGACCTGGACGGTGCCGGGATCGGTCGTCGACACGTCAGTTCCGAAGGGCCGCCCCGAGGAACTGGCGTGCCCCCGCGGGGGGCTGCGAGCGAAGCGAGCGAGGGGGATGTTTCATTAGCTAGCGCCCGCGGTACCACGGCATGGCGAGGCGCTCGAGCCGGCGCATGAGGTAATCGAGCAGCAGGCCGAGGACGCCGATCAGGACCATGCCGAGCAGGATGTAATCGCTGCGAAAGAGCGTGCGCGCGTTATTGATCATGTAACCGAGGCCGCTCGGCGCCGCGACGAGCTCGCCCGCGACCAGCGCCATCCAGCCGATGCCGAGGCCGATGCGCACGCCGGTGAAGATGTTCGGCAGCGCGGCGGGCAGCACGACCGTCGCGAACAGCTCGCGCCCGCGCGCGCCGAGGCTCAGGCCCGCGCGCACGAGATACGGGTCGACGTCGCGCGCGCCGGCCATCGAGTTCAGCACGATGGGGAAGAACGCGGCGAGAAAGATGATGTACACGATCTGCGCATCGCCGATGCCGAACCACAGGATGGACAACGGGATCCACGCGAGCGGCGGGATCGGACGGACGAACTCCAGCAGCGGATCGACCGCGGCGCGAAAACGCCGCGACCAACCCATCGCGAGGCCGAGCGGCACGCCGAGGACGGTCGCCGCGCCGACCGCCATGAGCACGCGATAGATGCTGTCGCGGACGTGCACGAACAGAACGCCACGGCCTATCAACTCGACGGCTGCCGAGATCACGGCGGTGGGCGGCGGCATCATCACGTCGAGCTGCGGATTGATGCGCTGGCCGTACATGCTGACCACCTGCCACACGACCAGGAACGCGGCGAGCAGGCACAAATGGCCGATGCGACCGAGCACGCGCCGGGCGGTCGATGGCGGCGGCGGCACCATCGAAGCCGCCAGGTCGGCCGTGCTGCGCGTCGCAGCCTGTGCTGGCGGCGCTTCGCGCGCCGCCGCCTCGGTCGCGCCGTTCACGCCTGATATGTCTTGCCTTTGAACGTCCACGCGCGCTTGAGCTCACCCGGCTCGGGAAACGGCGCCGGCCCGTTCAGCAGCGCGGCGCCGTACGGCTTGTACGGCAGCTTGCCGACACCGGCGAAATCCTTGGGCAGGAACGGCGGGCGCTCGGGTACGCGCCAGCCGAGCTTCTCGAACGTCTGGTCCATGTAGCTCGTCCTGCGCAGCTTCTGCCAGTCGGCGTTGGTGACCTTGTTCTTCGACGCGCCGGTCTCGTACGCCCACTCGCTGATGCGGGCCTCCTCCGCCGGCCAGATGCCGTTCGGGTCGGCGAACGGATAGTAGACCGTCGGCTTGGGCCAGAAAACGTAGCGCTCCGACATCTTGGTGATGAGCGGCTTGCTGAGCCGTCCGTACGCGGGCTGGCTCATCAGCGACGCGACCGCCTGATCGGGATACGTCTTCGCCCAGAGGATCGACTCCATGAACGCGTCGGTGATCGCCTGCACCACGTCGGGTGCGTTGTCCTCGATCTCCTGGCGCGCATAGGCATAGCCGCTGTAGATGTAGTACGGATCGAGCGGCTCGAGCAGCCGCGTGACCTTCAGCACGTCGGTCGAGTAGGAGACGTGCGGCTCCCAGATCGTGTACACGTCGATGCCCTTGGGGCCCGACGCGAGGTCGCCCGGCGGCGTGCTTCGCAGCGTGTAGTCCTCGTCCTGCTTCAGGCCGAGATAGTGCGCGGCCGCAATGAAGCCGAAATGGTTCGTCGAGCCCGTCGTCGTGCCCACGACCGCCGGCCGCTTCAGCACGCGCGCGCCCTTGAGGTCGGCGAGGCTCTTGAGCGGCGAATCGAGCGGCACCGTCGCCGCGTGGGTGAGCGCCGGCGAATGCACCGCGACCCCGCGCGTGGGCACCTTGTTGCTCAGGAGCGCGAGCACGCCGAGCGCACCCGTGTTGGCGACCTGGATGCGCGCGGGTATGTACGCCTCGTTGGAAAAACCGGCCGCGACGAACGTCTGCCACCGCGTCTCGATGCCGCGCTTCTCGAGCAGCTTGTGCTGCTGCATCACGTCGCCGACCATCTCCTCGCCCGACCACACGATGACGAATCCGGCGCCGAGCGGCCACCAGCCCTTGCCCTGCAGCCACTCCCTGGACTTCGGCGAGATCTGCTCGTACGGCAGCGGCCATCCCCACTCCGTGAACTTGCCGCTCGCGATCGCGGGCGCGCCGGTTTGTGCGCGAGCGCTCGATGCGACGTTGCCGAGCAGCACGGCGCCTGCGGCCTTGGCCGCGGTGCCGAGAAACTCGCGGCGCGTCGGCGCCGTCACGTCGCCCGCCTTCTCGTCGCGCGATTTCGAAGCGTCCATGTGGTCCTCCTTGCGGTCGATGGTGTGCTGGCGTCAACGCGTGAGATAGCCGCCGTCGACGGGGATGGTGACGCCGTTCACGTACGCCAGCGCGTCGGATGCGAGCAGCAGCGCGACGCGCACGACATCGTCGAGGCTCGCGAGGCGACCGGCCGGTATCGCGGCTTCGGCGTCGCGACGACGCTCCGGCGTCAGGTAACGTCCGGTCATCGCGGTGTCGACCACCCCCGGCGCGATGGCGTTGACGTTGATGCCGAACGGCGCCAGCTCGCGCGCGAGGCCCTTGGTGAGCGCCACCACGCCGGCCTTGGTGGTGCCGTACAGCACGTTGCCGAACGTGCCGCCGCCTTTCATCGCGGACACCGACGCGATGTTGACGATCTTGCCGGCCCGCCGCGCGCACATGGGCGCGAGCGCCGCCTTGCAGCAGTAGAACACCCCCGAGAGATTGACGCGGCACACCTCGTCCCAGTCGCGCAGGGAGGCGTCTGCGACGGTCCCGGTCTTCAGGATGCCGGCATTGTTGACGAGAATGTCGATCCCTCCATGCTCGTGCACGATGCGCTCGACGGCGGCTACGACCGCCTGCGCGTCGCCAACGTCCAGCGCGATCGCATGGGCGCGCGCACCGCAGCCGGATGCGATGCGCGACGCGCCCTCGAGCTGCGTGTCGGCCAGGTACACCTCGCACTGCTCGGCACACAGCGCTTGCGCGATGGCTGCGCCCACGCCGGCCCCGGCGCCAGTCACCAGCGCGACCTTGCCGGCGAGACCGAGGTCCATCCGCGCCGCGACCGCCTGCCTGCGCGCCGGATCAGGCGCGGCTGCCGCTGCCGACCGCCGGCTCGGCCGCAAAGCGCTCCGAGGGCGCGACGATGTCCATGTCCGCGGTTTCCTTCAGCGCCCACGCCGAGAGCGTGCTGATGATCGCCACGACGAGCATGTACGTCGCCACCAGCCAGGGTTGCCCGTTGCCTTCACGCAGCAGCGCCGTGGCGATGATGGGCGTCAGGCCGCTCGCGAAAATGCCCGAGAACTGGTAGACGAACGAGATGCCGCTGTAGCGCACGCGCGTGTCGAAGAGCTCGGAGAACAGCGCCGCCTCCGGTCCGTATACGGCGGCGTAGACGATGCCGAAGGGAATGATCACCGCGAGCGCGACGAGCACGGCGTTCCCGCCGGACGACGACATGAGCCAGAAGGCCGGAAATGCGAGGAGCCCCGTGACGAAAGCAGCGGTGCCGAATACCTTGCGGCGGCCGTACTGGTCGGACATGCGCCCGAAGATCGGAATGAACACCAGCATCACGATCGAGGCGAGCGTCACTGCGAGGAGCGCCGTGGTGCGCGGCAACTGGAGCACCGTCGCGAGGTACGTGATCACGAACACGCCGTAGATGTTGAAGCCCACGCCTTCGATGTAGCGGCAGCCCATCCCGAGCACCACCTGCCTCGGATGGCGGCGGATCAGGTCCATGAACGGCACGCGTGAAACGGTCCGGGTCTTCTGCACGCGCACGAACGCCGGCGTCTCCATGATCTTCATGCGTATGTACACGCCGACGCCGACGAGGACGAGCGACAGCAGGAACGGCACGCGCCACGCCCATCGCAGGAACGTGTCGCCCGGCAGCGAGGAAAAGATCGCCACCATGCCGGTGGCGAGCGCGAGCCCCGCGGGCACGCCCATCTGCGGCCAGCTTCCGTAGAAGCCGCGGCGGCCCGGCGGCGAATGCTCGACCGCCATCAGCACCGCCCCACCCCATTCGCCGCCCACGCCGAGGCCTTGCGCGACGCGCAGTACCAGAAGGAGCACGGGCGCCCAGACACCGATGCTGTCGTACGTGGGCAGGCATCCGATCAGGAACGTGCCGATGCCCATGATGAGGATCGTGAGGATCAGCATCTTCTTGCGGCCCAGGCGATCGCCGAAGTGACCGAACACCACGCCCGCGACGGGCCGCGCGAAATACCCCACGAGCGCGCCGGTGAACGCGAGCATGGTTCCGACCAGCGGATCGTACGACGGGAAGAACAGCTTGTTGAAGACGAGCGCCGAGAATGTGTTGTAGAGGAAGAAGTCGTACCACTCGATGGTGCATCCGACGGCGCTCGCCAGTGCGACCTTGCGAATCTCGGCGTCGTTCAATACGTTGGGGCTTTCGGCAGTTGCCATGCTTTGCCTCTCCTCCTGTCGATGTGACGATTACTCTGACCCCGTCCCGGGCAATCCGAGTATCTGCCGCGCCTCGGCCGGCGTCGCCGGACGGCGCCCGTAGCGCGTGCATGCATCGACGATCTTGCCCACGAGCTCGGCGTTGCTCGCAGCCAGCCGGTCGGCTTCGATGCGCAGATTGTCCTCGAGGCCGGTGCGGCAATGGCCGCCGGCCTCCAGGCACCATTGATTGACTTCCCACTGGTGGCGGCCCACGCCCGCCGCGACCCACGTCGCGCCGGGGAGCACCTGCGCCACCTCGCCGCGCATGAAGTCGAATACCGGGCGGCGCGCCGGCAGCGCGTTGGGCACGCCGAGCACGAATTGAACGTGCGGGCGCTCCGGCACGATGCCCTTCTTCACCAGGCTCGCGGCGCTGTAGATCATCGAAACGTCGAAGCACTCGATCTCGGGCTTCACGCCGTATTGCTGCATGGCGCGTGCGAGCGATTCCACGAAATCGGGCGGGTTCTCGTAGATGCCGGTCGGAAAGTTGACCGAGCCCGTCGCGAGCGACGCCATGTCGGGCTTGAGGTGGAGCATCGCGCCGCGCACGGACTGCTCGCGTCCGCGCCCGCCGGTGGAGAACTGCACGATCATGCCGGGGCAGTGCTTGCGCACGCCCTCCTGCACCTTCCGGTACAGGTCGGGATCCGAGCCCGGCGACTCGTCGGGATTGCGCACGTGAACGTGCACGAGCGACGCGCCCGCCTCGAACGCTTCGTGGGTCGACTCGACCTGCTCCTCGGGCGTGACGGGCACCGCGGGATTGTCCTTCTTGCGCGGAACCGCGCCGGTGATCGCGACGGTGATGATGACGGGAGTTGAGCTCATTGACTACCTCCGCGCTACGCGCTTCGGGGCTAATTCGCGCTTGGGGCGGCCCGGCGCGCTCATGCGGCGATCCCTTTCGCTTGCGTCATCGCCAGCGGCAATGTGCTCTCGACCGGCGCCAGTGTCGCGCCGATCTCGGCGGCCGCTTCGCGCATGGCGGGAAGAAAAGCATAACCCTTGCGCAGCGTCATGCGCGGCGCCGGTCCATGCACGGCCACCGCGGCACAGACGCGGCCACGCGGGTCGCGCACCGGCACCGCGAGGCACACCGAGCCTTCGAGATACTCGCTCACGTCCGTGCCCACGCCGCTCGCGCGAATGCGCGCGAGCGCGCGCAACAGCGTGTCGACGTCGACGATCGTACGCTCGGTATGGCGCTCGAGCGGCCCCGGGCCGACAAGGCGCCGCACCGACGCGTCGGGCATCGCGGCGAGCAGCAGCTTGCCGCTGGCGGTGCAATGCAGCGGCACGCGCGAGCCGGCCGTCATGTGCAGCCGCACGTTGGCGGAGGTCTCGACGCGCTCGAGGTACACGACCTCGTTGCCGTCGAGCATCGTGAAGTTGCACGTCTCGCCGATCGCCGCGACGAGGCGCCCGAGGATCGCGTGGCGCTCGCGGCGCCGCGGTGCGCGCATCTGCACGGCGAGCGAAAGCGCGCACAAGCGGGCGCCCGCCGCGTAGCGCTTGCCGTGCACCTCGCGCTCGACGAGGCCGCCGCGCATCAGCAGACGCAGGATGCGGAACACCGTGGGCTTGGGCAGGCCGCTCGCGCGCGTCAGCTCCTCGAGCGTCGGCGACTGGTCGGCCAGCGCGATGCGCTCGAGCAGCGCGAACGCACGCAGCGTCGACGAGGCGGCGACGTCGTCGCCCGCGGCCACCGCATGCAATTTCGCTGAGCGAAATGCCATGTCTCATTATTGCTACGATTTCCGCGATCGTGCAATGATCGTCGCCTCGGCTGCGGCCACGCCGGTCACGCCCGGTCCGCCGCGCTTCGCGCCGGAGCATCCGATTGGCCCACGACCATCTCACCTACGACGACCTGTTGCGCATCGTCGAGCTGATCAAGAGCTCCGAGCAGTTCTCGGAATTCCGGCTGAAGATCGGCGGGATCGAGGTGGAGCTGCGGCGCGGGCGTGGGGAGGTATCTACGAGTACGCCGCCGCCCCTCACCCCAACCCTCTCCCCTCGCGGGGAGAGGGAGACGGAAACTGCGGTGGTGGCGCCGACATCATCCACGCAACAAGCGCCTTCGGCACAACCCACGTGGCCCGACGACGCGATCGTCGTGCGCGCGCCGATGGTCGGCACGTTCTATCGCGCGTCGCAGCCGGGAGCACCACCCTTCGTCGAGATCGGGCAGAGCGTCGAGCCGGACAGCGTGGTGTGCATCATCGAGGTCATGAAGCTGATGAACTCGATCACGGCCGCGGCGCACGGCACCGTCACGCACATCCTCGTCGACGACGCCGCAGCCGTGGAGACCGGTCAGCCGCTGATCGTGCTCGAACCTGCGCGATGATGCGCGCGGCGCGCCCGTTCCGCCGCATCCTGATCGCCAACCGCGGCGAGATCGCGCTGCGCGTCATCCGTGCATGCCGCGAGATGGGCATCGAGGCGATCCAGGCGTACTCCGAGGCCGACCGCGACTCGCTGCCCGTTGCGCTCGCCGACGGCGCGATCTGCGTCGGGCCGCCGCCGTCCAGTCAGAGCTATCTGCGCGCGGACGCGCTGCTCGCGGCGGCACGCACCGCGCAGGCCGATGCGATTCATCCGGGATACGGGTTCCTTTCCGAGAACGCGGCATTTGCGCGCGCGTGCGAGGAAGCCGGCGTGGTCTTCATCGGACCGCCCGCGGACGCCATTGCGTCGATGGGCGACAAGGCGACGGCGCGGCGCATGGCGATGGAGGCCGGCGTGCCGGTCACGCCCGGATCGCCGGGCATCGTGGCCGACGCGGCCGACGCGGCGGCCGCTGCCGCCACGCTGGGTTATCCCGTCCTGCTCAAGGCCGCGGCGGGCGGAGGCGGCCGCGGCATGCGCATCGTTCACGACGCCGCCGGGATGGAGGCGCGCTACACCGACGCCGCGCGCGAGGCGCAGGCGGCGTTCGGCGACGCGAGGCTCTACGTCGAGCGGTTCCTCGCACGGGTGCGCCACATCGAGATCCAGGTGCTCGCCGACGATGCGCGCGTGCTGCATCTCGGCGAGCGCGACTGCTCGATCCAGCGGCGCAACCAGAAGCTCGTCGAGGAAAGCCCTTCGCCGGTTCTGGACGACGGCCTGCGTGCACGCATGGGCGACGCCGCGGTGCGCCTTTGCCGCCACGTGCGCTATCGCAATGCCGGCACGGTCGAGTTCATCGTCGACGCTGCGAGCGGCACGTTCCATTTCATGGAAATGAATACGCGCGTGCAGGTCGAGCACCCGGTGACCGAGCTCACCACCGGCGTCGACATCGTCAAGGCGCAGATTTGCGTCGCGCAGGGCGAGCCGCTGGCGTTCGACCAGGACGACGTCGTGTTCGCCGGCCATGCGATCGAATGCCGCGTCAACGCCGAAGACCCGCAGCGCGATTTCACGCCGTGCCCCGGGACGATCGGGGCGCTCACGCTGCCCGGCGGCCCCGGCATCCGGATCGACACGCACCTCCGCGCCGGCGCGAGCGTGCCGCCGTTCTACGACTCGCTGCTCGCCAAGGTCCTGGCGTGGGGCCGCGACCGTGCGGAGGCGATGGCACGGATGCGCCGGGCGCTGGTCGAAATGCACGTGGACGGCGTGGCCACGACCCTGCCGTTCCATCGCGCGCTGCTCGAGGACCCGCGCTTTTGCGGCGGCGACGTGCACACCCGATTCGTCGAAACCGAATTCGCGAGACCGCCATGATCGACGACCGACGCTTCGACTTCATCGACGTCACGCTGCGCGACGCGCACCAGTGCCTGTGGTCGACGCGCATGACGACCGCCCAGATGACGCCGATCCTCGGTGCCATCGACCGCGCGGGCTACGCGTACGTCAACATCCTGGGCGGGGCGGTGTTCGACGTGTGCGTGCGCTACCTTCACGAGAACCCGTGGCACCGCATCGGCCTGCTGTGCGAGCGCCTCGCGACGCCGTGCGACGGCCTGACGCGCGGCCAGAGCCTGTACACCTTCGAGCTCTTTCCCGACGACATCGTGGCGCTCAATTCCCACGCGCTCGCACGCCGGGGAATCGAGGTGCTCACCACGTACGATGCGCTCAACGACAACCGCAACATCGTCTCGTCGGTGCAGTCGGGACACGAGGCGGGGATGAAGGTGAACGCGATGATCGTGTACACCCTCTCGCCGGTGCACACCGACGACTACTACGTCGAGCGCGCGCGCGAGCTGGTCGCGCTCGACGTCGACTTCATCTCGGTCAAGGACCCCACCGGCCTGCTCACGCCCGAGCGCGCGCGCACGCTCTGTCCCGCGCTCGTGAAGGCCGCCGGCCGCATCCCCATGCAGATGCATTCGCACTGCCAGTCCGGGCTTGGGCCGCAGGTCTACGAGGTCGCCATCGAGAGCGGCTTTCGCCTGGGCTACACGGCCGCGCAGCCGCTCGCCAACGGCGCGTCGCTGCCGGCCACCGAGGACGTGCTCGCGCGCGCGCGCCGGCTGGGTTTGGACACCTCGATGAACGACGACGCGCTCGCCGAGGTCGCGGGCTATTTCGACTGGGTGTGCGCGCGCGACCACAAGCCGCGCGGCGAGATCGCGGCATACGATCCCGCGCTCTACGAGCACCAGATCCCCGGCGGCATGGTGTCGAACCTGCGCTATCAGCTCGAGACCATGCGCCTTTCGCATCGTTTGCCCGAAATCCTCGAGGAGGCGGCACGCGTGCGCAGGGACCTCGGCTATCCCATCGTGGTGAGCCCGTTCGCGCAATACATCGTGACGCAGGCCACGCTCAACGTGGTGCAGGGCGAGCGCTACCGGACGATTCCGGACGAGATTCGCAAATATGCGCGCGGCTACTACGGCCGGCTGGCCGCGCGGCCGTCCGACGAGTTCCTGGAGCGGGCCGGCATTCGCGACGACGAGTACGTGACCGAGGCGCCGGCGGCTCATCTGGAGCCGTGGATCCCGCGGCTTCGCGCGGAGCTCGGGCCGTCGGCGGGCGACGAAGACGTCCTGCTCGCCGCCTTCTACGACCGCAAGCTCGTCGCCGCCCTGCGCGATCCCACGCCCGAGTGCGCCTTCCGCACGACGCCGCTCACCGAGCTCGTGGGCTTTCTGTGCGGACGCGACGACGTCACCTACGCGCGCATCCGCTTCGCGGGCACCGAAATGACGCTCGCCGCGTAGGCGCGACTACCGGCGGTGCGGCGTACCCGCGAGCGAGTGGCGCTGCTCGACCCACGCACGCAACGCGAGCAGCTCCGCGACGATTTCCTGCGGGAATCCCTTGCGGTTCCCACGGCGGTCGATGAGCAGGCCGTAGAGACAGGTGCGGAAGCCCTCGCGATCGGGCCAGCTGGACGCGAGCGCGTTGGCGACTCGCGGGAACTGCTGCAGCAACGCAAGGGGCTGAACCTCACGCGGCAAGCGCGCGATCCACCTGAAGGTTACAGGCAGTGGCTCACTGATCGGCGCCGCCCTGCGTTTGTGCGCGTAGTCGGCCGGCGAGCGCGAGCCACCCGGCGCGTCCGCGCCCTTGCGCTTGAGCGCGACCTGCTGCGTGGAGAACTCGCTCAGCGGTCCTTCGTCGAGCGTTCGATAGATCGACATGGTGGAATTCTGCTATCGCGCCCGGGCCCGGGGATGCGCGTTTGTCGGGCCGCCGCAGCGCTTCGGCAGGCGCGGCCGCGTGTTCCCGTGTAGGAGTGGCCGATGGCAATCGTCCTACAAGGCGGTGCGTCGATGTCCTATTGGGCGGATGTACAAGCCAGCCGAGAATGCGGGCTGCTCCACAGCAGCGCCGCGGGCGTGGCACCGAATGGTGGTCTTGTGCAGTAACCCGAAATGCGGCGCGGTGCTTCGCATCGGCTCGCGACCGAGCCTGCTCGACGTGGTGCTCGCCGCGGACAAGCAGGGTCCGTATTTCACCTGCCCCCGCTGCCAGATGCGCAACCCGGTGGCCGAGCGCCGGCGCATGCCACGCCCCTCGGGACCTTCGCATACGCAGTCCGGCGGATCGCCGGCGGCGTAGCCGGCGCATCCTACTTCGCGCTGCCGTCGTACGCCGCCTTCAGCGTGGCGATGTCGATCTTCACCATCTTGAGCATCGCGTCCGTCGCGCGCTTCGCTCGCGCCCGGTCGGGGTCGGCCATCATTTCGAGCAGCACCTTCGGCACGATCTGCCACGACACGCCGTAGCGGTCCTTGAGCCAGCCGCATGCCTCGGTCGAGCCACCCTGGAGCAGCGCGTTCCAATAGCGGTCGACCTCGGCCTGGTCCTCGCACGTGACGAGAAGCGAGATGGCGTGATTGAAGGGATCGAGCCGTCCCGCCGTCATCGCCGTGAACGCCTGGCCGCACAGCTCGAAGTCGACGACTTTCACCGACCCAGGCGGCCCGCTGGGTGATTCGCTCGGCAGCGCGGTGACGCGCGTGATGCGCGAGTCGGGGAAGATCGACGTGTAGAAGGCGGCGGCCTCTTCGGCTTCCTTCGCATACCAGAGAAAGGGCGTGATCTTCTGCATGGCGTTCCTTTCGGCGGCTGACGCCATCATTATCGCGCGTTGCGCGTCGCCACTGAGCCGCCGCTACAATGCGCGCGGGAGGACGCGATCATGATGCCGGTCGGCGAGCGTGTCGTGATGATCTCCGGCGCGAGCCGCGTCATCGGTGCCGCGATCGCGCGCCGGCTCGGCGCGGCCGGGTACCGGATGAGCCTCGGCGTCCGCAACCCTTCGCGCAGCGCGATCGAGCCGAGCGACTCGTGCCTCGTCACGCACTACGATGCGCACGAGCGCGACGCCGGCCGCGCGTGGGTCGCGGCGACCATGGACCGTTTCGCGCGCGTCGACGCGCTGGTCAACAACGCCGGCATCGCGCGCATGTCGGCCATCGAGGACGAGAGCGAGGACGCGCTCGACGAGCTGTGGCTCGTGAACGTCAAGGCGCCGCTGCGCGTGATACGCGCGGCGCTGCCGCATCTTCGTGCGTCCGGTGCGGGGCGCATCGTCAACGTCGCATCGCTCTCCGGCAAGCGCGTGCGCAACGCGAACAGCGGCTATGCGATGACCAAGTTCGCGCTCGTTGCGCTCACGCATTCGGTGCGCCGCCTGGGCTGGGAGCACGGCATACGGGCCACCGCGCTGTGCCCGGGCTTTGTCGCGACCGACCTTTCCGCGGGTGCGAAGGGCATCGACCACGCGGAGATGATCCAGCCGGACGACCTCGCGGAGCTCGTCGCGTGCCTGCTCGCGTTGCCCAACAACACCACGATCGCCGAGCTGCTGGTCAACATGCGCTACGAAGACATGCTGTGAGCAGCGAAAGCGCGAGATTCGTTTGCCTGGTCGATCGCGAGCGCGCCACCCTCGCGTTCACGCTGGACGGCGCTGCGGCCACGGCGCGCGACGGCGACACGATACTCACCGCCGTGCTCGCGCGCCAGCGCGTGCTATCCGACGCGGACGGCGCGCGCGCCGGCTTCTGCTTGATGGGCGCATGCCAGGAATGCTGGGTGGTCGCGGACGGCCGGCCCGCGCGCGCGTGCGCAACCCTCGTAACGGCCGGAATGCAAGTGATCACGCGCCGCCACGGTGGCTGATCCGGTCACGGTCGTCGTCGGCGCCGGCCCGGCCGGCATACGGGCCGCCGAAGTGCTGGGGCGTCACGGTCTTCGGGTCGTGCTCGTGGACGAATCGCCCAAAGCCGGCGGCCAGATCTATCGCCAGCCGCCGGATGCGTTCGACCGCGCCTATGCACGTCGCTACGGTTTCGAGCGCGCAAAGGCGCGGGCGCTGCATCGCACGGCCGATCGGCTGCGGCACAGCGTCGACTATCGCGCGTCGACGCTCGCGTGGAACGTGTGGCATCGCGCCCTCGATGTCGCACACGAAGGCGCCATCGAGCGGCTTCCGTTCGACTTCCTCGTGCTGGCGACCGGCGCGACCGACCGGCTGCTGCCCATTCCCGGCTGGACGCTGCCGGGTGTGTACACGCTGGGCGCCGCGCAAGTCGCGCTGAAGTACCAGGGCTGCGCGATCGGACGACGCGTCGTCGTGCTCGGAACCGGTCCGCTGCTGTACCTGGTCGCGTATCAATGCGCCAGGTCGGGGGCGAGCATCGCCGCGTTGCTCGACACCACGACGGCGCTCACGAAGCGTCGCGCACTGAAGAGCCTTGCCGCGAGCCCGTCCACGCTGGGCAAGGGCGTGTACTACCGGGCCTGGCTCGCCGCGCATCGCATCGTGATCGAGCAAGGCGTCGCGCAGGTCTCGATCGAGGGTCGCGACGCCGTCGAATCGGTGACCTACCGCGTCGACGGCATCGACAAGCGCGTCGCGTGCGACGCCGTCGCCCTTGGCTTCGGTCTTCGCTCCGAGACGCAGCTCGCCGACCTTGCCGGCTGCCGTTTTGGCTTCGACGCCGATGGACGTCAATGGCTGCCCGAGCGCACCGTCGACGGCGAGACGTCGGTCCCGGGCGTCTACGTTGTCGGCGACGGCGCAGGCATCGGCGGCGCGGATGCCGCGGAGCTGTGGGGCGAGCGCGTGGGCCTGGTCATCGCGGGGCGATGCGGGCGCGCGCGCGACGGTGCGCGCATCGCCGCCATCGACCGCCGCCTGTCGCGGCTCGCGCGCTTTCGAGCGGGGCTCGAGCGCGCGTTTCCGCAGCCGGCGATCGCGATCGCGGACGATACGATCGTCTGTCGCTGCGAATCGGTGCGCGCGGCGGCGGCGCGCACGGCGATCCGCGATTTCGACGTGGTCGACGTCAATCGAATGAAAGCGCTGACGCGCATCGGCATGGGCCGCTGCCAGGGCCGCATGTGCGGGCTCGCGGCCGCCGAATTGCTGTCTGCCGAAACGCAGCGCGACCTCGCCTCCGCGGGCCGATTGCACGCGCAGCCGCCGGTGAAGCCTGTCGCGATGCCGCTCACCCGCCCTTCGGGCACCCTCTCCCCGCTTGCGGGGAGAGGACAGGGTGAGGGGTGACACGGGCTCGACATGACCGAACATCTCCGCGTCGACGTCACGATCATCGGCGGCGGCGTCGCGGGCTGCTCCGCGGCGCTGCATCTCGCGCGCAACGGCCTCGGCGTGTGTCTCCTGGAAAAAGGTGCGCTCGGCTCGCAGGCGAGCGGCGTGAATTTCGGCGGCGTGCGCCAGCAGGGCCGCCATTTCGCCGAGCTTCCGCTCGCGCGCCGGTCGCGCGAGCTCTGGGGCCGCCTGCGCGACATCGTCGGCACGGATTGCGAGTTCGTCGCCTCCGGCCATGTCAAGCTCGCGCGCAGCGACGCGGACGC
This sequence comes from Casimicrobiaceae bacterium, assembly GCA_036406955.1. GTDB lineage: Bacteria > Pseudomonadota > Gammaproteobacteria > Burkholderiales > Casimicrobiaceae > VBCG01. The sequence continues at coordinate 27,013 of DASXAF010000075.1, forward strand.
CGACGAGCTCGAGCGCTACGCCGCCGCGGCGGCGGAGTTCGGCCTCAATCTCGAAATCATTGGCCGCGCGCGCATGCGCCGCGAATATCCGTGGCTGGGCGAGCGCGTCGTCGGCGCGTCGCTGGCGCCGGAAGACGGTCACGCGAACCCGCGCCTCGTTGCGCCCGCGTTCGGCCGTGCCGCGCGCGCCGCGGGGGCGGACGTGCGCGAGTTCACGCGGGTCGAGAAAGCGGTACGCGACGGCGACGGTTTCCTCGTGCGCGCGCGCGAAGTCGACGTGCGCTCCACGTACCTGGTCAACACCGCCGGCGCATGGGGCGGCGCGATCGCGCGCGCGTTCGGCGAGCCGGTGCCCATCGCCGCGGTCGCACCCAACATGCTCGTCACCGAGCCGCTGCCGCCGATCCTCACGCGCTCGATCGGCGTGTGCGGCGGCGACGTGTACCTGCGCCAGGTGGCGCGCGGCAACGTCGTGTTCGGCGGCGGTCACGGCTGGGTCGACCTCGCGCAGGAGCGCGCGCGCCCGCTGACCGACGTGTCGTCGACCGCGATCGACGAGGCATTGCGGATCGTGCCGGCGCTCGCGTCGGCGCTGGTCATCCGCACGTGGACGGGCATCGAGGGCCAGATGCCGGACTATCTACCCGTCATCGGCGTCAGCCGCACGACACCCAATCTCATCCACGCCTTCGGCTTCTCGGGACACGGCTTTCAGCTCGGGCCGGCGATCGGTATGATCCTCGACGAGCTCGTGCGGGAGGGAAGGTCGCGAAGCCCGCTCGGCGCTTTCGACATCGGTCGCTTCGGCGACGCCGCCGTGCCGCCGCGCGCCGGGGCGGTCAACCCGAACAACGGAGGATGAAGGCGATGAGGTCACTTGCGTCGATTGCTGCACTCGCCGCCACGCTGCTGCTCGCGGCGACACTGCCCGCGCATGCGCAGAAGGTGCTCAACGTCGGCATGGCGGCGCCGGACCTGGGCTCGCTCGATCCGCACCGCACCGCCACGACGCCCGACAAGGCCATCATCGGCTGGATGTTCAACGGCCTCGTGCGCTTCAAGCCGGGCACGATGAATCCCGAGCAGATCGAGCCGGACCTCGCGGAGAAATGGGACACGTCCGCCGACCAGCTCACCTGGACCTTCCACCTGCGCAAGGGCGTCCAGTGCAACAACGGCTACGGCGACCTCACGGCCGACGACGTGGTGTTCTCGCTCAAGCGCGCGGCCGACCCGAAGATATCGTCGTTCTCGTCCGACTACGCCGACGTCGCCTCGATCGACGCCGTGGACCCTTCCACGGTGCGCATCACGTTCAAGCGCCGCCCGGCGAGCGTGCTCGGAATCCTCACCAACTACCAGGGCGGCAACATCGTCTGCAGGAAGGCGGTCGAGAAGCTGGGTGACGACTTCCGCACCAAGGCAGTCGGCACGGGACCGTTCGCCATCGAGTCGTACACGCCCAACCAGTCGGTGACGCTGGTCGCCAACAAGAGCTACTTCCGCGGCGCGCCCAAGATCGACCGGATCGTCTACCGCTACATTCCGTCGGATGCGACGCGCGATCTCGCGTACACCTCCGGCGAGATCGACCTGATCTATGGCCGGCAGGACCAGATCTGGGCCGAGCGCATGAAGTCCCAGCCGCATACCGTCGTCGACGTGTTCGGTCCCGGCGAGCTGTCGGACCTCAGCCTCAACGTCACCAAGAAGCCGCTCGACGACCTGCGCGTGCGCCAGGCGATCGCCTACGCCGTGAACCGTGCGGAGCTCGTGAAGTTCAAGGGACCGCTCACCGCGCGCGAGGCGGTGTCCGTCGTGCCGCACGACTATCTCGGGACGGACGAGCAGGCTCCGCTGTATCCGTACGATCCGAGCAAGGCGAAGCAGCTGCTGAAGGAAGCGGGCTACGGCGACGGCCTGAAGATCAGCATCATCCAGACGGCGCTGCCCACGATGCTCAACACCATGCAGATCGTGCAGGCGCAGCTCAAGAAGGTGGGCATCGACATGGAGCTCAACGTGGTCGACCATCCCACGTTCCACGCGCAGATCCGCAAGGACCTGAGCCCCATGGTCATGTACGCCGCGGCGCGCCTGCCGGTGGCGGACGTCTACCTCACGCAGTTCTTCCATTCGCGCAGCATCGTCGGCACGCCGACGGCGGTGACGAACTTCTCGCACTGCTCGGTGGCCGACCAGGACATCGACGCCGCGCGCCAGACGACCGATCCGGCCAGGCAGAAGGCGCTGTGGAAGGACGCGCAGGACAAGCTGGTGAAGGACGTGTGCGCCGTGCCGCTCTACGAGCAGCTGCAAGTGTGGGCGCACCGCGACAAGCTCGACTACGGCTACAAGCTCGACGCCTCGCTGACGCTCGGTCCGATCATCAACGAGCAGACCACGCTGCAGTAGCTTCGGCGTCACGCGCGGGCGTCGCCCGCGCCGGCCCCGCGACCATGCTGACGTACATCCTGAAGCGGCTGCTGGTCGCGGTGCCGACGCTCCTCGCGGTGCTGACGGTCGTGTTCTTCTTCGTCCGCATCGCGCCGGGCGATCCCGCGTTCATCATCCTCGGCGATCAGGCGAGCCAGCAGGCGCTCGCCGCGGTGCGCCACGAGCTCGGGCTCGACCGGCCGCTGCCCGTGCAGTACGTGGATTTCATCTCGATGGTGCTGCGCGGCGACCTCGGCACGTCGCTGGTGACGCATCACCCCGTGTGGGACGAAGTGACGCACGTGCTGCCCTACACCGTCGAGCTCACCGTGTCGGCGCTGGTGATCGGGGTGGCGCTCGGCCTGCCGCTCGGCATCGCGGCCGCACGGCATCGCAACCGTGCGCTCGACTACGCCGCGCGCATCTTCTCGCTGACCGGGCTTTCGTTTCCCGCGTTCGTGTCCGCGATCATGCTGCTGCTCGCCTTTGCCATCCAGCTCCGCTGGTTTCCGGTGATCAGCGAGGCGCGGCCCGGCGATCCGATGAGCCGCGTCGCCGCGCTCGTGCTGCCGGCCGTGAACCTGGGCCTCATCATGGTGGCGTACGTCATGCGCGTCGCGCGCTCCAGCATGCTGGGCGTGCTGGGCGAGGACTACATCCGGACCGCGCGCGCCAAGGGCGTGCCGGCGCGCGTGGTCGTGTGGCGCCATGCGCTCGGCAACGCGCTGATCCCCGTCGTGACGGTGGTCGGCCTCTATCTCGGCGTGCTGATCGGCAATTCGGTCCTGACCGAGATCGTGTTCAACCGCCCGGGCCTCGGCAAGCTCATCGTCAACGCGCTCAACCAGCGCGATTACACGATGCTGCAGGGGCTGATGGTCGTGTACGCGTTCATCATCGTGCTCGTCAACCTGCTGACGGATCTCACCTACGGCCTGGTGGATCCGCGGGTTCGTCAAACGTGAGCGCCGCCGGGCCGCCCCAGGGCGCTCGCGCCCCTTTGGGCGAAGGCGGCGCCCAGCGCCGCTACGGGGGCGAACATGCAAGCGTCATCGCCGCCACGCCGCCCGCCGAGCGTCCGTCCCCGCGCCTCTGGACGGCCGTCCGCCGCCACAAGATGGCGACGTTCGGCGCGACGCTCGTCGTGCTGGTCGCGCTGTCCGCGCTCCTCGCGCCGTGGCTGTCCCCGCACGACCCGCTGGAGCAGAACGTATTGCTGCGGCTCGCCGGCCCGTCCGCCGAGTTCCCGCTCGGCAACGATTCGTTCGGCCGCGACATCCTGTCGCGCATCCTGTGGGGCGGCCGCGTGTCGCTGTACGTGAGCACCTCCGCCGTGCTGATCGCCATCGTGATCGGCGGCGCGCTCGGGATACTCGCGGGCTACGTCGGCGGCGTGTTCGACCGCGTCGTCATGGCGGCGATGGACGTGCTGCTGTCGTTCCCGACGCTGGTGATGGGGCTCCTCGTCGTCGCGATGCTGGGGCCAACCGTGGGCAACCTCATCCTCGCCATCACCCTCACTGCGGTCGCGCCGTTCGCGCGCATCGCGCGCGCGCCGACGCTGTCGATCAAGGAGCGCGACTTCGTCGAGGCCGGGCGCGCGCTCGGCTTCTCGAACCTGCGCATCATGGTCGTGCACATCCTGCCCAACGTGCTCGACGACATCCTCGTCATGGCGGCGCTGTGGCTCGCCACCGCCATCCGCACCGAGGCGTCGCTGAGCTTCATCGGCCTGGGCGTGCGCCCGCCCACCGCCACGTGGGGCGGCATGATCCGCGAAGGGTTCGAGAACATCCTGGACGCGCCGTGGCTCGCGATCTTTCCGAGCGTCGCGATCCTCGTCGTGATGCTGGGCCTCAACATGCTGGGCGACGGCCTGCGCGACACCTCGGACCCGAGGTTGCGCCATGAATGAGAGCCGCAGGGCCGCCCCAAGGCTCTCGCCCCCCGTGGGGGAGGCGACGCGCAGCGTCGCTTCGGGGGGGACTGAGGAGCGCCGCAGGGCCGCCGGACATTGGCAAAAGCACGGCCCGCCTTCGGGCGGCCGTGCGTCGGGCCGTAGGCTCTCGCCCCCTGTGGGGGAGGCGACGCGCAGCGTCGCTACGGGGGGGACATACAAGGCGCCGGCGCTCGCGGTCGAGGGGCTCACGACCGAGTTCCGCATCGATGGCCGATGGCACGCCGCGGTGCGCGACGTGAGCTTCACCGTGGGGCGCAACCAGACGCTCGCGCTGGTCGGCGAATCGGGCTGCGGGAAGAGCATCACGGCGCTCTCGGTGATGGGCCTCGTGCCCAGAGCGAACGGCCGGATCGCCGCGGGAAGCGTGCGGCTCGACGGGCGTGACCTCGTGCGCCTCGACGATGCGCAGATGGAAAAGGTGCGCGGCGGCGCCATCGCGATGATCTTCCAGGAGCCGATGACCTCGCTGAACCCGGTGATGCCGGTCGGGTCGCAGGTGGCCGAGACGCTGCGCTATCACACCGACCTCACGCCCGCGCAGGCACGCGCGCGCGCACTCGAGCTCCTGTCGCACGTCAAGATCCCGTCCGCGACGCGGCGCTACGACGACTATCCGCATCAGTTCAGCGGCGGCATGCGCCAGCGCGTGATGATCGCGATGGCGCTCGCCTGCAATCCGCGCATCCTGCTCGCCGACGAGCCGACGACTGCGCTCGACGTCACCATCCAGGCGCAGGTGCTCGCGCTGCTGGCCGAGCTCAAGGCCGAGACCGGCATGGCCATGGTCTTCATCACCCACAACCTCGGCGTGGTGGCGTCGATCGCAGATCGCGTCGCGGTCATGTATGCGGGCGACATCATCGAGACGGCGAGCGTCCACGCGCTGTTCGAGCGTCCCACGCATCCGTACACGGAGGCGCTGCTGTCGTCGATTCCGCGCGTGGACCGCGACGCCGGCGACCTGAAGCCCATCGCGGGACAGGTGCCCCCGATCACGGCGATGCCGGCCGGTTGCCGCTACGCCGATCGCTGTCCGCTGCGCATCGAGCGCTGCGCGACCATGCCGCCGCTGGTTGCGCTGCCGGGCGATGCGACGCATCAGGCGCGCTGCTGGGTGCGCGCGGGCGACGCTGAGACGACATGAGCGAGCCGTTGCTCGAGGTCCGCAACCTCGTGAAGACGTTCGTCGCGCGCCGCGGCTTCATGGGCGGCGAGCGCGCAACGGTTCACGCGCTGAGCGACGTTTCCTTTTCGGTGGCGCACGGGCAGGCGTTCGGGCTCGTCGGCGAATCCGGCTGCGGCAAGTCGACCGCCGGCCGCGCGATCCTGCGCCTGATCGAGCCGGATTCCGGCAGCGTGCTGTTCAAGGGGCACAGCGTGCACCAGGCCGACGCACGCCGCTTGCGTGCGCTTCGCCGGCGCATGCAGATCGTCTTCCAGGACCCCTACTCTTCGCTCAATCCGCGGCGCACCATCGGGCAGACGCTCGCCGAGCCGATGCGCGTACACGGCGCCGGCAACGCGCGCGAGGTCCGCGCACGCGTGCACTCCGTGCTCGCGGAGGTCGGCATGCCGAGCGACGCCGCGGAAAAATATCCGCACGAGTTCAGCGGCGGCCAGCGCCAGCGCATCGGCATCGCGCGTGCGCTCGTGCTCGAGCCCGAGCTGATCGTCGCCGACGAGCCCGTCTCCGCGCTCGACGTGTCGATCCAGGCGCAGATCCTCGTGCTGCTGCGCGGACTGCAGCAGCGTCACGACCTCGGCTTCGTCTTCATCTCGCACGACCTGGGCGTGGTGCGCCATTTTTGCAGCGCGGTGGCGGTGATGTACCTGGGCCGCATCGTGGAGCGCGGCCCCGTGCCGGCGATCTTCGACGCGCCGCTGCACCCTTACACGCGCGCGCTGCGCGCCGCCTCGCCCGTGCCGGATCCAAGGTCCAGGGTGATCATGACCAAGCTCGAGGGCGAGGTCGCGTCAGCGCTGGCGCCGCCGCGCGGCTGTCACTTCCATCCGCGCTGTCCGCACGCGATGCCCGTCTGCCGCGAGGTGTATCCGCCGTGGGTGCAAGTTGCACCCGATCGCGGCGTGGCGTGCCATTTGTATCCGGCGGGCGCGACCCCAACTTAAGCGGGGCGCCGGCCGAGCGCGGCGCGCTTGCAACAATCCATTTATTGCAGCACCCCTCACCCGCCCTTCGGGCTCCCTCTCCCCGCACGCGCGGAGAGGGCGGGGTGAGGGGCTCACTCGCTTCCCAATGTCCGACCCGATCGTCATCCGCGGCGCACGCCAGAACAACCTCAAGGACGTCTCCCTGGAGCTGCCGACCGGCGAGCTGATCGTCGTGACGGGCGTGTCCGGCTCCGGCAAGTCGTCGCTCGTCTTCGATACGCTCTACGCGGAAGGCCAGCGCCGCTACGTCGAGACGTTCTCGCCGTACGCGCGCCAGTTCCTCGACCGCATGGACAAGCCGCAGGTCGAGCGCATCGACGGCATTCCGCCCGCCATCGCGATCGACCAGACGAACCCGGTGCGCACGTCGCGCTCGACGGTCGGCACGATGACCGAGCTCTCCGATCACCTGAAGCTGCTGTTCGCGCGCGCCGCGTCGCTGTATTGCCGCGGCTGCGGGCGCGTCGTGCGGCGCGACACGCCCGAGTCCGTCCACGCCGAGCTGCGCGAGCGCAGCGCCGCCGCCGGCGATCCGCGCCTGGTGTTGACGTTCCCGGTGTCGGTGCCCGCCAACTTCGGCGAGGACGAGGTTCGCAGGCTGCTGGAAGCACAGGGATACACGCGCATCCACGCGCGATCGGAGCGCCGGCTTTCGGTGGTGCAGGACCGCTTTCGGCTCGGCAGCGTCGAGCGTGCGCGTGTCATGGATGCGATCGAGGCGGCGTTGCGGGTGGGACAGGGCCGGATGGATGTGCACGTGGAGGACGGCGCCGTCTGGCGCTTCTCCTGCGACCTGCACTGTCCCGACTGCGACATCCACTACGCCGATCCGACGCCGAGCCTGTTCTCGTTCAATTCGCCGCTCGGCGCCTGCGACACCTGTCGCGGCTTCGGCCGCGTGATCGGCATCGACTATGGACTGATCGTGCCGGACGCGAGCAGGACGCTGCGCGAAGGCGCGGTCAAGCCATGGCAAAGCCAGAGCTACCGCGAATGCCAGGACGACCTCGAGAAATACGCGAAGAAGCGCGGCGTGCCGCTCGACACGCCGTGGCGCGAGCTCTCCGAGGCGCACCGGCAATGGGTGCTGGAAGGCGAATCCGAATGGGTGAGCTGGCGAAAGTCCTGGCCGGGCGTGTGGTACGGCGTCGGCCGCTTCTTCGCCTGGCTCGAGACACGCGCGTACAAGATGCACATCCGTGTGCTGCTGTCGCGGTATCGCGCCTATACGCCGTGCCGCGTCTGCGAGGGCGCGCGACTCAAGCCCGATGCATTGCTGTGGCGCCTCGGCACGCGCGACGACGCGGACCGCGTGCTCGATCCCGCGCGCCGTTGCCGGCCGTGCGGAACGCGGTACGAGGACGAGGTGCTCGCGCATCTGCCGGGCCTGACGCTGCACGACATCGCGCTCCTGCCGATCGCGCAGGCGCGGGCGTTCTTCGAGCGTCTCGCGCTGCCGGCGCCGCTCGACCAGGCGGCGGAGCTGGTGCTCACGGAGATCCGCACGCGGCTCGCCTACCTCGCCGACGTCGGCCTGTCGTACCTGACGCTCGACCGGCAGTCGCGCACGCTGTCCGGCGGCGAAGTGCAGCGCATCAACCTGACGACCGCGCTCGGCACGTCGCTGGTCAACACGCTGTTCGTGCTCGACGAGCCGTCCATCGGCCTGCATCCGCGCGACATCGGCCGCGTGGTCGGCGTCATGCACCGCCTGCGCGACGCGGGCAACTCGCTCGTCGTGGTCGAGCACGATCCGCAGGTGATGCTCGCGGCGGACCGCATTCTCGACATCGGGCCCGGGCCCGGCGAGCGTGGCGGACGCGTCATGTTCTTCGGCACGCCGGACGAACTGCGGCGGTCGTCCGATTCGATCACCGCCGATTACCTGGCCGGCCGCAAGCGCACGTCACCGCCGCGGGCGGCGGCACCGATCGACCACGACCGGCCACGGCTCGCGCTGCTCGGCGCAGCCGAGCACAACCTGCGCGACATCGACGTCGCGTTTCCGCTCGGCGCCCTCGTCTGCGTCACCGGCGTCTCGGGCTCGGGCAAATCGACGCTCGTGCAGGACGTGCTGTATCCCGCGCTGCTGCGCGCGAAGGGCAAGTCCACCGAAGCGCCGGGCAGTCATCGCGCCCTCGCCGGCCACGAGCACGTCGCCGACGTGGTCATGATCGACCAGACGCCGATCGGCCGCACCACGCGCTCGAATCCCGCCAGCTACGTCGGCGCCTTCGACTGCATCCGCAAGCGCTTCGCGGCGCTGGCGGTCGCGAAGGAGCGCGGCTACACGCAGGGCACGTTCAGCTTCAACGCGGGCAACGGGCGGTGCCCGACGTGCGGCGGCAACGGCTTCGAGCACGTCGAGATGCAGTTCCTGTCCGACGTCTACCTGCGCTGCCCCGATTGCGACGGCAGGCGTTTCCGGCGCGAAGTGCTGGAGGTCACGCTCGACGGACGCTCCATTGCCGACGTGCTCGACATGACGGTCGCGCAGGCGTGCGAGTTCTTCGCCGCTGCGCAGGACATCGAGGCGGCGCTGCGCCCGCTCGTGGCCGTCGGGCTCGAATATCTCAAGCTCGGGCAGCCGGTGCCCACGTTGTCCGGCGGTGAAGCGCAGCGGTTGAAGCTGGCCGGGCATCTGGCGGAGGCGGCTCGCGAAAAACGCCCCTCACCCCAGCCCTCTCCCCGCTCGCGGGGAGAGGGAGTCTCGCGCCAAGGGAAACTGTTCCTGTTCGACGAGCCCACCACCGGCCTGCACTTCGACGACGTGGCGAAGCTGCTGCGCGCGCTGCGCGAGCTGGTCGCGGCGGGACATTCGCTGATCGTCATCGAGCACAATCTCGACGTGATCGACGCGGCCGACTGGGTCGTCGACCTCGGTCCCGAAGGCGGCGACGGCGGCGGCGAGGTCGTGTTCGCCGGACCGGTCGATGCGCTGCTCCAATGCGGCGCATCGCACACCGCGCGCGCGCTGGCCGAATACCGCGCCGCCGTCGCTTCACCGGCCGCGGCGGCGGTTCGCGAGCCCCCGCGCCTGCCCGCGCCGCGGCCGGGGAACGCCATCCGCATCCGCAATGCGCGCGAGCACAATCTCAAGAACGTCGACGTCGAGATTCCGCGCGATCGCTTCACCGTCGTGACGGGCGTGTCGGGCAGCGGCAAGAGCACGCTCGCGTTCGACATCCTGTTCGCGGAAGGCCAGCGGCGTTACCTCGAATCGCTCAACGCGTACGCGCGCCAATTCGTGCAGCCCGCCGCGCGTCCCGCGGTCGACGCGATCTTCGGCATTCCACCGACCGTCGCGATCGAGCAGCGCACGAGCCGCGGCGGGCGCAAGAGCACGGTCGCCACGCTCACCGAGATCTATCACTTCCTGCGCCTCCTCTACGTCAAGCTCGGCACGCAGCACTGCCCCGATCACGAGGCGCCGATCGCGCCGCAGACGGAGGACAGCATCGTCGCGACGCTGGTCACCCGTCATCGCGACAGGCGCATCGTCGTGCTCGCGCCGCTCGTGCTCGCGCGCAAGGGCTATTACACCGATCTCGCCAAATGGGCCGCGAAGCGCGGGGTCGCGCATTTGCGGGTCGACGGCGAGATGCTGCCGACGGCGAAATGGCCGCGCCTCGACCGCTTCAAGGAGCACACCATCGAGCTGCCGGTCGCGGAAATCGCCGTCACCCCCGCGAACGAGCCCGCGTTGCGCGAAGCGCTGGCGCAGGCGCTCGAGCACGGCAAGGGTGTGGTGCATGTCGTGGCCGTCGATGGCAGGGATTTGTCCTCCCCGCCAAAGCGGGGATCCAGCGTGCTTGCCGAGGCCGCTGGGCCCCTGCTTGCGCAGGGGCGACGCTTGGTGCGCGGCGATTTGTCATCCCCGCGAAAGCGGGGATCCAGCGTCGTTGCCGACGCCGCTGGGCCCCTGCTTGCGCAGGGGCGGCCCGAGGTCTATTCGACGCAGCGGGCCTGCCCCGTGTGCAGCCGAAGCTTTCCGGCGCCCGACCCGCGCCTGTTCTCGTTCAACTCGAAGCACGGCTGGTGTCCCGAATGCTTCGGCACGGGGTTGAAGCTCAAGGGCTTCGATCAGGAGCAAACCGGCGACGAAGTGTGGTGGAACGAGTGGTACGAAGGCGATGCGCGTTCGTGCGAGGCATGCGGCGGAAGGCGCCTGAATCGCGACGCGCTCGCGGTGCGCTTTCGCGACCGCTCGATCGCCGACCTGACCGCGATGCCCGCGAGCGACGCGGCGGCGTTCTTCGCCACGCTCGAGCTGCAGGGACGCGACGCCGCGATCGCGCGCGACATCGTCGCCGAGCTCGCGGCGCGGCTGTCGTTCCTGGTCGACGTCGGCCTCGGCTACCTCGCGCTCGACCGCGCCGCACCCACGCTTTCGGGCGGCGAAGCGCAGCGCATCCGCCTCGCGGCGCAGCTCGGGTCGAACCTGCGCGGCGTGTGCTACATCCTCGACGAGCCGACCATCGGATTGCATCCGCGCGACAATCGGGTGCTGCTCGACACGCTCGCGAAGCTCGAAGCGAAGGGCAACACGCTGGTCGTGGTCGAGCACGACGAGGAGACCATCCGGCACGCGGCGCACGTGATCGACCTCGGTCCCGGCGCCGGCAGCCGCGGCGGCGAGCTGGTGGCGCAAGGCAGCGCAAGCGACCTGATGCGCCTGCCCGATTCGGTCACCGGGCGCCTGCTCGCGCGGCCGCTCACGCACCCGCTGGTCGAACCGCGTGCCACGAGCACGCGCGCGCCGGCCATCGTCGTGGAAGGCGCCACGCTGCACAACCTGCGCAACGTGAACGTGCGCGTGCCGCTCGGCCGGCTCGTGGCCGTGACCGGCGTGTCGGGCAGCGGCAAAAGCACGCTCGCGCGGGACATCCTGCATGCGAACCTCTGCGAGCTCGTGAGCGGACGCCGGCGCCGCAAGCCGGCGCCGCTGAGCGGCTGCAAGGACATCGCGGGGTGGGACGACATCGAGCGCGTGCTGGAAGTGGACCAGGCGCCCATCGGCAAGACGCCTCGCTCCTGCCCGGCGACCTACGTCGGCTTCTGGGACGCGATCCGCCGGCTCTTCGCGGATACGACCGAAGCGCGCATGCGCGGCTTCACGGCGAGCCGCTTCTCGTTCAACACCCCGGGCGGTCGCTGTCCCGAGTGCGAGGGGCAGGGCGTCAGGACCATCGAGATGAGCTTCCTGCCCGACGTGAAGGTCGCATGCGAGGCGTGCAGCGGCGCGCGCTTCAACGCCGAGACGCTCGCCGTGCGCTGGCGCGACCGCACGATCGCCGACGTGCTGGCGATGAACGTCGACGAGGCGGTGGAGTTCTTCGCCGCGCATCGGTCGATCCATCATGCGCTGCGGCTCTTGCAGGACGTGGGCCTCGGCTATCTCACGCTCGGTCAGCAGAGCCCGACGTTGTCGGGCGGTGAAGCGCAACGCATCAAGCTCGTCACCGAGCTCGCCAAGGTGCGCACCGATGCGGCATCGCCGCGCGCGGGCGAGCGCGCCTCCGCGCGCATGCAGACGCTCTACGTGCTCGACGAGCCCACCGTCGGGCTGCACATGGCCGACGTCGAGAAGCTGATCCGCGTGCTGCACCGGCTGGTCGATGCCGGCAACACGGTGGTGGTCATCGAGCACAACCTCGACGTCATCGCGGACGCCGACTGGATCGTGGACCTCGGTCCCGAAGGCGGCGCGGGCGGCGGCCGCATCGTCGCGCAAGGAACGCCGCATTCGATCGCGGCACGGCCCGACGGATCGCACACCGCCGCGATGCTCGCGGAATTCCTCGCCACGCGCACGCGCCGCGCGGAGCAGCCGGTACCCGAAGCGATCAGCTGAAGCGGGCGGGAGAGAACGCCGCGATGTCGATGCGCGGTGAGCGGCCCGCGACGAGATCGGCGACGATGCCGGCGGTGGGTGCGGCGGCGGTGAGGCCGACGTGGCCGTGACCAAACGCGAACAGCGCGTTCGCGTAGCGCGGTGAGCGACCGATCACCGGCATCGAATCGGGGAGCGACGGGCGGTGACCCATCCAGCGCTCCACTCCGGCGTAATCCAGCCCGGGGAACAGCCGCCTCGCGCCCGTGACGAGCGCATCGGCCCGCGCATCATTGGGCGGCGCGTCGAGGCCCGCGAGCTCGACGGTACCCGCCACGCGCAGTCCGTCCTCCATCGGCGTCGCGAACCAGCGCCCGAGACCGGCCATCACCGGAATGCGCGGCACGACCGTCGGCGCGGCGAGCGTCGCGTGATAGCCGCGCTCGGTCTCGAGCGGAACGTCGGCGCCGAGCTGCGACGACAGCGCATTCGAATGCGCGCCCGCCGCGACCACCACGGTGTCCGTGTCGACGCTTTCGCTGTCGCATCGGATGCGCGCGACCCGGCCTTCGCGCGTCTCGAATCCCGTCGCCGTTGCATGCACGAACTGCGCGCCACCGGCACGCAGCCGATCGGCCAGCGCACGTGACAGCCGCAACGGATTGGGACAATGGCCCTGCTCCGGCAGCACGACCAGGTGCGTCACCGCGGGCGACAGCGCCGGCTCGACCTCGCGGATGCCGGCGCCCGTGTGCACGTCCATCTTCACGCCATGCGCACGGCGGATCTCGCGCCCGAGCGCATCCGCCGCATAGTCGCTTTCGCGCTCGTACGCGAACGCATAGCCGTTCTGCACGATGAGGTCGCTCACGCCCGCGCGCGCGGCGAGCGGACGCCATGCGTCGATCGACGGATCGAGCAGCGCGTGCAGCGCGTCCGCGACGCGATTCACCTTCGGCATCGCGCTCGCGCGCTGGAAGCGCCACAGCCACGGCGCGATGCGCGGCAGATAGCCCGGGGCGATCGACAGCGGCCCGAGCGGGTCCATCAGCCAGCCCGGCACGTTCTTCCACGTGCCCGGCAGGCCGAGCGGCACGCAGGACGCGCGGCTCAGGCATCCGGCGTTGCCGTACGAGCAATGCTCGCCCGGCGGCCGCGGATCGATGAGCGTGACGGCGTGATCTTCGGCCTGCAATGCGGTGGCGCACGCGAGGCCCACCACGCCTGCGCCGATCACCGCCACCCGTTGCGCCATCGCCCGCTCCCCGCCGGCCCGCAATCCGGGCACGCGGGGTTTTACGCGCCGGCGGGCGGGTTGTCCACCGGCACCGGCGGAAAGTGGCTGGTATCGCACGCGCGCATGGCTTCGCCTATCGCGATCCGTGAATGGCGCAGAGCACGAGCGCGCGCGTGTGCGCCGCTTCGCCGGTCGCCTCGGCGGCGACCGAGGTGAGCTCGCTGCGCGTCACGCCGATGTCGTGCAGCACGCGGTCGTCGAGCTGGCGCAGCGCGTCGTACATGGCGCGCGCCTCCACGCGGCGGCGATGTGCCCGGTACGCTCGCCGCGCGACGCTGCCGACGGCACGCGCGAGCGCGACGATGACCCGGCGCAGCATGCGCGTGCGGTGCCGGCGCGCCGCATGCCCGATCTCGAACGTCGCCGCGCGATGCGGCATGAGCGCCAGCAATTCCAGTTCGGTGGTCGCGTTCATGTGGTCTCCGAGGGGTGGAGCGGATCGCTCCAGGTCGGCACTTCGAAGGAGCCGCTGCGACCCGCCGCGTCGGCGGCGTCGGCGGCCTCGAGCAGGCGCGCGACGTGCACTGCGCCGTCGATCGCGAGGGTCACCGCGACGACGACGCCGACCAGGATCGCCCCCGCGGTGATCGGCGAGCGCTTGCGCGATTCGAAATCGACCGGTCCTTCGTGTGGCATGGCCTTCCTTTCACGGCATCGAGTGTAGGGATCGCGTGCGCCACGCGCGTTTCCGCGGGCGCGCCGTTTGGTTTCGTGTGTTGCGCTGCCGCATGCGAACAGCGCCGGGGCCGCGCTCATTTTGTTTCGTTTGTTTCATCGGGTGCCGGACACGGCGCCGCCCATTGGCGTCGACCGTATGCTGGCGGCCGTTTCCATCACGGGACAGCCGGCGCACACCCCTGGGACGCGGCTGATGTACGATCCATGACTGCACCGACCTCGCATGCAGCCGTTCGACCCGACGACCCCGTCACAGGGAGGAGCGCAGCGGCCTTGAACCCGAAAGCGACGATCCTCGTGGTCGACGACGAGCCGGACGTGCGCGAGGTGCTCGAGGAATACTTCGCCGCGCAGGGCTACGCGGTGATCGGCGCGGAGAGCGCCGAGGCCGCGAAGGCGTCGGCCGCGCAGAACGCCGTCGACATCGCGCTGATCGACATCAACATGCCCGGCGAGGACGGCCTGAGCCTCGCGCGCCATCTTCGCGAGCGCTATGCCAAGCTCGCCATCGTGATGCTCACGTCGGCCGGCGCCGTGGTCGACCGCGTCGTGGGACTCGAGATGGGGGCCGACGACTACGTGCCCAAGCCGTTCGACCCGCGCGAGCTGCTGGCGCGCGTGCGCAGCGTGTTGCGCCGCACGTCGGCGGCCGCGCGCGCGCAGATCGGGGCCGAGCGCGTGCGCATCGGGCGTTGCGTGCTCGACCTCGCCGCGCATCGGCTGATCGACGAGCAAGGCGCGGAAGTTCCCATGTCACCGCTGGAATACGACCTGCTGAAGGCGTTCGCCCAGCATCCGAACCAGGCCTTGTCGCGCGAGCGCATCCTCAACCTGAACCAGCGCGACTGGGACCCGTTCGACCGCAGCGTGGATTTGCGCGTGATGCGGCTGCGCAAGAAGATCGAGCCCGATCCCGAGCGGCCGCGATTCATCCGCACCGTTCGCAACGAGGGCTACGTGTTCTTCCCGGACGGCACATGAGCGTCTGGCTGCGCGCGCTCCGGCGCCTCGGCGTGCTGACGTGCGCCGTGCTGGCGCTCGCCGGCTGCGCGCGCGAGCCCGCGACACCGCTGCGCATCGGCACCAACGTGTGGATCGGCAGCGAGCCGCTGTACCTCGCGCGCGAGCTCGGGCGGCTCGACGCTTCCGCGGTGCAGCTCGTGGAATATCCGTCGGCGAGCGAGGTGCTGCGCGCGTTTCGCAACCAGGCGATCGACGGCATGGTGATCAGCCTCGACGAGCTCTTCGGCCTCGCCGCCGACGGCTTCCAGCCGCGCATCGTGCTGGTGGTCGACGTGTCGAGCGGCGCCGACGTGGTGGTCGGCCGCCAGGGCATGCGCACGATGCGCGATCTCGAGGGGCGCTCGGTGGCGGTGGAGAGCAGCGCCCTCGGCGCCTTCGTGCTGAGCCGCGCGCTCGCCCTCAACGGCATGCAGCCGAGCGACGTCAAGGTGGTGCACCTCGAGTCGAACGAGCAGCCGGGCGCGTTCGAGAAGGGCCAGGTCGACGCCGCGGTCACCTTCGACCCGTACCGCATGCAATTCCTGCGTGCGGGCGCCACCACGCTGTTCGACAGCACGCAGATTCCGGGCGAGATCGTGGACCTCCTCGCCGTGCGCGCCGACGTGCTCGACCGGCGGCCCAATGCGCTGCAGTCGCTGCTCACCGGCTGGTTCGACGCGATCGACTACATGAAGCGCGCGCCCGAGGACGCCGCGCGCAGGATGGGCATCCGGCAGCAGACGACCGGTGAGCAGTTCCTTGCCGCGCAGAAGGGCCTGCACGTGCCCTCGCGCGAAGAGAACCTGCGCATGCTCGGCGGCGCGTCGCCGGAGCTCGCGGTCACGGGCAAGCGCCTCATGTCGCTGATGGTCGAGGCGAAGCTGCTGCGCGGCGAGCTCGCCATCCCGCCCCTGCTCGCGCCCGGCCCGCTTTCGTCGTTGACACGCTAGCGCGTACGCCGACCGCGCCCCGGAAGCCATGCGCCTCCCCGCGTCGCTCAAGTTCACCGTGCCGCTCATCCTGCTGGGCTTCGCCGCCACGTTGAGCGCGGTGAACCTGCTGTACCACGTGCCGCAGGCGGAGCGCGAGGCGGAGGACGAGAACCGCAAGCGCCTCGCGCAGGAGATGTCGCGCCTGCAGAGCACGCTCGAGTACCTGCTGCTCAAGGGCGACGTGGTCGCCGCGCAGCACGAGATCGCCGTGCTCGCGCACAACCACGACGTGCTCGTCGCCGCGCTCACCGACGACCGGCGCACCGTCATCGCGACGACCAAGCGCGCATGGCTCGGACGGCAGCTCGACGACGTGCTGCCCGACGTTGCCGCTCACCGCGTGTCGCCGTCGAGCCGTGACCAGCGCACGGGTTTGCGCATCGACTCCAACGGCGACGAGCTGCTCGGCCACGCGAACGTCCTGATGGGCGGCGCGCGCGAGGAGCTGCGGCCCTCGCGCGCCGGCACGGTGTTCGTCGAATACGACCTCAAGCGCTACAAGGCCGAGGCGCGCGCGCAGGTCGAGAAGCAATCGCTCTACTGGGCCGGCTGGGTCACCGCGCTCGCGCTCACCATGTGGCTGGTGTTCCATTTCCTGCTCACGCGGCGCACGGCGCGGCTCGTGCGCGCGGCCGAGCAGATCGCGGCAGGCGAGCTCGGCGCGCGCAGCGCGCTCAAGGGCAACGACGAGCTCGGGCGCCTCGGCCGCGCCTTCGACGCCATGGCGCTGCAGGTCTCCGAGACGGACAAGCGGCTGCGCGGCGACATCGAGGCGCGTGCACGCGTGCAGCGCGAGCTCGAGGCGAGCGAGGCGGCGCTCCGTGCGAGCGAGGAGCACTACCGGTCCATGTTCAACGCATCGATCGACGGGCTCGCCATGTGGGACGCGAACGGCAATCGCGTCGACACCAACCCGGCGCTGTGGCGCATGCACGGCTACGACGATGCCCCCTTGCCCGAAATGCCGCCCGTCGACGGCGCCGGCCCGTCCTACGACCCGAAGTTCCTGCGCGCGGTCGCCGCGGGCGAATGCCTGCACGCCGAGATCGTCCAGCGGCGCAAGGACGGAACCGACATCGACGTCGAGCTGCACGGCATTCCGATGCAGTATCAGGGCACGCCGCACGTGCTCACCATCGCGCGCGACATCACCGAGAAGAAGCGCTCGGCGGAGGAGCTCGCGCGCCAGCGCGAGTCGCTGTACCAGCGCGAGAAGCTGGCCGCGCTCGGCTCGCTCCTGGCCGGTGTCGCCCACGAGCTCAACAACCCGCTGTCGGTGGTGGTGGCACGCGCGGTGCTGCTGGAGGAGCAGGGCGATGCGTCGACACGCACCGCCGCGCAGAAGATCCGTACGGCCGCGGAGCGCTGCGCGCGCATCGTGCGCACCTTCCTCGCGATGGCGCGGCAGCAGCAGCGGCAGCGCGGTCCCGTGGCGATGAACGACGTGGTGATGGCTGCGCTGGACATCGCGGCCTATCCCGTGCGCACGAGCAGCATCGCGGTCGAGCTGAACCTCGCCGACGACATCCCGCTGATCCAGGCCGACGCCGACCAGCTCCACCAGGTGCTGCTGAACCTCATCATCAACGCGCAACAATCGCTGCAGGACCAGCCGGGGCCGCGCCGGCTGTCGATCACGAGCCGATTCGACCACGATGCGAGCCGCGTGCGGCTGATCGTCGCGGACAACGGACCGGGCATTCCGGCGCACGTTCGGGCACGCGTGTTCGAGCCGTATTTCACGACCAAGCCGATGGGCGTGGGGACCGGCGTGGGCCTCGCCGTCAGCCTCGGCATCGTCGAGAGCCACGGCGGCACGCTCACCGTCGAGTGCCCGCGCGAAGGCGGGGCGGTGTTCACCATCACGCTGCCGGTGGGCGACGTCGATGCCTCGACGAGCACGGACCCGGGCATCGCCCGCAAGCCCGCGGCCGCACAACGCAGCGTGCTGATCGTCGACGACGAGGCCGACATCCGCGAAGCGCTGTCGGAGATCCTGTCGTTCTCCGATCATCGCGTGGCGACCGCGAGCTCGGGGCGCGAGGCGCTGCAGCGGCTCGCGGCGGAGCACTACGACGTGATCCTCACCGACATCCGCATGCCGGACCTCGACGGCCGCGCGCTGTACCAGGAGATCGAGAAGCGCTGGCCGGGCCGCACCAGCCGCGTGGTGTTCGTGACCGGCGACACGCTCGCGTCCACGCTGCGCGAATTCGTCACGCAGAGCTGCCGGCCCGTGATCGAGAAGCCCTTCCTGCCGAGCGAGGTGCGCCGCATCGTCGCGGAGCTCGCGAGCAGCGGCGAGGCCGCGGCGCCGTACTAGCCTCGCTCCAAGATCGGGGCAGAGTAGGCGAACGACGTCGGGGTCAGGGTCGCGACCCTGACCCCGTGAGCGTAAGAGGAGGCGTCACAAAGGAAACAAATCGCCCGCGCTCGCGAAGTCCGCGCAATACATGCGCGCCCTAGAGTGCGCGCATGGCTACGCTCCTTCCTGCAAGCCCGTGGGATCACCCGGCCGAAATCGAGCCCACGATCTCGCACGGCCACGTCGAGGCCGGCACGGGCACGCCGGTCGTGCTGCTGCATTCCTCGCTCGGATCGAAGTCGCAGTGGACGCCGCTCGTGCAGCGGTTGAGCTCGCGCTACCGCGTCGTCGCGCTCGATCTCTGGGGTTACGGCGACCACGAGGCGCCGACGATGCCGCTGCGCGACTTCACGCTCGACGATGAGATCGCGTTCCTCGCCCGGCGGCTCGATGCGCTCGTCGGCGCCGGCACGCGCATTCACCTGGTCGGGCATTCCTACGGCGGGGTGATCGCGCTGCGGTGGGCGCGCTGCCAGCCGGAGCGCGTGGCGAGCCTCGTGCTGTACGAGCCGGTCGTCTTCAACGTGCTCGACAGCGAGGAGGACGCACGTGCAACGGTCGACCGGCTCGCACGCGACGTGGCGGATCTCGTCGCGTCGGGCCGGCGCTACGACGCCGCGCGCAGCTTCGTGGACTTCTGGAACGGGCAAGGCAGCTTCGCGGGGCTGCCGCTGCCCGCGCAGGCAGCGCTCGTGCGCCGCGTCGCCAAGGTGCCATACGACTTTCGCGCCGCGACGCGCTGGCCCATGCACGACGACGACCTGCGCGGCGTGGTTGCGCCCGTGCTCCTCATGATCGGCAATCGCGGCCCCGCGGCCGTCCCGAAGATCCACGAGCGGCTCGGCGCCGTGCTTCGCAACCGCCGCGTGGCCGCGTTCGATTGCGGCCACATGGGACCGGTCACCGACGCGAACCGCGTCAATCCCTGGATCGAGGCCTTCGTCGACGTGTGCTGCGAGCGCGATGCCGCTGCTTCGCAGCGCGATCACGCGAATGCGACGCTGTAACGGCGGGCCCCATGACGAGCCTGCTGCGCCCGCTCCGCGGCGTGATCGCCCTGTCGCTCGGCGCCGTCGTCGCGATCGCTTTCGGACGCTTCGCCTACGCGCTCGTGCTGCCGGCGATGCGCGCCGACCTCGGCCTCGACTACGGCGAGGCGGGCGCGCTCAACACCGCGAACGCGCTCGGCTACCTCGCGGGCGCGCTCGTCTGCACGCGCTACGTCGCGCGCCTCGGCAACCGGCGCCTGTTCAGCATCGGGCTGCCGCTCATGGTGCTCGCGCTGCTCGCCTCGGGCGCGACCCGCTCGTTCGCTGCGCAACTCTGCTGGCGCGCGCTCGCCGGCGTGGCCGGGGCGATGGTGTACATCTGCGGCGCGGTGCTCGCGAGCAACGCGTTTCCGGGCCGCTCGGATCGCGCCTCGACGGCGATCGGCGTGTACTTCTGCGGCGCCGGCGCGGGCATGCTGCTCGCCGGGGCGGGCATTCCGACGCTGCTCGCCGTCGCGGGTGACAGCGCGTGGCGCGAAGCATGGCTCGCGATCGGCGGCGTGTCCGTGCTCTTCGCCTTCGTCGCCCTGCGCGCCGCGCGCGCCATCGACGAGCCGCAGCCGACGCCCCGCCGCGCCCGCTGGCCGATACGCCGCTACACCGCGTCGCTCGCGAGCTACTTCCTGTTCGGAATCGGCTACAACGCGTACATGACGTTCGTGGTGGCGCTGATGCGCTCGCACGGCGCTTCGTTGCTGCAGGTCGCATCGACCTGGGTCGTGCTCGGCCTCGCCAGCGTGCTGTCACCGATCGCGTGGCGCATCCCGCGCGCACGCTGGCACCCGTCGAAGATCCAGGCGGCCGCGAGCCTGGTCATCAGTGTCGGCGCCGCGATGCCGCTGTTCAGCACGTCGTTTCCGGCGATGCTGCTGTCCGCGACGCTGTTCGGTGGCGCGATGTTCACGATACCGACCGCGGCGACGGATCTCGTCAAGGCGTCGCTGCCGCGTGCGGCGTGGGGATCCGCCGTGGCCGTCCTGACCGTGGCGTTCGCGGTCGGGCAGACCATCGGCCCGGTGCTGACCGGCTGGCTCGCCGACCGGACGCATTCGCTGGGCGCGGGCCTCGCGCTGTCCGTTGTCCTGCTGCTCGCGGCTGGCGGCGTGGCGCTCGCGCAGCCGGACCGCGGCGCGCTACGCATCCGCGCGTCGTTGCGCGCGGCCGAATGATTCGACTTCCAAAGGGGACCCTGATGACCCGCCTATTGTCGATGGTGTACGGATTGACGTCGTACGGCTGTTTCTTCGTCACGTTCCTCTACGCGATCGGCTTCGTCGGCAACATCGGCGTACCGAAGTCGATCGACAGCGGCGCGGCGGGCCCGCTCCTTCCGTCGCTCGCCGTGAACCTCGGCCTTCTCGGCATTTTCGCCGTTCAGCACAGCCTGATGGCGCGCAGATCGTTCAAGGCGTGGTGGACGCGCATCGTGCCGCACGCGGTCGAGCGCAGCACGTTCGTGCTCGCGGCGGCCGCGGCGCTCGCGCTGGTGCTGTGGCAATGGCGCCCGATTCCCCAGCCGGTGATCTGGAACGTGACGAACGAGGCCGCCGCCCAGGCGACGTGGGTCGTGTTCTGGCTGGGTTGGGCCGTGCTGCTCTTCAGCTCGTTCCTCATCGACCATTTCGAGCTGTTCGGGCTGAGCCAGGTGTTCGCGCACGCCGCGGGTCGCACCGTGGAAGAGCCGGAATTCCGCACGCCGCTCCTCTACCGCTACGTGCGTCATCCGATCTACCTGGGCTTCCTGCTCGGCTTCTGGGCGACCCCTGTGATGACGGCCGGTCACCTGCTCTTCTCCATTGCCACGACGGGCTACATCCTCGTCGGCATCTGGTTCGAGGAGCGCGACCTCGTCGCACGATTCGGCGAGCGGTATCGCCGCTATCGTGCGCAGGTCGGCATGCTGGTGCCGATGCGCCGGGCGCCTTGATGCGCATTCACTCGGGAGTCGCGCAACCGCCGGCACGCCAGGCTCGCTCGGCCTGGTCCCAGGCCTCGAGCGCCTGCAGGTCGGGCACCCAGGCGAGCCCCGACTTCGCGTCCGACGACACGGCCTCCGGCGTGACGACGACGTCGAGGAGCGAAGGCCGGTGCGCGAGGGCGCGATCGAGCGCCGCGTCGAGATCCTCGGGGCGCTCGACGCGCTCGGCGTGCATGCCGAGGCCGCGCGCCATCGCCGCGTAATCGGAGAAGCGCAGCCGCGTGCCGACGACGCGGCCGTAGGTCTTCTGCTGGTCGTCGACCTCGATCTGCCACGCGCCGTTGTTCGCGACGACCACGAGCACCGGCGCGCGATGCCGAACCGCGGTGTCGATCTCCATCGCGTCGAAGCCGAACGCGCCGTCGCCGGTCGCGACGATCACGCGGCGACCGGGACACGCGAGGCTCGCCGCGATGCCGAACGGCGTGCCCACGCCGATGCATCCGAGCGGACCGGGATCGAGGTACGTGCGCGGCGACAATCCCACGCGCGCGAAGCTCAGGAAATCGCCGCCGTCGGCGACCACGATGGTGTCGTCGTCGACCTTGCGCTGGATCGCCGCGAGCAGGCGATTCGGATGCATGCGGCCGTCGCTGCCCGCGGGTGCGCCCGCCATCGCGTCGCGCAGCTTGCGCACGCGCGCTTCGTGCATCCCGCGCATGCGAAGCGTCCATTCGCGGTCGACGTGCGGCTCGCGTCGCTCGCCTTCGGCAACCAGCGCATCGAGCGTCGACGCGGGATCGGCCGACAACTCGACGACACCGCGACGGTTGTCGGTGAGCTCCGACGGCGCGCTCGCGATGCGCACGAAGCGCGCCGCGCCGAACACCGCGGGCGATCCGTACGCGAGCTGGAAGTCGAGCCGCCGCCCGACGGTGACCACGACGTCGGCTTCGCCCATCACCGTGCCGCGCATCGCGCCGACCACGCCCGGATGCGCGTCGGGCACCAGCCCGCGACTTTCGCCGGTGTCGAGGTACAACGCGCCGAGCGCGTCCAGGAAACGCACGAGCGACGCACCCGCGCCGCGCGCCCCGCGACCGCTGATGACGAGCGGCTTTCGCGCCGACCACAGCACGTCGACGGCAGAGCGGATGGCAGCCGGGTCGGGCTGCGCAACACGGCGCGGCCGCGGCCGGATGTGCTCGTCGAGCAACAGTGGCGAAGGCACTTCGTCACGCAGCGTGTCGGCCGGAAAGTCGACATACGCGGGACCCGGGTCGCCCGATCGGCCCAACGCGCAATCGACCGCTTCGTCGAGCGCCGGCAGCGCGAGGGCGGCGTGACGCACGCTCCGCGCGTAGCGCGTGATCGGCGCGACGAGGTCGCGGTGAGGCAGGTCCTGAAGCGCGCCGCGATGCTCCTGCGCGCGCGGCGGCGTTGCGGACAGCACCAGCACCGGCGCGCGGGCGACATGCGCATTGGCGATGCCGGTGATCGCATTCGTCACGCCCGGCCCGGCCGTGACGAGCGCGACGCCGAGCCCGGCGGTCACCTCGCCATGCGCGTGCGCCATGTACACCGCCGCGCGCTCGTCACGCACGTCGACGATGCGGATGCCCTGCGCGTCGAGCTGCATCCACAGCGGCATGATGTGGCCGCCGCACAATCCGAACACGCGATCGATGCCGCGCGCCGCGAGAAAGCGCGCCACGACAGCCGCCACCGAGCGCGGCGAGATCACCGGAGGCATGTGCGAATCGTACGCTACGGTCAGCGCGACACGGTTCGATACCCGGCAGGCCAGGCGCAGGCGGTCGACTCATAGCCGCGCCCCTGCGCGTAGATCCGGTGCAGCAGCGACTCGACCGGCACGCGCATGCGATCCCCGTACGTCCGGTACGCACGCTGCGCTTCGCGGCAGCTTCGGTCGACGTCCGTCGACAGCGACAGCTCCACGAGCAGTGCGCGGCTCGCCTCGACCTCGCGTCCCGTGAGCGCGCTCGCGATGGCGAGCATGTTCCAGTCGTCGAGTCGAAGGCTGCGGCGCGACCCGCTGTACGCGAGCGTGTAGAGCGCGAGCTGGCGTGCGGTCTCGGGTTGGCTCGCGCGCAGATGCAGCAGCGCGAGGAAGCTCGCGATATCGGGATCGCGCGGGTTCGCCGCGAACGCGCGAAGCGCGAGGTCGAGGGCCTCCGCGTCGCGGCCGGCGCCATAGGCCTGGCGCGATTGCTGGTACAGCGCCGGCGCACGCGCGACGTTCGCGAGCTCGGGCGGATAGCTGCGCTCGCTGCGCCAGGCAACGTACGCGGCGTCGACCACCGAACGGTCCTGCGCGGGCGATTGCGCCATTGCCGCCGTCCAGAGCACCCGCGTGACGTCCAATCGCGCTTGCGCCGCCACGGCGGGCACCGATTCGGCGAGCAGGCGACGGCCCTGTGCGCCGAGGTCCTCGACGACCGGCTCGGCCCGCGCGGGCGGTTGCACGGCGGTCGCCCGCGGCGCCGGCGGCGAAGCCGACGCGACACGAGGGGCGTCCGTGCTGCGCTCCTCGACCGGCGCCGCGCGCTGATCGACCGGACCGAAGATCTTCAGCACGTCGCGCAACGTGTCGTGCCAGACGTCGCGGCGCGGCCGTTTCTTCGGCGCGTCCTGCGGCGGCTCGTGCGCCACGGGCGGTGGCGCGACGCGCACCGTTTCGGCGGGCGCGACCGCGACATCCGCGCTCGGTGCAATGCTCGCGACGACATTCGGCGCCGGCGCCGCAGCCGTCGCTTCGGCCGGCTCTTGTGCAGTCGCAGGCGGCGGTGGCGATTCGGCAGCCGCCGGCGCGTTGCGAGCAACCGAGGCGCCGGGCGTGATCGACTTCGGCTGCGCATGCGTTGCAACGGTAGCGTGCGGCGGCGCATTGCGCGGCCGCGCAGCCGATGCGATGCGCTCGTGCGCGCCGCGCGGCGCCGGCACGGCCGCTTGACGTGGCGGTTTCGGCGCCGCATGCGACGCTTCCGAACGGCGTGGCGGCGCGCTGCGCATGGCGGGCTCGGGCGCCGCCGGGGCGCTCGAAACAGCCGGCGCGGTCGTAGCAGCCGGCGCGGTCGCAGCAGCCGGCGCGGTCGTAGCAGCCGGCGCGGTCGTAGCAGCCGGTGGCGTCGCAGCAGCCGGTGGCGTCGCAGCAGCCGGTGGCGTCGCAGCAGCCGGCGCACTCGAAAACGCCGGACCGGTCGTAACCGCGGGCGGCGTCGCTGCAGGCGTGTTCCGAGTGTTCGTGTGGGCAGGCTCGGCGGGTGCCGCGGCCGGTTCTGGCGGCTTCGTGTGCTCCTCCCGCGCCAAACGCAGCGAATGCAACGGATCGTCGACGACCGAAGGCACCGACAGCGTCGCCATCGCGACGAACGCGGAGGCCGCGAGGACGAGGCCGGATCGGCGCGTGGCCACCCGCGCGGCGTGCGAAGCGACGGCCGGCGACTCCACGCGCGTCACCGCCGTCGGACGCAGCCGCGGCCTGCGCACCACGGCCGGCGTCGGCGCCAACACGACGATGGGCTTGGCGAGGTACGGCGACACCCGCGCCACGGCAATGCGCGTCAGCGGCGTGACGAGCGCCGGCTCGGTGACCGAATGCACGTCGTGCGACAGCATCCAGCCCGCTGCGAGCGAGCGCTCGAGATCGGGTGCGACGACGTACGCGCCGGTCACGTCGATCAGCTCCGCATGCGGACGCGCGTGCGGCACGTCGCGATCGTGCAACTCGCGCAGCCGGTAGACGAGCGTGCGCGCGTCGTCGTGGCGTCGGGGCGTCCAGCCGGCCTCGCCGCCGCGCGCCCGCACCCATTCGTCGTCGGGCAGATAGCGCCGAAGCATCGCCGCGAGGCTGTAGAAATCGCAGCGCCAGTCGAGCTCCTGGGTGGGACGCAGATCGCCCGCGCGGCCGGCTTCGAGCGCGCGCAGCAGCCGCGGCGACTGGTAGTCGTAGTCCTTCTGCCAGCCGATGGGCAGCGGCGAGGACAGCCGCTCGCGCGACACCAGGGAGAACGCGAAGTCGATCAGCGCGAGGCGCGCGAACGCGACATGCAACCGATCGGCCGCGGACGCGGGATCGAAGCCAGGCGGGTCGTACGGGATGCAGATGTTGTCGGCCTTGATGTCGAGGTGCACGAGCTGCAGCGCGTGGATCTCGTCGAAGGCCGTCAGGCAATGATGCGCGAGCGCCCACCAGTGCGCGCAATCCTCGAACACGTGCCGATGCGCCATGCCGTCGCGCCTGACGGGCATCAGCGTCGCCCACTGGTCGACGGTCACGCCGGCGTCGTACGTCTGCACCTGCCGCATCCCGCCCGCGCCATCGCCGTCGAACTGCACGACGTTGGGAACGCAGCGAATGCCGTGCCCGATGAGGCGTGCGAGGATGCGCCATTCGCGCTCGGTCCACTGGCGGAAATCGGCGTCGCCGGTCGCGAGGAAGCGCTTGGTGTAGCGCCGCAGCTCGCTCGGCGCCACGGCTTCGCGGAACACCTCGACGTGCTCGCCGGTCGCCATCTTCAAGCGCCCGCGGCCGAATACGCGCTCGATCTGCTCCGTGGTCATTGGACTTCCCTCCGCGCTACGCGCTGCGGGGCCAATTCGCGCCACCGGCCGCCGCACGGCCGCCCGAAGGCGGCCGATGCTTTTGCCAGATTCCCGCGGCCCGGCGCGCTCATGCTTCCGCTCCCCAATGTGGACGCGCGACGCGGTGCACCGCGAGCACGGTGGCGTCGTCGTGACTGCCGCGCGCACGCGCGAGCTCCACCAGCGCCATGCAACGCCGTGCGAGCGTCCCCGGTCCGCGCAGCACGCGGGCGATGTCGCTCACGCCTGCGTGCCGGTGCACGCCGTCGCTGCACAGCAGCAGCATCTCGTGGCTGCGCAGCCCCGTCCAGCGCACGTTCGGCGCGTCGATGGCACCGTTGCCGATCATGCGTGCGGGATCGTCGAGCGATCCGCCGCGCGGCGGCAGCTCGTCCAGGTGCCGGTACGTATCGTCGATCGTGAGAAGCTGCGCTGCGCCGTCGCGCGACGCGCCCAGCCGGTACACGCGGCAATCGCCGACCCACGCCACCAGCCAGCGCGACAGCGACGTCCCGAGCCCTTTGCACAGCGCGACGGTCGCGGCGCCGGTGCGCTCGCCGCATGCCGCGATGCTGCGCTCGATCGCGCGGTCCGCCTCGAACAGCGCCAGGCGCACGTTGTCGACGTCGATATCGTTGCCCGCCAGCGCTTCGTGCAGGCGCGCGACCAGCTCGCGGCTCGCGCGCGAAGCGTGGGCGCCGCCGCCGACGCCGTCGGCAACGACGTAGAGCGGAACCGCGGCATCGAGCGCGCTGTGGCTGTCCTCGTTGACGCCGTGATGCATGCCCGTCGCCGTCGCGGCCGCGGCCTCGAGCCGCGCCCAGCGCGTCGCAAGCGCGGATTGCCGGGCCGTGGCGGCCGCTCGCGCGCCGATGTCGCAGGGCGTGGGCAGGCTCATCGATCGCGCCCTGCCATGGCCTACGCCCGACGCGACAGCGTCAGCGTGCACGCCGGCGCCTTGGCGTCGGCGCGGCCGAGCAGCATCGTCTCGCCGGGCTTCCACCGAAACGAATCGCCCGCGGCATAGGCCGTCGCGTCGACGCGCACGCCATTGTCGCCGTGCACGACCACGGACGCGCCGCTTTCGTCGATCGCCACGATCTCGAGATGCCGGCCCGACACCTCGTCGTGGCGCCAATCGACGACGAGCCCCTGGTTGCGCGAGCGACCGACGCCGAACGGGAGCGCAGCCTGCGCGACCTCGGCCTCGCGCACGCCGCCCGCCATGTGCGCCGCGACGGTGAGACCCGCGACGCGCGGCCGGGGCGGCGCGATCGGCGTCACGAGCGATGCGCGCGCCGTGTCCTCGCCTTTGGTGTCGAGGTGAAAGGCCGACGGCGCGCGCAGCGTCAGGCGCGGGTATTGTCCCGGCGTGCCGTGCGCGTGTGCGGAGAATACGAGCGTTGCGCCGAACGGCAGCTCGATGGGCGGCGCGCCTTCGCCGCCCTGCCCGCGCACGGCGTTGCCGCCCGACTCGACGCGGACCCCGTTGGTCGATCCGGCATCGGCGACCCACCACGCGCCGCGCTCGAGCCAGATCTCGCAATGACGGCGGCTCGCGTACACGCCGTCGATCACCACGTCGCAGGCCGCATCCTTGCCGATCGCATAGCGTCGACCGGGGGCGACGGATTGCAGCTCGACGCGCCGCGAGCCGCTCGCATCCTCGATGTCGAGCGCGAACGTGGCGCCGGCAAGCGGCGTGTGCGCCGACGTGCTGCCACGCGACTCGCTCGCCCGCAGCCGGGCGCGAGCGGCCGCCGCGTCGGGCGCATCGGCCAGCGTCCACCGTCCCGCGAGCGAGACCTTGAAGGGAGCCGCCGACGTGGCGGGCATCGTGCTTTGCAGGTCCGCGATGAGGTCGCGATAGGGATCCTGCTGCTGCTCCTCCTCGCGCTCCTGCTGCGCGGCATTCAGTCCCGCGAACTGCGTCAGATCGATCGCGCTGGCGTTGCGCAGGCCGGCGATGACGTCGCGTGCAAGGTAGCGCTTGATCTGCTCGGGCTTGAACTCGGCCACGAATTGGCGCAGCAGCGCGCGGTGCGCCTCGTCGCCTTCGCATTCGACCTCGATCGACGTCAGCACGTAGCGGTCGCGCTCGGCGATGGCGAGATGGAGCCGCAGCTGGCTCGCGGCGAAATGCTCGAGCTCCTCGCGAATCGCGCCGATCAGCGCGGCGTAGGGCCCGAGATGCGCGGTGCCTTCGCGGCGCCCGGGCGCGCGCCCCGCGGCCGGCTCGTGCGGCATCTCCGTCACGCCATCTTCGCGCAGCGACGGCGCGAGGCGCCGGCGCACGCCCGCCTCGTTGACCTTGCCCAGCATCCATTTCTTCAGCGACATTTGTCAGCTCCGATAGGCAACGACCAGCATGACCAGCGGCCCGGCGGAACGCACGTGGCGCACGCGCGGGGCGATGGGCAATCCATAGCGATGCGTGAGGCGCTCCAGGAACTGTCCCCACGCCGGCTGAACGCGCTCGCCCGCGTCGACGCGGCGCTTGAGCGCGGGCAGCGAGAGCTCGACCAGCACCGCAATCGAGGACACGTCGCCCACCTGCACCAGCGCGCGACGCAGCGCATCCTCGAGATCGGCCAGCGACGACGCGAGCGTGCCGTCGAATGCCCAGACCAGCGGGCCGCCGACGTCCGCGTCGTTTGGCGCGCGCGCGGCCGTCGCGCGCTTCAATGCGCGCTCCGCGGCACCAGTCCCGCCTGGCGTCCCGCGATCTGCATCGCGATCTCGGCCGCGGGATTGGGTCCATGATCGCCGGCACCGTGCACGCGGCCGGTGGCGGCGATCCAGTTGCGCTCGGTGAGCACGCCGATCACCTTGGTCCAGCGCGGATCGCTGGGATCCGCGCGATACGCGGCCACGTACCACTTGTACGGGCGCAGCGGGCCGCAGGCGAGGTCTTCCTTCTTCGTGCGCGCCACCCCCGGCCGGCACAGCTTCGCGAGCTCGTCGAGCGTGCGGTCGTCGTTGGGGAACGTCGGCGTGCCCGTCTTGCCGGCGATCCAGTCGATCTGCTGGCACGTGCGCGCGTCGAACACCTGCTCGCATGCGCTGCGCGACGTGCCGGCGCGATGCCCGTACGCGAGGCCGCTCAGGATGACCTGCGCGGCGTCGCTCGCGATGCGGTCGGGCTCCGGCGCACCGAAGGTCACGCGGCGTGCGGGCTCGGGCATTCCGCTCGCATCGAGCATCGACGCCCCGCGCAGCGCTTCGACGAGATGCGGCGGCCGCACCTCGGTTTCGCCGTTGGCCGCGGCGGCGAGCATTTGCATCATGCCCGCGCCGCCGAGCGCGCTCGCCCGCGCATGGCCCTGCCCCCACCCTTCGGCGACGACGTCGACCACGACGCCGCCGCTGCACTTCTCCCAATCGTCCTTGCTGAAGCGCCGGCCGTCGGGGCCGGCTGCGCAGCGGCGCACGCGCGCCGTGTCGAGCGCGATCGCGGGACGCAGCCGAAAAGGCGACGCGAGCTTGCCGTCGAGGGGCTCGGCGAGCAGTCGTCCGTACGGCACTTCGAACGCCAGCGTGCGCGCGTCGTCCGACGTGCCGGCCGGTTGACCGAACAGCACGTCGCGCTTGCCGCAATCTTCGCGCGGCTGCGCGCAGCCGCCGTTCCAGCCGAATGCGAGTGCCTGCGCCTGGATTGCCCATGGCCGCGCGCACGCGGTGAAGTCCTTGTCGGCGCAGAACATGCGATCGAGGAAACGCCCGGAATCCGAGCGCATCAACTGCCCGCGCAGGCTTTGCGCGGACGGCACGCCGTTGCCGGCACGCGCCATCTCGGCGCGCTCGATGGCGAGCCACCGTGCGCCGACGTGCGGGTCCGACAGAAATGCCGCGGCCATGATCGGCTTGATCGTGGAAGCCGGCATGGCGTCGACGAACACGGCCGGGTTCTGCAACGCATCGGGTCGGTAGCGGACGGGATACGGCAGGCGGCGATCGCAGCGCGCCGAGCGTCCCGGGCCGTCGTATTCCTCGCGCGCGCACGGCGACATCGCGCCGGCGAGCGCCTCGATGCGGCCCGTCGCGACGTCGACGATCGCAATGGCGGCCACGCGCACCATCGCATGCTCGAGCAGCGCATGCCCGAGCGGCGACGCGCCGTCTTCCTTGCGGCGCATGTCGAGCGCGCGGCAGATGTCGTCGCGCCCGGTGTAGCACGCGGCCGTCTGCTGGGCGAGCGCCTGCACCGCCGGGTCGATGGCGAGGTCGATCGAGTAGCCCACGTCGACCGGATTGCGGCCGAGCGCGATGCGATTCGCGCCGCCCGTTTGCCGATACATCGCGCCGACCGGACGGTGCAGCGCTTCCAGCGGCTGCAGCAGCGTGGCGAGCGACGGCGGGACGCTCCAGCGCGGATCGCCGAACGGCATGTCGGCGCTCGGCTCGCCCGCGACGCGCACGGCCTCGCCGCCCGCACGCAGGTCGCCGAGCATCTCGCGACGCGTGCACAGCCGGTCGTCGAGGCCGCGCACGTTGCCGAGGTACTGCACCGGCCCATTGGAGGCGAGATAGATGCAGCCCGGGATGCCTTCCCAGGGATTGGCGCGCGCGACGTTGCGCGGCGCGATCTCGACGTACTGATCGGGACGCCAGCGGGCGATCACGCGATCGACCTCGGTGCCGCGCCATGCGAGGGAATCGAGCATCCGCGCGTTCGAGCGCGCGAGCGTGGCCACCGCCGTCGCAACGTCCGCGCACTGCACGCGAAAGACGCGTCCCGGATAGTCGGGCGCGGTCGCCGGCGTCGCGAGCGCCGTCGCGACCGCCTCGATCCAGCGCGCGCCATCGAGCCCGACCGGGTCGGTCACGCGGCGATTGTCCGTGCTCGAGAATCGCAGCAGCGCGTGGTCGATCGTCGCGAGGTCACCGGCGATGCGCGCCGCCCGCGATTGGCCGCTGGCGTTCGCGTGCGTGATCGCCATGCGCGCGCGCATCAGCAGGCCCGGCGTTCCGCTCCATTCCGCGCGGCATTGCGGCAGGCGCTCGAGCAATGTCTCGGCGGCGGGCAGCGACGCGTGCACGCGGTCGCGCCGCACCACCGCGTATTCGAACGTCCTGAGCGCCGCGACTTCGCGCACGCTGACGTGCCGCTCGGTGCCGCGCGCGGGCTTCGCGTCGTCGGCCTCCCGTGCGTTCGCCACGACCAGCAGCACCCCGAGCAGCACGGGCACGACCGCCGCGCTCGCGCCGACCGCGAGCTGCAGCAGCGTGACGGGTCGCGGGTCAGCCACGCGCGCGGTCCGGCGACACGTTGACGTTGATCGCCAGCGCGAGCATGGCCATGTTCGCCACGAGCGACGTCATGCCGAAGCTCACGAATGGGAACGTCACGCCGGTGAGCGGAATGACGGCGAGGTTGCCGGCCACGGTGACGGCGAGCTGGCACAGCGCAAGCACGACCCACGCGACGCAAAGCCAGCTCACGAACGCCTGGTCGTCGTTGCTCATCCGTCCGCCTGCGCGCACCAGGCGCGGCTCGCCGGTCGTCGCCGCGCCGTGGCGCCGTACGATGCCGTGGAGCCACAGCACGCACGCGAGGGTGATCGCCCACGCGCCGGTCCAGCCGAACACGCCCACGAGCGCGGTGAACGTGTAGTCGCTCTGGATCTGCGCGGGCAGGCCGCTGCACGACGTCGACGCGCCATACCCGCACCACGGCACGGTGCCGACGCCGAATCCCGCCGCCGGCGCGGCGCGCTGGAACCACGTGACGAGCGCGAGATGATCATTGGCGGAGGCGAGCGGCGCCGTGGCGTTCTCGAGGCGCGCGGCGGTCACGTCGTCGATGCCGCCCAGGCGGAAGAGCGCGGCCGTCGTGCCCGCAATCCACGCGGCGAAGAGCACGACCGCCACGGCGTAGACGGCGACCCGTCGGCCGCCGCGTTGATGGCGCCACATGGCGACCGAGGCCGCGACGAACGCGCCGGCGCCGTAGCCGGCGATCAGCAGCGGACCCATGTCCCGGGTGAACACCATCGCACCGACCAGCACGATCACCACGAAGAGCAGCGGCCACATGTACCGCGCCAACGAGCCGAGCGAGCTGCCGCTGCGCGCCAGGCGCTCCGTGAGCGGCGTGCCGCGCAGGAAGAAGAACCACGCGCCGCCGACGATCAGCCACAAACGCCCGAGCTCCGAAGTCAGTTGACGCATGTTGGCGAGGGCAGCCGCCATCGCGGCCGTCGCCACCAGCGCAAGCGACAGGAGCAGCAGCGACGACGCGATGCCGCCCAGCCGCGACCCGAGGCGCGTGGCCGCGCCGTCCACCAGCGACAGCGTCCAGGCGAGCGCGTGGCCGAGCGGCTGTCGCAGGAACGCGACCGCGGTGAACGCGAGCATGCCGAGCCACAGGTGGCCCTGGTGGTAGAGCGCGAGATAGCGGTTGCCGAAGTGGCCGTTGGCCGACAGGTCGAGGATCAGCAGGAAGCCGAGGCCGGTGAAGAGCACCAGCCCGGGATACGCGAGCACCGACACGGCTCGCTGCGGCACGCCGGAGGCACCGCGCAGGAGCGGCGCGACCGCCAGCAGGCACACGCCGGCGGCAATCATCCCGAGCACGAACCGCGCGGGCATCGACGGCATCCGTGCCGAAGCGCGCGCGAGCACGAACGTGTGCTCGCTGCCGAGCGGCCACGGCACGCGCGCGAGCCATGCCGCGGTTGCCCACGCGATCAACGCGATGGCAATGCCGATGGCAGGCGCCACGCGATGGCGGCTCAGGACGAGCAGCAGCCAGCCGAGCGCCGCCGCACCGGCCCATTGCCATGAAGCGGTGCGCAACAGTTCGCGCATCGCCTCGTTCTTGAGCGCGGACGCGCGCTCAGGCTGCGAAACGAGCTCGGCAGTCGCGGGAGCCGCGAAACGCGCCTCGCGTCCGGGATCCTGCGCGGCGAGCGGGGCGAAGAGCGGGAGCAACAGCAGGATCACCGCCGCGAGCAGCGCGGCCTCGACCAGCAACCGCCAGACGACGCCGGGCGCGCGTGCAAGCCCGCCCGCGGGCGGTGTGATGCCAATCGCCAAGGAGCCCTTCATGCGCGACGCAGCGAGCCCTGGCGCTCGCCGCGGTGCCCTCCCGATTCATCGACACGCGACGTCGTCGCGTTTCGCGGAGTGTAGTACTCAAAGCCGCCGCCGGTTGTAACAAGTTGTGACGCGAGGCGCAGTGCTCGCGTTTTGCCCTAGTCGGCCGGCGTGGCAGGCACCGTGACCGGTTGCCCGGGTACCGGCGCCGGCCGCTTCAGGCCGGTCACCTCGAGGATCTCCTGCTCGTTCAGCGTCTCCTTGTCGAGCAGCGCCTTCGCGAGCGCGTCGAGGCTGCGGCGATGCTGCACGAGCAACCGCTTCGCCTCGGCGTGGCATTCGTTGATGATGCGGCGCACTTCCTCGTCGATCGCCTCGGCCGTTTCCTCGCTGAACGGCTTCGACGACCCGTAGCCTTCCGGCCCGGCCAGATACGGGTTGTCGCGCGGCGCGAGCTGCACCATGCCGATGCGATCGCTCATGCCCCAGCGCGTGACCATGCGGCGCGCAAGCCCCGTTGCCTGCTCGATGTCGCTTTCCGCGCCCGTCGTCTTGCTGCCGTACACGATCTCCTCCGCGGCGCGCCCGCCCAGCATGCCGACGATGCGCGCACGCAAGTACGACTCCGGATAGTTGTAGCGATCGGCGTCGGGACGCTGGTAGGTCACGCCGAGCGCCTGCCCGCGCGGCACGATGGTGACGCGATGCACGGGATCCGCGCCGGGCACGACGAGTCCGAGGATCGCGTGCCCGCCTTCGTGATAGGCGATGCGCTCGCGATCCTGCTGGCTCAGCAGGATCGGGCGCGCGGGACCCAGCACGATCTTCTCGAGCGCATCGAGGAAGTCCTGCTGCGCGACCTTGTCTCGGTTGCGCCGCGCCGCGAGCAGCGCGGCCTCGTTGACGAGATTGCGCAGCTCCGCGCCCGAGAACCCCGGCGTCGCGGCGGCGAGCTCGCCGAGCCGCACGTCGGCACCGAGCGGGACGTTGCGCGTGTGCACCTCGAGGATCGCTTCGCGTCCCGCGCGATCGGGCAGGTTGACGACGACGCGCCGATCGAAGCGGCCCGGCCGCAACAGCGCCTTGTCGAGCACGTCGGGCTGGTTGGTCGCGGCGAGCACGATGATGCCTTCGCGGCTCGAGAAGCCGTCCATCTCGGTGAGGATCTGGTTGAGCGTCTGCTCCTGCTCGCTCGCCCCGCCGATGGCGACCGGTCCGCGCGCGCGGCCGATGGCGTCGAGCTCGTCGATGAAGATGATCGCCGGCGCGTTCTCGCGCGCCTGCTTGAACAGATCGCGCACGCGCGCCGCGCCCACCCCGACGATCATCTCGACGAACTCGGCGGCGCTCATGGAGAAGAACGGCACGCCGGCCTCGCCCGCGACCGCGCGCGCGAGCAGCGTCTTGCCGGTCCCCGGGGCGCCGACGAGCAGCACGCCCTTGGGTGCGGTGCCGCCCAGTCGCGTGTACTTCGGCGGATCGCGCAGGAAGTCGACGATCTCGACGAGCTCGTTCTTCGCTTCGTCGATGCCGGCCACGTCGTTGAACGTCACGCGGGTGCCGCTCTCCTGGTCGTAGCGGCGCGCCCTGCTCTTGCCGATGCCGAACAGGCCGCCGCCGACGCCGCCGCTCTGCGCGGCGCGGCGGAACATCCAGAAATAGAAGCCGATCAGCAGCAACGCGGGGCCGAAGCCGAAGATCAGCGTCGACCAGGGACTGCTCACTTCGCCGATCGGCTCGGCGCTGATCTCCACGCCGTTCTCGATCAGGAATTGCTCGAGCCCCGGACCGACAAAGGCGGGAAGCGTCGTGACGAAGTTCTGCGACGTGCGGGGCGGCCCGTGCCCGGGCGCGCCTTTCGGCAGCGCCGGCATCGTCGCCTGCGTGCTGCCCTTGGCCGCGCCCGTCTCCTGCGGCGGCGGATACGTGATGGCCTTTGCGAAGCGCCCGGTCAGCGTGTCGCCGCGGCTGTAGATCGCCTGCACGTTGTGCTTCGCGACCTCGTCCTTGAACAACGTGTACGGAACGGTGAGCGGCGCCTCGGGACCGGGAATGAACAGGCGCGCGAGCAGGAAGTTGATCACCAGCACCGCGGCGAACCACAGCCATACGCGCCGGGGCGGCATGCTGGGTGGCGCATTGCCGCCCGCGCCTCCGCCGGGGCCGGGTGCGCCCGGCGGCGGCCGCCATGCGGGCCCGCGTCCGGCGCCGCCGGTGTTCTGTGCTTGCGATGGAGGTCTCATTCGCGCTCGACGGACGATGGGTTGTGCATCACGTGCGCGCTGCACGCGGCGTTCCGAGCTGCCGCATGCCGACGCGCGCGAGCAGCCCGAGCGCGATCACGATGAGCATCATGCCGCTCAATTCGGATGTGCGGGGCCGCTCGCCCAATTGCAACCACGCCGATAGCACGCCGATGGCCGGGATCGCGAGCGAGCCCAGGCCGGCAATGCCCGCGGGCAGCTTGTCGAGCACGTAGAGCCAGAGCAGCCACGCGAGGCCGGTGCCCACGACGGCAGTGTAAGCCACGGTCAGCACGAGGCCGGTGCTCATCACGAGTGGCGGCGCGGGCACCAGCAGCGCGACCAGCACCAGCACGATCGTGCCGAACAGCAGCTGCCACGCCGTCAGCGAAAGCAGATCGATCGATACGCTCGCCCGCAGGCGCTTCGCGACGATGGCGCTTGCCGCCCACGACAAACCCGACAGCACGGCGAGCGCGTCGCTCGCGAAGCTGGTATGCAGGCGCCAGGGCTCGAGGATCAGCACGAGGCCCGCCCCCGCGAGCGCCACGGCGCCCCACTGCGCGCCGCGAAGGCGCTCGCCGAGCAGCGGCCATGCGAGCAACAGCAGCCAGAACGGCATGGTGTACGCGAGCACCGCCGTCTTCCCGGCGCCGCCGGTCACCAGGGCCCATTGGCTCAACGCCGTGAATCCGGCGGTCTGCAGCAGACCGAGCAGCAGCAGGCGACCGGGCGCGACGAGGCGCATCGACTGCCCGCGCACGAGCAGCACGCCGAACAGCACCAGCGTTCCGAACCCGGTGCGCAGCGCCGCGAACTGAAAGGCGCCGGCGTAATACGAGGCCTGCTTCATGACCACCCAGTTGTAGCCCCAGATGATCGAGAGCACGGCGAGGGCGCCGGCGGCGCGGCCGGTACTCGTAGGCATCCGGGAGACTATAGTCCCCGCGCAGCGGGCCGTTCCGCGGGTGCTTCAGGTCACATGATCCATACCGGCCGCACCTCGATGGCGCCGTGCGCCGCGCCGGGACAGCGCCCGGCCCACGAGATCGCCGATGCCTCGTCCGGGACGTCGACGAGGTAATAGCCGCCGAGCTGCTCCTTGGTCTCGGTGTACGGACCGTCGATGACGCTCGTCTTGCCGTCGCGCGTGCGCACCGTGCGCGCGGTGCTCGTGAATTGCAGCCGGTTGCTGCCGAGGTACACGCCCGCCTCCTTCAACGCGGCGGTATATTGCCGGTACGCTTCCATGACGCGTGCGACCCCGTCGGCGTCGATCGACCGCACGTGGTCCTCGCGGGCATGGATCAATAGCAGATATTGCATGCGGGCCTCCTGTGGTGAACGACGGCGCGGGCGCGCCGCCTGCAGGGTGGTCGAATGCAGGGCTCCCGTTTCGACACTACTCGCCCGTCCCGGCCCGCTTCCCCACGCGCTATACAATCCCGCAAGAGACTGCGACACCCCCAGGAGGAACCGCATGTGCTCCCGCCCGCTGCATACCCTTGCCGGCCTCGTCGCCGCGGCCGTGCTCGGCGCCGCCGGCACGTCGCTCGCGGCCGAGATACGCGTCGCCTGCTACTCCGATGGCAACGAGTGCGAGGTGACCCAGGACCTCGCCAAGCGCTTCGAGGCCCAGAACCCCGACGTCAAGGTCGTCATCGACAAGGTCCCGTACAAGGCGATTCTCGAGCAGCTGCCCGTTCAGCTCGCGGCGGGTGAAGGCCCGGACGTCGCGCGCGTCACGGACCTCGGCGGCCTGTCGAAGTACTACCTCGACATCACGCCGTACGTGAAGGACCCGAAATACTGGGAGGCCAACTTCGGCGAGACGCTGAAGTGGATGCGGCCCACGCCAAACGACAAGGGCATCTACGGCATGATGACGCAGCTCACGGTCACCGGCCCGTTCGTCAACAAGACGCTGTTCGAGCAGGCGAAGGTCCCGCTGCCGGGACCCAAGGCGACGTGGGACGAGTGGGCCGATGCCACGCGCAAGGTCGCGAAGGCGACCGACACGCCGTATGCCATCGCGTTCGACCGCAGCGGCCATCGCTTCGCGGGGCCCGCGATCAGCATGGGCGCGAAGATCTTCGACAAGAACGGCAATCTCGTCATCGACGACGGCTTCAAGGCGATGGCGAAGAAGTTCTACGACTGGAACCGCGACGGCACGACGCCGAAGGAAGTGTGGGCCGGCGTCGGCGGCAACACGTATCGCGACGCGTTCGAGGAGTTCGCGAACGCGCGGGTCGTCATGTACCTTTCGGGAAGCTGGCAGATACGGCGCATGGACCAGCAGATCGGCCGCAACTTCGACTGGATCGCCGTGCCCAACCCCTGCGGGCCCGCGGCGTGCACGGGCATTCCCGGCGGCGCGGCGTTCGTCGCGCTGAAGCGCACCAGGAGTCCCAAGGAGGTCGGCCGGTTCCTCGACTACCTCGCGAGCGAGCCCGTGTACGCGGAATACATGGCGCGCACGGAGAACATCCCCGCGAATGCGGGTGTGGCGAAGAAGGGCGTCGACTACAAGGTGTCGCCGCAGTCCAAGGCCGCGCTGCAGGTGTTCGTCGCGGACGTGCCGAAGCTGTCGCCGATCGCGTACGAGATCCAGGGCTACAAGTACAACCGCGCGCTGTTCAACCCGACGGCCGCGCGCCTCGGGCAGGCCATCGCGGGCGAGATATCGCTCGACGAAGCGTTGAAGCGCATCGCCTCGGACATCGACGAGCAGGTGAAGGCGGCGCAGAAGTAGCGCGGACATCGTGAGCCCGCAGGGCCGTCCCGAGGGCGAACACCGGAGCCCACAGGGCGAAGGTAGCCCAATGTACGCGCTGCTCGCGCCGTTGCGCTCGCTCGCCGCCGCGGCGGGTCGCGGCGCGCTCGACATCGTCGACGTGCCGATGCGCCTGCTGCAGCGCGCGGTCGGCGTGCCGCGCATCGGCTGGATGTTCGTCGCGCCCAACCTGGTGATCCTCGGGCTGTTCACGTTCCTGCCGATCGCCATCGACTTCTGGTACGCGTTCACCGGCGGCGTCCAGCTCTATCCGTCGCAGCGCCCTTACGTGGCCGGCGAGAATTTCCGCACGCTCTTCGCGTGCGGCAACTACCTCGATCCGTCGACGTGCGACAAGGACCTCTTCTGGCGCGCGGTCTACAACACCGCCGAGTTCGCCCTGCTGCAGGTGGGGCTCATGGTGCTCTTCGCGCTGGTCACCGCGCTCGTGCTCAACCGCCGCATCCTCGGTCGAGGCTTCTGGCGCGGCGTGTTCTTCTACCCGGTGCTGCTGTCGCCGGTGGTCGTGGCGCTCATCTGGAAGTGGGTGCTGCAGCGCGAGGGCGTGTTGAATGCGCTCCTTGCCGGCGCCGGCGCGTCGCCGGTGGAATGGCTGACCGACGCCGGCTGGGCGTTCTTCTGGGTCGTGTTCGTGAGCATCTGGGCGCACATGGGCTTCTACACGCTGATCCTGCTCGCGGGCCTGCAGGCCATTCCGGCCGATCTCTACGAGGCCGCGGAAATGGATGCGGCCTCGCCATGGCGGCGCCTGACGCGCATCACGCTGCCGCTGCTCATGCCGAGCCTCGTGGTCGTGCTCGTGCTCGGGTTGATACGCGCGGTGCAGGTGTTCGACGAGGTGTTCGTGCTCACCGGCGGCGGCCCCGGCTCCGCGACGCTGTTCATCGTGCAGTTCATCTACATGACGGGCTTCGCCGAATCGATCCGGCAGTACGGCCTCGCCGCCGCGGCGTCGCTCGTGCTCGCCGTGTCGCTGCTCGTGCTGACGCTGCTGCAATTGCGCGTGTCGCGGCGCTCCGTGGCCGGCCCGGCCGCGCGCGATCATGCCTAGCCTGCGCGCCCTGCTGACCGGCACGCGCGGACGCGCGCGGCCCGACTGGACCGACTGGCTCACGTACGGATACCTCGTGCTCGGCCTCCTGCTGATGTTCGGACCGGTGGTGTGGATGGTGCTCTCCTCGTTCAAGACGCCGGCGGCGCTGAACGAGTTTCCGCCGCGCCTGCTACCTTACGGGCAGGCGGAAGCGACGGTGCCGGGCCACGACCGGCCGCTGCCGCTCTATCGCGCGAAGCTCCCCGACGGCAGCACGCGCACGCTGGCCGAAGTCCGGCGCATCGGGCTCGTGGCGACGATGGTCGACCCGGCGCATCCCGCGGAGGAGATCAAGGTCGACGCCAAGGACCGCGAGCGCGTGCGCGAGCTGCGTTTCGCGGGCAGCAATTACACCGAGATCTTCGGCAAGTTCGACTTCGGCCGCTACCTGTGGAACAGCGTGTTCATCACCTTGGTGGCCACGATCGTCACGCTGATCTTCAACGCGATGGCCGCATTCGCATTGTCGAAATATCGCTTCGCGGGACACAACGCCGTGTTCCTGCTCGTCCTGTCGACGCTGATGATCCCGCCCACGATCATCCTCGTGCCGAACTTCCTGGTCGTCTCGGAGCTGGGCCTGCTGAACAGCCTGTGGGGCGTCATCTGGCCCGCCGTGGCGACGCCGACCGGCGTGTTCCTGCTGCGCCAGTACATGCTCACCATCCCCGACGAGCTGCTCGACGCCGCGCGCATGGACAACGCGAGCGAGTGGCGCATCTTCTGGCGCATCGTGATGCCGCTCGCCGCGCCTGCGCTCGCGGTGCTGGCAATCTTCTCGGTGATGTGGCGCTGGAACGACTTCCTGTGGCCCCTGATCGTGCTGTCGCGCTCGGAGAAGTTCACGCTGCAGCTCGCGCTCAACGCCTTCCAGGGCGAGCTCACCACCCAATGGAACTACCTCCTCGCGATGACGGTGATCACGCTGCTGCCGGTCACCGCCGTGTTCGCGTTCCTGCAGCGCTACATCACCACCGGCATCGCGTCGGCAGGCGTCAAGTGAGCTGAAACCATGGCCTCGCTCAAGCTCGACCGCGTCGTCAAGCGCTTCGGCGCGACCACCGTGATCCACGACGTGCAGCTCGACATCGCCAACGGCGAGTTCGTGGTGTTCGTCGGGCCTTCGGGCTGCGGCAAGTCGACGCTGCTGCGCATGATCTCCGGTCTCGAATCGGTCAGCGAAGGCGATCTGTACATCGATGGCAAGCGCGTCAACGACCTGCCGGCCGCGCAGCGCGGCCTGGCGATGGTGTTCCAGTCGTACGCGCTGTATCCGCACATGACGGTGCGCCAGAACCTCGCGTTCGGCCTCGAGAACCTGCGCACGCCGGCAGGCGAGATCGACAAGCGCGTGCAGGCGGCCGCGAAGCTGCTGCGCCTCGACACGCTGCTCCAGCGCCGGCCCACGCAGCTCTCCGGCGGCCAGCGCCAGCGCGTGGCCATCGGGCGCGCGATCGTGCGCGAGCCCACGATCTTCCTGTTCGACGAGCCGCTGTCGAACCTCGATGCGGAGCTTCGCGTGGCCATGCGCTCGGAGATCACCGCGCTGCACCAGCGGCTCGGCACGACCATGATCTACGTCACGCACGACCAGGTCGAGGCCATGACCATGGCCGACAAGATCGTCGTGCTGCGCGCCGGGCGCGTCGAGCAGGTCGGCACGCCGCTGGAGCTCTACCACCGTCCGCGCAATCGCTTCGTCGCGGGCTTCATCGGCTCGCCGCAGATGAACTTCCTCAAGGCGAGCGTCGCCTCGCTCGACGGCGCGGGATTGCGCGTCGCGCTCGACGCCGCGAATGGATCGTCGGTGACCGTGCCGGGCGGCACGCGCGATGTCGCGGGCGGGGCGCCGCTGCACGTCGGCGTTCGGCCCGAGCACGTGCGCCTCGCTGCTCTCGACGAGCCGGCCATCGAGCTCGCTGCCACCGTGGAGCGCCTCGAGCAGCTCGGCGGCATCAGCTTCCTCTATTGCCGACTCCCCGGCGGCGAAGGCCTGACGGTGCAGGTGATGGGCCCGCTCGCGCAGCGCGCCGGCGAATCGATTCCGGTCCGCCTGCCGATCGCCGCGCTGCATCTTTTCGAGGCCTCTGAAACGGGACGCGCATTGACGGAGCATTGAGATGCGGCCGCTGGTCAAGGCGACGTTTGCAGGCCACGCGCCGGCCGGCGTCGTGCTCGCGCTCGAGGCCGGCTGGCAATGCCGGATTTTCGTGCTCGACGAGCACCTCGTGCGCGTGCTGCTCCTGCCCGAGCAGGGCCTGCGCGAGCCGCGCACCTGGGCGATCGCGCCGGGCGGAAGCGACG